>NZ_JACSRD010000169.1 GCF_014879935.1 Prosthecobacter sp.
CAGCGAACGCAGCCGCCTGATACCGGGAACGAGGTAACTACACACAATGGCGGGTATAGTGGCGAGGCTTTGCGAGCGCACAGCAGGCCGCCGGGTCCCGGCGCTTTGGCCGGGTGGCGGCCTGCTGCACTATACACCGCATTGTGTCGTGGTTACCGCTTGGCTGGTGCGGAGCTGGTGAGCTTTGCGAACCACACTGGAAGGGCGGCCCTTCGGCGGGTGCAGAGCTGCGGCGATCAGCCGCACACTCCCCAGCGGCAGGGGCGGGAGCGGGCGGAGCTTCTTCATGGCTAGCAACGGCGCGGAGCCGAGGAGCACGCGACGAGCTGGGGAAGGATTGGTGATGGCTTGACGAAGAACATTCCATTCCGAAAACTGCTAACTCCAAAACTTCCACCAAGGCTTAGTTGGTGCCGTGCTCGTAGCTTGGCGACGCAGTTCAGGACGCAAAATCTGAACTTCTTGCCCATCGCTATCCGAGATCACACATTCATGGTCTGGATTGTCTGCTCGATGATTAGAGGCAAACTCAAGGGCACTGTGGAGGTCTTCAAACTCAGTCTTCGGCGGCATGCCGTCGAGTGATCTGCGCCCATCCGTATGGAGGACGATGCCCGTTTCAAATTCTGCTATCGTGACGTAAAATTTCATGACGGACAGTTCACCAAAGAGTTGTTCTTTCGGCAGTGCCTTTAACGGTCCCGCGCAGCAAAACCTCAGATTCTGATACAACGCCGCCGCCCTGCATAAGCGAGACGCTTTTGAGGTTTGGACTTTGAATCATCGCTGATCTAGGAACCTGCGTTGTAATGACTGTGCCTTCTCCGCTAGTTCTAAGGGCAAAGTTTTTGGCCACCTCAGGGTTGGTGCTCCAAGAGGTGTATGGAGAACTCAAAGTTCCTCCTCGACCAGCATTGTGCTCCAAGGTTGATGCCCCTCTTTTCCAGAACTGCCACCAGCTCTTGTTTGGAGTGGCGATTCCTTGTAGCGCTTCGGCATACTTCGCGTGGGTAGAGTTAACACCTCGGTATAAGGTGACCATTTCCTCTGCACCTGCGGCTCCAGGTCGGAATGGAATACGAGTCATGCCACCGGTCATCAACATCGCCGAAATCTCAATAGATGCACGAGCCACCGTGCCTGCGGTCTGCACACCCGGACTGTTGCCAGCCTCACCCATAGCCTTGAGATTCCGCTGAACATTCGTACCCCACTCTCCTTTTGCTGATGAGGTTGGGGCCTTGACCCCATACCTTGATGCAGGCTCCCAGGCACTATCGTTTGGTTCACCTTGAGGACCATTAAACCATGAGAACATCCGATCACCTGCATCCGTGTAGTGGTTCGCTCTGACCTCCAAACCGTTGGGTCCTTCTCTGGTTTGGGGTGCTCCATTCTCGTCAGCTTCGAGGCGGGTGACGCCTTTTCTCTCCTTGTTCTTGTAGTAACCCTTCACCTCAGCCAACCCATCGGGATCGAAAGCCGTCCAAGGATTCTGTTTCACATAGGCATAGAGGTTTGGGCCATCCACAAAGCCCGCCGGGTCGCGGGACAGCCACACACCGGTTTCGATGTCACGATACCGGAACCCTTCATTCAGCAGGCCCGTCGGGTCTTCGTCCTTGCTGTTCGCCCGTTGCTTGTCGAGGTTCGTTCCCGTTTCCTTGGTGCGCTTGCCGTAGGCTTCGTAGCTGGCGGTCCAGGTGAGGGAGGCGTAGGAGTCGGATTGGGCGACGATGTCGCCTCGGCCGTTGGAGAGGTTGTAGCGGAGCGTGCGCGAGGAGGAGACGGAGGCAGATTCGCTTCGCGAGGTGTAGAGAAGGCCGCCGACGCCGCCGCCCATGTCGGGGCCACGGGTGTATTCCACCGTAGGCGTAGAGCTAAGGGCGGAGGGCGGAGAGTTGACCGGGACGGTGCTTTCGTATTCGGCGACGCTTAAGCCGCCGCTGAAAGTGATGGAGGTGCGTTTTTCAGCAGCAGACAGGAGTGTCTGCTCCACGGTGCCCACGCGCCGCGTGCGGTAGTCGTAGGCGTAGCGGAACGTCCGGCTCGGCGTGCTGACGCCCGCCGCTACAGAGGCGGGGAGAGTCACGCTGGCGAGGCGGTCCTGGGCGTCCCAGGTGTAGGTGGTGAGGCCGCTGACGGCGGGCTGGGGGTTGTGGGTGGGGTTGTAACTGCCGCTGACCTGCGTGACGGCCTGGCTGGTGCGGTTGCCGGCGTCGTCGTAGGTGAGGCTGGCGCTGCGCAGGACGCTGCCGCCGGGGTAATCCAGATGTTCCCAGGCGGTGAGCTGGTTCGCCACATTGTAGGTGTAGGCCCAGTGACCCGGCTCCGCGCCTCCGGTGACGGTCTTGGTGTCGCGGTTGTTGGCGTCGTCGTAGCTGTAGGTGGTGCTCTGCGTGCCTTCGGTGGGATGGCTGATCGTCTCAGAGGTGAGGCGGTTGTTGTCGTCATAGCCCATCGTGGTGCTGCGCACCCCGGCGGCCCGTCCCAGCTCCCCAGGCCAGATTTCCTCCTGCTTCTTCACGTTGCCGAGCAGGTCGTGATGCCATGCAAACTCGGCGAGCACATCGCTGTCGGTCATGGCCTGGGTGCGGAACAAGGTGCGGTCGGTGAGCCTGCCGAGGGCGTCGTAAGT
The DNA here is from genome assembly GCF_014879935.1 of Prosthecobacter sp. GTDB lineage: Bacteria > Verrucomicrobiota > Verrucomicrobiia > Verrucomicrobiales > Verrucomicrobiaceae > Prosthecobacter. The sequence continues at coordinate 2,639 of NZ_JACSRD010000169.1, forward strand.
GTTCTGGGAGGTCTGGCCGTTTCCGGCCACCAGCACCACGGCGCGTCCGGCGAGGTCGTAGCCGTAACGCGTCAGGCGCCCGCCTTCGGCGATGAGGTGCGGCCGGTTCAGCCCGTCGTAGGTGGTCTCGACGACCCGGCCGGTGCTGTAGGTGGCCTGGGTGCGGTTCCCGGCGAGGTCGTACTGGTAGAAGTGGGTCTGGCCGTGGGAGCTTTCGGCCGTGACGCGGCCCATGGCGTCGTAGGTGTAGCTGACGTCGGACGGGGTGGTGGCACTGCCTTCGCTGACGGTGAGGAGCTTCCCGGCGTTGTCATAGGTGTAGCTGCGGGTGACCGCAGGTGGGGAGTCGGAGACTCCCCCTCCTTGGGTGCTGACAGTCTTGAGCCGGTCGCGGGTGTCGTAGCTGTAGCTGGTGACGATGCCACGCGGCGAGGTTTGCGAGAGCTTCTGGATGGCGTTGTATTCGTAGCTCCATTCGTCGCCGTTGGCGAAGCGCTGCGACACGAGGCGGTTCAGCCCGTCGTAGGCGAAGGTGGTGGTCTGTTCGTTGCCATCGGTGACGCTGGTGCGGTTTCCGGCGTCATCGTAACCGAAGCTGTTGGTGATGTTTTCCGCATCCAGGGTGGTGATGAGGCGGCCCAACGCGTCGTAGGTGTTGGTGACGGTCTGGTTGAGCGGATTGGTGACGGTGAGGGCCAGGCCGCCGGGATCGAAGGTGGTGATCGTGGTGGGCTTCTGGGGGTCGGAGACCCCCGCTCCTTGGATGACTGGGGCTTCTATCTTCCAGTTACGGCCTGCGCGGTCGTAGTGCTTGGTCGTGACCGCTCCCATGGGGTCGGTCACCTGGGTGACTTGGCCCAGGGCGTCATAGGCGGTCTGGGTGACGGGCCGCACGAACTCGGCTTCGTTGGCGTCCCACACCGTGGGAGCGTAAACGGCGACCGGGCGGTTGCGTTCGTCATAGACCGTGGCGGTCTCACGCCCGAGGGCGTCGGTCACCTTGATCGCGTTGCCCGCGGCGTCGTATTCGCTGGTGGTGATGGCCGAGACGCCGTCCACCGCAGGTGAAACGACCTGCACGGGGCGTCCGAGGGCATCGTAGAGGGTGCGGGTTTCATGGCCCATCTGGTCGATGACCTTCCACGGCTTCCCATGATGGGTATAGAACGTCCTCACGCTGGGGTTGTCGGTGGTGTCCACCGTGGTGTCGGGCTCGATGACCTCCACCAACTGGCCCAAGCCGTCATAGACGTTCGTCGTGACACGGCCGAGCGGGTCGGTGACGGTGAGCGGCCTGCCGGCGGCATCGTAGGTGGTCAGGGTGACGGCCGTGATGCCGGGGGCCATGACGGTGGAGGAAACCGGCCGGTAGAGGCTGTCATAGACGACGGAGGTCTGCACCCCGCGTGGGTCGATGGTGCGGTTGGGCTTGATGGCGCTGGTGTCGAACACCGAGCCGCCGTTGTTCACGCCATCGTAGAAGAATTCGGTGAGCAGTCCGCCCCGGTTCACCGAGATCAGACGCCCGGCGGCATCGTAGTCGTTCACCGTGATGAGGCCGCGTGGGTCGGTCTGCGAGGTGACCTGGCTGCGCTGGTTGTAGGTGGTGGTGGTGACGATGTCGCCATCGTAGGAAATGGTCGAGCCAGTCGGACCGCTGCTGGCCGGATTGTAGGACGGGTCGGGGCTGCCGTTGCCGTTCAAGTCCAGGGTGGTCTGGACGCGGCGGTTCAGCGAATCGTACTCGTGGAACGTGCTGACACCGTTTTCATTGGTCTCCTGGACCAGATTGCCGTGCGCATCGTAATCGAGGCCCTTGGTGCTGCCGTCTGGATGGGTGACGCTGACCAGGCGGCCGGCTTCGTCGTAGTCGAAGTTGGTGATGAAACCGCGCCCGTCGATGACGCTGCGTTTGGCTCCATTGAAATCATGGATCGTGGTGGTGGTGCTGATCGCCTCAGCCAGACCGCCCTGGCCCGTGGCGGTGCCGGAGGTCTGGGTGACCTCACGCCACCAGCCTGGATTGGCTCCCTGCCCGTCCTGGGGCTGTCCCAGGGTGGTCAAGGTGACACTGGAAGGCATGACTTCTTCACTTGAAGAAATGGTCCACTGTTTGGTGATGAGGCCGGGGAATGTGGGGTGATCGTAACTGTACCGGGTCTGCCGCAGCAACTGGCCGGAGGCATTGAAAACACGTTCGTCGGTCTTGAGGCCCCTCACCTCGATGGTCATGCCATCCCGGGTGATGGTGCGTGAGTTGTCGATCTCGTATTCCGTGCGCACGCCCATGGCATCTGTCATGCTGGTCATGATGCGGGTTGCCGGATCGTAGGTGAAGTGTTTGGCATGGCTTTGGGCATCAGTTTCCGTGAGCGGATCGTCATAACCTTCAGGGCCGTAAGTGAAGCTGGTTGTGTGACCGCTGCGATCGGTGGCCGTGGCCAGAGCAAAACTGGCCAGCGGGTTATAGGTGTAGGTCTCCGTGCCGAAATTTTCCCCGTTCTTAGACTGGGTCACGGACATCGAGGTGTAGGTGACAGTGATGGAGTTTGCTTCGTTCCCCTGGAGAGCAAAGGCAAACCGTGGATCGTAAATCACCGGGTTCTCAAAGGTATATGTTGTCAGTGTACCGTCGTAAGCCTCGCAGGTGCGCACTGTATTCGAGTGTGCAGGAGCGCCACCGACGAGCAGCGGTGATGTTTGCCCCCATTGGCTGGAGAGCTGGATTCTTCCTCCAGGTGATGTCACTTCTGCGATCAAACGCGGCCTTCCCGCGCGGTAGCCTCGGAAACGATCCGCTCGACCGTTGTCGAATTCACGGTGGAAGACGTAGCTCCGTCCTAGTTCATCGGTGATGCTGTGCAGGTCAATGTGTTTGAAAGAACGGCTTTCACCCCCGACTTGCATGTTCATGTCGTATGCATACTGGACAACTGTGCCTCCACGCGAAACGGACTGCAGGGTCTGTCCAGAGTAGCTGTATTCGACCGTTTGTCCCCCTGGACCGCTCACGGCCTTCACGCGGCCATCCTGTTGCAGAATCTGAACTGCGTGACCTGGTCGCTCAGGGTCGTAGATGCGTTCGGGGATCAGGGTCCCAGGGCCAGGGTATGCATAGCAGAGCCGGTTGCCCAACCTGTCGCGCACCTCGCGCAGGCGAGCATAGCTGACCTGTGAGAACGCGGTCGATTCAGCGTCTATCCGGTCGGCCCGCATCAATTGTTCAATGCCAGCTGGCTCATAGAAGCATGTCGTGCCAAATTTTTTCACCAGCATCGAGCCGTTGAACATGTTCTGTGCGGTTTTGGCATCGACGAGTTCCTCACCATTGTGAACCCAACGCCCGGTGTTTCCGCCCCCCGCAAAATACTCATTCGCAATGCTGCTAACTGAGGGATGCCGTCCTGCACCATTACCACTTCCCCCAAGGCCGCCGACTGAGAACTGGACAAACGAAAGCGGCACCATGGTTGTCTGCACATATGGCAAGGGCTGCATCGTCGGGTAGGTGGCAGGCACTTGAATGCCCCCCATTTGTGAAATCTGTGGATTGTAAAACGTCTGCGTCGACAGAGGTCCTGTAGCTTCGGATGACTCATAGGTTGCGGCCAAGTACATAGGAGATGCCCAGCCCATTCGAGTGGAGCCCCCCCCCGCAGGCAGGCTGGCTCCATGCAGATAGCTTTGCATGCTGCCTTGCTCATCGACCACGGTCGCTCGCAATCTCCCGGGACGTGGCGGGGCATTCGAGTCGTCTGGGTCAGGGTCCAGGAACACGTCACGCTCAAATTTGACATACGCGCACACGTTGGAAGTCCAGGCGGCTCCAAACGCCAACTCTGGCTTCTCTTCAGGACGCTGCCCAGATTTCATTTGCCAGATCTCGGAGCTCGCATCCCGGCGGATCATCAGAGGCAGCAATGCTCCATCTGCAGTCGCGTAGATATCCGACACAGAATGCCGCAACTGCCTGGTGAAGGCGTCAATGTAGGTCTCTTCGGGCGACTCTCCAGACTCATCCTGCATTTGTGGTTTACCATCTGCCATTGGCAAGCCGTCCAGCCCGAGTTTCCGATAACGGCTACCTGCGGAGTCATTGATGCTGACGTCCGCCCCCCCGCCACCACTCTCAGGGTCTTCAGGGGGGTCATCATCGAGAGGCTCCAAAGTGATTGTAGCACTTTCTTCTTCTGCCACTTCGTCGAGGCTCACGCTCCGGCTATCGGTATTTGGCCCCAAGTACCCGACTACACTGCCGTTTCGCAGTACTGCCCATCTGCTGGTGTCTGCCCCGTCATTGTAGGTAATACTTAATTCTCCGGCCTCAGCCCAATAGACATCAGGATCTATGTCCCTCTCTCTGTATTGACAGTCCACATCGTTTCCATAGCACTCACAATCAGCATTGCCGCATCCACAGTTGAACCCACCACTACAGTTTGTACATTTGATAGACCCGTCTTCACACTCAGGGTCAGGACATTCAGGGCGATCGGGGCAGGAGTAAGGGTCTGGGTCAGGACAATTGATCATCCTGGAACCCGTTTCATTGCAAGTAGGACACGGGATACTGGGTCGGTAGGGGCAATTTTCTCCCGGGCAACTACCGATAATTATCTGACTACAATCTTCGCCACAGAGTTGTCCGGCTGGGCAACCATCCTCCATGCAAGATATAGTTGCATAATCGTAACAACTGTCGTCATGCACATGTGAAGTGCAGTTCAGCCACCCATAACACTCACTGCCATGTTCGTGTTCATCGTCCGAACACAAGAGCTGATAGCAGCTTGAGATAGAGTGCGCATGATCAGGTTCTTCGCAAACCTTACTCTTCTGCTGAGAATAATGTAAACGATCGCTAGGACATGGGATAACATGCACTCCACCGGGGCAGGGGCGATCATGCACCCCTTGAGGACAGTTACTCTTGATGGTCGGAGGGCAGGACGTAGTGTGGTAGCAGTCTAAGGTTCCCACACCATCACATGTCACACATGTCTTATAACCGTCGATGCATTGACTGCAATCTACCGATTTACACGGGTGAAGAGACTTATTCCACGAGTCCAGAATCCAACTTTCGCCTTCGGGCTCCTTCTGATAAGTGGCATCTACAAACGCACCAATCGCATCATGATACCAGCGCGACACTGACATGGTGAAACTCGGCGGATTTCCTGCACCCCCAGGCTCGGTTGGCCCTGCGCCTCCGGTTTCGCCGAAGTTAAATCGACGATAAGAGGGATCACCCTGCAAATCTGATGCCATCTGTGCCCTGTAGCGGGACAGCAATGCGCCACCGGTTGTGACCGTAGGCGACCCGTTCCTGTAGAATTTCGAGCGGTCATTGAGTCCCTGCTGGGTCTCTGGAGCCAGGGGGTTGGTGCCAAAGCGATACTCAGTGAGGTTTGACAAGCCATCACCGTCTGGGTCACGTCCGGCGTCCAGTGCCAGACGCGGATCAAGACCACCGGACGGATACTTCCAACGTCCATACTGGTGCTCCCAGGCGTCGGGCATGCCATCGCCATCCAGATCCTCCACCAGAGCCCGTGTAAAATGGTAGTAATCCGGTGCGGTCGGAGTCGTGCGGACGGCGTCAGCCCAGTCCGGGGTGCCGTTGCCATCCGCGTCCGTCTCAGGAGGGGTGGTTCCGATGGCGTAACGCACGCTGAGCATCAACCACTGGAGGTCCTTCAGCCCGCCCAGTTGAATTGTGTCCATGTTCATCGGCGAGATCAGCAACGCATGCTCCTCATAGTTTAGGACGCCGTCACCGTCCGCATCCAGCACGGCATCCCCTGGATTGTTCCTGGACAAGACCTGGGAATACGCATCCTCGAACACGTCCGTCATGCCGTCGCCGTCGGAGTCATAGGCGTCGAGGTGAAGATCCAGCGCCATGCCTGCCTGATACTGGCTGATATTGTTCGTACCATCATTGTCACGGTCCAGCAATGCATCACCTGCCCAGTTTGGATTGAGTCCATAGTGCTGTTCGATGCGGCTGGGAATTTCATCCCCGTCGCTGTCGGTGAGATCAACCAGTTCCCAGTCCGTATAACGATCTCCCCATCCCAGATACTGGCTACGCGAATAGGCATTGGCTGGGTGTGTGCCAAAGCAGTTCACCTCCTCGTCATCGTTGAGGCCGTCGCCGTCGCTATCGACAGCGTTGTCGCTGGTTCCCCAGTACTGTTCCGCATTCACATCCAGGCCATCACCGTCCGAATCGGGAGGAGGCGGCGGTCCAGACGGATAGGGATCTTCGAAGTTGATGATGGTATCCGAATCATCGTCGCCGAGAGCGTTCGAGTACCACCAGGTGTTGTTGACGTAGCTGTGGTTCGTGTAGTCGTTTGGGGCCGGATCATTGCTGTCGTAGAGACCGTCGCCATCGGAGTCCACATTCGAGTCGCCGTAGGGCTGGTAGTCGAAGAAGTTAGCGGTGCCATCGTTGTCCGCGTCGTTCAGCGCATCCGAGTACCAGGAAGTGTAGTTGTAGGAGCTGTAGTTCGAGAAATCTCCCGAGGCAGGATCCACGTCATCTGAAAAACCGTCCCCATCCGTGTCGTAGGTCGGCGGGTATCCATTGTAGGGGTCACCGATCCATTGGTCCCAGAAGTTCAAAGTGCCGTCACCATCCTCATCCCCAAACACGTCGGTGTACCAAGACTGCCAGTTGTGGGTGCTGTAGTTGTTTTGGTCGGAGGGGGCCGGATCGATGCTGTCATCTATCATGTCCCCATCGGAATCTGAGGTGGAAGGGCCGTCTCCAGAGGGGGTCGGGTCCTGCCAGTTTAGAATGCCGTCTATGTCATCGTCACCGAGAACGCTGCCCCCCCAACTGGTCTGATTGACCTCACTGTAGTTGGCTCCGTCGGCCGGGAATGGATCGCTCTCATTGACGATGCCGTCGTCATCGTAATCGGCGTCACCGTTGTAAAAGTCCGAGGGGTACGGGTCCTGCCAGTTCGGAACACCGTCGCCGTCCGGATCTTCGAACAAGGCCGTTTGCCAGGCGGTGGAGTTCACCTCGCTGTAGTTCGAATTGTCGCGCGGGAAAGGATCGCTTTCATTGGGCCAGCCGTCGCCGTCAAAGTCGGGCTGGTTGTCATATTGGTCGTAAGGAAACAGGTCGTAAAAGTTGCTCTGTCCGTCGTTGTCCGCATCTTCCAGGGGATACCAGGACCATGCCGTGTTGTTGTGGGGGCTGTTGTTGTCGTAGTCGGAAGGTGCTGGGTCGAGGTCGTTGGTGATGCCGTCGCCATCGTCATCGTTGGACGTGTTGCTTGACCCGTTACTGGAGTCGTATGGCCACGAATCGTTGTAGTTCGGCACGCCATCACTGTCGCTGTCTCCGAAGAGGTCGCCATACCAGTAGATGGCATTGGCGGAGCTGAAGTTGGAGTAGTCGGATGGAAATGGATCGGAGCCGTTGTCATAACCATCGCCATCGGAATCGTTGTTGCCGTTGGCGCTGTCGGAGGGCCAGGCGTCATAGAAATTGAGGATCGAATCGTAGTCGTCATCACCCAGGGCGCTGCTGCCCCACTGCTGTCCATTCGCTGAGCTGGTGTTGTAAGGATCACCGGGGGCGGGATCGGTGCTGTCATCGATGCCATCGCCGTCGGCATCATTGTTGAGGGGATCGGCAGGATAGAGGTCTAAAGGATTTTTGATGCCGTCTCCATCGTAGTCGAAGTACTTTGCTCCGCTGAATCCCGGCAGCTCACCATTCGGGTAAGTCACGCTGAAGCAGCCGTAGAAGTCATCGTGGTCGCTGACGCCATCCCCGTTGCTGTCCCAGTTCGTCAGCGAATAACCGTGACCGTTCTGCTGATTGGCCAGATGAATCTCGTCACCATCATTCAACCCGTCGTCATCGGTGTCATACAGGAACGGGTCGGAGCCTGCTGCGAGTTCTTCCTCATTGTAAGCCCCGTCGTGATCAACATCGATGTCGATGGCATCGAGCTGCGACAGCGAATAGCTGACTCCTTCGGAGGTCGTCCAGGTCTCGTTACTGCCATCGGCATCCCCGTCCGTCCAAGTCGAGTTGACGGGCTGAAGCGGCACCAGGGCGAGAGTGGCGATCAGATAACCATGCAAAACCCAAGCACGGCGGGACCAGGAGCGAAAATGGTTCATGGCGGTGAGATCGTGAAACTAATTTCCGCGCCTGTTTACTGAATTTACCCTGAACGAGGCAAGCAAATTCCACAGGCCGAATCCCGGGTGAATCGTTATTTATCCATGAAGTGTTCGTTTAGACATGGGCAGACCTGCCTATATGCAGGCCGTGCGCTTGACAGGAAACCTTTGATTGGTCACGCCGTTCGCTGATCAGGCCAGTTCCACCTCAAAATAGTCATCCTCCGCGATGTCCGGGATGCCGACGACGAGGACGCGCATTTTCCCTCGAGCGCCGTGGACGACGCCGGGCGGGATGTGGACGAGGGAGCCTTTGCTCACGGGTTGTTCGACGCCGTCGAGCATGACGGAGCCGCCACCTTCGAGAACGTAGTAGAGCTCCGTGGAGCGCTTGTGGTAGTGCAGCTTCGCACCATCGATGTCCACGGCGTGTGCCCAGGCGGCGGGGTTCGATTCGGCATCCTCGCGGCTGATTAGACGGTCGCGCCAGCCGCAGGTGCTGCGCTCACGCGGCGTGTGGCCTTCGTGGCGGATGAGCAGCGGGCCGGAGGCTGACATCGGCGGCTATTTCCTCGGCTGGTGAGTGCGGATCTCTTCGGCGAGGTGGGCAAAGTCACCCTTTTCGCACAGGCGCACGAAGCCTTCGGTGAAGCGTTTCAGTTCGTCCCACACCTTGCGAATGTGCTCGGCCTCATCCGCCGTGATGCGGTTGTCCGCGGCGGATTTGCTGATGGCGGTGAGCAGATCGGCGAACTGCTGCACGATCTCCTGCGTGGCGGGCATCAGCTCCATGCCACGCGGACCGCCGCCGACGGGGTTCTGCACGAAAACGCCATTCGCCTTGTGGCAGAGCCACTGGATGAGCTGCGGATCACGCGTGATCTCGAAGAGCTGCCGCACGCGATCCAGGGGATTCGCGGTGCCGCTGCCCTGCAGTTCGTCCGGCTGCGACCACTTGTAGGCGAGCGAGAGTGAGACACCCATCTGCGCGGCCACTTCTTTGAAGCTGGTGCGTTCGACGGCCTTGCTGATGACTTCATGCGAGTCCATGGCCCGATTTGTTTCAGAACTGGAGCCGTTTGGCAAGCGCCATCGTCAGTTCCCCGATCCTGCGTGCTCCGTTGCACTTTTAAGACAGCTTTCTCCTTGTTTGTGGCGGCAGGGCCACCTTAAGCTCCGGCCCTCATGAAAAAACTCCATCTTTTGCTCCTCGCAGCGGCCTCCTTTGCGCTGACCTCCTGCCTTGAAATCAAATCCACCGTCATCGCGAACAAGGATGGCACCGCCACCATCGAAGAATCGATGCTGCTCAGCGCCCAGCTCGCCGCCATGGCTGCCGCAGGCGGTGGTCAGGCCGACCAGCTCAAGGGTCTGGTGATGGACAAGGAGAAGGCCGAGGCACGTGCGAAGAAGCTCGGCGAGGGCGTGACTCTGAAATCTCTCGAAGAGGTCAAATCCCCCGATGGCAAGACTGGAACGAAGGTCGTTTTCGCCGTCGCGGACATTTCGAAGCTGAAGTACGTGCCCTTCGAGCCGGAGCAGGAGGGCAAGCCCTCCAAGACCGAGCCGATGACCTTCGCCCTGAGCGGCTCCACGCTGACGATCACCAATCCGGAGGCCGACAAGAGGAAGGAGGCCGATCCCAACAAGCCAAAGAAGGGCGCCGCTGAAATCGCGCAGATGAAGGCCCAGATGGCGATGATGCGCCCGATGTTCGCCGGCATGCGCCTCTCCGTGGAAGTGAAGGGCGCGGGCGGCATCGGCAGCACCGACGCCACTCACGCGAACGATGGCACGATCAGCTACCTGGACATCCAGTTCGACAAGCTCATGGACAATGCGGAAGCCTTTGCGGAGATCATGGAGACTGGCGACAACGGCCTGAGCATGGCCGACGCCGCTTCGAAATTCAGCAAGGTCGAAGGCCTCAAGATTGAAGGCAAGAAGGTCGTCACCGCCGAGCTGAAGTAATCCGGCGCTTTCCCGGTCGGATTCAAATCAACGCGATGGCCGGGGTCTCGAAGCCCCGGCCATTGTTCGTTTCTGGACGGAGCGTCTCAAGGCTCCTCATCCCGCTTCACAAACCGTTTTCGGTGCCACAGCAGCCACAGAAGCGACAGCAGACCCCAGGTCCACGCCGCGTAGATGTGATGGGAAAGGGTCGTCGATGGCACCCACGCGGGCGTGGCACGCGTCAGAGCGGCCAGGATGCCGAGGAAGACGAGAAACCGCACCCACTTCGATCTCACGAAGAAGCCGTCCAGGTCGCCGCTGTGCCCAAACAGCACGCGCGAGCCCACGATCAGCATCAGCATCCCAAATCCGCCAATGTAGAGCAGATGCTCGATACTGATGTGCTGCGGGTAAAAGAACCCTGCGAGCACCAGGCCGGAAAATCCGGTGCCGAGCGCCCAGAACAGCCCCGTGGTCAGCGATCCGGCCTGCTGTGGCCTCCAACGCACCTCGATGAGCAGATAAGCCAGCGCCACGAGCGAACGTAGCGCATAACCCGCGATGACTTGACCGGAGGCTTCGAGGAAAAAACTGCCCACCAACAACATGGCGGCGGCGATGGCGCGAATGAGCTTCGCCCTGCTCTGCGCAGCGGTTCTTGGATCGCCAAAGTCACCCCCGAGCATGCGCGGAAACACAAAGGAGCCGATCCCAAGCACCGGCGGCAGCAGCAGCCCCTGGTAGAGCAGCAGATTCGCCAGCCGCAGGCGTTCGGGCGTCGTCACCGCCGATTGCAGCAGAGCTCCCGCCACTCCGCAGGCCATTCCGGTGAGCGCGAGCAGCATCTGCGGCGGCGGCGCCTCCTTGCGGAAACGAACGATGCGGATGATCAGGCTGAGCATCAACGACACCAGCAGCGCGATGAAGAACGCATCTCCCCACGCGAGATGCAGCGTGAGATGACTGACACCGCAGCCCAGATGGAGTGCCAAGAGCCAGAACAACTCCAGTGGTGTGAGTTTCGGTGCCGTCGCCATGCGCGGGCCGGCCGTTCCGAGGAAGCCGACGACAAACGCACCGCCGAACGCCTCGATCATCAGGCGTGCGTGGACGAAATTCGGGTAGAAGCCAAGCTTCTGGGCATAAAACAACGGCCACAACGACACGCCGATGAGGCTCCAGACCGCTCCGCTGGCGAAGAACACGCGATAGGGCTCCGACGCCAGCCAGCACAGCCCGGTTTTGCGCGGGCCTCTGGCTTTGTGCTTCTTGTGTTTGCAGGCGGGAAAGCTCATGCGGCGGAGGCTTTGTAACGCGCATAGCGCTCCCGCTGTTCGGGCGTGAGACTGGCGGGATCAAATCGCGGATCAGCCACCTGGTTGATGCGGGCGTGAATCACGTTCGCCATGTCAGCGGCGCAGTTCTTGATGTGCTCGGCATGCTCGCCAGCAAACAGATCATCCACCGTCGCTCGAAACAGCATCAGCCAGCGGTCGAATTGCTCGCGCCCCATCGCCGTCTGCGGCACCAGCTTCGCATGCGCGGCCAGCGGATTGCCTGTGTAGCCGCCGCTGCGGAAGAGCACCGTCTCCCAGAAGGCATACATCTTCGGCAGATGCGTGGTCCAGTTGGTCTGCGCGACACGGTCGAAGATGAAGCCGAGCAGCTCGTCGCCACGCACACGTTCGTAAAAGGCGTTCACCAGCGTCTCGATCTCGGCGCGGCCTTGGATGTCAGGTTTGGGTTCAAACATGCACCCACGATGCAACAATGCGGACACTTGTCATTGCACGCTTCCTGTCGGCCACTGCGCACCGATTGGCCGCGCAACGACGGCACAGCAGCTCGCAAGATCGGTGCATTGATGCATCGCTGATGCAACTTATGTAGAGGTCTCAACCATGAAATTGATCCTCTCCTCCATCGCCACCATCACAGCCGTGATGACGCTCCTCGTGAACGCCGCGCTCGCCGCCGATCCGGCCTCCGTCGCCACTGAATCCGCCCCCAACAGCGTTTGCCCTGTCACGGGAAAGCCGGTCGATCCTGCCATCACGGCCGACTATGAAGGATTGAAGTGGGCCTTTGCGAAGGAAGCCTGCAAAACCAAATGGCTCAAGGCCCGCGAAGACAGCCTGTATCAAAAACTCGGCGGCAAGGCGGCCATTGACGCCGTGGTGGACGCCTTCTACGTCAAGGTGCTGGCCGACAACCGCGTGAAGGATTTCTTTGCCGACGTGAGCATGGACAAGCAGCGCCGGAAGCAGAAGGAATTCCTCTCCTTCGCGTTCGGCGGTCCGCTTCCCTGGACCGGCAAGGACATGCGCAAGGCGCACGACGGCATGGGCCTGACCGAGGAGCACTTCAATGCCATCGCAGAGAACCTGGTCGGCACCTTGAAGGACTTCAAAGTGAAACAGGAACTCATCGACCAGGTCGTCGCCATCGCCCTGACGACGAAGGACGACGTGCTCGGCCGTCCCAAAAAATAACGGTCCCACGAATTTCGGCTCGGATTCGACCTCATGGCGGCGTTACATGCCCGCCATGAGGTTTTTCATTGTCGCCAGTCTCCTCTCTCTCTGCCCTTCCCTCTTCGCTGAATCCGTCGGCCCCTGGGATCTCGATGCGTTGAAGAAAAACGTGCCTGCGATGAAGTGGGTGCGTCAGGACCAGCCGATTCATTCGCTCACCTACGCCGGGGAGAAGTATCAAGGCCACGACACGGATGTCTTCGCGTTTTATGCGTCACCCATCACGATTGGCGAGGCCAAGGCGGGCACCAAGTTCCCCGGCGTGGTGCTCATTCACGGCGGCGGCGGCACCGCCTTCGCGGATTGGGTGCATCTCTGGGCAAAACGCGGCTACGCAGCCATCGCGATGGATTTGAACGGCTCACGTCCGCCCGATCCCGAGTTCGATCCGAAGACCGGCATGGCAATCGGCAACGGTCATCGTGGCGAACGCACACGCCTGCCGAACGGCGGCCCGCCGCACGGACATGTCGAAAAGTTCGACTGCATCCTCACCCCTGACACCAGCGACGACTGGCCTTTCCATGCCGCGGCGAGCGTGATGCGCGCGCATTCGCTACTGCGCAGTTTCCCGGAGGTCGATGCGGAGCACACCGCCGTCACTGGCATCAGTTGGGGTGGTTACACGACCTGCCTCGTCGCCTCGCTCGATGATCGCTTCAAGGCCGCCGTGCCGGTTTACGGCTGCGGCTTCCTCCATGAAGGCGAATCCGTGCAAAAGCCCAGCATCGACAAGCTGGACGCCGAGCATCGCGCCTTGTGGGTGAAGGAATACGATCCCGGCAGCCTGCTGCCACGCTGCCGCGTGCCGATCCTGTTCGTCAACGGCACCAACGACGTCCATTACGTCCTCGATAGCTACATGAAGAGCTACAACGCCGTCCCCGGCGAGAAAAACATCCGCATCCAGGTGAAGATGCCCCACGGCCATCCCCCAGGCTGGGCGCCGCAGGAGATCGGGATCTTCATCGATTCCAAATGCCGTGGTGGGAAGCCGCTGCCGACTCCCGGCACGCCCGTCATGAAAGGCGATCAAGTCGAGGTCACCTGCGAATCCGCAACTGGCTTGAAAAAAGCCGAGCTGAATTACACCACCGACACCGGCCTGCGCTCGAAACGCGAATGGAAAACCGTAGCGGCAAAATTTTCGACCAAATCCTTGGTCTCCGGTGAGCTCATCCGACAAACCAGTCGCGTGTTCGCGCCAAAGCCACCCGCAAACGCGAATACCTGGTTCATCACCATCACCGACGATCGCGATGCGATGGTGAGCACAACCGCGAAGGTCGTGAAGTAACCATCACAACCGGTGCGGAATGGCAACGGTCACTTCGTAGGCAGCGGCTCCGTTGGGTGTGTCGCAAAGATAAAGGTCGAATCCCTGATCCGTCAGCTCCAACGCGATCAAATCACGACCTTCGCGTTTCACGATCCGCGCCCGCGTCAGATCGAGTCCTTCCGTAAGGGCCTCCCATCCCGGCGGTGGTTTGGACAAGTCCGTCCATGGGACTCCGTCGATCGTCATGTCTGACGGCGGATCCCAGTATTTCCGATGATAGCGGCCGCCTTCCAATGTGAACGCCAAGCGTCCGCTGCCGTCCACAGTGGCCGTGATGCGCAGCAGTTTCGGGTTCGGGTCCACCGGGGCGGCGGAGGAGCCATCTCCCCCGAAGGACGACTGGGACGAGCTCGAACCCGCCGCCCACAGGAAGGACATCGCGCACAGGCACATGAGAAGGATGAATGGTTTCATGATTGGCTGAGAATCCGTGCCTGCGGGGTGGAATCCCGCAAGCCTCGGTCAAACAGAGCAACATGACCCGCCACCGCAAGCGTCTCCAGGCTTTCAGGAAGGCGTTTTTGGGCCGCGTCGGATTCTGCCGCCCGCACCTTCGCGATTCTTCCCTGAAATCCGGCCACAGGGGCATCGTTTCAGCACGGCCATGACGCGCGTCCTGTTCTTCCTCTTCGCCCTTTGCCCTCCGCTCTTCGCAGCCTTGCCCTCAGTGGCTTCAGCGAAGGATGGGAAGCTAAATCTCCTCATCATCACCACCGATGACATGAGCTGCGACTCCGTCGGTGTTTACGGCTGCAGGCTGAAGGGCACGACCCCGAACATGGACCGCCTCGCAGCGCAGTCGTTGCGCTTCAACCACGCGCATGTCGTCGTCGGCAACTGCATGCCCTCGCGCAACGTGATGTGGAGCGGCAAATACCCGCACAACAACCGCATCGAGGGCTTCCGTGCCATGGAGAAGCAGGAGAAGGACTATCCCGTGCTCGGCGACCTGGTGAAGGAAGCGGGCTATTTCACCGGCATCCGGCACAAAGTGGAGCATTCCACGCCCTACTCGCCCTTTCCGTGGGACCTCGTGCTCGGTGAAAAACGCGACGACGTGAAAAACGCCGCTTCCTGGGGTGCGGCGGCCACCCGGGGCATCGAGGCAGCGAAACAGGCCGGAAAGCCCTTCTGCCTGCTGCTGAACATCGCCGATCCGCACAAGCCCTTCTACGCCGAGGGAAACAAGGGGCAGACCATTCCGGACGACAACGTCCCTAGCAAAGTCTTCACACCCGAGGAAGTGCCCATTCCCGGCTTCCTGCACGACGATCCCGTCATTCGCAAAGAACTCGCTCACTACTACAGCAGCGTCCGCCGTGCCGATGACGCCGTGGGCGCGATTCTTGAGTCGCTGAAAACCTCCGGGCAGGAGGACCACACGGTCATCGTCTTCCTCTCCGATCACGGCATGCCGCTGCCCTTTGCCAAAACCCAGCTCTACCACCACAGCAGCCGCACGCCCCTCATGATCCGCTGGCCAGGCATCACCAAGGCCGGCGCCGTCGATGACGAGCACATGATCTCCACGGTCGATCTGCTGCCCACCATGCTCGACATGCTGCAAGTCACACAGCCGGGCGGTTTCGACGGCAAATCCTTCGCCGCCGTGCTCAAAGGCGAAAAACAGCCGGGCCGCACGATGGTCTTCAAGGAGCACAACGAGAACGCCGGCGGCCAGAACACACCGATGCGTGCCGTGCAGACCAAGGACTGGCTGTACGTCTTCAGCCCTTGGTCCAACGGCACGCGCGTGATGAGCGGAGCCACCGCCGGCACGTCCACCTGCCGCCAGATGCGTGTGCTGGCGAAAACGAACGCGCAGATCGCCGCCCGCATCGATCTCTTCGATCATCGAGTGCCCGAAGAGGCTTATGAAGTGCGTTACGATCCCGATGCGCTGACCAATCTCATCGCCAAGCCAGAGAACGCCGCGCAGGTGGCCATGCTCGAAAAGGCGCTGGAGGACTGGATGGTCAAAACGAACGACCCGCTGCTCGAAGTCTTCCGTAAACGCGATGACGCGGCGTTTCGTGAGACCTTCATGAAGAAGCTGGAAGCAGGGCAAACGAACCGCAAGGACCGCAAAGCCGCCAACAACGCCATGAAAACGGCTGGCGAGCAAAAAGCGCTCATCGAACTGGAGATCCCAAAGGCCGTCATCGCAGGACAGAAAGCCGTCGTGAAGCTCCATCACCACTTCCCGGCCGAGCTGGGCGAAAAACCCGTCCAAGTGACACTGAAGAACGGCAAAAACGTCCGCATCCACCGCATTGAGGTCAAAGCCAGCGGCGAAGGCCTCAAGGAGGTCACCTTCGACATCCCGGCCGACGTTTCCTCCGTCAGCTTCGCGGGCCTCGTCGGCAAAGGCATCCAGGACGCCCTCCAGCACCTGCAGTCCAAAGTTGTGCCGGTGAAACAGCCTTGATTGGCGACGGAAACCGTTCGGATGCCCCGGAAAGAACCGGGCCGCCGACTCGATCTTTTCTTGTCCAACACTCCTCCGATCCTGCCTTTCCAACCCGTGCGTCGCCTTCTGCCCATCGCTCTTCTGCTCTCCGCATCCGCCTCGGCGGCGGATGGCGTGGCGTTCTTTGAGAGCAAGGTGCGGCCGCTGCTGGTGAAGCATTGCTACGAATGCCACTCGCAGGAGGGAAAGGTGAAGGGCGGGCTGCTGCTGGATCGCAAAGAGGGCTGGCAGAAGGGCGGCGACGCCGGGCCCGCGCTCGTGCCCGGCCAGCCCGCGAAGAGCCTTCTCCTCCACAGCGTGCGCTACGAGGATGAAGACCTGCAGATGCCGCCGAAGTCGAAATTGCCGCCGGAGGACATCGCGACGCTGGAGCAGTGGATCCAAATGGGCGCGCCTGATCCGCGCACAGAGGGGCTGGCCACCGCGAAACCGGCCAAAAGCATCGACATCGAATCCGCACGCCAAGGCTGGGCTTATCGTCCGCTTCAGAAGGCTGCGATTCCCGCCGTGAAAGACAAAGCGTGGCCGCGCAATGACATCGACGCCTTCATTTTGGCCGAGATCGAGGCGAAGGGCCTCCAACCGGCCGCCGATGCCGATCTGCGCACGTTGAAGCGCCGCCTCAGCTACGATCTCACGGGGCTTCCGCCTGACCAGAGTGGCCTCAGTGACGTGACTGACTATGTGGAGCGTTTGCTGCAAAGCCCCGCCTTCGGCGAAAAATGGGGCCGGCATTGGCTGGATCTCGCACGCTATGCCGACTCGAACGGCGGAGATCGGAACTACACCTTCTTCCAGGCCTGGCGTTACCGGAACTACGTCATCGACGCCTTCAACCGCGACAAATCCTACTACGACTTCATTCGCGAGCAGATCGCCGGCGACCTGATGCCGTCGAAAAACGACGCGCAGCGACGTGAGCGCATGATCGCGCCGACTTTCCTCGCGCTGGGACCGAAAATGCTCACGGAGCGCGACAAGGAGAAGCTCCATCTCGACACGGTGGACGAGCAGCTCGACACCATCGGCAAATCCATGCTCGGCCTGTCGCTCGGCTGCGCACGCTGCCACGACCACAAGTTCGATCCCGTCTCGCAGCGCGGCTACTACGCGCTCGCCGGCTTCATGCGCAGCACGGAGATCGTCATGGGCACGCGGAACGGCTGCGTGAACGTCGCGAGCTGGGTGGAGCAGGCGCTGCCGCAGCCCGGGCCCGCTTACGCCGAGCTGAAAACGCGTATCGCGCGGCTCGAGCTCGCCATGCGGCTCAAAGTGGAGCGCGATTTCATGGAGACCGTCGGCGGCAAAAAGACGCTCAACAAGCTGCCGCTCGCGGGGGTGATCTACGACGAATCCGCCGCGGAGCTGATTGGCGATTGGAAGCAGTCAAACCTGTCCAAGAACCGTTTCGGCGACTTCTACATCCGCAACGACAAGCAGGGCCAGGGCATCAAGAAGGCCGTGTTTCGCGGGGCTTTGCCGGAGACTGGCGTTTACGAGGTGCGCCTCGCCTATCCGGCGAAGGGTAACTGCGACAAGCGCGTGCCCATCGCCGTCGAAGCCTTCGATGGCGTGCATGAGATCATCTTTGATCAAACCAAGAAACCGAGCATCGGCGGCCTGTTTGAGCCGATCGGGCGTTTCCACTTCGAAAAAGGCGGGCGCGTCAACGTGATCATCGGCACGCAGGGCACGAAGGATCACGTCATCGTCGATGCGGTGCAGTTCATCTCCGAAAAGGACATCGAGCGAGAATCCATGGCGCTCGCGATGGCAAACGGCAGCACCACTGGCGATCCGCTGCTGATGATGGACAGCGCCTCGCTCACGAAGGAACTGACGAAGCAGATCGACGCGCTCAAGGATGCCGAGCTGGCGATGACGCCGCGTGATTTCGCCGACTCGGGCGATGTGAATCTGCGCGTGCGCGGCGAGGTGACGCAGCTCGGCCCCAAGGTGCCGCGCAATTTCCTCAGCGTGCTCCACAAAGGCCCCGCGCCGAAAATTCCCGCCGGATCAAGCGGCCGTCTGCAACTCGCGAACTGGCTCACGAGCAAGGACAACGCGCTGCTCGACCGCGTGATCGTGAACCGCCTGTGGGCGCAGCTTTTTGGCCGCGGCATCGTCAGCACGGTCGATAACTTCGGCGTGCAGGGCGAAAAACCCACGCATCCCGCGCTGCTCGATCACCTCGCCGCGAAATTCCGCGCCAGCGGCGGATCGATCAAAGCACTGATCCGCGAGATGGTGCTTAGCCGCACCTATCAACTCGCCGCCGAGGGCAAATCGCAACGCGTGAGCGCCGATCCTGAAAACAAACTTTTCGCGCGTCATTCGTATCGCCGCCTGACTGCCGAAGAAATCCGCGACAGCCTGCTTCAACTCACTGGCGAGCTGAAAAGCGAGCAAGCAAAGGCCACAGCGCTCACTTACGGCGAAGATCTCGATGATTTGATGAAGCTCGACGGCTTCACCCATCGCAGCGTCTATCTGCCCATCGCCCGCAACAACCTCGCGCCCGATCTTGAAATCTTCGACGCCGCGAATCCCGAAATGACCGCCGGTGATCGTCCGCTGACCACCGTGCCGACGCAGGCACTCTATTTGCTCAACAGCCCCTTCCTGCAAAAACAGGGAGCCACACTCGCTCAACAAGCCTACGCGCAAGCCGACCCCGTGACCTGGCTGCATGAAGCCATCCTCGGACGTGGACCGAGTGCTACCGCTGCCAAGCGTGCGAATGATTTCATCAACACCGCCAACGATGATCGCGAAAAAGCCCTCGCCGACCTCGCCCATGTACTGCTCGCCTCCACGGAGTTTTTGTTTCTGGAATGAGCTTAGGCCAGGCGCACAGGCAGCGCTGGAGCAGTAGCGAAGCGGCTCAAGGGAGAAAAGATCGCTGTAACAGATGCAGAGAAGTCAGGGCAAGCTTCCGCACTCAAGAGAACCGCTACTCGTTGGTCTCCAGGACGATGCGGAAGCCGAATCGGTTGTCGCGTGTGACGGGGGTGCTTATGCCGTCTTGCGGATGGAAGCGATGCGATGACCATGTTGCGGCGCGCAAAACTTGATCCCATGCCCCGCCTCGAACCACGCGATCTATCTTGGCGTCATTGAACCAATCGCCGCACCATTCCTGCACGTTGCCGCCCAAGTCATAAATGCCCAGACGGTTAGGGCTGAAAGACATCACAGGTGCCGTATAGGCGTGGCCGTCAGTGTAGTTTGGAATGACAAGTGCGCCGGGTTCTTTCGCGCTGCGTGCTGAATCAGAATAGTTTCCCACTGCTTGTGGGGGCGGCCACTTCTTCCCCCACGGCCACTCTTCCATTACTTTCGAGTTCAAATCCTGCGGTGTCGCTTTATTTTTCTCATCGCGTCCAATGCCCACTGCAAAACTCCACTCATTGTCCGTGGGCAGGCGAAATCTTCTGCCTTCCTTTGTGCTCAGCCATGCGCAGAAATGATTCGCTTCTTCCCAGTTCACCATCACCACTGGGTGATCGTCTCCAGGGACTGTCGGTGGATTGCCAAACTCAGCTTTCTTCCACTTGTCATCCACCCCCGGCGTCTCCGCCGCATACTTCGCGTAGTCGCCCTTCCGCGTCTCGTGGATGCAGAAGAGCACCTTGGTGCCGGGGACTTTGACGAACTTCATGCCGAGGCTGTTGGTGAAGTCGCTCTTGGCGGCGGTGGCCGGTGCGGGTGCCGGGGCAGGCGTCGGAGTGACGGGCTTGGTGGCGGCTCCGTTCGGGCTGGCGGGAGCGCGGGTGTCCAGAACGACGCGGAAGCCTACATGCACATGCTTGAAATCGGGGGCTTCCAAGCGGCGAGTGGCCGAGTGTAGATTGCCGGCGTCCTTCCAGGAACAGCCTCGCAGATTGAGCTTTGCCTTGGCCGGATCCTGGCTGTCGAGACACCACTCCCAGACATTTCCTCCGAGATCGTAAAGGCCCAGTTGGTTCTCCTTAAAACGCATCACTGGCGCGGTCGCCGCATAGCCATCGTCATAGTCTTGAATCACGGAATTGATTGACATCTTCTGCTTCAAGGAGCTGTCGGCATAGTTGCCCGAGTTCTTGGGCGGCGGCCATTTGTCTCCCCATGGATAGAGTTGCCTCGGTGGCCGATCTGATCCCTTTGACCGGGCTGCTTTGTCCTCATCCTGTCCAATACCCACGGCATAACTCCATTCCCGATCCGTTGCTAAACGATAAGTAATGCCTTCTTTCAGGCTCAACCAGGTGCAGAATGCCACAGCGCTGTTCCAGTCCACCATGACAACGGGATGGTCATCGGCATCGCTCACCGGGAGTCCGTTTTCGTTCGGGCTTTTCCAATCACTTTTCACGTTGGTGTTTGCCATCGCAAACGCGGCGTAATCTATCTTTCTTGTCTCGTGGATGCACATGAGGACGTCCGTGCCGGGCACAGGGACGAACTTCATGCCGAGGCTGTTGGTGAAGGGTTTGTCCTTGGTGGCGGCGAGGGTAGAGCCGGAAGCCGGAGCGACCGGCGGCGTGGGCGTCGGAGGGGCGGGCTTTGTTGCGGCACCTGGTTTGGCTCCTGAGGGGAGTTCGATCCATGCGAGCGTCATGGACTGAACTTGTTTCGAGTTTGCTTCGATTTGGTAGGCCCCATCGAGATCCAGCACGGAACCCAGAGACTTCACTTTATCGTTCAGGGTTGCCGCTTCGCCCCATCCTAACCAGCTTCCATCCTCGTGCTGTACCGCTCCAAAACGTATGGTCCCTTGAACCCGGACAAAGGGCCCGGACTGGCCTTTGAGCGCCTCAGTTCCGAGAGCCGCAAATCCACCGTTGCCAAAGAGCCCATTGTGGTCGCACATCAGGATTTTGCCTTCACTTGTGAGGAAACCCAACCCATCACACACTGCCATCTCCAGCACTGTGCTGTTATTCAGCCTCCCGAACTCAAGTGGCTTCTTGGCACGACCATTCCAGCCTACAACCTTCCCATCCTGTGTGAGGAAGACGAGACTTCCATCAATCGCTCCTCCTGCCACGATGCGCAGACCTTTGAGGAGGTCGGCGGGGGGCATTTCGAGCTCCTTGTTGTCGAAGCCCCCGAATGATTCCAAGTCTCCTTCCCCAGAGAACACCACACCGCCTTTGTATGAATGTGCCACACCCAGGGCTTTCCTCACCATCTTTGGGTCAAAGACTTCGTATCCATCCGCCCTTAGAACTTTCCCGGATTTGGCGACGAAACTGGCAATGTCCCCGGCATTGAGCGCCATTGTATCGCGAAGCTCCTCTACTTCGATTTTGGGGAAGTCTGTCAAGTCGAGGGCCACTACATTTCCGTCACGTCGCGTCGCGAAGAGAACCCGCTTCATCAAGTTCATCATATTCAAGCTGACATAGTCATCGTATTTCGCAGCTTTGGCAGGCACCGGGATGTTTTGTCCAGGTTCAGTTCCTCCCCATAATTTGAGTGGCCCACCACGCTTCCGAGCGGCACTCAGCCAGTCACCCGAGGATGAACTCGACACGACTGCGACAGAAGAGGTAGAGGTGATCGCGCTTGATGTGGCGGCGGTGTTGGCTTGACCACCACCCCGCGTCGCCGCGATCTGCTCGCGCACGGTCTTCACGCGCAGGGCGTCGTCGAGCTTCTGTGCCTGGGTCAGCTCGGTCTGCACGGCGGCGAGGGCCTGGTCGTACTTGTCGTAGAGCGGCTGCATGGCCTTGGCTTTCGTGGCTTCGTGCTGGGCGGAGGTGCTGCGGTAGGTCTTTCGCAAGGTCTTGAGCGTGTCGGGCACCTTGCCGGGAACCTGCGTGCTTTCATCCACCTCGGAGGGCACGCCCTCGCCTTTCTCGATGCGCTGCTTCTCCTCCCGCAGAGCCAGGGCTTCCTCCAGCTTCCCGCCTTTGGAAGCGGTGGCGAGGGCGCGATCGAGCGCGGTGAGGTAGAGTTTATCTAACGCGGCGATGCTGGCCTTGAACGCGGTGTTGGCGTCCCGTTCCACGGCGGCCTGGAAGCTGGCGTCGAGTCCGGCGAGGCGCTGGTCGAGGGCGGAGGGCGGAGACGATGAGATGGGGAGACTGGGAGATGAGGGGACAGCCGAACTCGCAGGCGCTGGGACTGGTGCAGGCGTGCTCACCAGAGCACGGTCTGGCATGGCCGGGGCGGCGGGCTTGGTTTCCTCCATCTGCGGCACGGCGGAGGCGAGTTTTGGTGGCTCCGCTTTCGCTGGCTCGGGAACTTTTGCCACGACGATGGGCGTGGGGGCTGCTTTCGGTGGCTCGTTGGGTTTGACAGGAGCGGTAGCCGAACCCGCCAGAGTTTGGGGCTTGGCAGTTGGGGCGCTGTCCCCGACAACGCCGGGCGGCGGTTTCGGAGAAACCGCCCTACCTCCGCTGAACATGACGAACGCACCGATGCCGATGGCTGCGGCAGCTCCGATGCCGATGAACAGCGGCGTCCTCGATTTCGGTGGTAGGACGGGTGTGGCTTTAGCCCGCCCGTCTGGTTTCGGTGCCGCAGCAGCCGGGCG
Organism: Prosthecobacter sp.; assembly: GCF_014879935.1. GTDB lineage: Bacteria > Verrucomicrobiota > Verrucomicrobiia > Verrucomicrobiales > Verrucomicrobiaceae > Prosthecobacter. The sequence continues at coordinate 25,615 of NZ_JACSRD010000169.1, forward strand.
GGCTGTCGCCACACCCGACCTACTTGCCTGCGGCGCGGCCTGCTTCGGCATCTGCGCGCTGGAATACTGCTGCAAGTCGGGCGCGGCCACGGCGGGCATCAGGATGCTGTCCAAGTGCTGCCGCAGCTCCGTGGCGCTGTGATGCCGCTGCTCGCGGTCATACGCCATCGCCTTCACAATGATCTGGTCAAAACGCGGGTCCGTGCCCGGTGCCATGACACTGGCCGGCTGCCACGCCCCGCGCGGAATGTTTCCCGTGAGCATCTGGTAGAGCATCACCCCCACCGCGTACAAATCCGCCCGTCCATCCACTGGCATGCCGGGAATCAGCGCCTCCGGGGCCACAAAGTCCGGCGTGCCCACGGCCATGTTGCTCTGCGTGAAGCCCGTCTGCGCATCCACCGCCTTCGCCAGGCCGAAGTCGGCCACCTTCACGCGGCCTTCCATATCGACCATGATGTTCGCGGGCTTGATGTCCCGGTGGATGATGCCGTTTTTGTGCGCGTAGGCCAGCGCCTCGCACACATGCGCGGTGATGGCGTACGCATGCTCCGGCGGCAGCCGCCCGGCACTGCGGATCATCTGCGAGACATCTGTGCCCTGCACATACTGCATCACAAAATACAGCAGCCCGCCGGGTGTCTGGCCCGCGTCATACACCGCCACGATGTTCTGATGCTCCAGCCGCGCCATTGCCTGCGCCTCGGCGATGAAGCGCTCCGCGTAGTGCATGGTGCCGTCCTCCTCGGCCATCGGCGGCAGGATTTTGATGGCCACCTCCCGGTTCAGCGACTTCTGCCGCGCCTTATACACCGCCCCCATGCCACCACGGCCCAGCAGACCGAGGATTTCATACTGCGGCAGCTCAGGAGCCAAGTCCTCCGGCGCAGGTGGCTGCCACGGTTTGCCAGGGGTGCTTGCGGGAATGGACGAGGACATGCAGGGATGAGCTTGGCGAACCGGCGCGGATTTGGCAAGAGCGGATTGGCATTGCAATCTCCAGGCCGGTGGCCTCGTTGACTTCATGTCCAAAACAAGCTGCTCGCCGCCTTGCTCAGTAGCCATCATGAACACGTCCCCACTCATCACCCGCCGCCACGCCTTGCAGACCGCCGCCTGCGGATTTGGAGCGCTCGCAATGAACGGCATCGCCACGGCGGCCAGTTTGCCGCGTGGATTGCATCACACGCCGCGGGCGAAGCGGGTCATTTTTCTCTTCATGCACGGCGGGCCGTCGCAGGTGGACACGTTTGATTACAAACCGAAGCTGCAGGAGATGGACGGCAAGAAGCTGCCCTTTGCGCCTGCGAAGAACCTCGATCCATCGTCCACGAGCCAGGCGAAGCTGCTCGGATCGCCGTGGAAGTTCTCGCAGCATGGCGAAAGCGGACTTTGGGGCAGCGAGTTGTTCCCGGAAGTGTCGAAGCGTCTCGATGACATCTGCGTGATCCGTTCCATGCAGAGCAAAGGCCAGTCGCACGGTCAGGCCGTGTGCATGATCCACACCGGCACGGACAATTTCGTCCGTCCGTCCATGGGCGCGTGGATCAGTTACGGTCTCGGCACGGAAAACGCCGACCTGCCCGCCTTTGTGAGCATCAGCCCGTCCGGCACGCATGGAGGCCCGCGCAATTACGGCAGCGCCTTCCTGCCCGCCGCGCATCAGGGCACCACGGTCGGTCGCGGTGGCAAACTCGGCAAGGACGCCACCTTCCGCTTTCTCGATGCCAAAGGCGATGTGGCTGGTCAGCGGCGCAAAATGGACCTGTTGCAGACGATGAACCGCGAGCATTTCGATCGCACGCGTCATGCGCCCGTGGAGGGCATGATCCAGAGCATGGAGCTGGCCTTCCGCATGCAAAACGAGGCGCCCGGCGTGATGGATATCGAAAATGAGCCGGCGCACATCAAAGCGCTCTACGGCATCGGCAGCGATGTGACCGACAACTACGGCCGCCAGTGCCTGCTCGCGCGTCGCTTCGCCGAAGCGGGCGTGCGCTACATCCAGGTGAACACGCCGAACGTGTGGGACCAGCATTCCAATCTCGTCGGTGGTCACACAAAGAACGCCGCCGCCGTGGATCGCCCCATCGCCGGATTACTCACTGATTTGAAACAACGCGGCCTGCTGGAAGACACGCTGGTCGTGTGGGGTGGTGAATTCGGCCGCACGCCCATTGTGCAGGGCGCGAACGGTCGCGATCACAATCCGCAGGGCTTCACTATGTGGCTCGCTGGTGGAGGCGTGAAAGGCGGCCTCGCGTATGGCGAGACGGACGACTTCGGCTACTACGCCGTGAAGGACAAAGTCCACATGCACGACCTCCACGCCACGATCCTGCACCTGCTCGGCATTGATCATTTGAAGCTGACGTATCGCTACGCCGGCCGCGATTTCCGCCTCACCGATGTGTATGGCGAGGTGGTGCATGGACTCTTCGCGTAACGTCAGTTGGCCACCACGGCATCGGATTCGATGGCCCGATCGAATCTACGGCAACATGGCGTGGCGAACCTCGTTCTCGACGGATGCTCCGTGCCCTTTTCTGCCTGCTCACCTGCGCCAGCCTTCTTTCCGCCCAAGATGCCAAGAAGGCCAAAGCGCCTGCCGCGCCGCCCTTTTCGTGGGTTTCGCCGATGCAAAATGCCGAATGGGCGAAGAAGTCGCTGCCAGCGACGGTGAAACACGCGACTTTCAGGAGTCCCTCGATGGGCATGGATGTCGGTTACTACATTTACCTGCCGCCAGGGTATGAGGCGGGTCAGGAAAAGTATCCGGTGGTGTATCATCTGCACGGCGGGCGGCCCGGTGCGGAGAACAAGGCCGTGCGGCTCGCGAGCTACGTGGACGCGGCGATCCAGAAAGGCACGATCAAGCCCACGATCTATGTGTTCCCGAACGGCGGCCCGGTGAGCTGGTATGACATGCCGGAGATGCCGCAGGGCATGGGCGAGAGCGTCTTCGTGAAGGAGCTCGTGCCGCACATCGACGCGACATATCGCACCTGGGGCACGCGCGAGGGCCGGGCGCTGGAGGGCTACTCGCAGGGTGGTCGTGGCACCACGCGCATCATGTTCAAGCATCCGGAGCTGTTTCTTTCCGTCGCTCCCGGCGGCTCGGGCTACGGCCCGGAGAAGCACATTCAGGAAAATGATGGTTACGAGAGTGAGAAGCTGCGCTTCCTGCCGCTCGGCTACAACGCGTGGGATCTCGCCAAGGCTTACGCAGAGCGAAAAGACCGCCCCGCGCTGAGCATCCTCGTCTGGGATGGCACGAAGTGCTTCAATTACGAACACAACAAGCTCTACTCCGCCTACCTGACCGAGTTGGGCATCGCGCACGAGTTTCTCCCGATCCCCGATGTGCAGCACACCGTCATCGGCAGCTACGATGTGAAGGGCGATGACATCATGCGCCACCACCAGAAGACCTTTGCCAAGCACCGCCCATGAGATTTGCCGCTGCCTTCCTTCTGATCACCGCTTCCGCTCCCGCTGCGGACATCCGCCCGCTGCTGCAACAATACTGCCTCGACTGCCACAACGCAGACAAACAGAAAGGCGATGTCGATCTCACACACTTCGGATCGCCGCAGAATGTGGTGAAGGAGTTCAAGCTGTGGCAGACGATGCTGCAGCAGGTCGAGGATGAAGAAATGCCGCCGAAGAAGCCGCTGCCGAGCGCCGCGGAGCGCGAGGAGATCGTGGCGTTTTTGCGCAAAGGCATCGACTCGGTCGATTGGAGCACGCAAAAAGGCATCGAGCACGTCACGCTGCCGCGGCTGACGAAAACCGAATACAACAACACGCTGCGCGACCTCCTCGGCATCGACTTCGAGCCCGGCAAGCTGCTGCTCGACGACGGTCCGGGCCTTTCTGGCTTCACGAATGATCGCGACGCACTCTTCATCTCGCCCGCGCTAGCCGAGCAGCTCTTTGATGCGGCGGACTACGCGCTGCAAAGCATGCTCAATCTGCGCCTGAAGCCTTATTCGAAGCACTTCGAGACCGAGTCGATGCTCATGACCGAGCGCGGCTCAAAGCCGGAGGAGCTACCCGGCGGCGGCACTGGCTACTCGCTCGCCGGAGCAGGCCAACGCACGCTTTATGACGAGGTCATCGTGCCTGCGGACGGCTGGTATCGCCTGACGGTGAAGCATGTGGGCCGTGGTGGCGATGCAGGGCTTCGTTTGCGCATCGACAACGAGCCACGGGCTCTTTTGAAGTGTCTCGACAACACATCGAAGGAGGAAACGATCGAGCTGCTGCTCCGCGCGGGTTCGCATCAGATGACCTGGAACATCGACAACACCAGCCTGCGTGCGCCGACGCCTGTTCCCGTGCGCAAAGCGAGAAAAGCAGCGCCGAAAGGTGGTTATCCCGTCTTTGATCAACCGAAGGCCGCGCCGCTGGTGAAGGAAGCTGCCGCAACGAATGCGCCAAAGCTTCCCTTGCCCGCCAAGGCCACCGACGAAGTCAAAAAGCTCACCGACAGCCTCAACCGTCACCTTCAGAACATGCAGATGCGCATCGAGTATCTGCGCGCCGTGACGCCCGAGGGCAATCCGAGTGATCTGCGCAGCTTCTACAACCTCCTGCCGGAACGCACGGAGGCCATGGTGGCCGTGAAGCATCAACTCGCGAAGGCGATGCAGGTGCCCGTGACCGAACTGGATCGCCAAATCGAGGCCGCGAACGTCAAAAAGCTCGCCAGCAATCGAAAGGTGGTCGGCGATTCGCTTGAGGTGCTCGATCTGCCGTTCGATCCCGCCTCGCTGATCGGCAGCGCGGCCTCACAAAAGGCCGTGAAGGCCGAAAAAGTCGGTGCGCCAGGTGTGGACTGGATTCGCGTCGAAGGACCGATTTCGCCCGCAGGCTCGAAACCACGCGAAATCTTCCAAAGCGATGCCAAGGCCGCTTTGAGTGCCTTTTTGCCGAAAGCCTTCCGCAGGCCTTTGCGAGCCGGTGAACTCGAAAAGCATCTCGCGCTCTATGAAACGGCCCAAAAGCGCGGTGAATCGCCGGAGCAGGCTCTCAAACTCGCTTTCGCGGCCGCTTTGACGTCGCCGAGCTTTTTGTTCCGCGATGAACTCCGCGCCGGAAAGCTCGACGATCATCAACTCGCCAGCCGCCTGAGCTATTTCCTTTGGATGAGCCTCCCGGATGATGAGCTGCGTGCTCTCGCTGATGCCGGCAAGCTGTGCGATGACACAACGCTGCGTGCGCAGGTGAAGCGCATGATCGCTGATCCGCGCTCGCGGGCCTTTACGAGCACCTTTCTCGGCCAGTGGCTAGGCTTTGCCGGTCTCGGAACCGAGCATGTGCCGGACACGAAAAAGTTCCGCGACTTCACGCCTGCGCTCGCCGACGCGATGAAGCTGGAGCCCGTGCTCGTCTTTGAAAACCTCCTGCGCAGCGGCGGCAGTCTCACGCGCCTGCTCGATGCCCGCGAGACCTTCGCGAATGATTCACTCGCCTCGCTTTACGGCCTCGAAGTCAGCGGCGCGGCCATGCAGCCCGTGAAATTCACCGACGACAAACGCGCCGGCCTGCTCGGCATGGCCGCCGTGCTCACCGCCTCGTCCACACCGAACCGCACCAGCCCCGTCATCCGCGGCAAGTGGGTGCTGGAGACCCTGCTCGGCCGCAAACTCGCCGAACCACCCGCCGATGCTGGCCAGCTCGACGACAAGGCCGGTGATCGTGGCAAAACCCTGCGCGAAGAACTCGCCGCGCATCGTCGCAACGAGTCGTGCGCGAGTTGCCACGACAAGATTGACCCGATTGGGTTTGGTTTGGAGAACTTCGACGCGATTGGGCGTTTCCGTGACAAGGAGGCGGGCAAGGCGGTGGATGCGAGCGGCACCCTGCCCGGCGGTATTCAGATCAACGGGCCCGCTGAACTCCGAAGCGCCATCCAGCAGCACTACAGCGATGAATTCATCCGCAACGTCACGCAACGCCTCACCGCCTTTGCCCTTGGTCGTGCTTTGAAACCGCAGGACGAAGGTTTGATCCGCCAGTTGCTCGGTGAATTGAAGAAGCACGACTATCGCGCCGATACGCTGATCGAGTCCATCGTGCTCAGCGAGGCGTTTCGGACGCAGGGAGCAACGAAGTGACGGCTACTCCAGCACGTTGATCTTCAGATTGCGATAATACACGGGCGCCTGCGCCTTGCCGTGGAGGCCCTGAAGGCCGATGGGGCCGCTGCGGGCGAAGTCCTTGAGGGCTTTCTTGAATTTGTTCGGCGTGCCGTCCGGGTTTTTGCCGACTTCAGGCCAGTTGTCGAGGTTGGCGTCGATGATGGTCTCACCATTGAGGACGACAGTCACCTGCGGACCTTTGCAGGTGATGGTGTAGTGGTTCCATTCGCCCACCGGCTTCGCTGCGCTCTTGCTGGGCGGCATGGCATCGTAAATCGCGCCCACCATGCCGTATTTGCTGCCGTCAGCGGATTCGTGGACCTGGATTTCGAGGGCGGAGAGGACGTTCTTGATGTCGCCACAGCGCAGGAAGACACCGCTGTTGGCCTCCTTCTCCACTTTGAATTCGAGATCGAGGATGAAGTCGCCATACGAGTCCTTCGTCCAGAGCGTGTCGTGATCCTTCGCGACGAGGACGCCGTCCTGGAACGCCCATTGGCCGGGAGCGACGGTGTTCGAGAGATCCGTGGCGAAGAGATCCTCCCAGCCGGTGGTGTCGGGATGTCCGGCGGCAACGGCGAGGCTGAGGGTGGCGAGAAGGGCGAGGGCGATGCGTTTCATGGTGGTGCGGGAGGGCAGCTTTGCCGGGACAGCCGGAACTTCCACCTCAAAACCGGTCAGGGAGACCATGAGAGTGGCACGCCGGGGCAGGGCAGGATTTTATCGCATTGCTTTTTTTGCGTTCGCAGATCATCATCCCAAAATTCCAAAATTTTTTTCCCGAACCACACCTCGATACCCAATGAAACTCGCCCGCGCCTTGCTGCTCCTTCCGGCTGTTGCCGCCTTGTCCCTGGTTTCCTGCACGAGCCACAACCACTCCACGGCCTATCAGTCGGCTTACGGCCAGACCTACCGTTCCCAGGTGTACCTGAAGGATGATCCGTTCGCCTTTGGCGGTCACGGCGGCGGATTCGGCAATGGTTACGCCATCTGGCCGATGCCGACCGACAACTACGGCGACTACGGCTGGTTTGACGATCCCTACCAGTGGGGCAGCAAGAACATCTACCGCACCTCCAAAGTGACGGCCTACACGCCGGTGCAGTCCACGGCGGCTGTCACCAAGTCCTACAAGTAATCGAAGGACAGCCATCGAATTTGAAGCGGCCTCTGCCAACGCGGAGGCCGCTTTTTCGTGCCCCGATGAGGCGGGAGCGCATGGCGAATTGAACTCCTTCCGTCTCTCGGCATGCTCCCGGGCATGAATTTGAATCTCGCAGGCCAGTCCGTCGCCGTGTTCGGAGCCGCCCGTGGCATTGGCCGGGCGATCGCGGACGGCTTCATCGCCGAGGGATGCTCGGTGCGCGGCTTCGACCGGGAAATGAGCGCTGATTTCATCACCGCAGGCGATGTGACGAACTATGAGGCCGTGAAGGGTTTCGCCGCTGACTTCGAAGCGGTGGATCACCTGGTTTTCTGCGTGGGGATCGGTTCCGGGAAGTTTGGCTTTCCGTTTTGGAACCTGGCGCCGTCAGACTGGGGCCGGGTGTTGGAGGTGAACCTCATCGGTGCGGTCAATGTGGCCCACGCCTTCGCGCCGCGGCTGATCGAGCGCGGCGGCGGATCGATGCTGTTCCTGGTCTCCGTCGCCGGACAGATGGGATCGCAAACGGATCCGCCTTACAGCGCCTCCAAGGCCGCGCTGATCAATTTCACCCAATGCGCCGCCAAGGACCTGGGCCCGCACAACATCCGCGTGAACGCACTCGCACCGGGCATGGTGAAGACGGAGCTGAACCAGTCGATCTGGGCCGCCGGACAGAAGCTTTTGCCTGAAGCGCAGCGCCAGAGCTTCGATGACTGGGCGAAGGAGAAGATCAAAAAGGTCTCCCACCTCGGCCGCTGGCAGATGCCTGAGGAGTATGCCGCGATGGCGACGTTTCTCGCCTCCGATCACGCGAAGAACATCACTGGCCAGACGATCAACATCGACGGCGGCCAGGTGATGCATTCGTAGAACGACTCTCCAGATTCATTTGTGAAAGCGAACTTGGAAGTTCGCTCTACTCACTCGTAAAGCCGGAACAAGCCGCTGTGATCGAGATCGCCGAGGTTTTTCTCGTGCACAAACTTCTCCCACTGCGCGAGCGAGTTCTTCAGCGTCGGTGAGTCGAGGCCGACAGAATCGGCGAGCTGGCACATGAGGCGGACGTCTTTGAGCTGGAGCGTGGCACGACCGCCGGGTTTGAAGTCGCGGCGCACCATGCGGTCGCCATGGAGGTCGAGGATGCGGCTTTCGGCGAAGCCACCGAGCAGCGCCTTGCGCACGAGGGCGGGATCGACGCCGGAGAGTTCGGCGAGGCGCAGGGCCTGGGCGACGGCGTCGATGGTCTGCGCGACGATGAGTTGATTCGCGAGTTTTGTCACCTGCCCTGCCCCGCTGGGGCCGAGATGGGTGATGTTTTTGCCGCAGACCTGAAAAATGGGCAACGCGCGCTGGAAATTCGCCTCGGTGCCGCCGGCCATGATCGTGAGTGTCGCGGCTTCAGCACCGACCTGGCCGCCGGAGACAGGCGCATCGACCCAGTTCACGCGCTCAGCCCATTTTTTCGTCTCAGGAACGCCGGTGGTGCCGAAATCGATGATCAGCGCGTCTTTGTGCAGGCCTTCGATCAAGCCGCCGGGGCCGAAGACGACGTTTTCGACGACATCGGTCATGGTGAGGTTGATACAGATGACGCCGGGGCCGATTTCACGGGCGAGATCGGGCAAACTGCCGGCGCGACGCATGCCGAGTTTCACCGCGGCTTCGGCAGGCGCATCGCTGCGATTCCAGACGACGACATCGGCTCCGGCTTCGTGCAAATGACGCGCATTGGCCCGGCCCATGTTGCCGAGGCCGACGAATCCGATCTTGTGTCCAGTGAGAGGCTTGCTCATGTCGGCGAACTCACATCAGGCCGTGCCTGATGGCAAATCTCTTCCCGATTCACACATGAAAATCATCATCACCGGCGGCGGCGGCTTTCTTGGCTCGCAGCTCGCGCAGAAGCTCCTCGAACGCGGCACGTGGAACGGCCAGACAATCACCGAAATGGTGCTGCTGGACGCGTTTTTCCGCAGTGAGCCGACGGATGCGCGTGTGAGGCAGATCAAGGGTGACATTGGCGACCGGGCGACGGTGTTTGAGGCCACGGGATCGAAGTTCGATGTCATCTTCCATCTCGCCTCAATGGTGAGCGGCGAGTGCGAGGAGCGCTTCGACGATGCGATGCGTGTGAATCTGGACGGCGGGCGGAATGTGTTCGAGGCCGCACGCGCGGCGGAAGGGAGGCCGCGGGTCGTTTTCGCCAGCAGCGTGGCCTGCTACGGCGGGATCGACATGTCGCAGATGATGTCGGACCTCACAAAGCAACTACCGCAGACGACCTACGGCATGACGAAGGCGATGTGTGAGATGATGGTGAATGATCACACACGCAAAGGCCACTTTGACGGCCGCAGCGTGCGTCTGCCGACGGTAATTGTGCGGCCTGGCAAACCGAACGCGGCCGCTTCGAGCTGGGCCAGCGGCATGTTTCGTGAACCGCTGAATGGCGAGGCCTGCAACCTGCCGATCCGCCGCGATCAACCGCATCCGATGACGGGTTATCGGACCGTGATCGAGTCGTTCATCGCTTTGAGCGAGGTGGATGAGGCAAAACTCGGCAAAGATCGCGCCTACGTGCTGCCCGCGCATCGCGTGACGCCGCAGATCGCCGAGAAAGTCATCACCGAGGTCGCTGCGGAGCGTGGCATCACGCTGGGGCCGATCGTGGACGCGTTCGATGCACGGATTCAAGGCATCGTGGATAACTGGCCGCAGCAGGTCGATGGCTCGCGGGCGGTGGAGATCGGTGTTCCCCGTCCGCCGGAGCTGAAGGTGATCGTGGAGCAGTATGTGGAGGATTTTCTCGCCCGCTGAAACAGCACGGATGAAACCTTGCCCGGTGCGTGCGATGGATTAGCCTCGCGCATGGCCACTTTTCGTCCGCCGCCTCTGCCAGGTGCTCCGCAGATCAGGATCAACACCCGTCTCATCGTTTCTGCCATCGTCGGAATCTTCGTCTTGATCGGCGTTTTCTCCGGCATCTACCAGGTGCCGGCCAATTCGGTGGCGGTGGTGCAGCGTTTTGGCGGCTATCTGCGGACCGCGCCGCCCGGACTGCATTTCAAACTGCCTTGGGGCATCGACACCGCGATCGTCGTCGAAGTGCAGCGGCAGCAGAAGCTGGAATTCGGCACCGCGACGCATGGCGCGACCAACTTCTACCAGTACACCGACTACGAGGAGCAGCAGCGTGAGAAAAACATGGTCACCGGCGATCTGAACGCGGTGCTGGTGGAGTGGGAGGTGCAATATCACGTGGAAGACCCCGTGGCCTACACGTTCAACTTCCGCGAGCCGCTGGCCACGCTGCGCGATCTCACCGAGGCGGTCATGCGCGAGGTGGTGGGCGACCGCACGGTGGACGAGGTGCTGACCATCGGACGCCAGGAGATGGAAAAGACCGCGCTGGACCGCCTTCGCACGCTGGTGGACGGGCTGAAGATGGGCCTGCGCATTGATTTGATCCAGCTCGGCAATGTGAACCCGCCCGCGATGGTGAAGGCCAGCTTCAACGAGGTGAACAGCGCCCAGCAGGAAAAGGAATCCGCGATCAACCAGGCCAGCGGCGAGTACAACCGCGTGGTGCCGCGTGCGCGTGGCGAGGCGGTGCAGAAGATCAGCGCGGCGGAAGGTTACGCCACGAAGCGCATCAACGAGGCGGAGGGTGACGCGATGCGCTTCAACGCCCTGCTGACGGAATACAAAAAGGCGCCGGACGTGACGACGAAGCGCATCTACCTCGAAACGATGGGCGAGGTGCTTCCATTGGTGCCCGGGAAGATCATCCTGGATGACAAGGCCTCCTCTTTCCTGCCGCTGATGAATCTGCGCCAGCCAGCCCCCTCAAAGCCCCAAACCGACCCTGAACGATGAAATCCACACTCGCACTCGTTGTCGCCCTGGCCCTGGTGATTGTTCTCGGTTCCGGCCTCTACACCGTGAACGAGACCGAACAGGTCATCATCACGCAATTCGGCATGCCGGTGGGCGAACCGGTGACCAAAGCCGGCCTGCACTGGAAAACGCCGTTCATCCAGACGGTGAACCGCATCGAAAAACGCGTGCTGGAGTGGGATGGCGAAGCGACCCCGATGACGACGCGGAACAAGGTCTTCGTGATGGTGGATGCCTTCGCGCGGTGGGAGATCGTGGATCCGCTGGCGTTTTTCCGCCAGCTCACGGATGAGAATCGTGCGATCTCGCGGCTGAACGGCATCATCGGCAGCGAGACGCGCATCGTGATCGCCAGGCATGACTTCATCGAGGCCGTGCGCAGCACGAAGGACCGCAAAGTGGCCCGCGATGGCCCGGCTCCTGACGCGAACGCAGTCATTTCGACCTCGGAGGCCCGCATCGGTGTGCTGCCATTGATCACAAAAGGCCGTGGCGAGCTGGAGGCGGAGATTTTTGCCAATGCAGCGCCGAAGGTGAAGGACCTGGGCATCAAGATCCTCGATGTGCGACTGAAGCGCATTGATTATGATCCTTCGGTAAGCCAGTCGATTTACCAGCGCATGATCACGGAACGCCAGCAGATCGCGGAGCGTTACCGGTCCGAAGGCGCCGGTGAGGCGGCGAAGATCAACGGCGAGCGCGAACGCGACCTGGCGACCATCGAATCAGAGGCCTATCGCAAAGTGCAGGAGCTGGAAGGCAGCGCCGATGCCAAGGCCACCGAGATCTACGCGAAGGCCTACAATCAAAGCCCGGAGGCGGTGGAGCTGTTCGAGTTCAAGCAGACGATGGATGCCTACAAGAAGCTCATCACCGATGACACCACGATGATCTTCACCACCGACAGCGACCTGTTCCGCTTTTTGAAGTCCAGCAAGCCGCAGAGCAGCGGCACCAGTGAACCCGCCACCGGATTCACGCCGCTGAACAAGCTGCCGACGCTGCTGGAAGTGGGACGTTGAGGTTTTGAACTCGGAGGTGACCGGAGGCAGCAAAGTTTCGACTACTTCGAGCGACGGCGGCGCATCAGCAGGGCGGAAAGGCCGAGGAGGAGGAACACGGCACGGGAGGGCTCCGGCACGACGACCAGGACACCGTAGCTGGTGAAGGCGCTGGTGTCCCACGCGAGTCCGGCTCCCAGACCGATGCCGCTGAGATCGAGATCGCCGAGGGTGAAGGCACCCGAGCCTGCCAGCAGCGAATCAGCAGCACCGACCGTGCTCCAGTCGAGCAGTTTGAAGATGTTGCCGATGATGTAGGTGCCGCTGTTGTCGGAGACCTTGATGGTGCCGCCTGCGGTGGTGCCGAGATTGAATTCACCGTTGGTGAGCTTGAGACTGTCGTAGGTGGTGCCGGCGTCCTTCCAGTGAGCGGCGTAAGTGCTGTCGCTCAGATTGGCACCGTTGCTGGTGAGGCCGTTGAGGTAGGTGAGCGCATCGGTCGTGATCCAGTCAAAGCCGGCGTCGATCTGGCTGCTGGAGGTGAGGCCGAGCTGGATCTGGCCGCCGTCCTGCACTTCCAAAGCCGTCGCAGCGGCCGTGAAGGTGAGTTTCTGGTTGCTGATGGCCGTGCTGCCGACGCCAGGGGCAAGGATGGCCCCGTTGCCGATGATCGTGGCTCCAGCAATGCTGCCCGAACCCGACAATGTCGCCCCGGTGTTGATGGTGACGACACCTGCGCCGCCAAGGGAGCCCGTGGAGCCATCGCCGACCCGCAGGGTGCCGCCGGAGACGGTCGTGGCACCGGTGTAGGTGCTGTCACCGGTGAGTTCGAGGGTGTTGCCGCCCAACTTCTTCAGGCCGACGCTGTTCGCTCCGAGATTGGTGTCCGCAATGGCGCTGGCATAGGTGAAGGTGCCTCCGGCGGCGTTCGTGGTATCGAGACCGATGGAGGAACCTGCGGCAAAACCACCCGTGGCCGTGCCGAGACCCTTGATGACGTCGATGTCAGACGCGGTGAACTCACCCGTGCCGCCGACGTTGAAAGCGGCGGTGGCACCGCTGCTGACGACGATGTTGGTGTCCGTCCAACTGGCCGGCGTGTTGTTGTAGAGCGCGGTCTGTTTACGGAACTGCAGGGTGCCGGCCGTGACGTTGGTGACGCCGGTGTTGGTGTTGACACCGTCCATGTAGAGCGTGCCGGAGCCAGCCTTGGTCAAGGCGCCGCCGCCATTGAGCTCGCCGAGATTCGACAGCGTGCCCGACATGGCATTGAAGACGACGTCATTGGTGGCGGAGCCGATGGTGTTGGCCTGCATGTCGAGCGTGGCACCGTCGAGAGTCACCGTGCCCGTGGCGGTGCCGCCGCCCGCAGAATCCGCCCCGCGCAGGATGCTGCCGGAGAAGGTGAGCGTGCCGCCGGTGAAGGTGGCGTTGGCGACTGCATTGCCGGCACCCGAAGTGGAGGCGAGCGTCCAGGCCCCCGAGGTGACGGTGCCGCCGCCGATCTCGATGTTCGTCGTGGTGGTGCTGCCGTTGGAACCCTTGGAGGAGGCGTTGAGGGTGCCGATTTCCAGCGTGCCGGTGTCAAAGCGGAAGACGCTGGCGAGGTCGGAGTTGCGGTTCTGCGTGCCGATGGTGACGGTGGAGAACTTCAGGTCGGCAGCGTGACCGGTGACATCGAAGCTGTTTTGATTCACGCCGACTCCCACGGTCGTGGTTGCGCTGCCAGTGCCCATGTTGAAGGCAGCGGCGCTGACGCCATCCGCCGCACGGACGACGACCGTGCCATCGGAGGCGTGAAGGAAGCTCACGGCGCCGAGGTCGCGGGAACCGGTGCCGACGTTGAACGCGTCCACGTTGATGATGTTCGTGGACGTGCCGAGTTGCAGGCTGTTCACCTGGCCTGAGTTGCCATTGAAAGAGCCGCCTCCGCCCACCGTGAGAGCGCCGGCGGTGATGGTGGTGTCCTGGGCGAGAATCAGCGTGCCCGTGCCGGTGCTGTTCGTGCCTGACGTGCTGCTGACCAGCAAGACACCGCTGGTGGTGTCCAGCGAGACATTCATCGTCTTCAATGCGCTGAAGTCCGCCGTGGCGAAGTTGGTGTTGGAGCCACCGACGATGAAGGTGTTGCCCGTGCCGGTGGTGTTGCTCACGTTGAAGGTGCCCTCTCCAACGGCCGAGAAGAACGTGGTGGTGGTGGCGCCGCCGCTGCCGAGCGAGACATTGCCGGTGACGGTGACCGTCCTGGAGGCGTCAATGTCGAGGATGTTGACGAGCGTGTCGGAATTGGTCTGGGCGATCAGGCCGCCGAAGGTGAGATCGGCCTTCGCCTCGACTCTGCCAGCGGTGGTGATGCTGTTCGCGGTGCCGAATGTCAGCGCACCGGCGAGATTCTGGTCCGCTGTGAAGCGGAGGATGCCGTCATCGATGCGGGTGGCTCCGGAGTAGGCGTTGGAGGCGGTCATCACCCAGGTGTTGGCATCGGCTTTGGTGAAGGTGAGGACACCGGCGGTCTCCACGATGGGGCCCATGGCGTTTTCGAGAGCCGGATCCGAGTCACCGCGAAGGGTGAGGGTCTTGTTTCCGGGGTTCTCGATCCGGACGCCGCCGAGAACGAGGACACCGGTGCCGTCGGCGTCGATGGTGACCGCGCCAGTCGTGCCCTGCATGCCGATGAGACGGTCGGAGATGTGGCCGCTGCCGGTGTATTGCAGTGTGGTGGCCGTGGAGCCGGAGCCCATGCGGATGATGCCGTCCTCGGCGCTGGCAACACTTCCCAGGGCGCTGGCGCCGCCGCCAATGCCGCTGATGGAATCAATGCTCAAGGTGCCCCCACGGATCTCCGTGGTGCCGGAGTAGGTGTTGAGGCCGGAGAGCGTCAAAATGTTGTTCTGAAGCTTCAACAAGCCGCCAGGACCTGCGAGTTGGGTGCTCACGGGAAGATCGCCGGTGTTGCCGAAGACAAAGCCTCTCGACGCATTGATGGTTCCCGTGCCGAGCAGGGACGGATTCACGCCTGCCGTGGTGAAGAGGCCGGCGCTGAGGCTGTTGCCTCCGACGTCCAGCGTGGCTCCGGCGCCGAGGGTGATGTCGCCACCGAGCCCAAGCGCGTTCGATGCACCGATGGTGAGCGTGCCGCCGAGAATGACGGTGTCACCCGAGTAGGTGGCGGCCAAGTTCAGCGTCAGATTGCCGGCACCAGTCTTGGTGAGGCCGCCGATGCCGGAGCCGACAGAGCCTGCGAGCACGAGATCCACGCCGTTCGTGTCGATGGTGCCGCCACCCGCCAGGAAAGAGATCGTGCGCAGGGAAATATCGTCCGTGAGGCCCGAGCCGAGGCGCAATGTGCCGCCGGCAAACACGAGGGCGCCGGTGTCCCCGCCGATGTTGTCGAGATCGGTGATCTCCAGGACGCCTTCATTGATCGTGGTCTTGCGGGTGCCGCCGCCAGCCGTGTTGGCACCCGTCAGAATGAGCGTGCCCCGGCCGGATTTGGTGATGTCGGCCGTCGAAGTGAGCGGAGAGCTGATGGTAGCGGCGAGATTCTCGTTCGTCGCGTAGATGAAGGTCTGCGAGGAGGTGCTGAGCACGGAAGGCAGGCTCATTTCGAAGGCGGTGGCGCTCGTGACACTGGTGACGACAGCTCCGACAGGAATGCCCGCGCCAAACAACGGCATGCCGGGCATCAGACCGGTGGTGCTGGTCACCGTGATGGTGGTGGAGCCCAGAGTCGTCGTCCCGGAGGCGAGGCTGTTCGAGGAGTTCGGATTGATCACCTGAATGACGTATTCATTCGTGCCGCCGACCGCGATGCCGTCGTCAAAGCCACCGAGGCTGGTCTGCAGCGAGTCATTCGCGGCGGCTCCAGTCACGGTGAAGAGCATCGCGCCGCTGGTGATGGCCAGCGTCTGGCCCGCACCGCTGCCGGAGACGCTGAGGAGCGGCGTGGCGGCGTTGTTGAGCACGAGGGAATTGATCGTGGCGCCCGACAGTCCGGTGAGATCGGCGCTCAGGGACTCGCGCACGTTGTCCGTGGCCGCGGCGGCCGCGTAAGTGGCGTATTCGGTGGCGAAATTGAGCGGGCGGAAGCCTGTGCCGAGGATGTAGGTGACGAGCGAGTTGCCCATGTGACCGGCCGCCAGCGCTCCAGCTCCGGTTTCCTCCCCGATGGCCCAGGGAACGATGCTGAGGTTCGTGCTGCCATCCCCCCCGGCACCGCCGACGAGATTGGCGGCGCTGGCGATGAAGGCGTCCTGATTGGTGGCGTCGCCGATGCGGAACTGGTTCGAACGCGTGTTGACGATGCCGAGGTTGTTGCCACGCACGTTGAGCGTGGAGTTGTTCAGGCGGGTGATGTTGTTGGTGATGATGTCCGCATCCGCCCCGGCGACCGTGGTTTCCATCCCGACATAGTTCGCGCCGGAATTCAGGTTCACGACGCCCACGGTCTCATCACGGGTGGAGTTGTTGTCCGTGCGGATGGCGAGACCGCGCACGATGGATTGCCCGCTGAAAGTGCCGTCGGCGGAGTTCAGGGTGATGCTGGTGGTGTCGAGAATATGGGAGGAAGGCCCGGTGGAGCCGTTTTGGTCGAAGAGGAGCACACCGCCCTTGTTCACCTGGACAAAGCTGGCGTTGATCTGGCCGGCGGTGGTGAAGTAGAAGGTGCCGGACTCGACAATGATGCCGCCGGTGAAGCCGGTGCTGATTCCAGTGAGCTGGAGGTTGCTCGGCCCGTCCTTGATGATCGCACCCGTGCCGGCAAAGGTGCCGGCGTAGGTGGAATTGGCCCCCTGGTTGATCGTGAGCGTGTGAACGCCGACATCGACGATGCCGTTTTCAGAATTGGTGGCCCGCTGGCCGCCGGAAAGCCGGCCGATGGTCTCGTCATCGAGCAGTTCCAGCGTGGTCTGGCGATGCGCGGCGAGGGAGACGATGGAGATGTCGCCAATCGCGTTCCCACCCGCGACCTGGAGCACGCCTTCCTGGAGGTCCAGCTCGTCGGTGAAGAAGTTGTTGCCGGACAGCAGCAGGGTGCCGGCACCGGACTTCGTGAGCGCGTAGGGCCCGCGGATGTCGGCGTTGATTTCAAAGGTCTGGGCGCTGTCCTGGGTGATGATGAGCTCATTGATGCCGGTGAGCAGCGTGCCGCCGACGATGGATGGCGTGCCGCCGACATTGCTGGTGACGAGAATGCCGCCGCTGGCGATGCTGAGGACGCCGGCGCCCCCCAGATTGAGGTCAGAGCCGGAGGCCGCGTTGAAGCGCAGGCTGTTGATGCTGATGCCGGAAACCGTGCCGCTGAAGCCGCCGACATCGTCGGTGACGTGATCAGCGGTGACCCAGGTGGAGACGTCGTTCTTGGCGATGGAAGCGAGGGCGACGATGTTGCCACCGGCCGCGTTCGTGGCGTTGGTGGCGAACCACACGCCCGTGCCGTCATCGACCGTGGCGTAAGCGCTTGCGCCAAGAAGGCCGTTGGTGTTCACCGTGTTGGTGATGATGCCGTTGGTCGCGCTTTGGACGCCGGCAGGCAGGACAAAGCGGATGGTGCCGTCACGGTTGCCGGTGGCACGAGTGATGGCGCCGAGGGTCAGGAGCACATCCTGGCCGGCGGAGATGAGGCTGAGCTTCGCCGCGCCTGCGTTGTCGTCCGAAGCGGTCGAATCGAGGGTGAAACTGGCCACCGTCTGGCTGACGGCGGTGCCGGCATTGCCCATCAGCGTGAGCGAACTGCCGCGCAGCTCCAGCGCCGAGCCCGTGCGGAGTTTCACGCCGGTGTTTGGACCAAAATCGAGCACGAGCGTGCCTTCCGCGACGACAGAGGCGCCAGTGGAGGCCAGGCCGGAGTTGTCACCGGCCAGCGTGACGGTGCCGGGGCCGAATTTTTCGAGGGCCGTGGTTCCCGTGGAGGCGAGACCGGCATTGATGGTGCCTTCATACAGATCGATGTCGCCGCCGGTGATGGTGAGCACGCCGGTGCCGTCGATGAGGCCGTTGCGGTCGTTCGCACGCTCACCCAGGATCAAGCGGGAGGTGGTGAGATTGTACACGCCCATGTTGAGAGTGGGCGTGAGACCGCCGGCGTCCTGGCCGATGAAGAGACGATCAAAGTCGGTGGCGACGACGGCGTCATTCGCGCCGAGTTCCACGACGGCACCGTCCCGAAGGAGCAAGGAGGCGTCCGCGCTGAGGGTGGTGGTGCTGTAGGAAAGGACTCCGGAGGCATTCAAGTAGAGAGTGGTGCCGGTGCCCGAGACGACGAAGTCATTGCGCACGTTCAGGACGCCGCCATTGAGATTCAGCGTGGTGCCGCCGCTGAGTGTGAGCACGTCACCGACGCGGCTGGTGCCGCCCGTGATCGTCCAGGTGCCGCCGCCGCTGACGACGGCGTCGGCCGTGTCACCCGTCATGACAAAACCCGCGCCGAGGATGCCCTCGCTGCCAGCGATGCCGGTCAAGGTGAACTGCGTGCCGTCAGCCGTGGGATTGACGGTGACAGGGCTGGTGTAGGTGATGGTGGCACCGCCGAGTCCTGCGGCTGACAGAATGGCCGCGCCAGTGCCGGTGATGGCACGATCCGTGGTCTGGCTGGTGCTGCCGACGAAGCGGAGCGTCGCGGAGCCAATGGTGATGGCGGACCCCTGGCCGAGATTGCTGGCCGCGCCGCCCACATCCGACACGGTGCTGAATTCGAGCGCCCCTTCCGTGATGGAGATGTCTCCTGAGAAGGAGTTCACGCCGCTGAGCCGCACCGTGCGGCTGGTGACGCCCCAGCCGCCGAGCTCGTCATTGATGGCGAGGCTGTAGCCGGAACCGCCATCAGAAATGACCGCGCCGATGTCCAGCGCGCGCACGGAGGAGCCCTGGTAGCTGATGCTGGCGTTGTTTCCGAGCACGATGGAGTTGCTGATGTTGATGATGGAGAAGTTGTCCGACGCCTGGCTGAGGCGGAGGGCATTATTGGCATTCGTGGCGCTGCCGATGGTGATGACGCCGGTGAGATTGACGTTGAGATCGCTGACCGGCGTGCCGGAGGCATCGGCGCTGAGCTCCAGCATGCCGCCGGGCGCGTCGATGGTGATGTTCTGGGCCAGATTGAAGGTGGTGCCGCCGGGAGTGACGAATTGAAGACGCCCGGCGCTGGCGGTGATGGCCCCCGTGCCGAATCCGGTGACGGTCTGGCTTTGAATCGTGCCGCGAACGAGGTCGATCCCGCCGCTCCACGTGCTGTTGTCACCCTGGAAGTAAAGAACGCCGGTGATCTGGTTCCCGCCGCTCAGCGTGTTGATGCTGTCCACGGTGAGCTTGCCACTGCCGCTGACGGGGCCGCTGAGCACCACGTTCCCCTGCGTCGCTGTGACCACGGCGGAGTTCGATCCGCGCATGTTGATGAATGAGTCGGCCGTCACGGTCACCGTGCCGGTGTGGTAGTTGTTGCCGGCGTTTCCGCCGACGGAGAGAGTGCCTCCGGCGAGCGTGATGTTGTTTGCGACGCCAGTGGCCGCGCTGTTGGCCGCGCCGTTGTAGTAAAACACGCCGGTGCTGTTGACGGTGATGCTGGCGAGGTTGCTGTTGATGGTGCTGCCCAGGGCCGTGCTGGTGAGGATTTCCAAAGTGCCCGCATCGATGGTGAAGGCCGCGGTGACGCCGCTGTTGAAGGTGTTGTCCGCCGCGGAGGTCAGCGTGACCTTGCCATCGCCGGTTTTGGTCACGGCAGCCTCGCCGAACAGCGGGCCGAGAGAAAGCACGGAACCCGCATCCGCCACATTCCAGGTCTGATCCTTGCCGATGCGAACGGCGGCGCTGATGGTGACGGCAGCAGGCCCGTCCGTGGCGATCTCGATGCCATCCGTGGCCACCTGGGGCGCGATTTCGAGACGGCTGGTGGTGTTCACTCCCGGATCGATGGTGATGGAGGCCGGTGTATTCGCCGGTGTGGTGCTGGGCTCAAACGTGAGCGAGTTGATCTTGAAGTTCTGCTCCAAAGTGGTGGTCACGGCGGCACTGGTCGGCGCATCCCACTGGAAAATCACATCCGTCCCCTGCCCCGGGATGGAAAGTGCGACCATGGTGCCGGCCTTGTCCTGCGACCAGTTGTCGGCGGCCGCGTTCCAGGTGGTGTCGGTGAGGCCACGCCAGTAGGAGGAGCCGGTGATCAGCGTGCCGGTGGTGATCTTCACGTACGTGTCCTGCACGTCCCAGGTGAAGCCGGAGAAACCGCCCGGTGTGGCTCCCTGAATGAAGTTTCCGAGGCCGAGGGCGCTCAAGCCGCCGTCCGTGACGCTCAGCAGCGTGTAGGTGGTGCCAGGATTGAGCCCGGCATCGGTCATGTTGAAAGTGATCGTGTTGCCAAGGGCCAGGGTGCCGCTGGTGAGCAGCGTCAAGGTGTCCGTGCTCAGGCCATCACCCGCCGTGACCAAGTCGCCGATGTTCAGATTCAAAGCGGCTGTGCCGGAGCCTGTGTTGCCCAGGCTGAGCGAGGTGAGGTTTGAGATGAGCGTGCCTGCGCCATCGAGGAGATTGAGCGTGGAACCGGCTCCGACCTCGATGCTGGTGATGGCACCGGGTGTGGCGATGCCGCCGGTGAGGGCGAGCGTGCTGCCGCCTGTGGCGCTCAAGCCAGTGGTGCCATTGACCGGGGAGGAGATGGTGAAGGTGCCGCCCGTCGCACCCGTGGTGCCCGTGTAAGTGAGCGTGACTCCGGTGGGGATGGTGGCCACGCCCGCACCCGTTTTCATCAAGGAGAGGGCACCACCGCCGCTGTTCTGGATGGTGTAGGTGCCGATGCCGCCGCCAAAGCTGACCGCGGAATCATTCGCGCCGAAGGTCAAAGTGGCCGCGGTGGCGGACATGTTGTCGATGATGGAGGTGCCGTCGGTGTTTGCCGTGAGAGCATTCACGGACTGCGAGGTGCCGTTGAGGTCCCAGATGGCCGTGTCGCCGTTTGCCAGCTCGGGTGCGAGCAGAACGCCGCCGAAACCAGCGCCTGACGGGATCACATTGTCCGCACCCATGCGCAGGATGCCGCGATCGATGTCGGTGTTGGCGTTGTTTTGGTTGTAGTTGCTCGCGGTGCCGTTGAGCACCAGGACACCATCGCCAGTTTTGGTCAGCACCACGCCAAAGGCGGTGGAGGTGGTGATGCTGCCATCGATGATGGTGGTTCCGGTGCCGTCGATGGTCCAGGCGCGGTTGGCGGTGAGGCTGTTGACCGTCCAGGAGCCGAAAGTCAGCGTTTTACCGGCCGCAAGGTTGTTGTTGGTGCCCCAGTTGTTCGCGCTGGCACCGCCAGTCACGTTGCCCAAGGTGATGCTGTAGTCGCCGGTGAACCCCGTGGTGGTGTTGTTGCCTTGTGTCACCGCATTGGTCAGCGTGCGGTCTCCGCCATGGGCGAAGACGGTGCCGCTGCTGAGGGTGAGAGAGCTGGTGCCGAGGGCGCTGTCATGTCCGATGCCGAGCGCTCCCGCGCCAATGGTGGTGGTGCCCGTGTAAGTGTTCGCTCCCGACAAGATCCAGGAGGCAGAACCGTCCACGGTGACGCTGAGCGCGGCACCATTGTCGGCCAGGACACTGGTGATGCGGTTGTCCATCGCATTGACGCCACGAAGGATGAGCGTCTTGGCTCCCGCGACGAGGTCATTGGCCACGTTCGTGAGAATGAGCGGTCCTGCGCCGTCAGCGTGAATCTGATTGCTGCCCGTGGTGGTGTTGAGCCGGATGTAGCGGTCGCTGACCTCACCAGCGCCGACGTATTCAAGAATGCCTCCGCCCGTGCCGCCGTTGCCGAGCGTGAGGGCGGCGGTGGTGCTGCCATTGGCCGAGCTGCCGATGCTGGTGGCCCCCGGGCTGGCGCTGTGGCCAAGCGATGACACGACCAGCGTGCCCTGGGCGATGTTGGTCTCGCCATCATAGGTGTTCGCACCGCTGAGCACGAGGATGCCGCCACCCACCTTGCGGATGCCGGTGCCTGCATCACCGGAAATCACCCCGCTGAGCGTGGTGAAATCCGCTCCGATGAGCGTGTTGTCATCGACACGGATCGCACGGAGACCTTGGGCGTGGATCTGGCCGTCGGTGTACGTGCCGGCGATGCCGCCTGTGTTTGCCGTGTTGGCGCTCATGGTGAACTGCGTGGCGCTGTTCACGCTGACGATGTAAGCACCGGAAGGAATGTTTGTGCCCGTGATCGACTGGCCGACGGCAAGTCCGGCCGTGGAGACGACCGTCACATTGGCGCTGTTTTGAGCAATGGTGAAACTCAAGCCGGGGCCGAGAGCGGTGTGCGTGGCCGTGCCGAGCGAGAAATCGCTGGTGACTTCCACTTCGGCCTTGGTCACCGAGGTCTGACCGACCATCGCCCCGAAGATGAGACCGTCGCGATTATCCAGGAAACCCGTGGTTGTGCCCCAGACATTCCCGGCGCCCCAATCGACGGTGAGCTTGCTGCCACCGGCGGCGAAACCACCGCGGAACATCGCGGATGTGGCCGCTGGCGTGGCAAAACGCATCTGTGATGCGCCGGTGCCGATGGTGCGGGAGAAACTTCCCGAGCTGGCAAGGATGCCGCCATTGAAGACCAGGTTCGAATCCGTGGGCAGTCCGACGCCGTCGGTGACGTAAAGAGCGCCGCCGCGGAGCTCAGTCGGACCGGTGTAGGTGTTCGCTGCCTGCAGATACCAGACACCAGTGTCCGCCTTGTAAACAGACGTGGCCGCCGCCCCGTTGTCCCCGATGATGGGGAAGAAGCGGTTGTCTCCTGTGGAACTGCCGCCAAGCACGAGGCCCTGCGGATTTCCAGCCGCGTTCGGTCCAAAGGCCAGCGCTCCCGGATTCGTCCAACTGCTGGTGGCGCCGTTCACGCCGTTGGACTGAATGCGGACCCCGCCATCCGCCCCGCCGTCGAAGGTGAACAGACGGTCGGTGGCATCATTCGTGGTGCCGGTGTAGCTGATGCCGCCGTAGGCCTGTGTGGCGCTGGCGCCATTGAAGATCAGATTGGCCGCCGCATTGCTTGATGCGCCGATGCCGCTGGGCATGCCGCCGTCCTGGAGGTTGTTGATGCTCACAATGCCGGTGGAACCGATCGTGGTGGAGCCGGAATAGGTGCTCAAACCGAGCCAGGACTGCGCCCCCGTGCCGAGCTTCACCACGCTGATGCTGGCCAGGCCGCCGTCTTCGATGATTCCGTTCGAAGTGCCGGTGCCGTTGGAACCCCCGACCGTCAGGACGACATCGGTCGTGGCGCTGGTGTTGCGGACGATGCCGTTGTTGTTGAACGAGGTGATGTTGTTGGGTGGCGTGACACCGTTGAGCTCGAGAACGGCATCCTGGCGGATCGTGACGGCCGCCGCCCCACCCAAACTGCCACCGGTCACAAGACGAACCGTGCCTTCATTGATTGAAATGGTGCCGGTCTGCGCATTGGCACCTGCCAGGCGCAGCGTTCCCGCTCCGTTTTTCGTCAGCCCGCCGGTGCCTGCATTGATCGGCGTTTCCAAGGTCAGAATATCCGCTCCGCCATCCACACGAATGGTGAGAGTGCCGCTGCCGCCGGCCTGCACACTCGTCCCACCGGTGATGACTGAGGAACCGCCGGTGGCGAGAATGCCGCCGTCCGTGTTATTGGCACCCGTGCGAACGGTCAGCGTGGCACCGGCATTGAGCGTGATCGTGCGGCTGCCGTCGATCTTCAGCGTGCGGATGGTCTGGCTGCCCTGGGCCGTCAGATCTCCGGTGAGAAGGAAGTTGTTCTGCCCCGCCGACAACGCGGCACCTCCCGTGCTGCTGACAAACGTGGCGTCAGTGTCATAAACCGGCACACGCAGCACACCATTGTCAGAATAGGCGAAGTCAGCGCCGTCAAAGTAGATGCGGGGCGAAGCCAGGCCGGTGGCGAGGCCGGTGACAGTGACGATGTTGTTCAAGGGATCCGCCCCCACGATGTTGAGGCCCGATCCATCACCCACGGTGCCCAGGGAGGCGAAGGTCAGCGACGCGGTGCCGCCACTTCCAGGGGTCAGCTTGATGGTGCCTGCTCCCGTGGTCGGCGTGAGGGCACCGAGATTCTCCACATTGTTCGTGCTGGCCTGGCCGAGGAATTCCAGGGTGCCGACGGCATAGACATTGACGGTGTTGAAGATGATGGCGGAGGTGTCGGCGATGACCGTGGAGGCTGCCGCGTTGGCTTTGATCTGCAGGATGCCGTTCGCGATGGTGGTGGAGCCTGTGTAGGTGTTCTCGCCAGCGAGAATCCATCGACCGGAGTCAATCTTCGTCACGGATGTGAGATTGGTCCCGCTGTTGTTGACGATGGTGCCGTTGATGGTGTTGGCACCGGCGTTCGCACCTCCCAGAGTCAGTGTTTTGCTGCCGCCGCCCGTGGCCGTGAAATCCGCGTTCAACACGACGCCAGGGCTCGTTCCGGTCTGGTTCGCCAGGATCGTGGCTCCACCGGTCGAGCCGGACAGATTGAAGACTTTGCCCGTGGTGAGGTTGGCCAGGGTGGCATTGTTTCCGACAATGCTGAAGATGGCGGAGGTGCTGCCGGAGCCGATGTTGATGTTGGAGGTGTTGTTGGTCACGGCGCGGAAGTCATTCACCGCCACCGTGCCGCCCTGGACGTTGACCGCGCCATCCAGCGTGGAGGCGGTGCCCGTGAGAGTCAGCGTGCCGCTGCCGGACTTCGTGAGAATGTGATCAAAGGATGCTCCACCGCTGGCGATGATGTTGCCATTGATCAGCGTGTTGCCATTTCCGCCGATGGTCATCGTGCGGGCGGCACCAGCGTCGGCATTGCTCCAGAAGTTGCCCGTGAAGCTGAGGAGCGCACCGCCTTGAAGATTGTTGGTGAGCGTGGTGTTGGCATTGCCCCCATTCACCGGTGCCGTGGTGAAGCTCATGCCGTAACCATTGCGGCTGCTGAAGGTGAGCGTGATGTTGTCCTCGAACGACATGTTTCCGAAGGCGACGGTCTGGTCCTTGGTGGAGCTGCCGGGAGTGTGATCGGCAAAGATCGTGCTGGCCGCCCGGAAGTACACGTTCGCATTGCTTCCGTTCGAGACTTTGACGTCCGGTGTGTCCATCAGTACGGCCAGAATGCCGCCATTCAAGTCGAGCACAGCACTCGTGGTGCCTGCGGTGCGCGTGCCTAGAACGCCTGCGGAATCGATGCGCACCACGCTTTGGCCGCTGGCAGCACTGCCGCTGACCCGGATGGTGCCGGAGAAGCCCGAGGAGTCCGAGGGGTTCAAGAAGAGGGTGCCGCCACCAGAGCCTTCCAGCGTTCCGGTGCCGGCGAGAATCCCGCTCACATTGTAAAAGCTGGCTCCGGCCTGATTGACGCCGCCCAAGTTGCTGATGGTCGTGGCAGCCGTGCCGAGAACATTCAGGGTGCCAGTGAAATTCAGGGTGCCATCCGCCGCGATCACGCGTGTGCTCAGATTGGTGCCCGAAAACGGCGTCCCCATGGTCACCACGCCGGAGAGAGTGTTCACGCCCGTGCTCAGAAGCGCTCCACCACGATCGGCAATCGGTCCAAAACCCTGGAGCGACAGATCCCGGCTGATGTCAACGCTTCCGCCCAGACCGTTCAGAAACAACGAACCGCCGCCAAAACCCCGCAGGTTGGTCGAGCCGATGACGGGATTGTTGCCGCTGACGACGACTGCCGAACCATCCAGACCCAGAGCGCCCTGGCTGGTGATCACCAGCGTGCCGTTGCTGAGCGTGGTGGTGCCCGTGTAGTCATTTGACGTGTTATCGAGGCGAAGCGTGCCGCCACCAGCCAGGTTCAGGCCGGCGGTTCCGTGGACAAGACTCTCGATGGTTGCTGACTCCCCCAGATTCACCGTGAACGTCGGGGAAGCACCCGCGAGCGTGAGATCGCCGCCTGTCAGCAGGAACCCACTGCGCAGGAAAGCGATCTGATTGGCCGAAATGCCAGAATTCAAAGTGACGGACGTGGCCACTGGCAGCGCAGCGAAAGGGGAACTGAAGATCGCCACATCCGCGCCACTGTTCGGCCAAGTCGTGAGCACGCTGCCATCCCACCAATTGCCCGTGACGACATCCCACGTCCCACTGCCGCCAAGTCCAGTCCCATCGCTGCTGTTGCCTGCCGTGCTGGCGTCGGTGTCCCAATACAACGTGGCAGCCTGGGTCGATGGCGGAGCAAATCCGAGCTGGAGACCCGCCAAGCTGACCGCTGCCACCCGGAAAAACGAATTCAGGTGCGAAAGGAGAGTGCGACTCGCGTGCATGGTGAGCAAAAGGTTGGCTGGAGGTAAAGAAACACCGCCGACAGCCGCTCTCGCGAGACAACTGCCCCAGGTGAAGCCGGGAAGTATGCGAACTCCTCTCTCTGCCGAACAAGGATAAAACCGCCCTTAGGCCATCAACGCGCCATGCATTTAACACGCTGATTCAGAGTGGTTTACGAAAACAATAAGCCTCGTCTTTATACCCCTTCTTCACCTAGCCCGGCCTGCGGCTTTGACCGGCATTTTGCCGGAGAGAATTGCCCCGGCCACGGCCATTTAAGTTCTTAGCGAGATCGAAACGGCCCGACGGAACGCCGGTCAACTGGGTCATCACTTCCATTTCGCTCCCCGTGGAGCTGCCTGGCTGTTCGCAATCATCTCGCCACCAGGAAACGAAAGTTCCCAGTGGCAGACGAATGGTGCCCTCTCAAGCACGCGCGCGGCGGCGGCGCATCAGCAATCCAAACAAGCCAAGCAGGAGGAACAATGCCCTGGAGGGCTCTGGCACAACCACCAGAATGCCGTAACTGTCGAACACACTCGTGTCCCAGGCGAAACCAGACAACGCGCCCGAGAAGTCCTCCAACTGAAGATTGGCGAGGCTGAAGGCACCGCCGCTCATGGTTGAGAGCGAGTTTTGGTCTGTGGTGGAAGCCTTGGACCAGTCGAGGAGGTTGAAGACGCTGCCGTAGGTCACCGAGGTCAATCCGTTCAGTGAAACTGCGACGCGCACATCGCCAGTGGACGTGTTCCCAAGAACGATGGTGCCACTGGCGGAAATGTAGTCATGGCTGCCCGCTGGTGCATTGTTCCAGGTGGTGTCAGCAATGCCTCCGGACAGCGATGCCAGATAGCCGGCTGCATCGCCGCCGGGATTCGCCTGATACCACGCGGCGAAACCTGCATCGATCGAATCGGCCGAGGTGACACCCAATTGGATCTGCGCGGTGTTGGCTGCCGTGATGGAGGTGGCGGCTGTGAAGGTCAGCGTCTTGTTGCTTGATGCGGCAGCGCCCTCACCCGGTGCCAGAATCGTGTCGCTTCCGAGGACAGCGCTTCCGGCAATCGTTCCTGAGCCCGCCAATGTGGTGTCGCTGCCACTCAAAGTGACATCGCCGGTGCCAGTGCCCGAACCGGAGGTATTGTTCACTTCCAGGACGCCCGCCAGAACGCTGACAGGACCGGAAATGGTGTTGGCGGCGGTCAGTTTGAGCGTTCCTGCCCCGGCCTTGCTCACAGCACCAGCGCCTGCCACCACGCCATCAATCGTCAATGTTGTGGAGGCCGCCGTGTCGAAGGCACCACCTCCATTGGCGACGGTGACACCGCGGTTCGCGCTGAGTGACATGGTGCCTGTGGTCTTGAGCGTCCCCTGAGTGCTGCCACCGCCCACGGTCAGTTGATTGGCGACAAACGAGCCCGGTGTCGCCCCCAAATTGGCCTCCGACGCGACCTGGAGAGCTCCATTGCCGATGGTTGTGCGTCCGGTGAAGGTGGCGCTGTTGTCGCCGCTGAGAATCCAGGTGCCCGTTCCGACGGAACTCTTGAAGAGGCGCTGGGAACCGGTGATCTGCCCGCTGATTTCGCCATCGCCATCGCCCCGCAGCACAAAATCCTGGGTCCCCGCAGAGAGGTTCACATTCCCGCTGACGGTCAGTTTGCCCGAATCAGAGTTGAAGAGGACGCGGTTGGACCCGTCCGATCCCGTGTCCACCGTGACATTCGCGGTCCAGGTGTTGTTGCCACTCTGATTGTTGAGCGTGGAGCTTCCACCCGCGCCTGCTGCCAGTGCCAGCGTCTCACCCGCCACCGTGATTCCACCCGAGAGCGACAGGGTGCCGCCCGCCGCCACACTGGTGCCGTTGGTGGTGCCACCCAACGCACCTCCATGGCTGACTGCGAGCACGCCAGCCGAGACCACGGTCTGTCCCGTGAAGGCATTGGCGGTGTCGAGGATCAAAGTGCCCGTGGTGGTCTTGGTCACGGTTGCTCCACCGTTGACCTCATTTAGATTACGAAGGGTTCCAGACTGGGCGTTGAACGTGATCGTTGCCGCAGCACTGCCGATGTTCCCGCCGGTCATGTCCAGGATGCCACCGTCGAGGGTGACGGTGTTGTTCTCGGTTCCCAGCCCGTTGGTATACTGGATGTTGCCACCCACTGTGAGCTGCCCGCCTGTGACTGAAATGGTGGCCGTGGCTGTGTTCAAGGCACGGAGAGTAGTCTGTCCCATCGTGAGGTTGTTCGTGACCTCGAATGTGCCGCCACTGATGTTGAGAGTGGAAGTGGCGGTGTTCGCACCATTCACGGCCGCAGCGGTCGAGTTGTTGGCACCCATGGTCAGCGTGCCGACGGTGGTGGTGCCACCGGAAACGTTGACCGTGGCGTTGGTGTCAGAGCCAGCGACGTTGGTCGCCCCAGAGACAGAAAGAACACCCATGGTCATGGTGGTGATGGTGTTGGTTCCGCTGCCACTGATGTTCACGGTGGAGACGGCGTCGCCCGAAGTGCTGGCGGTGGAGACCGAGTTCGTACTCATGGTGACCGTGCCCGTGGTCACCGCCCCGCCGGCAAGATTCAGCGTTCCAGTCACAGTGGCAGTCGTCAATGTGCTGCCCGTGCGAGCCGCCAGATTGATGGCGGTGGCATCCAGCACTCCCGTGTCAAAGGTGAACAAGCCGGTGCCGCCTCCGGTCGTTCCTGCGCTGCGTCCGCCGATGGCAAGGGTGCTGACAAGGAGGTCCGCATTATGTCCGGTGAAGTCCACGGTGCCGAACAGGGCGGCAGAAGTGCTCGCCGCTCCATTTTGCACATTCATCGCGGAACGGGACACGCCATCAAGACCACGGACAACAATCGTGCCAGTGGTGCCATTGAAGTCCAAAGTGCCGCGCGCGCGGTTTCCTGAACCACCAATCGTGATCGTGGTGGCATTGAAGATGTTGGCACCGCTGCCCAGCTTGATGGCCTGGGTCACCGTGCTGGTGTCAGGGCTGTCAGAGGTGATGGTGGTGGCGATGATCGTGCTGTTGGCAGCCAAAATCAGGGTGGAGCCAGCAGCCGTACCACCACCGGAATTGGTCGGTGATCCCACACGGAAGGTGCCGGTGCCCAGATTGGCGTAGAAAGTTCCAAGGCCGCTCATGTCCAAAGTCCCCGCATTTGAAATGCTGGAGGTGGCACCGTTGCCCAACTGGAAGTTCGCGTTGGTCGGGGCACCAGCGGCACCGATGGTCAACGTGCCGTCAGCACCGGTGACGGTGAGCTTGGTCGTGGTGTTGGCAGCCGAGTTATAGCCGACCGTGAAGGAACCGTTGATCCGCAAGGTCTGGCCGGCACCGATGGTGATGGTGTTGGCGACCGAATTGCTGGTCTGGGCAACGAATGCGCCGCCAAAGGTGGCGCTGGCGTCCAGTTGCATGGCCAGAGAGCTGGTGCTGCCGGCCGCCGCACCGAGCGTGAGGCCGTTGGTGACTGCGGAGAGATTCTGAGCCGAGGTGAACACCAGTGCACCTTCATTCAACACAGTGTTGCCACCATAAGTGTTGCTGCCGGCCAGAACCAACGTTCCGGTGCCTGACTTGGTCAGCGCAAAGGTGCCGGCACCGTCATCCATCACACCGCCGACGGTGAGAGTCTTGCCCAATGTGACCGTCGTGACGGAAACGTCGCCGCTGAGAGTGACGCTGCCAGTTCCGACATTCAGATCATCCGTACCCGTAAAGGTAAACGCTCCGTTCCATTGCTGGGCCACATTCCCGGACAGAGTCAAAGCGCCGCCGCTGATGTTGTCGAAAGTGGTGCCACTTCCGATGGTGAAAAGACCCGAGCCGAGAGCCCCGGCATTGTTGAGATGCAGCGTACCCCCAAGCAGGCTGAAGCCACCGCTGTAGGTGTTCGTTCCGCCAAGCACCAACGTTCCAGCACCGGCTTTGGTGAGCACCCGACCGTTGCCATTGTCACTGATGACGCCTCCCACAGTCAGCGTCTGGCCGTTGACCGTGACGGTTGTGTGGTTGGGCATGGTGACCGCGCCGGCACCCAGGTCCAGCGAGCGAGTCCCGGTGAAGGTGAAGCTGCCGGCCCAGTTCATGGCGTTGCCGGTGGTCAAAGCCACGGCGGACGCTCCGGTGCTGTCGATCGTGGTGCCAACGCCGATCGTGAACAAGCCGGTTCCCAGCGCGGTCGCTGAATTGATGTTCAACGAGCCGCCGGAAAGCATTAGTCCGCCCGCACCGGAATTGTTGCCCGAGAGCGTGACCACCCCGGCTCCAGACTTGGTGACAGAACCTGTGAAAACTGTGTCTCCAGCGACCACCAAGCCGGCGCCTGTTGCCGAGACAAGCCACGTCTGGGAACTGCCGATGCTCAAGGGGGCCGCAATGGTGACGAGTCCCGCGTTGTCCTTGATCTCAATGCCTGCGGTGGTGCTCACTGGGACCAGCGCCAGGCTGCCACCCGTTCCCGGATTGATGGTCACAGCGGTGACGGTGGCGGGCACGCTTTCAAACACGAGGCTGTCGATGGTGAACGCAGCATCGAGAGTGGTGGCGATTTCGGTGCCACTGCTGAAGGGCGCTCCAGCGGCACTGAAGACGACAGTGTTGCTGGCTTGCGGGACCTGGGTGGCATCAATCAGACCTGCTGCATCTGTCGTCCAGTTGGCCGCCGCGGAACCGAGCGTGTTCCATGAGAAGTTCTGTCCACCGCGCCAGTAAACCGGCACAAACGGGGTGGCATCCAGAGTGACCAAGGTGTCTGTTTTGTTCAGTACCAGGTTCCAGCCGCTGATACCGGTGCCCAAGATATAGCTGGCGGCGTTCAAACCACCGGTGGCGGTGATGAGGTTGTAAGTTCCGGCCGCGATGCCGCTCCCAGCACTGAAGAAGTCCAGGATGATCGTCCCTGTCGCGGTGGCGGCATTGAGCACCGTGAGGCTGTCGTTGGTGATCCCGTCCAGATCGAAGCCAAGTCTGGCACCATCGTTCAAAGTCAGCGCGGCAAGGCCGCCCAGCGCCTGCGCCGCTCCGTTGCCAAAGTTCATGACACCCGTGGAAGACACTGTCAGGGCACCGATGCCGTCAGTGCCAAATTCAGCACGCAAGGTCCCGTTGCTGACGGTGACCTGCCCGCCATTGAGATCGGTGGTGCCACCCAGAACGACCGTTCCAGCCCCCGTCTTGGTCAGATTGCCGCTGCTGGACGGATTGACACCGCCTGTGAACTGGACTGTTCCGAGCGAGTCACTGGCGTTCAAGGTGGCACCTGACGCACCGACGGTAAGAACACGGTTGTTTCCGAGATCCACATTGCTGGAGCCTGTATAGCTGAGAGTCCCGCCATTCACGCTGATCGTGTTAGTGCCAGATCCGTCCCCAAGATTGCTGCTGCCTGAGAAGAACAGCGTGCCGGCGGTGACGCTGACAGCTCCACTGAAAAGATTGGCACCGGCAAGCGTGACGTTGCCAGCGGTCGTCTTGTTCAGGCCGACAGAACCCGCCAGAATGGCGCTGACCGTGCCGTCACGGAGATCATATGCAGCCGTCGAGGTAAGCACGCCCGTGGTGCCCGTGATGCTACCAGCCTGCAGGCTCACGGTTGCCACAGTGTCGTTGAAGGTGGCGACATTAAGCGTGCCGCCATTGACGGTGACATCGCCAGCATCGGCGAGTGCGTTGCTGAGGCCCAGCGCAAGGGTCCCGGCAGTGACGGAGGTGCCGCCAGTGTAGGTGCTGGCCCCCGTCAGGGTCAGGGTGCCTTCCCCAGTCTTGATGATGCCCCCCGAGGTGTTGCCACCATTGAACACAACGGCTCCGAACGTGGCCTGGGTCGTGTAGGTGGCTGTGTTGTCACCAAAGGCCAGCGTGAGGACATCCGTGTTCAGGTACCCTGTTCCGGGGTTGGTGATGGTGATGCTGGCGATCTTGAACGTGCCATTGCCAGTGCCATCATCCACCATGTTGGCGATAGCAGTAGCGCCCACGCCGCTGCCTCCGGTGATTTTGATCAGCGGCGCACCGATGTAGCCGCTGCCCTGGTCCACAACCGCAATGCTGGCGACACCTTCTCCTGTGGGAGCGAGCAAGGCAGCGGGCAACGTGGAATTGAAGCCGTTGGTGTCGATGGTGAGCCCTCCGCTGTAAATGTAGGCTCCGCTGGTGGCTGTGTGTGCCGCATTGGCGAAGACTCCCACCAAAGTCGTGGTGGCGGCATTGGTGACGAGTGTGCCGCCATTGACATTGAGCAGTGAAATGTTTCCGGAACTTCCGGTCCCGGCCCCAACAGCAATGCCGCCAGTGCTGGTACGAATGGTTCCTCCGGACAGCAGGTTGATGATGCCGACATTGTTCACGGAGTTGGCATTTCCCTGCATGAGGGTGATGGTGCCAGCGGTTCGGTTGATCAAACCTGAGCCGCGCACATTGACCACTGAATATGCATTGGCGACGTGGTTGAGCGCGAAACTGCCGCCGGCATTGTAAGTGCCGCCGGAGATGTCCACCAACGCATTACCGCTGCCATGGCCAATGACAGACCAGGTGGCCACGTTCATGGTGCCCCCAGTCTGCACAAACACGCCTGTGGCACCGGCAAAGTTGTTGCCAGCGGCGGTCAACCGGGCCGTGTTGAGCACTCCGCCTGACAACTGGTAATAACCGTAACCACCCGCCACATTGCCCAGTGCGAAGCGATTCGTCCCGTCCGTCCCTGTGATTGTGACGTTGCTGCCGGACTGGTAACCCGCGCCTGCGGCAGTGGCATTGCTGCCAAAATCCAGATCCGCACTGGTCAGGTCTGCTCCGCTGTTAATGAGCAAGCGACCACGAGAGGCCGCAGTGTCACCCACCACAATCCCACCCGCACCCGTATTGGTGCTGCCGCTGATCAACAGCACGCCATCGCGCACGATGGTCGCGCCGGTGAAGGTATTGGTGCCACTTAATGTGAGGGTTCCCGTCCCCGCTTTTGTCAGCCCGAGCGTCGCGGCGGCGGCGTTGGACATGCTGCCCGCGAAGGTGGTGCTGGTGGCATCCCCCACCGTGAGAACCACGTTGCCGCTGGCTGCTCCATTGACCAGGTTCGCGCCGGCGACACCGCTGAGAGAGCCAATGGTCTGGGCAAATCCATTCAGCGCCAAGGTTCCGGAGGCACCAATGGTGTAAGCCGAGGTGGGATTGAACGCATTGGCCGCCCCGCCGGCAAGAATACCTGCATTGACATTGGTGGCTCCGCTGTAGCTGCTGGTGCCAATGACACGCAGAATACCGTCCCCAGCCTTGGTGAGGCTGGCTGTGCCGCTGATGCCGCCACTGACGGTCAGGGCCGTCGCTGCATCTGTCACGGTCCAGGTCTGATCTCCCCCAAGAACCACCGGAGCGGAAATGGTGACCGACGGCGCAGCTCCCGTCTGCACCTCGATGCCGTTGGCGATGGTGAGGCTGCCGCCTGTGCCCGGGGCGATGAGGATCGAGCCAAGCGGGCCGGAGCCGAGGGAGTTGTTGAAGGTCAGGTCCGCAATGCTGAACACAGCATCCAGAGTCGTGTTGATGTTGGTGCCAGTTTGATTGCTGGTGCTGAAGAAGACACTGCTCGCTGCGCCCGGCGTCCCGTTGGCGTTCGTGGTGCCCGCCAGATCGCTGGCGAAGTTGGTGTTGATGCCATTCAT
The DNA here is from genome assembly GCF_014879935.1 of Prosthecobacter sp. Taxonomy (GTDB): domain Bacteria; phylum Verrucomicrobiota; class Verrucomicrobiia; order Verrucomicrobiales; family Verrucomicrobiaceae; genus Prosthecobacter. The sequence continues at coordinate 59,736 of NZ_JACSRD010000169.1, forward strand.
GCCGATCCAACTGTTGTTGATCGTGCCGTTCCAGTAAATGTCTCCACTGGAGGCCGCTGCGGAGAGCTGCACAAGAGTGTCGGAGGCATTCAAACTGAGCGTGACGCCCGTCAAGGAGCCGCTCAGCTTGCCAATCGAATACGTGGCGTTGTTGAGCCCCCCTGAAGCAGCCAGCAGGTCGTAGTTCCCCGCGCCGAAGCCGGACAGGCCCGTCAGATTGAACACCACCTGGTTGGCCGTGGTGGCAGCACCCGAGGTGAAGAAATGGTCGTAGTCACTGGTCGAGCCAAGCTCAAGCCCGAGGATGGCGGTTCCAAGCCCCGCGCCGAGGTTCAGCGGCCCCGCGCCGAGATCCACTCCCTGGCCTGCTCCATTGACCACATTGAAGGTGGCTCCGGCAGCAACCACCAGGCCGCTGGTCTGAAGAGGAGCAGAGGTCGATCCGGTGATGTTCAAAGTACCGCCATTGACGGTGGTGCTTCCCGTGTAGTTGATCACCGCGCCTGAAAGAGTGAGACTTCCGACACCTGATTTGACCAGCGCAAGCTTGTCCTCGTCTGGATTCGCTCCGCCGACATCTCCGGAGAACGTGGTGATGACCGATTGGTCAATGGTGAGAACCGAAACTGTGGAACTGCCACCCACGATCTTGTTGGCGGTGCCAGTTCCTGCGGTGCTCAGCGATGCCACCGTGAGATCTGAAGCTCCCGAAGAGTTCCCCAGGCGCAAAAGGCCGGAAGTCGTGCCGCCGCCGAGTGTCAGGTCAGTCAACGAGGACAAACGATTGTTCGTTCCACCGTTGAGGGCCAGGCCACCATCCACAATGTTCGTGTCTCCCGTGTATGTGGCGACCGACAAGGCTCCGTCCAACGTCAGCAGACCGGCGCCCCGTTTGGTGAAGCTGCCCACGCCGCCGCCCAGGCTCTTGCTCACGGTGAGATCGATCCCGTTGGTATCCAACGTGCCGCCGCCGGTGAGAAGCGTGATCTGGCGCTCGGTGAAATCGTCCCCCGACCAGCCACTCGACAGACGCAGGGTGCCGCCGCCGAAGACAAGCTGGCCGCTGCTGCCGCCGATGTTGTCGAGATCGCCGATTTCGAGGACGCCTTCGTTGATCGTGGTCTTCCGCGCCCCCCCGCCTGCGGTGTTGGTGCCTGTCAGCAGCAATGTGCCACGGCCTGATTTTGTGATGTCCGCGACGGACACCAAGGTGGAGTCAATGACAGCCGAGAGCAGCGGAGTGGTCGCCGATGACGAAGGATTCACGACATAGAACAGATATTCGTTGGTGCCGCCCACGGAAATGCCGTTGTCAAAACCGCCGAGAGTGACGCCATGCACCGATGATGCCGTGGCAGCCGTGTTCAGCGTGAACAGGAAGGCACCGCTGGTGACCTGAAGCGCCTGGCCGCTGCCGGAACCAGTGACATTGAGGGTGGAGGCCGCTGTGTTGTTGTTGTGAATCACCAGCGCGTTCACAGTCGTGCCGCTCAGCGCTGTCAGGTCGGTGGTGAGGCTTTCACGCACGTTGCTGGTCGCTGCGGCGGCCGCGTAGGTGTCGTACTCGGTGGCAAGATTCAGGGGGCGGAAGCCTGCGCCTGAATCATAAGTGACAAGGCTGTCGCCCATGTCGTTGACTGTGGCCGTCGCTGAAATCGTCTGACCGATCGCCCAAGGCACGATGCTGATCGTCTTGCTGCCAGCGGCGCCCGCTCCACCCACCAAACCACTGATGAAGGTGGTCTGATTCGTGGCGTCACCGATGCGGAACTGGTTACGGTCACCAGTGGTGAGACCCAGCGCACGACCACGCGCCATGACAGTCGCGTTGTTGTTGCGGATGAAATTGCTCGCGATGATTTGCGCGACGCCCGTCGTCCCGCTGGCCTCTCCGGTCAGATAACTGGCACCAGACTGGAACACCAGATTTCCAATCGTCTCATTGGTGGAGGCATTCTGATTGGTGCGGATGGCAAGGCCACGGACAACGAGCTCACCTGCAAAGGTTCCGGCCGCCGAGTTGAGCGTGACGGACGCCGAGTCCAGGATGCGGGTGCCTGAGCGCGTGCCACCATTGTTGTCCAGCAACAGGGCGCCACCATTGTTGATGACGAAACTCGACGCATCCACCTGTCCCACGCCACTCATCTGGAACAGGCCGCCATTCACCACAACGGTCCCCGTGAAGCCCGTGCTGATGTTGGTGAGATTGAGGTTGCTGTTGCTGAGCGAACCCAACGTCAGGACGCCGGAGCCGGTGAAGAACCCTGCATAAGTGGTGTTTCCTCCCAAATGATTGATCGTGAGATTGTTCCCGCCGAGGGCCACGACGCCAAAGTCACCATCGGTCCCCCTCTGCCCGCCTTGGAGGCGGCCGATCGTCTCGTCAGCCAGTAATTGGAGGGTGGAACCCTTTAACGTGGCAAGAGAGACCAGCGAAGTGTCTCCGATGGCATTGCCACCGGAAACCTGGAGAATGCCTTCCAACAGTTCCGTGCCGCCCGTGTAGCTGTTGTAGCCAGCCAGCAACATGGTCCCGGTGCCAGCCTTGGTCAGCGTCTGGCTGCCGGAAATGGCTGATCGGAGCTCAAAGGTTCCTGAGCTGTCCTGGATCACGATGATTTCGCCGATTCCGCTTCCAATGTAAGCGGAGGCAATGCTTCCGCCGGTGATGCGTGAGTTTCCAGTGACGTTGTTTGTCACCAGAATGGCACCACTGCCGAGGCTGAGAGTGCCTGCCGCGCTGACATTCAAGGTGGACCCGGCGACCGCGTCGAAACGCAGGGTGTTGATGAAGTTGTTGGTCACCGTGCCTGTGAATCCAGTGCCTGCGTCCGTGATGTTGTCGCCGGCAACCCAGGTGGAGACGTCATTCTTGGTGGTTGAGACAAGGCCCGTGACGTTGTCGCCGGTCTTGGTGGCAAACCAAGTCCCGCTGGAATCCTTCACCGTGGCAAAACCGCCCAGAATGCCATTGGTGAGGCTGGCCGTGGTGGTAATCCCGTTCGTGCTGCTCTGGGAGCCGACGGGAAGGTTGAAGCGGACCACGCCCGCACGCGCGGCGGCAACACGAGTGATCGAGCCCATGTTCAGCACCGCCTCGCGACCGACGCCCGGATTGACGGTGATGGTGCTGGAACCGCTGCTGGCCAGGGTGAGAGTGCCGATGCTCTGGGCGATGTTCAAGCCCGCGTTTCCAGTGATGAGGAGGGTGCCGCCACGCAGGTCCAAAGTGGTCGCGGTGCGCAGCTTGGTGGCGGTGTTGGCGGTGTAGTCGAGTTCCAGCGTACCTTCGTAGATGATCGTGGAGCCGGTGGCGTTCAGGCCGCTGTTGTCCCCTTTCAGGGTCACCGTTTCGACCCCGAACTTTTCGAACGTGTTGCTGCCGCTGCTGGCGAGGCTGGCGTTGATGGTGCCCTCATACACATCGAGATTGCCGGTCACCGTCAGCACGCCCACACCATTCACGATACCTTCACGGTCCAAATTGCGATTGCCCAGAATGAACTCGCTGACCGAAAGGCTGAAGGCCCCCATGTTCAGCACACCCGAGGCGCCGCCTGCGTCCACACCGATGCGCAGACCGTCGAAATCGGTGGCGAGCACCGCTGCATTGGCACCAAGATTGATCACGCCACCTGCCGTGGCACGCAAAGACGCATCAGCACTCAGAGTGGCCGTGCTGAACGACAAGGCACCGGTGCCATTCAGGTTCAGCGTGGCCCCTGCGGTCACGGTGAAGTCGTCACGCACCCGGAACACACCGCTGTTCAGATTTAGAATCGTGGTGGCACCGGTCAGGCTCAGGTCGTCGCCGATGCGGGTCGTGCCGGTGGCATGAGTCCAGGTGCCGCCGTTGACAGTCAGGTCGGCCGCGTCACCCACCTGGGTGATGCCGCCTGTGATCACGCCAAGGCTGCCAGCGGTGCCGGTCAGCGTGAGTCCGTTGTCCGTCGCCTGCGTGATGGCGCCACTGTAGGTGATGCTGGCCCCGCCGGTTCCGTCGGCCGAGAGAGTCGATGAAGCCGTTGTGGAGATGGCACGATTGGTGGACTGGCTGGTGGAGCCAGTGAACCGCAGAATGCCCCCCGCCAGGGAAATGGTGCTGCCCTGACCGAGGCTGCTGGCGGCGCCCCCGGCATTGGTCACGGTGTTGAATTCGACGATGCCCTCACCCAAGGCGAAAGCGCCGGTGAAAGTGTTCAGCCCGGCGAGGCGGACTGTGCCGTTGGTTTGAGCCCACGCACCCGCGTCGTCATTGATGGCCAGTGAATAGCCGCTGCCGCCGTCGCTGATGACGCTGTTGATCGTGAGCACGCGGGCGGCGTTATTGGAAAGCGAGATGCTGCTGTTCCCTCCGAGCAGCACTCCACCAGTCAGGTTCAGTTTCGCCAATGTGTCCACGAGGGCCACCCGGAGACTTGCTCCCGTGCCACCAGCGCCGAGGGTGACAAGGCCGTTCTGATTCACCGTGAAATCGGTGACCTGCGTGGTGGTCGTATTATCCACCTGGAATTCTCCAACGGCACCGGCGGCTAGGTTCAGGGTGCCTGCACGGTCGATCGTCCGGGCGTCCACCCCCTGGACGATGTACCGTCCGAAGCTGTTGAAAGTGATGTCATCTGGAAGCACTCCCGCGCTGGCCGCCGCAGCGATGGTGACCGTGCCCTCATTGAAGAACAAGTCCCCGTCCCAAGTGCCGCCGGCATTGTTGATGGTGAGTGTGCCCCCGATTTGACTGCCGCTGGAGACGGTGTTGTTGCTGTCAATGGTCAGGCTGCCATTGCCAGTCAATGCACCGGAGAGCGTGATGTTGCGGGCTGTGTTTGCAGCCGGACCGTTGTTTTCAGCCATGTTGATGAAGGAATCACCGCTGACGTTCACCGCGCCGCTGTAGGTCTGGTTGCCCGTTCCGGCCGAAAGCGTGCCACCACCGAGAGTCAGGTCGTTGGCGACTGTCCCGGCCGTTCCATTGTAATAAAACGCACCGCCAGAATTCACCGTCACAGGGGCGAGGTTCCCGACGGCAAGAGTTCCCAAGGCACCGACATTGGTGATCTCCAGATTGCCACCGTTGACGGTGAAATTGGCCCCTCCGGATCCGTTGAACGTAGGATCAGAGGCAGCGGAGAGGATGACTTTGCCCGAGCCGGTCTTGACGACTTGTTTGTCGCCCAGGAGCGCTCCCGAGATGGTCAAAACGGATGCGGAATCCGCCACCGTCCAGGTTTGATCCGTGCCAAGCCGGAATGGAGCGGAGATCGTGACGGAGGCAGGCCCTCCCGCAGTGATCGCGACCCCGTCCGTGTTGTTCTGCGGCGCCACTTCGAGGCGATTGGTGCTGACCGCTCCAGACCCGATGGTGACGGACGCAGGAGTGGAAGTTCCGGCTTCAAAAGTGAGCGAGTTGATCTTGAAGTTCTGCTCCAGCGTGGTGGCTACCGCGCCGGATGCTGAATCAATGGCGAAAATCACATCGGTGCCCTGTCCGGGAATGGTGGTGGCGAGTGTGGTGTTGCCCTTGTCCTGGGACCAGTTGTTCAAACTGGCATTCCAAGTGCTGTCCGTGCCCCCGCCAGCCAGGCCACGCCAGAAGAGGTCACCTGTGATGAGATCACCTGTGGTGATGATGATCTGGTTGGTGGTGGAGTTGGTGGTGAGATTGATCGAGGTGAAGCCGCCCGGGGTCCCGCCGAGAACGTAGTCGCCAATGCTGAGCGGTCCGCCAAGGAACCCGCCTCCGATGGCGGAGGCATCCAGAAGGACATACTCCTGGTTGGGGTTCAGCCCCGCATCCGTGAGGTTGAAGGAGATTTTGTTGCCTGCGAACAAAGAAAGAGTGCCGCCGCCAATGAGAGAAAGAAGATCCGTGTTGAGATTGTCACCAGGGGTCGTGCTGTCGCCCACGTTGAGATTCAAAGTGGTCAGAGTGCCGCCAGTGGAGCCGAGTTGAAGGTTGATCAGGCCGTTCAACCGGTTGCCAGCACCGTCCAGGAGGCTCAGCGTGCCGCCATTTTCAACCACGACGTTCGTGATGACGCCCGGAGATGCAATGCCGCCAGTGAGGGCGAGGACACTGCCGCTGTTGACCGCTGCAAGGGAAGTGGTGCCGTTGACCGGCGATGCCAGGGTCAGAGTGCCGCCTTCAACGCGAGTCGCACCCTGGTAACCGAGACTGAGGCCGGCGGCGAAGGTCGCGCTGGTGTTTCCCAGTTTGACGATCGACAGAGCACCCGTGCCGCTGTTGGCAATCGAGTAAGCGCCCGAACCAGAGCCAAAGTTCACTGCGGTGTCATTGGCCCCGAACCGCAATGTGGCGGCCAGGTCCGAGGTGTTGTCGATGACAACCGTTCCATCCGTGGTGGCGGTAAGCGTGGTGATGGTCTGAGTGGTGCCATTCAAATCCACGGTGGCCGTGTCGAAGGTCGCAAGCTCAGGACTGAGGGTGAGGCCGGTGTTCGCGGCAGTCGCCGACGGAATGGCGTTGTCTGCAGTGAATCTCAGAGTGCCGCGGTCCAGGTCCAACGCGCTGCCCGCCTGATTCCAGTTGGAGGTGGCACCATTGGTGCCCAGCGTCAAAATGCCATTGCCTGAGAAGGTGATGTTGACGCCGAACGCGGTGCTGGTGGTGAAGTCACCATTGATGATGGTTTCGCCATTTCCGCCCATGGTCCACGCGCGAGTCGCGGTCAGGGAATTGGCCAGAAGACCATTGAAGGTGACGGCTTTCCCCGCCGCAACGCTGTTGCTGAGGATCACGTTGTTGGCGCCCGCGGCAAGGTTGTTCGTCCCGTTGAAAGTCAGGCTGTAGTTGCCGATGAAAGCGCTCGTCGCGTTGTTGCCAAGGTTGAGCGTGTTGGCAAGGGTGCGATCTCCGCCGTAGGCGAAGACATTGCCGTTGGAGATGGTGAGCGTCGCACCGATGGCGGTGTCACTTCCAATCCCCAGCGCACCAGCACCCACCGTGGTCGTGCCAGTGTAAGTGTTGCTGCTGTTCGTGAGGATCCAGGTGGCGCTGCCATCCACCGTCACGCTGAGAACGCCCGCGCCGTTGTCCGTCAGCGCACTCGTGATCATGTTGTCAGCCGTGTTGGATCCACGAAGGGAAAGCGTTTTGTTGCCAGTCTCCGTCGTGTCATGAGCCACATTGGTGAGAATGAGGGGGCCCGAGCCGTCGGCGTGGATCTGATTCCCTGCCGTGGTGCCACGAAGGCGGATTTTGCGGTCGCTGGTTTCACCGGAGCCGACATACTGGAGGATGCCGCCAGTGGTGGTGGCGTTGCCAAGGACAATGGCGTTGCTGTTGTCCATGGTCACCCCGTCAGCCCCGACGCCGCTGGACCCGCTTCCAGTGCTGCTGCCGAGTGAGGTGACCACCACCGTGCCCGCCTGCACCTCCGTGGTACCAGTGTAAATGCTGGCACCGGTCAGGCGCAGAACCCCGGTGCCGTTTTTCAGGATACCCCCGCCCGCACCTGAGAGCACGCCGCTGAGGGTGGCAAAGTCGCCTCCGGTGTTGGTGTTGCTGTTCACGGTGATCGTGCGAACGGCGGCACCGAGATCGATGGCATTCGTGAAGATCACTTCCGACATGGCACTGGCAGAACCGAAAACAAGGGCCTGCGTGCCACCCGTGCCGACGAAACCACCGCTGCCCCAACTAAGGCCCGCACCGCTGTTCAAGGTGACCGTGAGCGGCGTGCTATGAGCGGCAAATCCGCCACCACCAGTCGTGCCGCCCCATGTAATGGTGCCAACGCCCGCCGTGGCACTGACCGCCAAATCACGGGCCAAGGTGCCCGACATTTGAAGGATGCCGGAAGTTGTGGTGCTCCCCAGCACAAGCGGACTGTTCGCAGGCAGCGCCCCATTGGCATTAAGTCCCAGGATGCCGTTGGCGACGGTGGTCGCTCCAGTGTAGGTGTTGTTGCTGTTGCCCAAATTCCACTGGCCAGCTTCTTGTTTCGTGAGGCTGGTGGCAAAGCCTGTGCTGTCCGTCAGTTGCGGATTGAATGTGTTGTCGCCGGTCGAGGTCCCCGCGAGGAAAAGCGTCCGGTTCGCGTTCGTCCCATGGACGATGGTGCCAGTGTTGCCCCAGATGATGGCATTGTTGTTGGAAACGGTCGATGACAGCGTGGCACCGGTACCTGAGAGTGTGAACAGACGGTCGGTGGTCGCGGATCGGGAGCCCAAGGTGAGGGCTCCTTCGATGATGCTGCCACGATAAATGATGCCCCCGGTGGTGCCGCTGAACACCAAGTTGGACGCGGCGTTGCTGGAGGCGCCGATGGCGCTGTTCTGACCGCCGTTCGCCAGGTAGTCCACTGTCACCGAGCCTGTGGTGCCTCCGATTGTGGTGACGCCAGTGTAGTTGCTGATCCCGCTCCAAGTCGGCGCTCCCGTGGTTCCGAGTTTGCTCACATTCAACTTGCCGCTTCCCGTTTCATTAAAGCTGCCGGCCCAGGTTCCAGCACCGGTCTGCACGACAGTGACATCCGCCGACCCGATGTTTTGAATCGTCCCGGCCCCGTCGAGCGCAGCCACGGTCGGATTGGCCGCAAATGCCACGCCAGTGTTGAAGTCCAGTGATGCATTCTGCCTGATCACCGTGGCAACGCCTGCGGCGGCGGCCAGACGGGCATTGAGCCCGTTCAGTTCAATCGTCCCTTCGTTGATGTTGACGGTGCCCGTCTGGGCATTCGCGGCAAAGAAAACAAGCGTTCCAGCTCCATTTTTGGTCAGCCCACCTGTCTGGGCCGAACCAATGTTGATGGGATTCGTCGCAGAGCCGATGTTCAGCACATCCGAGGCACCATCCACCCGGATGGCGATGTTCGTGGCCGCCGCCGCCCCCAGGATGAGCCGGGAAGTTCCGCTATCGCTCACGATGGACGCCGCGCCGCCAGATTGCAGAATGCCCCCGGTCGAGACGGTCAGATTGCCGCTCATGGTGAGGGTCTTGCTGTTGGTGACGAGAGAGGACACCGTGATCGCGGCGCTCGAAAAGCTGTCCGTGAGCTTGTTGTGCACCGCACTTGTCAAAGCGGTGGCGGCCTCGCGGAAGTTCCCGGATGCTCCGTAAGTTGGGGCCACCACCTGCGCCGAGCCGTTGATGACGGCGAAGTCAGCGCCATTGAGATACAAATGCCCCAGGAAGTTGGCCGTCCCAGGCAGGTTGGTGGCGCTGGTCGCCGCCTGTCCTGTGAGGGTGATGATGCCTCCACTCGCCCCCGAGGTGTCAAAGTTCACGCTCGATGCAGCAGCAGTCGCCCCCAGGCTCGTGAAAGTCAGGCTGGCTGCGGCATCATTGCCCAGAAGGCGGATCGTGGCGGCCCCTGCCGTGGGAGTAAGGGCACCCAAGGTTTCCGTCGTTGCCGCACCTGAGAATCCACGAAACTCCAGGGTGCCGCCGGCTGTTCCCGTGGTGGTGTTGCCACTGAACACGATGGTGTTGGATGCCGCTTCCTTGATGACGTCGGAAGCAGCAGCCGTGGCGCGGAGTTTGATGGTGCCGTTCTGAATCGTTGTGGCACCCGCATAGGTGTTTGCTGCGTTCAACACCCACGTTCCGGATCCGATCTTCGTCACGCCGCCAGTGCTCGGGGTGGTTTCCACCGGAATCACCACGTTGATGATGTTGTCGGCGGCGTTCGTGCCACCCAGAATCAAGGCACCCGTGGTCGCGGCAGCGATCTTGGTGATTGCCCCGTTGAGAACCACCGGATTCGAACCCGTCTGATTGGCGTAGATTGAGTTGGACCCGGAGGTTGTGTTTAGAGTGATGGTTTTGCTGGTTGTAAGGCCTGCGGCAGTTGGTGTGACGCCAGTGCCACCGATGATCAGGTTGCCGCCAGTCGTCGTGGCGTTGCCCAGCGAAATCGCCGAGGTGTTGTTGTTGATGGAACGGAAATCCGTGATCTGGACGGCGCCGGCGGTGATGTTGGTGTTCCCGGTGTAGGTCGATGCAGTGCCGATGATCGTCAGGTTCCCGCTGCCGGACTTGGCGAGAACATGGGCAGCTCCGCTGGCAGTGATGCTGCCGGTGATCACCGTGTTGCCATTGCCCCCGATGGTCAGAGTGCGGGCGGTGGTGTCGCTGTTGCCCCAGGCACCTGCGGTGAAAAGCAGGGTGCCACCCATGTTGTTCGTGATGGTGTTGGGGTTGGTGCTGGACTCCTGAGTCCATGCCTGAAAGGTGAACCCGTAGCCATTTCGGCTGTTGAACGTGCCGGTGGTGTTTGCGGCGACGCGATAGGTGCCCAGCGTGATTGTGCTGTTGATGCCCTGCCCACCCAGGCCAGGACCCGCATACACGGTGGAGGAGGCTCGCTGATAGACGTTTTTGCCGGAAGTGAGGCTGTTGAAGTTCAGGCTGTTCTCGCTGTGGAACTCCAGAATGCCGCCGTTCAGATCGATGGCGCTGGGATCATCCCCAGAAACCGTGTTGGTCCCAAAGATGCTGGTGCTTCCGGCTGTGAGCTGGGTGACGAGGACCGAACTTTCCTGTCCGGTGCCTGACGCACTGATCCGCAGGGTACCGCTGAAGCCGGAAGTGCTGGACGGATTCCAAAGAATCGTGCCACCACCCGCTTTTTCGATGGAACCGGTCCCGGCAAGCACGCCGGTGAGGTTGAAATTGCCGCTGCCCGCACTGTTGATGCCGCCGAGGGACAGAAAGGTGGTGGCGGAGGTGCCGCCGGTGTTGACCGTGCCGGAAAGGGAAAGGGTGCCGTTGACGCTGTTGATGGCGCTGTTTCGGAGCGTCACGGGAGCCAGCGGGCTGATGGCAGTGCTGATCGTCCCGGACAGCGTGTTGTTGCCGAGGCTGATGATGGCGGCGCTTCTCTGGCCGATCGGACCGCGACCTTCCATATTGACATTACGGGAGAAATCGAATCCCGCCGATGTGCCGTCGAGAACCAGGGAACCCCCGCCGAAACCGTAAAGCGTGGTGTTCTGCGGAGTCGCGTTCGTGGTCAGGATTGAGATGGCGGAAACGTCCGCTCCCAAAACCCCTGTGTCACTGATGATAAGCGTGCCATTGCTGATCGTGGTCACCCCCGTGTAGGTGTTGCCTGCATTCCCCAGGCGGAGGGAGCCGCCTCCGGTCACTGTCAGGCCATCAGTGCCTGCGATCAGGCTGTTGATGATGGCAGAGTCGCCGAGCGACGTGAAAATACCTGCATTGGCACCCGCCAGCGTGAGGGACGTGCCGCCTGTCAGCGTGTAGCCGGAACGCCAGAACTGCAGTTGATTGGCCGTCAGCGCCCCGGTCAGCGTCACCGTGTTCAACGTGGGAGGGAACGAGAGCGGCCCCGTGAAAATCGCGATATCTGAGCTGGTGTCACCCCAGGTGGTCAGCGCTCCGGCGGGTTCCGGCCACCAATTGGCAGTAGTCGTGTCCCACGCTCCGCCACCTCCCAGGCCGTCGCCGTTCACCGAATTGCCAGCGTCACTCGCGTCACCGCCGTCCCAGTAAAACGTCGCTGCTTGCAGCGGCTGGCCTACCTGCCAGGCAAACAACAAAACGGTCATCAGGAAGCCGACTGACTGCTTTCGAGAGCGCAATTGGTTGATCATAAATAATTTAAATTTTGGCGGACATGCAGTTTAAACCGACATGAGTGGTGAAAGGCAAGGTTTTGTTCGTTTGCGTATAAAGATTTTCTTTGCCTTTGAGGCTGCGGTGTCGGCCCGTCCGCTACCACTCAAGACTTCGCAAGATTGGATGGGACTTGCCGTTTTCCCGCCGTCAAAGCGTCAAAAATGCACAAAATGGCTGCGTTTGACGGATCCGCCCTCCCCCTAACCCTTTTCATGAGAATCCTTTCCAACCTATTGTCATGCCTGTTGACCGGCGTCACTGCCTTCGCAGCCCCGCCTCCGAACATTGTCCTGATCAACATCGACGACCTTGGCTATGCGGACATCAGCCCCTTTGGCGGGAAGGTGCCCACCCCACAGCTTGATCGCATGGCGAAGGAGGGCATGAAGCTGACCAGCCACTATGCGGCACCCGTTTGCTCCCCTTCACGGGCGGCCATGATGACCGGCTGCTACCCTAAACGCGTCCTCCCCATCCCTGGCGTGCTGTTTCCATCGTCGGCCGTGGGTTTGAGCCCGGCCCAAACCACCGTGGCCGAAGTGTTGAAAGACGCGGGCTATGCGACCGCCTGCGTTGGCAAGTGGCACCTCGGCGATCAGCCGGAGTTTCTCCCCACCAGTCAGGGCTTTGACCACTATTTCGGCATTCCCTACTCGAACGACATGGGTCCCCGGCAGGAGGGCTCGAAAAGCAATCCCGACAAGCCGGTACCTCCGGAAAAGGACGTCGCATCCAAGGGCATCGATCCAAAGAACTACGGCGGCGATGAAACTGGCCTCAAAGGGGCCTCGCAACCGCCCCTCCCGCTCATTGACGACCAAAACGTCGTCGAACGCGTCAAAGCCGCCCAGCAGCACACCTTCACCCGCCGATACACCGAGCGGGCGGTGAAATTCATCCGCGAGCATCGATCCGGGCCTTTCTTCCTCTACCTCCCGCACAACGCCGTGCATTTCCCGCTCTACCCGCATCACGATTACATGGGCAAATCCGGCCTAGGCCTTCAAAAGGACTGGGTCCTGGAGGTCGATTGGTCCGTCGGAAGGGTGCTCGACACGCTGCGCGAGCTGAAGCTCGACTCCAACACGCTCGTCATTTTCACCAGCGACAACGGCGGGCCGCTCAACCAAAACGCGGACAACACCCCGCTCCGCGGCGGCAAAGGCAGCACACTGGAAGGCGGCATCCGCGTCTGCACCATCGCTTGGTGGCCCGGAAAGATCGCCGCCGGCTCCGAAACACAGGCCGTCACCGCTCACATGGACTGGCTGCCCACGTTTGGTGCTCTGGCGGGCTCGAAGACTGCGGCCGGACTGAAACTCGACGGCAAGGACATCTCCCCCGTTCTCCTCGGCGAAAAAGGTGCCGTCGGTCACGACGTGTTCCACTACTACCGCGGGTTTGACCTCCAGGCGGTCCGCAGCGGCCCGTGGAAGCTCCACTTGGCGAAAAACGAGCTCTACAACCTCGATTCCGACATTGGTGAAGCTCAAAACGTTGCCGCTGATCATGCGGACATTGTCGCGCAGCTTCTGAAGCATGCGGAAGCCATGCAAGCCGATCTCGGTGACAAAACGAAGGACGCCCCCGGCGTTCGTGCGCTTGGCCGCGTCGAAAACCCGCTGCCACTCATCAGCCACGACGGCACGGTCCGTGCGGGCTTCAACAAAATCGCCAAAACTCTCCCGTGAAACACCTCCTGTTCCTCCTCGCCGTCACTTCCGCCTTCGCAGCCGACGCCCCGCTGCTCAAAGACGACTTCTCCGCGCCGAAGCTCGAGAATCGCCGCGCCTCACGTGGGGATTGGACATTCGCCGACAACACCGCCACCTGCACTCAGGACGACGAACTCTACAAAAAGAACAAGGATCACGGGCCGATCCTTTTCTACGATCTGGCTTACACCGACGCGGCGATTCGTTTCGCCATGAAGCCGGACGCGGCCACCAAGTCGATTGTCTTCACCGCCAATGGGGAGGACGGGCATGTCTTCCGCATCGTCTTCAGCCTGGCCGGTGCCGGTGTCCGGGCCTTCCCACCAGATGAAAAGGACCACAAGTCCATCGCGCTCGGGAATGAGCCCGCTCTCAAGCTCAAACCGGACGCCTGGACGCCGGTCAGCGTCGAACTGCGCGGCTCCAAGGCCACGCTCAAGATCGGCGACTTCACCAAAACCTACGAACACGCCTCCATCGCCCGCCCGAAGACCAATCTCAGCATCGGCTTCGCCTTCGGCACCGTCAGCGTGAAGGATTTGGTCGTGGAGAAATGATACGGAGTGCAGACGCCCTCATCCGCCTCCAGTCCTTCCAACACACCTGCCAAAGCACCGGGAAATTTCGTGTTCGCGCAGGCGCTTTTTTCAAACCCAACGGGTTTGCGTCATACAGCCCAAGGGTGCCGAGCCTCAGCGAGGCTCCCTTGGGATTCTCGCACCCATTTTCATTCCAACGTCATCGGACCGCAACGCGGTCCCGTCAGACGTCGTCACGTCGCAGGCCCGTTCGAGTGACGGAACCTCGTTGAGGTTCATGAACAGACACGAGATTGCCCACACATCACCCCAGGGAGCACTCGCCAAGGCTCGGCACCCTGGGGCTGACTTACGGAAGGCCGTTGGCCTTCAATCCTGCATGCGATTTAAATCCCACCCAGCTTGCAGATGCGCTCCCAGTGCTTCGGCTCCACGGGCGTGATGGAAAGCCGATTCCCACGACGCAGGATGAGCATGTCAGCCAGCTTTTCGTCCGCACGCAGCATGTCCAGCGTGACGAAGGTCTTGAAGTCCGCCTCCCACTTCACATCCACCATCAGCCAGCGCGGTTCCTCCCGCTTGCTGCCTTTGTCGAAGTACTCCGACGACGGATCGAACTGCGTCGGATCAGGATAGGCCTCCTTCACGATCTTGCACACGCCCGCGATGCCCGGCACCTCGCAACTGGAGTGATAGAAGAAACCGAGATCCCCCACGGCCATCTCATCCCGCATCATGTTGCGCACCTGATAATTCCGCACGCCGTTCCACGGCTCCGTCTTCTTCGGTCGCGACTTGAGATCGGCGAAGGAGAACACGTCAGGTTCGGATTTGAGCAGCCAGTGGTTCATGAAGCGCGTTTTGTGGGCGTTTTAGACCGTGATCAGCCGGTTCCGGGCCGTGATCGGCCAGCGTTCGGTCGTTTTGCCGCCGGAGATGACGTAGGCTTCGCCGTGCATCGAAACGGTCGGGCAGACGTGACGCGGGATGCCGTGCAGGGCCTGGCCGATGACAAATTCGTGCGCACGCTCGGTTTCGAGCACGAGATGCTCCTCGCTCTGCATCACGGCGGTGGCATCCGGCAGTTCGATGAAGCGGACGCGTGGGTGCGGATTCTCCGGCGCGACGGATTTGTGCCCGAGGTCGAGGGTGATCCGGTTTTTGCCCGGCTTGCTGATCACACGGGCCAGCAGGACAGCGGCGGGCTGGAAGGGCAGGTCGCCGGGATACTTGTCCCCGTAACCGAAATCCCACAGCACCGTGGTTCCCGGGCTGAGCGTGCGGTCGGCGTAACCGGCATGAATGCCGAAGGTGGGTGATCCGCCGGCGACGAGTTCCTTCACCACGATGCCTTCGCCCTGAAGGCGGCAGCGAAACTGCACCACGGCCTCGAATGCGGCATCGCAGCGCTCGCGACGCACGTCGAGGCTCTCATCGTGAATGTGGCCATCGTAGGCATGCAGCCCGCGGAATTGCAGCATCGGCGTGTCCTTCATGACATGCGCCAGGACGGCTGCCTCGTCTCCTGGCACGATGCCAGTGCGGCTCATCCCGCAGTCGAGCTCCAGGAAGACCCCCAGCGTGACCTGGTGCTGCTGGGCGGCGGAGGCTAGAAAGCGGATCGTCTCCTCCGCATCGGCGATGCTGGAGAACTGCGTTTCGGGAAACTTCTGCGCCAGCTCGGCCAGCCGGTGCGCATTGATGCCGACACAGGGCATCGCCAGCAGCACATCGGTGGCCCCGACGGCGGCGCACATCTCCGCCTCGGCGATGGTGGAGGCCTTGAACCGCGTGATTCCCATCTCGATCTGCATCGCGATGATTTCGGCGCACTTGTGCGTCTTCACATGCGGGCGCAGGCGTTTCGCATCGCCTGCGATCTGGATCATGAGCCGCAGGTTGTGCTCGATACGGCTGCGATAGAACAGCAGCGCGGGGGACGGGATGTCAGCTTCGTTGTCGATGTGGAACCAGGCGGGATGCATGTCGCATCGTGGCAAGAGCATCGCCACGGTCAAATCCGCGCCTCAATCAGTCTGTATTTCAGCAAACCACGATCAGCCGTTCTTCGGCTGCCAGTCGCCTTCGCGGTAGTCGAGCTGCTCTTTGTCATCGTGTTCCAGTCGCACCGGCTGGAAACCCGAACAACTGGACAGCAGGCAGGAGGCAGCCAGGAAGAGCAAGATCGTTTTCATGAGCAGTGAAGGGCGGTTGACCGGCCGAAGATGACCCCTCCAGCCCTCGCGGCAAGCAGACAATCTCAACGCCAGGTAAATTCACCGCCCCCGCCGACGTCGGAGCCTTGACCAACGCCCCGCCAACCTTCAGCATCGCCGCCTCATGAACCGCTCCACGCTTTCATTCGTCTTCGCCGCCCTCACGACCACCGCCATCGCCGGGGAGAACTTCCTGGTCTATTTCGGCACGAACACGAACGCCAAAAACGGCAGCAAGGGCATCTACGTCGCCCGTTTCAACTCCGCTTCCGGCGAACTGACGCAGCCCGAACTCGCCGCCGAGGCCGGCAATCCGGGCTTCCTCGCCATCCATCCGTCGAAGAAGTATCTCTACGCCATCGGTGACGTGAGCCTGCCGGACGGCAAGAAAGGCGGCGGCATCAGTTCCTTCGGCATCGACCTCAAATCCGGCAAGCTGACGCCGATCAATCAGGCCAGCGCCGTCGGTGCAGGTCCTTGCCACGTGAACGTGGACAAAACCGGCCAGATGGCTGCCCTGGCGAACTACGGCAGCGGCAGCGTCGCCTCCTACGCCATCAAGGCCGACGGCTCGGTCTCTGAAGCGGCCAGTTTCATCCAGCATGAGGGCTCCAGCGTCGATCCGAAGCGCCAGACCGGCCCGCACGCGCATTCGGTCAATTTCAGCCCGGACAACCGCTTCGCCTTCGCCTGTGACCTCGGTTTGGACAAGGTGCTGATCTACAAGGTCGATCCGGCCACGGGCAAAATGACGCCAAACGAGCCTGCCTTTGCCAAAACACCCGCTGGCGGCGGCCCGCGTCACCTCGCCTTCCACCCGAGCGGCAAGTACGTCTTCGTGAACAATGAAATGGGCATGTCGGAGACCGTCTTCGCCTATGACGCGGAAAAAGGCGCCCTGACCGAGATCGAAACCGTCTCCACCTTGCCCGAGGCTGACCGCGGCAAGCCTGGCTTCAGCACCGCCGAAAGCCTCGCGCATCCCAACGGCCGCGTCGTCTATGTCTCCAACCGCACGCACGACACCATCGCCGTCTTCACCTGCGATCCTGCCACCGGAAAGCTGACGCTCATCCAGAACGTGCCGGTGGAAGGCCAGATCCCACGCAACATCTGCCTGGACCCGACCGGCAAATGGCTCATCGCCGCCCACCAGAACAGCGGCACCGCAGCCCTCTTCAAGGTCGATCAGGACAGCGGCAAGCTGACCTTCACCGGCACCAAGGTGAATGTCCCCGGCAGCATCTGCGTGCGGTTTTTGGCGTTGGATTGAGATGGCGTAAGGCACCGCGGTTGCAGTCTTGATGACCCATGCGCCGCCCCTCACCCGACCTCCCCCCGAAGCAAACACTGAAGTATCCCCGATCAGCGGCGGGGAGAGGAGTTTCGCATTCCAAACTCAATCTGGTCATCGGCAGCTCGAGAGCTGGCTCCCTCTCCTCGCCTCGGACAAGCTTTGCACCATGGTGACCTCCGGGGAGAGGGTCGGGGTGAGGGGTGTGAACCAAAACCACGAGGGCGAGTTTAGTTCTGGCGTGTGTCCGCATTCGCCATTGCACGCACCGCCTTTGCCCTTACTCTCCCGCCCCCAAAAAACCAAGACCATGACCCAGCTCGATCAACTGAAGCAGCACACTGTGGTGGTCGCCGACACCGGCGACTTCGAAGCCATGAAGGCCTACAAGCCCCAGGACGCCACGACGAACCCCTCCCTCATCCTCCAGGCTGCCTCGAAGCCCGAGTACAAGGCCATTTTTGACAAAGCCGTGGCCGACGGCAAATCCGGCGGCGTGGACGCCGTGATGGATCAGCTCGTGGTCGCCTTTGGCCTCGAAATCCTCAAGATCGTGCCGGGTCGTGTTTCGACGGAAGTGGACGCCCGCCTCTCCTTTGACACGCAGGGCAACATCGAGAAGGCCCGCCACATCATCGCGATGTATGAAAAGGCCGGCATCTCTCGCGAGCGCATCCTGATCAAGATCGCCTCCACCTGGGAAGGCATCAAGGCGGCGGAAGTCCTCCAGAAGGAAGGCATCAACTGCAATCTGACGCTCCTTTTCAGCCTCGCCCAGGCTGTGGCCTGCGCCGAAGGCGGCATCAAGCTCATCAGCCCCTTCGTCGGCCGCATTCTTGACTGGTTCAAGAAGAGCACCGGCAAGGACTACGCCCCCACCGAAGACCCGGGCGTGCAGTCCGTGACGCAGATCTACAACTACTACAAGCACTTCGGCTACAAGACCGAGGTCATGGGTGCCAGCTTCCGCAACAAAGGTGAGATCACCGAACTCTGCGGCTGCGACCTTCTGACCATCAGCCCCGCTTTGCTCGGCGAACTCGCCGGCAGCAGCGATCCGATCTCTCCGAAGCTGAACGCCGCCAACGCCGCCTCGCTGAAGATCGAGCGCATCGGCAGCGACGAGAAGACCTTCCGCTGGCTCTTCAACGAGGACGCCATGGCCGTGGACAAGACCGCCGAAGGCATCCGCAACTTCGCCAAGGACATCGTGAAGCTCGAAGCGCTGGTGAAGGCCGCGATCGGCTGAGCCGAAGCCGGATGAATGGATGGCTGGATGATTGGATGGATGCCTGAACCAAGCTTCGCGGCTTCATCCATTCATCCAACAATCCACCCATCCATCAATTCCCCCGCTCATGCTCACCAAACGCATCATCCCCTGCCTCGACGTGAAGGAAGGACGTGTCGTCAAAGGCACGAAATTCCTGCAGCTGCGTGACGCGGGCGATCCGGTGGAGTGTGCGCAGGTTTACAATGCCCAGGGAGCCGATGAACTCGTCTTCCTCGACATCACCGCGAGTCATGAGGAGCGCAAGACGATGGTCGATGTCGTGGAGCGCACCGCCGCGAGCTGCTTCATGCCCCTGACCGTCGGTGGCGGCATCCGCACCGTCGCCGACATGCGCGAAATGCTGCTCGCCGGAGCGGACAAGGTCGGCATCAACACTGCGGCGGTCAAAACGCCGCATGTCATCGACGAAGCCGCCGAAGCCTTCGGTTGTCAGTGCCTTGTCGTCGCGATCGATGCGAAACGGAACGAAAAAGGCTCGTGGACGGTGTACACGCACGGCGGGCGCAATCCGACCGAGCTCGACGCCGTCGAATGGGCCGCCGAAGTCTGTAAACGCGGCGCGGGTGAGATCCTGCTGACCAGCATGGACGCCGATGGCACAAAAAATGGCTACGACATCGCTTTGACCCGTGCCGTGAGCGAAGCCGTGACGATCCCCGTCATCGCCAGTGGTGGCGCAGGCAAAGTGGACCACATGGTCGATGTCCTGCGCGATGGCAAAGCCGACGCCGTGCTCGCGGCGAGCATCTTCCACTTCGGCGAATACACCGTGGGCGATGTGAAGCGCTTCCTCGGTGAGCACGGCGTGCCCGTGCGCATGCTGGCTTGAGGCAGCCGGGCGCCATCCGTGCTGCGAAGCTCCCTTGCAACCCCGGCCCATGTGCGGACGTTTGCCTTTTGACACCCTCATGAGCGACACGACCGCCCAAGCCCCCAAGTTCACCAACGCCCTCGCGAAGGAGCGCTCGCCCTACCTGCTGCAGCATGCGCACAATCCCGTGAACTGGCTGCCCTGGGGCGACGAGGCGTTTGCCAAGGCCAAGGCCGAGGACAAACCGATCTTCCTCTCCTCCGGCTACTCCACCTGCCACTGGTGCCACGTGATGGAGCGCGAGTCTTTTGAGGACGAGGAGATCGCCAAGCAGATCAATGAGAGCTTCATCCCGGTGAAGGTGGACCGCGAGGAGCGCCCCGACGTCGATCTCACCTACATGACCTACGTCCAGGCTGCCAGCGGCCACGGCGGCTGGCCGATGAGCGTCTTCCTCACGCCCGAACTCAAGCCGTTCTACGGCGGCACCTATTACCCGCCGGAGAGCATGCCGGGCCGCATCGGCTTCAAAGCCCTGCTCACTGAACTCACGAAGGTCTGGAAGGAAGACCGCAAAGGCATCGAGGAACGAGCCACGCGCTCCGTGGACAAGCTGCAGGAGCACCTCGACAACGAAAACTCGGCCGTCAGCGACCACAATCACGACGCCATCATCCAAAAGGCCTATGACGACCTTTCCGGCAGCTTTGACTACCACGAAGGCGGCTTCGGCAGCGCGCCGAAATTCCCCCGGCCGTCCACCTTGAACCTGCTCATGCGCATTCATCGCATCCTCGCCGAGAAAAAGGGCGAGGATCGCTCGTCCGAAAGCGATTGGGCCATGGAGATGACCGTGAAGACCCTTCGCGGCATGGCGAACGGCGGCATGCGCGACCACGTCGGCGGCGGCTTCCATCGCTACAGCGTCGATGGCTACTGGCACATCCCGCATTACGAAAAGATGCTCTACGATCAGGGCCAGCTCCTCAGTGGCTATGCCGAGGCCTGGAAGCTCACGGAGAATGCGATGTTTGAAACCATCATCCGCAGCACCGTCGAGTATGCGAAGCGCGATCTCCGCCACCAAGACGGCGGCTTTTTCTCCGCCGAGGATGCCGACAGCCTCGCCACCGCCGATGCCGCTCACAAGACAGAAGGCGCGTTTTATGTCTGGAAGGCCGCCGAGATCGACGAAATCCTCGGCAAGGAGAACGGCAGCATCTTCCGCTATGCCTATGGCGCCCGTCGTGACGGCAACGCCCGCCCGGAAAGCGATCCGCAGGGCGAACTCAAAGGCCTGAACACCCTCTACCGTGCCGCCTCCTTCAAACGCACCGGTGAGTACTTCAAAAAGCCCGCCGACGAGGTCAAAGTGATCATCGATGACGGTTTCAAGAAGCTCTTCGAAGCCCGTGCCAAACGCCCACGTCCGCATCTCGATGACAAAATCATCGCCGCGTGGAACGGACTCATGATCGGCGGCCTCGCCCGTGCCGGTGCCGCATTGGCCGATGCCGAAATGATCGCCCTGGCCGCCGGTGCCGCGCAATTCCTCCACGACCAGCTCTGCACCACACCGGGCAAGGAACTGCATCGCTCCTGGCGTGAAGGCCAGCGCGGACCCAAAGCCTTCGCCATCGACTACGCCTGCCTCATTCACGGCCTGCTCGACCTCTACGAGGCCGGCTTCGATGTGAAATGGCTCCAGTGGGCCGTTTCCTTGCAAGCTGAGATGGATGCGCTCTTTCTCGACACCAAAAACGGCGGCTACTACAGCGTCCACACCGACATGCCGAACAGCGTCCTCCGCATCAAGGAGGACTACGACGGTGCCGAGCCTTCACCGAACTCGCTCGCTGCGCTGAACCTCGTGCGCCTCAGCGCCATGCTCGCCAAGGACACCTGGAAGCAGCAGGCGGAGAAAATCTTCTCACTCTTCGGCTCCACGCTCAAAGACAGCCCCTCCGCCGTCCCCGTGATGACCATGGCCTTCGACCTCGATCAACGCGGGAAGCAGCAAATCGTCCTCGCGGGTGATTCGAGCACGCCCGAGTTCAAAGCGCTCGCGAATTTCATCCGTCGCAAATTTCTCCCCGCCGCCGTGCTCCTGCATGCCGATGGCGGCGAAGGCCAGTCCTGGCTCGCCCAGCACAACGAAGCCGTCGCCGGCATGAAGCCCGTTTCCAGCAAACCCGCCGCCTACGTCTGCCAGAACTTCACCTGCCAGGCTCCCGTGACGACGGTGGAGGAATTGGAGAAACTCGTGCGCCCATAAAAGCCTGATCGGCGGATTCGTGCTGCGCCCGATTGCTACGCGAGAACGTATCTCTATCCTCGCGTTCCCATGCCTCGTGTTGCCAAAAAATCCGCCGCCAAAAACCTGGAAAACGTCATTCGCGTCCGCGGCGCTCGGCAGAACAACCTCAAGGGCATCGATCTCGACCTGCCGCTCGGCCAGTTGAGTGTCATTACCGGCCCTAGCGGCAGCGGCAAAAGCTCTCTCGCCTTCGACACGATCTACGCCGAAGGGCAGCGGCGCTATGTGGAGACGTTTTCGCCTTACACCCGGCAGTTCTTCGAGCGCATGGACAAACCGAAGGTCGATTCGATCGAGGGCATCCCGCCGGCGATCGCGATCGAGCAGGTGAACAACATGCGCAGCACGCGCAGCACCGTTGGCACGATCACGGAGATCAATGACTACCTCAAAATGATCTTCCCGCGTCTCGCCGAGGCCACGTGTCCCGGCTGCAAACGCCCCGTGCGCCCCGAAACGCCCGAAAGCATCGTGCGCGAGCTTTTGAGCGCCCACGCCGAAAAACAGGCGCTCATCCTGTTTCCCGTCCCCGTGCCGAAAAACGCCGTCACCGCCGATTTCGCCACGTTTCTCCAATCCCAAGGCTTCGTCCGCGTGTGGCTCTACGGAAACGTCATCCGCCTCGACGACGCGGAGGCGCTCAAAGGCCGCAAACTGCCCGCGCAGGTGCTCGTGGTGCAGGATCGCGTGGCGCTCGATGCGAAACAACGCTCGCGACTCAGCGAGGCACTCGAAGCCGCGCTGCGCTATGGCAAAGGCAAGGTCGCGGTGAACATCGATGCCGAGACGCGGCACTTCAGCACCGATTGGAGCTGCGCCGATTGCGGCATCACGCTGCCGACACCGACGCCGGGTCTCTTCAGTTTCAATTCACCCATCGGCGCGTGCCCCACATGCCGTGGCTTTGGCCGCACGCTCGGCATCGACATCGGCAAGGCGCTCCCGGATGAGTCGCTGAGCATCAATCTCGGCCTCGTGCGTCCGTTTCAAGGCAGCACCTATGGCGAATCGCAGCTCGATCTCGAGCGCGCGGCACGTAAGCGCGGCATCGACATCCACAAGGCCTTCGATGACTACACGCCCGAGGAGCGCCACTGGCTCATCGAGGGCACCGACCCCGATCCCGAGGTCGCCTACAATCGCGGCGAGTGGTATGGCGTGCGTGGCTTCTTCAAGTGGATGGAATCGCGCAGCTACAAGATGCATGTGCGCGTCTTCCTGAGCCGCTACCGCGCCTACACCGAGTGCGGCGACTGCGGCGGCGGACGCTTGAAAAAAGAAGCCTACGCCTTCCGCATCGGCCCGCACACCATCGCTGATCTGTGGCGCATGCCCGTGAGCGAACTGCATCCGCTCGTGCAAACCTGGCCGCTCAAAGAAGGCGATCACGCCGCGAAACTCCTGCGCGATGAAATCGCCAGCCGCGTGAGCTACATGGACCGCGCCGGCCTCGGCTACCTGAATCTCGACCGTCAAACGCGCACGCTCAGCGGCGGCGAGCTGCAACGCGTGAATCTCACCACCTGCCTCGGCGCGTCACTCGTAAACACGCTCTTCGTTCTCGACGAGCCCAGCATCGGCCTCCATCCGCGCGACATCGGTCGCCTCATCGGCGTGATGGAAGGCCTGCGCGACAAAGGCAACACGCTCCTCGTCGTCGAACACGAAGAAGCCGTCATGCAAGCCGCCGACAACCTCATCGACATCGGCCCCGGCCGCGGTGAGAAAGGCGGCGAGCTCGTCTTCAACGGACCGCTGGAGAAGCTCTCGAAGACGAAGGGCTCGCTCACCGGTGACTACTTGTTCGGAAGAAAGTCGATCCCTGTGCCGCAAACGCGGCGACCTGTTTCAGGTTCCAAGTTTCAAGTTTCAAGTTCCGCCGCCGAAAATCCTCTCGACCTCCCCACTCTCTCCGACGATGAATCCCGCAGCCGTGCCTACGCCGCCATCCTCCAGCCACTCCCGTCCGATCCGTCGCTTCGAGACCGATCCGGAAAAGCTGCGCCAAGCCCGCATCCGTGCGCCGAAGAACTCCACCGAGGCGCTGATCAAGAAAGTTTCGGCTGGGCTCGCCGCTCGAAAAGAGAGAGGCTTCTCGATGACCAGCTAGCGATTCTCAATCGTCACGCCACCGCACCGGCGGATCTCGGGACGCACATTGGTGGTGGTGGTGAGCATGAGGTGTATCACCGACAGGGAAGCCACCTCGTCCACAAAGCCACCAATCGTGGCGAGTTCGGCTATGTGATTGATCAGGACAGCGACAACAAGTCGAACAAGCTCACGCTGCGCCACGCGTTGCCGTCCGAATATCTGCTGCGCCTCGGCACACAGAATCTCCTCTTCGGCGACACCATCCGGGTCGAAGCCATCGCCAAAGAGAAAGGCAAAACAGCCTCCATCATCACCTCGCAGGTGGAGGTCGATCTGGGACGTCCCACTCAGGCCGAAGTGAATGAGTTCATGACGCAATGCGGCTTCGTGCGCGTGCCGGACGACATGATGCTCAGCCAATACAGCAACAAATTCTTCTGGTATCGCGCTGCTGATTCGGTGCTCACCGGCGACACCAACCCTGAGAATTTCTCCCGCGCCGCCGACAACATCATCGTCCCCATCGACGTCATCGCGCATCCCTATCCACGTGCCCTCTTTGAGTCCACCGCCAAGCAGAACGGGGTCTCGCTTACTCACTTCCAGTCCAAAGCATCCGTTCGTGCCGACCGATCAAATCATAAATCAAAAGTCGTAAATCATAAGTGCTTGGCGATCCGCTCCGCCCGCCAAAACAACCTCCGCAAACTCGACGCGGACATCCCGCTGAACGCCTTCGTCTGCATCACCGGCGTCAGCGGCTCCGGGAAATCGACGCTCGTGCACGACGTGCTCTACCGGAACCTGCAAAAGCTGCGTGGCGAGGTCTGCGAGGACGAACCCGGACGCGTGGGCAGCATCAGCGGTTGGGAGCAGCTCGGCAGCGTGGTCATGGTCGATCAATCACCGCTCGCACGCACGCCGCGCTCGACGCCGGCGGTGTTCACGGGCGCGTTTGATCACATCCGCACGCTCTTCGCGGCCTGCGACGACGCAGCCACGCAGGGCATCATGCCCGGCTTCTTCAGCTTCAACAGCGGCGAGGGCCGCTGCGAGCGCTGCATGGGCAACGGCTTCGAAAAGATCGAGATGCAGTTCCTCAGCGATCTCTTCGTCACCTGCCCCGAGTGCGAGGGGAAGCGCTACAAGCCGCACGCGCTCAAAATCCTGCTCAATGGCAAATCCATCCACGACGTGCTCAGCATGACCATCGACGACGCCGTGCCGTGGTTCGCCGGCATCGAGCATCGCGCCGTCGCGGCGATCAATCGCAGCCTGCAGCTCGTCATTGATGCCGGACTCGGCTACCTGCGCCTCGGCCAGCCGCTCAACACGCTCAGCGGCGGTGAAGCACAGCGCCTCAAACTCGTCGGTCACCTGCTGGAGCCGCAAACACCGGGAAAGAGCAGCCTTCTTCTCCTCGACGAACCCACCACCGGCCTCCACTTCGACGACATCGCGCTGCTCATCAAACTTCTCCAGCGCCTCGTCGATGAAGGCAACAGCCTCGTCGTCATCGAGCACAATCTGGAAGTCATCAAATGCGCCGACTGGGTGCTTGATCTTGGGCCTGAAGGCGGCGCGGGCGGCGGGACGCTTGTGATCGCGGGGACGCCGGAGGACGTCGCGGATTGCAGTGCGTCGCACACGGGCCAGTATCTTCGGGATCTGCTGTTCCAAACAACGCGAGAGCGTCCTGGAGTGCTCCAGCCCTCTGGAGCTTTTCGTGGGCCTGAAGACGCTCGAAAGCGCCAGAGGACTGGCGCACTCCAAGACGCTGCCGCGAGCAATGCCATCTCCATCCGAGGCGCACGCGAACATAACTTGAAAAACATCAGCCTCGACATCCCTCGCGACGAATTCGTCGTCGTCACCGGTCTCAGCGGCAGTGGCAAATCCTCCCTCGCCTTCGATCTCATCTTCGCGGAAGGCCAGCGCCGCTTCCTCGACTCGATGTCCGTCTATGCACGCACCTTCGTCGAGCAGATGGAGAAGCCGGAGGTCGATCTCATCAGTGGCGTGCCACCGACGGTGGCCATCGAGCAGCGCATCTCGCGCGGCGGTGGCAAATCGACCGTGGCTACGGTGACGGAGACTTACCACTTCCTGCGACTGCTCTTTGCGAAGCTCGGCACGCAGTTCTGCCCGAAATGCGCCGTGGCAGTGAAAAAGCAAAGCTCGGAGGCCATCCTCAAGACCATCATGGGCCACCTGCGCACCAACGGCGGCCATTTGCTCGCGCCGCTCATCAAGGCGCGAAAAGGCTTCCACACCGATGTGGCCGAAAACGCCGCGAAACACGGCATCGAGACGCTTTGGGTCGATGGCGAGTTCAAACCGACGATGGGCTTCAAACGCCTCGAACGCTTCAAAGAGCACAGCATCGACGCCGTCATCGCCAAGGTCGGAAAAGGCGAACATGCGGATGTTTTGCGCCCGCACATCGAAACCGCGCTCAAGATGGGCAAAGGCACCATCAAGCTGCGTCTCGCCGACAAGTCGATGCACGTGCTCAGCACCGAAATGAGCTGCCCGAGCTGCGGTTTGTCGTTTGAAGAGCTCGATCCGCGTCTCTTCAGCTTCAACAGCCCGCACGGCTGGTGCAAAGACTGCCGCGGCTTCGGCTACGTCGGTCAAAAACGCGATCTCAATGACCGCAATGCCGACGTTTCCATGCTCGAAGCCGAGTTGGAGGAAGAACGCCGCTTCCACAGCGACGACGATGAAGACGCCGCGCCACGCCAGGTGTGCCCCACCTGCAACGGCAGCCGCATCAACGAGATCGGCCGCGCCGTGCAGCTTCAAAAAAGCACCATTCAGGACTTCGCCTCGCTCACCGCCGGTGAGGCCGGCAAACTCATCGCCAAGCTCAAATTCGAAGGCACCGAAGCCATCATCGCCCGCGACATCGTGAAGGAGATCGAGCAGCGGCTCAAATTCATGCAGGAGGTCGGCCTCGGCTACTTGCAGCTCAATCGCAGCGCCGACACGCTCAGCGGCGGCGAGGCGCAGCGCATTCGTTTGTCCGCGCAGCTCGGCAGCAACCTCCGCGGCGTGCTTTATGTGCTCGACGAGCCCACCATCGGCCTGCATCCACGCGACAACGAAAAGCTCCTCAACACGCTCACCGCCCTACGCGACAAAGGAAACAGCCTCCTCGTCGTCGAGCACGATGACGAGACGATGAAACGCGCCGACACCATCCTCGACCTCGGCCCCGGCGCGGGCAAATTCGGCGGCGAAGTCGTCGCGCAAGGCACGCTGGCGCATCTTTTGAAGGCGAAGCAGAGCGTCACCGGCCAGAGCCTCAAACATCCGCTCAAACATCCCTCACGCGGCACTCGCAGGCCTTTGCCGGAGGGCGGGATTGCATTCCCGCCGAATTCGAAGGCGAAAGGCCCGGCGAGACCGAAAGACCAGAAAAATGGGCAGGAATACAATCCTGCCCTCCCATCTCCAGGCTGGCTCCGCGTCACCGGCGCCACCGCGAACAACCTCAAAAACATCGACGTCAGCATTCCGCTCGGTCGTTTGACCGTGCTCACCGGCGTCAGCGGCAGCGGCAAGAGCAGCTTCATGCACGGCGCGTTGTCGCCAGCCGTGCGCGAAAAAATCAGCAAGGCCAAGATCAAGGTCACGAAGGCCTGGAAGACCGTTTCAGGCTTCGAAAACCTCCAAACCGTCCACGAGGTCGATCAATCGCCCATCGGCAAAACCAGCCGCTCCTGCCCCGCGACCTACGTCGGCATCCTCGACGACATCCGCGCTCTGTTTGCTCAAGTGCCGCTCGCGAGAACGCGCGGCTACACCGCCAGCCGCTTCTCCTTCAACACCGAAGGCGGCCGCTGCGAGACCTGTGGCGGCAACGGCGAGATCAAGGTCGAGATGGCCTTCCTGCCCACGACGCGTGTGCATTGCGAAACCTGCCACGGCCTGCGCTTCAACGCCGCCACGCTCGAAATTGAATACAACGGCAAACACATCGGCGACGTGCTCCGCATGAGCATCACCGAAGCCGCCGAGTTCTTCGCACCCGTGCAAAAAATCGCGCGACCACTCAAACTCCTCGCCGACACCGGCCTCGGCTACCTTCAACTCGGTCAACCGAGCCCCACGCTCAGCGGCGGCGAGGCCCAGCGCATCAAACTCGTCACCGAACTCCGCAGCGGCGACGGCAAAACGATCAAGGAGCAGCTCAAAGGCATTCAAAAGGCCGGGAAGCGCAATCTCTACCTCATCGAAGAGCCCACTATCGGCCTCCATATCCGCGACGTCGCCCGTTTGATCGACGTCCTCCACCGCCTCGTCGATGAAGGCCACACCGTCGTCGTCATCGAGCACCACCCCGACGTTTACGCCGAAGCCGACTACCTCATCGACATCGGCCCCGAAGCCGGAACCGATGGCGGCCAGCTCGTCGCCGCTGGAACGCCCGAGGAGGTGAAGAAGAGCAAGGTGAGCCGGACGGCGCGGTTTTTGTGATTGCTGAATCGACGGCGATCCGAAATCATGAGTGTATGAGCAGTCTTGAAGCAGTTCCACCACCTCGGTGGTATGAGAAGGTGTGGCCGGGTTTCGTGTTCACGTTTCTCGTCTGCATTGCGCACACGGCTGTCCCTGCATTCCTGCACTCCTCACTTTTAGAGTCTTTTTCAGATCGAATCGCTCATGCCTTGGTCATGGGCCTTGTCTTCAGCGGTATGGCCTTTGCGTTTGTGATTGCTCCTGCTTATGTGGCACTACTTCTGTTGCTGCGCTGGCTGAAGGTTGCTGCCCGTTGGCGAGTCTGGACTCTACCCTTGCTATTAATGGCTTTCCTTCTCTTGTCGATTCGTTCAACCCTGAACAAACTGACTCCCGAAGGTGAGCGAAGAATGTTTCAGAGTAGTGTCGGAGTGCCCATCCCAAAGAATGCGAGGCTCGTGTTGGCTCAACACACATTTGCTCTCGCCGATCACCGGCAACTTTGGCTCTTGGAGGGAAGCCCGGGTGATTTCGAGCGATTGGTTCAATCTCGGGGGTGGGCACCCGCTGATAGAAGCCTACTCCCGATTGCAGGTGTGGCGATTCAACGTGCCGAAACCTATTTCAGCCCAAAAGCATCCTGGCAGGCAGATGTCATTTACTGGTGGTCCGCCGATGAACACAGCACGCCCATAGTTCACCGTGAGGTTTGCTTGTTGGCTGACTCGGAGCGTCGTCGATGGATCGTTTGGATCGTAGATTGAAAGCTTTTGCCATTCGCGACAGCGTCGTGGAGTGCGGTGGCAAGCCTGGGCGCAACACCGCTGTCGTGTGCCGGACGGATCGCTGAGGTCGAAGGACGATCTTCCTGCGCTCGACAGCGGTGTCGCCGATGCAAGGTGCCCTTGCATCTCTGCCACCGCACTCCACGACGCTGTCGCGATTAAAGTCACCCCCACTCGCTAAACGGCCTCTCCGACAGGCTCGCATTCGAGTAGCGGAAGTCGTGCGACACCTCGTCACCGAGCCACTCAGGACGAGCGAAGACCGTTTCTTCGGATGGAAGCTCAATTTCGGCGACGATGAGGCCGGCGTTGGCGCCGTTGAACTCGTCGATTTCCCAGCGGGAGCCTTCGTGGAGGACGATGTGGCGGGTTTTGTCGATCAGCGGCTGGAAACAGAGTGGGATGAGTTCGCGGGCGGTTTCCAGCGGTAGTGGGAACTCGATCTCGGATCGCGAAATGCCCTCGGTTTTGCCTTTGATGGTCATCCAGGCCTGTTCGCCGCTGATTCGCACCCGCACGGTGCGTTCCGGATCACGCGACAGATAGCCCTGAGTGATGCGCAGGCTTTGGGTGATCGCGTTGCGCCAGCTCTCGGAGGCGAGGAGGAATTTGCGTTCGATTTCGGCGGGCATGGTTGTGATTAACAGCAAGGACAGCGTCCGCCAGTCCAATTGCCGCGGGCCGAACCCTCACTCTTGCATTTCCCCCGGCCTGCTCTTCCATGGCGTCCAATCCTCAACGCAAGACACACACATCATGGGCGCACAATGGAAACAGAAATGGCGGGAACTGGCGGCGGACCAGAAGGGCAAGATCACGGGCAAGCTGGTGCGTGAAATCCAGGTGGCGGCGAAGCTGGGCGGGCCGCATCCGGAGTTCAATGCGCGTCTGGCTGCGGCGGTGGCGAATGCGAAGAAGCAGAGCGTGACGCGTGATACGATCGAGCGTGCGATTGCGAAGGGCTCAGGGACGGGCCCGGACGCGGTGCAGTATGAGACTGTGATTTACGAAGGATTCACGCCGCACCGGGTGCCGGTGATCGTGGAATGCCTCACGGACAACAACAACCGCACGTCATCGGAGGTGAAGGTGTTGTTCCGTGCGGGAAGCATGGGCAAGGTGGCGTGGATGTTCGACCACTGCGGCCTGATCGAGGCGCATCATGCGGACAAGTCACTCGACATCGAAGTGGCGGCGCTCGAAACCGAGGCGGAGAATGTGGAACCGATGGAAGTCGAGGATGAAGAGGCCGCTGGCCACATCGGCGCGCGGTTTTTCACGCAGACGACGACGCTGGACGCGGTGACGAAGGCGCTGAAGGCGGCCGGATGGGTGATCACGAGTTCGGAGCTGGGCTATCACCCGAAGGAGTATCCTGAGATCAGCGATGCGCAGCGGGAGGAGGTGACGAACTTCCTCCAGGCGCTCGACGGACACGATGATGTGCACCGGGTGTATGCGGCGCTGAAGTAATGACGAATGAGGAATTCCGAATGACGAACGAAGTTCGAAGCTCGAATGACGAGGCAAGGCTTCGTCGATCATCGGGTGTTCGTTCGGGTCTGGTCATTCATTCGTCGTTCACCATTGTGGTTTTGTCATTTTTGCTGCTGCTTTGCGGCTGCAAAAAGGCCAGGCTGCCATCGAAGGCGAAGGCGGAACCGCAGGTGGTGGTGAAGCCGACGTTGATCACCGAAGCCGCGCGACTCGGGCTGGCGGGACGGGTTCCGGCGGATGTGGCGTTCTGCGTGAGCAGCGTGCAGGGGAGGAAGCACTTTGAGGCATTGAAAGCCTCGAACTGGTGGAAGCAGATGGCGACGTTTGTGGAGGATCAGTTGCCGGCGGACGAAACTGCGGGCGGAGTCACGGTGGACGATGCGTTTGTGGCCTTCGGAAAGGACAGCGTGAAGGGGATCGTGATGCTGAGGCAGTTGAACGATCTCTACAACGAGACGGCGTATCGTGGCATGATGAGCGGCGGGATGTTGAAGGGCCTGGGCACGCAGTTTGACGCGGCGAAGATGGTCGAGGCGGCGCTGGGCGACGCGCAGGTGATGGAGGCGCTGATTCTGTGGCTGGAACGGTTTGAAATGCCATCCGTGATGATCGGCGTGGCGTCGCCGGAGCCGGAGAAGGTGCTGCAAAGGTTCAGCAGTGTGCTGCGGCTGGCGGAATGGCTGGGTGAGGCGCCACAATCGCGGATCGTGACGACGCAGGGCGAGCAGATCACGGTGAACGTGGTCGCGATGAGCCAGATTTTGACGACGGAGCAGCGGCGGGCGTGGATGGAGGCGCTGCCGCCGATGGCAGCGGAGATGAAGGACCGCATCGCACGCGGAATCGAGGTGCTGGCGCAGAAGAAGTGGGTGCTGGCGATGGGTCTGGGGAAGGAACGGGCCTATCTGGCCGTGGCGCCGACGATTGAGCAGGTGCGGCTGGCGAACGCGGCGGAGGATTCCATGCTGTCGCGGGCGGAGATGCGGCCGCTGGATGGAAATGTGATGAAGAACCTGGGCGTGATCGCCTGCTGGGACGGGGAGTTTTTGAGTGCCTTGCAGTCGGACGAACCGTTCCAGCCGATGGTGCGTGGATTGCTGGCGGGATTGCAGCAGGAGCGGACGTTTGCGGGCGTGGCGCGTGCGCTGGAGCCGTTGGTGGTGGAACTGGCAGCAGCAGAGCGTGCCTGCTATCGCGGGGATTACGCCACAGGCGCCCTGTCGGCGTGGTGGGAAGGCGGTTTGCAGGCAGAATGGACGGGTGGCGTGAGCAAGGCGAGCACGAAGGTGCTTTCCCAGACTTCGGCGCTTCATTCACTGCTGGATGAGCCGTCAGTAGTGTTCGGCATGAGCGGCCAGAGCACCTCGGCAGGAGCAGGACGTGCGTATTTCGAGGCGTGGATGACGACGGCGCATGCCGCTGCGGTGGAACTGGTCAAAGCAGGCGTCGGCGGGGAGCAGGCAGCAGGCCTGCTGAAGCTGGTGGATGAGGGGATTCTGCCAGAAGTGGTGGAGGTGTATGATGGCACGAAGTCGATCTGGCAGAAGGGGCTGGGCGGCGATGGCGCGTTCGTGGCCGATGTGGGCGGGAAGATGCCTGCGCTGCCAGGATTGCCGCCCGGAGGGCGGGAAGTGCCGCTGGCACGACTGGTGATGGTGCAGGAGATGAAGAACCGCGAGCTGATCGGCGTGTCCTGGGAGAACATCGAGACGGCGGCGCAGAAACTGGCGAACCAACTGCCGCTGCCGCAACCTTTTGAACTGCCGAAACCGTTGAGGCGGCAGGACGATGGCGTGACGAGTTACACGTATGCGCTGCCGTTTGAATCGGACGATCTGGTGCCGTGCGTGTCGCTGACGGAGCGCTGGTTCATGATAGGAACGTCCCGGGAGCAGCAGATTCGAATCGAGAAGAACCTGCGGCAGCCGGGTTCTGCCTTGATGCCGGGTCTGCGGGTGAAGGCCGGGTTCGCGAAGCTGCGGGAGTTTCTGAAGGCGTTCGCAACGGCACGCGGCAGCGCTGGTGGCGAGGTGGATGGATTGAAAAGCGCTGTGAAATGGCTGGAGCCGCTGGATGCGATGGATCTGCGCGTGTGGGGCGAGGGCGACGTGGGGCGGGGTGCGATGTCGTGGAAGATGCACGACGTTTTGCGGTATGACTGATCAGAGGCCGCTCGCGGCTTGAGTGCCCGCGTTTGGCCGCAGCAGAGCGCTGTTGTCCCGCATTTCTGACACTCTCTTCATGGGAAGCCACACGATGCGAGGCCGCGTTTTGCCGCTCGGTATTCTCTTCGCGACTTCGTAGCCGATACTGAGTCGGTGCCTTCGCGGAATCGGAATTCCGCGCTACATCGCCGCTGCGCAAGCACCTCCAGGTGTGACAAATGCGGCTACTTCGCAGGTGCCGCAGCTTCAGCCTGGGGCTGCCAGGTGAGTGTGCCGTTTTCGCCTTTGAGATAGGTGACGGGAACGGATTTGCCAGCTGGGCCATCGGGTTGGAAGCGACCTTCGGCATCAAAATTGGCCAGACGGCCTTTGGCGTATCGAATCCAGCCGATCAGCCGGCCGGAATCGTCGTCGTAACGATACACGTCACGCCATTGCTTCGGGGTGGTGAGACGTGGGCTGACGTAGGCGGGCTCGGTGGAGCGTTCCAGGACGTCGGGGAAGAGAACCTGGCTGAGAAGGGTGAGATTGAGGCCGCGGAGCATGTGGCGCTCGCCAAGCGACAGCCGCTCTGGCGGAGACATGGTGTCGATCTGGCCGGATGCATGCTCGATCAGCACGCCCTGCATGATGAGGCGGTGAAGGTCTGCGCGGACATCGGCCACGGCGGACGATTTGGTTGATTGGGCGGCGAGCGCATCGAGCTCACGCTGGAGGCCAAAGTAGAGCGTGTCGAAGCCGGCGATGGAGTGCAGGACACGCTCAAGGGTCTGGCGGACGGTGAGGCCGGCAGGATCGAGGAGATGCTTTTTCAAAGTGGCGCTGATGTCCGTGCCGAGCTGGGAGCGCAGCTTCGCGGCCTCGTCTTTGCGTTTGTCATCCCCAGCGATGGCTTCGAGCGCATCCGACTGCGGTTTGAGTGTGAGGTAGAGCTTCTGGAGGGCTTCGCGCTCCGCAGGTTTCAGCGTCTGGTCGAGGAGACGGCTGCGGAGATTGGTGTCCTTGAGACTGAAGGCGAGGAGCACTCTGACCCAGCGCGGATCGGTGTCGGTGACAGGCAGGCCAAAGTCGGGATTGTGCGTCTGATAGTGGATCTCGGAGACACGGCCCTGCACGTCGTAGAAGTGCATCTCGTTCGGCAGCATGTAGAAGCTGATGATGGCAGGAGCGCTGATGTTGACGCCGTTGTCAGCGAAGATGCCGATGTCGATGCGATGACTGCGGATTCCGGTGGCATTGATGACGGGCGGCTGCCAACGGACACGGAGGCGCATGACGCCCTTTCCTTCCGAATTGTCGATGCGGACGAAGCGTGGGTCGCCCTGAAGCACCTGCGCGCGCATGGCGAGGGGCTTTTTGGTGAGATTGAGCGTCTTTTCGAAGCTGAGGAGCATGCCGTGCTCCGCCTCGTTGCCACGCAGGATGCGGGCGATGGAGAACGGCGTGTCGGAGAGCTGCCACGGATAGTTGCCGGGCAGTTCGAAGTAGTTTTTGCCGGACTCGATCTTGGTCTCTTCCAGCACCTGAATGACCACGACGGGCGGAACGGTCTCCGGCGTCATGTCGTGGGCGATCTGGATCATCTTGGCCTCATCGATCTGCGAACCGTCGAAGACCACGGGATGCGCTTTTCCAGTGAAGTAATCCTCGGGCGTGCGGACCATTTGGTTCGAGCGACGGAAGATGGACTGGAGCGTGGGGCAGAGCAGACGCTTTTCGATGAGGATCTTCTGCGTCTCCGGGCGTAATGCGGCGGTGGCGGAGAGCAACGCCCGCAGGAAGGGCTGGTCGGTGAAGGAGGAGCCTTGCGAAATGACCAAGCAAGGCGTGTTCAGAGGAAGGAGATCGCCATAACCGCCGATGCCGTTGGCCCCGATGTCGTGGTCGAGGTGCTCGGGATAGATGAAGAGGTTGTTCGAGAGATACTGCTGGGCCAGGAAGCGGTTGCCGCCGGGATCCATCATGTACATGCGCGGCAGGCAGCCGAGCTGGGTGGCGGCCGAGGCCATGGAGCAGTTGCCGAGCGTCGGCGTGGCGCGGATCTGGGTGGCGGCGCCTTTGTCGTTCGCCGTGCTTTTGAAGACCTGGAGCTGGGGATATTCGGCGGTGTTCAGCGGCGAGTGCTGGCCGTCGCGGTTTTCATAGGTGATGGCCTTCAGGCCTGCAGCGGTACCATTGACGAACCATTCATTGAGCTTTTTGGCCACCTCATCCGTGCGGGTGGTGACAGGCTCGGCGGAGATACCCCCAAATCCCAGCGCCAGAAACGCAAGGACGCGCGGAGCTGCCGTGGGCGCGAAGAACACGCGCCACTGTCACGAAGGGCCACACATTCGCAAAAGGAATATGCCGGGAGAAAGGTTTATCCCGCCATCGTGGCGAGCGGGAAGCGCAGCTTGATCTCAGTGCCGAGATCGGGATTCCCCTGCACGAAGAGCTGGCCGCGCATCTGGTCGGCGAAGACGGCGAGGATCTTGAGCCCGAGGCCGTTGCCTTCGCCAGGATGAAAACCGGGCGGCAGACCGATGCCATCGTCGCTGATGATGAGTTCGCCGCTGGCCTGGGCATAGCGCAGCGTGGCAGTGATCTGCCCCTGGCGGCCGTGCGGGAAGGCGTGCTCGAAGGCGTTTGAAAGCGCTTCATTGAGAGTCAAAGCCAGCGGCATGAGCCACTCCGGCTGCACCGGGCCGTCCTGGATCTCCAGGCGCACATTGACCTGCTCGACAGGTGTTTCGTAACACTGGCGAAGATGAGCGACAAGATCGTGGGCGAAGTGGCTGAAAGTGTCGCCTTTTCCAAGGGCGATCTGATAGAGATGCTGATGCAGCGCGGCGATGGCACGCACGCGATTCTGGCTGGAGCGAAGGGCGTTGCGGGCGTCCTGATCGCTGACGCCATTGATCTGCATGTTCAGCAGACTGGAGATGATCTGCAGATGGTTTTTGATGCGGTGGTGCGTCTCGGTGAGCAGGAGCTTCTCGCGCTCGAGATCAACGACGGGCCACCGGTGGCTGGAAGGCGAAACGACCTGAAATGCGAGGGGCGTGGCGGCTTTCAGTGCCTGTGTCGGCGAGACGGGGGCAGGTACGGCAGATTCAGCAGGCGCACCGTCGGCGGCGGATTTCGAAGTGAGCTCAAAGCCGCCGTGATCGAGCCTGCGGGCGCTGATTTTCGCCTCGCCCCGCCTGCCGTTGCCGCCGAAGAATGAATAAGCGACGAAGCGGTCGGGATCGGCCGTTTGTTGAACGAGGTCCGCGAAGAAGCCCGTGGCATCCGAGGGACGGAAGAACTGATGCAGCGGGCGGCCGATGGCGGCGGAGGCATCCAGATCGAAAAGGCGCTGGGCATGCGCTGTCCAGGTGCGGACACGGCCGTTTGCGTCGGTGGTCAGGAGGATGCCGCCAGGCGCGGCGGCCATGGGAGACGCCGCCGGCGGCATGACGGGCGCCGGAACGGGTGAGGCCGGGGCATCGCTGTGCGGAGCGGTGACTTCCTGAAGGTAATGGATGGTGCAGTGAGCGTCGCCTTGCGCATCCAGGACGGCGGCGAGGTGCAGAATGGCGTTCGAGAGGCTGCCATCGGCACGCCTGACGCGAACGCCGAGCGCCTCGACCTGCCTGCCGCCGGCATGCAGCGCACGCAGGGCGTCACGACGTGCCGTGGCGCTGTCAGGATCCAGCCAGGCGTCGAGCGGATAGCGGCGGAGCTCGGATTTCGCCTGGCCGAGCAGCGTTTCAGCATGCTGGTTGACCTCGAAGATGACCCCCGCCTTGTCGGTAAGCACGATGGCGACGGGGCTGCCCTGTAGAAGCGTGCGCAGCTTTGCCTCCATGCTGCGGAGCTGCTCCTCATGACGCGTGTGCTCGGTGATGTCCTGGATGCTGACGAGCATGCCGCCGCCAGGCAGTGACATGGGATGGAATTCGAGCTCCTTGAGCAGTCCATCCGCCGTGGCGAGAGAGACGGTGCGTGTGAGCTGGCGACGCCAGACGCTTTCACGCCAGGCGAGAGTGACCTGCTCGCGATGTTCTTCCGTGGGGCAGGCGTGGGCGAGCCAGCTTTCCACCGTCTGGTCTTTTTCGAGGGGACGGCCCAGGAGACGGGCAAGACGCTCGTTTTGAAACACCGGAGCGCCGCGTTCATCCAGGACGAAAACGCCACAGGGAATGCCTTCGAGGTAGCTGCGCAATCGCGCTTCCCGCCGGCCGAACGCGTATTGCGCCTCAGTCAACGTGCGCAGTTCCTGCCGCGCACGCAGAAGCTCGTTTTCCATGCGCTGGAGCGCTCCGTCATCCGCAGGTGGAGGTGGCGGCGGCACCGGCTGTGGTGGAGGTGGGGCGGCGGGAGCTGAAGCCGGCATCTGAAACGTGACACGAGTCACCGTTTCGGCGGCAGCCTGGGGCGGCAGGCCCATCAACATGAAGAGGTTGGAGGAACCTTCGGCCGTTCGCCCTTTCAGCACGGACACCAGCCAACGGGCGGGCTTCGGCGCATCCGCTGCCACCCCGGGCAGTGAGATGATGGTGCTGGAGACGGCGGCGTTGGTGTCTGCCGCCTTTGCGAGGGATTCGAGCGTGTGGTGACGCAAGGCGGTGAAATCCCGCCCTTCCCCGAAGACTTCCCAGAAGAAGGTGACACCTTCCTGGATGCCTTTGTCCAAGGTCAGATGCGCCGCAGCGACATTGGAGCGGAGAATGACGCCCAGATCGTTCACCACGACCATTGGCAGCGCACAATCGACCGGGTCGGGAGTTCTATCGACTGGCGGAGCGGGGTGGCCGTGATCGGATGAGGACCGGGTTTCGTCCTCTTCCGACGAAGGTGCCTGCGATGAGCTGAATTTCTCACAGGTGACCATCAGGCCGCCCACGGAGGCATCACGCTTTTTGCGCCAGGGACGCACCTCCCAGCGATAAATCAGGTGGCGGCCGTCAGGACCGTTGTGCGCATCATGCTCGCTGCGGACGATGTGTCCTTGCAACGCACGGTCATACACCTGCCGCCAGCCGGGATGAAGGCCGGGAAAAATCTCATACTGGCTGCGGCCGACCAGGGGCTGCACCTGCTGCAGACCGAATTCCTGAATCCACTGCCGGTTTGCCAGCATGTAGCGCATGGCGCGGTCAAACATGGCCATGGCCACGGGCGCATTTTCAACCAGCACTCCGAGCACACTCTCCATGTCTTCTGTCTCACGCTTTTGGTCCTGCGGGGTTGCGGAACTGACAGAGAGGCCTGCGCCAGAAGGACGCGACTCATGAGACTCCTCACGCACCTTCTCCAAAGGCGCTGTCTGCGACTTTGGATGGATGACGTTCTGAAGGACCGACCGGGACACGTGTATTTGTTTGGGAATTTTTAAAATTTAACCTTTCCCAACCTATCGACAATGGGAAAAATCAAAGATCTGCGACTCACTTCAGCAATAAACAGACCTTCAGGCCATTTCCTTCGTGGTTGTTGGGGTTCGAGGTTCACTCGCGATGGTAAGGCTCGCCCCGCATGATGGTGTAAGCACGATAGACCTGCTCCATCAACACAATCAGAGCGATGTCGTGTTGCAGGGTTAGATTGGACAGGGACCAGGACACGGCTGCTTTCGCCCGAAACTCTGGCGAATGACCGTCAGCGCCGCCGATCACCAGACAAACTCGCTTCCGGCCGGTGATTTCCTCATTTTCGATCCACCGCGCCATGTCCACACTGCGCAATTGTCTGCCACGCTCGTCAAGAACGACACAGAGGCCGTCTTCACATGCATTGCTGATCTGCTGCTCCACACGATCACGTGGCCCTTCCTTGATCATTACATGTTCGAGTCGGGCGTAGTGCTGGAGCCGCTTGGAGTACAGGACCAACGCTCCTTTGACCCAGTCGTGTCCGGGTTTGCCCACAGAAATGATTCGCCATTGCATGGAAGAGCCTAAAACCGCGATTCAGCCAGCCACAACCCGGCAATTGATTCTATAAATTACGGATTTGTTTAGTAATACTGTCTGCCATTACCATCCTGATTGTTGCATAATTTAAAAACATCGATAAAATGAGAATGCTAATTCAAAAATTAACCCGAACTCCAAGCTATGTCTCAAGCCCTTCCTTCAATGGTTCGCCTTACCACAGCCAGCTTCGCGGCCGTCCTGATGGCCTCGTGTGCCGTGCCACCCCGCCAGGCATGGCAGCAGATTCAGACACGTGGTTTGATCAGCTACCTCGCTGATGGCAGTCATTCCGCAGGG
The DNA here is from genome assembly GCF_014879935.1 of Prosthecobacter sp. GTDB lineage: Bacteria > Verrucomicrobiota > Verrucomicrobiia > Verrucomicrobiales > Verrucomicrobiaceae > Prosthecobacter. Next base: position 98,771 of record NZ_JACSRD010000169.1, read on the forward strand.
GGCTCCAGCCATGCGCCCATGCTTACCCAGCGCAACAGTGTTTCGTCGCCGACGGCACCCACGACGGCTGCCGTGGTGGGACCTGAGCGCCCCTCGACTCCACCTCCATCAATGCTGAATGCCTCCACGATGCCGGTGGCCCAAAGCGTGGCCGACCTTCCTGGCTACGTGCGCACGCCGTTCACCAATCCTCCGCGCCTCGTCGATGTCCGCGGCATGGCCGCCGGTTCCAAAGTGGTGTGCCCCTACACCCAGCGTCCGTTTCTGGTGCCTGGAGGTGTTTCCTCCTCGTCAAATGTCGCTGCTTCCGCTCCTGAACGTCCGAAAGCCCCAGCCACACCGGAACGCCCGCGCAGCACGCCGAAAGCGGACGACAAAGTCGCCGCGATGAACAAGCCGACGACGCCAGCCACCACTCCGAGTGTCACGCCGGCACCGACAGCCGAAGCTTCAACGGACCTCCCTTATGGATCGCCGATCTCGGGACGTCCGGGTTTCGTGAACAGCCCTTACGCGGCCAAGCATCAGCTTGTGGATGTCACCGGGCTGCCTGTCGGCATGGAAGTAAAGTGCCCTTACACGGGAAAACTCTTCCGCGTGCCACCGCAGTAAGCGGGTTGTGACCGTTCGTTCTCCAAGCCCCGTCTGGCCTTCGTCAGACGGGGTTTTTCATTTTTGGGTGACGGTTCCATGATTTGCCATCGCCCCACAACATGCCATGATGGATGGTGATGGATTCCCCCGCCGCCTTGCTGGCTTTTCCAGGCCGCATCTTCCTACATTTTCTGGTCTATTTGGGGCAGATCACCAAACTGATCGGTGATCTGGCCATCGCGGTGCGTTCGCGCGTCTGGCGGCTCCGGCTTGTGGCCCAGCAGATCGTGGCCATCGGCTACGGATCGCAGGGGGTCGTCATTGTGACCGGTGCATTCACCGGGGCGGTGTTCACCTTCCAAAGTTACGCCAAGTTCAAGGAGTTCGGCTTCGAGACGACGGTCGGGGCGGTGGTTTCCGTGGCCTTGTGCCGGGAGTTGGGGCCGGTGCTGGCGGGACTGATGGTGGCGGGACGTGTGGGGGCCGCGATGGCTGCGGATATCGGCACCATGAAAGTCACTGAGCAGGTCGATGCGCTCCGCGTCATGGGCGTGCATCCGGTCGATTACCTGGTCCTGCCCCGTTTCGTGGCGATGATGATTTCGATGCCGTTTCTCGTCGCCGAGAGCATCTCCTTCGGCCTGTTCGCCTCCTACATGGTCACCAGCTTTGGCTATGACATGCCGGCGGCCTGGTATCTCAACCACATGCTCGAACACACAAACATGGAGGACCTCTCGATCGGGATGATCAAAGGCTTCGTCTTCGGCATGTTGATCACCGTCATTTCATGCCACCAGGGCCTGGCGGCGGAGAATGGCGCGGTCGGCGTGGGCGCGGGAACCACTCGCGCGGTGGTGATCTCCTCCCTCGTCATTCTCATCGTCAATTTCTTCCTCTCCATCCTGCTCAACTACGTCTTTCCCATCGGAACTGTCTAGCTCATGGCCGCAGCCCCCTCCAGCACGACCTCAGGCACGCAGGCACCTCCGAAAGACGGGGTGTTCATCGAGCTGCGTGATGTCCACAAGCGCTTCGGGTCACAGGAAATCCTGCGCGGCATCGATCTGCAGCTCAAGCATGGCGAAACGCTGTGCGTCATCGGTCCCAGCGGTGAAGGCAAGACGGTGATGATGAAACACATCATCGGCCTGATCCGCCCGGACCAGGGTGATGTCTTCGTCGAGGGCATGAACGTGAACCTGCTCAATGAACGCCAGATGGCACCGATCCGTGAGAAGGTCAGCATGCTGTTCCAAGGGGCCGCGCTGTTTGACCGCATGACCGTGGAGGAAAACGTGGCCTTCCCGCTGTGGGAAAGCGGCCTGCGAGATCGCGTGGAGATCAAGCGACGCGTCACCGAGGCGCTCGAGGCCGTCGATCTGGCCGAGCATCTGCACAAATACCCCACCAGCCTCTCCGGCGGCATGCGCAAGCGCACCGGCATCGCCCGCGCCATCATCACCCGCAGCGAGTGCATCCTCTATGACGAGCCGAATTCCGGCCTCGATCCCATCGGCTCCGACATCATCGACCAGATGATCCTGCGCATGCAGCGGCGCTACGGAGTCACCTCCATCATCGTCACACACGACATGCGCAGCATCTTCAAGATCGCCGACCGCGTCGCGATGCTTTACCGGGGGAAAATCCATTTCCTCGGCACACCTGAAGAACTGCGCAACAGCCCCGACCCTGAGGTGCAGAATTTCATCAACGGCCGCTCCGACGTCACCGGCTAGCCATGCCGCCCCTCCTCGTTCAAACCATCCCCTTCCCTTCTTTCCATGATCGACAGCGATAGAAAAACCGAAATGCTCGTCGGATTGTTCCTGTTCGTCGGGCTTCTTCTGCTCGGCGGCCTCATTCTTCAATTCGGCCGGGTGCGTGAAGTCTTCAAAGACACCTACCACCTCCGGGTGGCGTTCTCCAACGCAGCGGGCATCAAGGAGGGCTCCCCCATCTTCCTCGGCGGCTCCCGGGTGGGCCGCGTCGCCAAGAAACCGGAGCTCAACGAGACCTTCACCGGCGTCGTCATTGATCTCGAGCTCTTCAAAGACGTGATGATCCCGGCCGACGCCAGCTTCGCCATCGGTTCCGCCGGCCTGATGGGCGACGCTCTGGTCGAAATCAAACCGACCGGCCGTGAAACAGACGTCTTCCTGCCACACGACTACGACAAGATCATCGAGGGCGAGAAAGCAGGCGGCCTGAACGACTTGCAATCCACCGCCAAGGCCGTCGGCGAGAAGGTCGATGTCGTGCTCGATGATGTCCGCGTGGCCCTCAAAGACATCCAGGACGCCATGGGCAAGGTGAACAAGGACGCCCTCTCCGACACCACGATCCAGAACTTCAAGGAAAGCATGGAGTTCCTCCACAGCACCCTCAAACGCGTCGATGACAAGGTCCTCGGCGACGAAAACGCCCAAAACCTGAAGACCGCCATCGCCGAGCTGAAAGACGCCGCATCGAGCTTCAAGAGCGCCTCCCGCAACATCGAGGAAGCCAGCCGGAAACTCGACCCGGTGATCGCCAAATCAGACAAGGTCATGACCTCGGCCGATGAGTCGCTTCAATCGATCAAAAAAGCCGCCGACAGCTTCGCCGTGGCTGCCGCCAGTGTGTCTGACAGCAAAGGCCTGCTCGGCGCACTGCTCAATGATCAGCAGATGAAGAACGACTTCCGCGATCTCATTTACAACCTCAAGGTCAACGGTGCCGTGTGGTACAAGGACACGGCGGAACGTCTGCGGGCGGAGGAAATGAAACGGCAGCAGGAAGAACAGCCACAAAAACGCGGCCTCTTCCGCTAAGCCGATCTTCCAGGGCGGCACGAGATCCCGTCATGGGACCGGCGTCACCACCAATCGCATGAAGCGACGGGCGGGATTGCCAGTGCTGAGCGAATCGCGGGCCCGGACGGTCTGGACCGGGCCATCGACGATCACTTCGAGTGTCACAGGGCTCCAAGAACCAAAACTGTCGGTCGATTCGGCCGAATAGGTCACCCCTGGCAGGTTTCTCGGCCGTGTGAACTCCAGCGTGAGGCCATTCCCATCACGAACGGGCACCAAAGCGGCGTCACGAGCGCGTGGATCTCTGCCAAGAGCATATTCGAAGAGGTTTTTGATGCCGTCGCCATCCGCGTCTGCGTCATCATCGGCCAAGCCGGCACCGATCTCCCCGGTGCTGAAATGCTGCGTGCGCCAACTGGCCACCGACTGGGGACCAATCACCAGGGTTCCGCTTTGCGTGCCCAGGTAATTCGCATCATCGACGCTGGCCTCCACCAGATAGCTGCCATAGGCGCTGGGAGCGGTGCTGGAGCCATCGTAAGTGACGTTCACCGTGAGTCCGGCTGGAGTGGTGGTGACAGAAACGGGCTTCGGATTGCCGTCGTAGTCCGCCGCCAGACCGTTCAACGAGATGCCCGCTGTCGCCTTCGCCACCACGAGCGTGCCACTTGCGCTGCCCTGGTAGTTCGGGTCGTTGATCGTCCCGATGACCGCGTAGCTGCCTGCATTCGTGGGTACGGTGTCCGAGCCATCGTAGGTGAAGGTCACCGCCAGACCGGCGGGAACCGTGGTCGCCGTGGCCGCCCTGGCCGTTCCATTGTAAGTCTGCGCCAGGCTTTCAAGCGTCACAGTGCCCGCCAGCTTTGGAACGATGATGTTCACGGTCTGCGCGGTGGTGTTGCCATCGACATCCGTGGCGGTGACCTGAACGGAGGTGTTTCCAGGTGCCACGGCACTGATCTGCAGGCTCGTGCCCACCAGATTTGCCGTGGCGATGGCACCGTCCGGCGCGGCGGTGATCGCATAGGTCAGCACCGGAATGCTGGTCATGGAGTCCACTTTCAGCAGCTTCGTCTGGTCAATCGTGGTCGGAGCCGTGGCCGCATCGATCGGAAGGTCCGAGAACACCATGTTGGCCGATGAAGGCGTGACGCCATCCTGCCGCAGCTTCACGGCGTAGTCGCCGGTGGCGACACTCGTCAGGGCATTCACCACTGCGGTGGATGCCGAGGAGATGCGGCCGAACACGGTGAAACCGCCGTTCTGGTTGTCGAGGTTCGAGCTGTTGTTGCCGAGGCTGATGAAAAACTCGCTCGTGGCGCTGTCTGCATCGTCCCCGACCTTCGCCATCGCGACGGTGCCGAAGACGTTCGAGATGCCGGGCTCGTTGGCCACCGGTGACTGCCGCGAGACGGATTCGAACACGTCTGGAGACTCGTAAATCGTGTAACCGCCGCCCTGGAGCACGAAACCGGCAGGACTCCGATGGAAAATGGTCCCGCTGTAATTGTAGGACTGGAAATTGGCGACCGTTCCCGGCGTCAGCGATGAATAGAGCACCATGTCCACATCGCCTTTCGTGGTTGTCATGCGCACGGCGGCCTCCGTGTCCAGGTCCGAGAATTTCGTGCCCAGATCAATGCTGGTGCTGCCCGATGGAGCGATGGTTTGATCCGCGATCACCTCCGCCACGGGTGCCAGCGTCGGACGCAGGATTCGCAGGGCCAGATTCAGCACATGAGACCCGCCGCCGCTGAAATTGGCCGTCATCGGCACGTCGAACAGGCCCGCCACCGCCGGCGTTCCGGAGATGATGCCGGTGACGCTGTCAAAAGTCAGCCCGTCCGGCAGAGTGCCCACACTCCAGCCCGTGCGTGTCTGCTGGCTGATCGTGGCCAGTTGGTAGGAGAACGACACACCCATTTTGATCGGCGCATACGGCTTGCTGCTGAAGCCGTCCTTGGTCGTGGTCGTGGCGGTCGATGAAAACGCCGACGTCGAAATCACTGTGCCGTCAGACGCGGAGTAACGTGCCCTAATTTGAAACTCGTAGATGCTGCCAGGATCAAACTCCGGCAGATTGGACAAAGTCATGCTATTGGGCGTGGCGCCGCTGCTGCCAGCCACCACTTTGCGTGTGGAATAACTGCTGGCACCCTGCTTGCGATACTGCAGTTCGTATTCCGTCTCCACGTTCGAGTTATCCGTCCAGGCAAAGCTGATGCGATAGGGATCGGTGGTCGAAGCGGTGGCCACGAGGTTCGTGGGGGCGTTGAACGCCGGGCTGATCGTCGCCATGTTGGAAAAGGCCGAGGTCGTCGTCGCTTCAGGGCCGTAAGTGGCACGCACCTGGAACTCCAGCGTCTTTCCCGGAGCGATGAGTTGATTCGTGAGGGTGGTGGTGTTGGCTGCCAGATACTGGTAGGTCTGCCATTGCGTGTCCCCTTGCAGGCGCACCTGCACCTCGTAGTTGCCTTCGGAGGACGAATTGTCCGTCCACGTCAGGCTTACCCGCCCTTCACTGCTGGAGGTGGCCTGAAGGTTGGTCGGAGCGTTGAAGTTGGTCGAGGCTGAGGCGGCGCTCGAAAAAGCCGTGTACAGGATCGGGGCGTCGGAGGCCGTGTTGGTGCCGCGGATGTAGGCCCTGGCCTGAAACTCGAACAGCGTCCCCGGCGGCATCGCCCCAGTGTTGATGATGGTGAAGTAAGGGTTGTCGATCGAGCCCAGATCCAGCCAGGTGCTCGAGCCTTGGACGCGATACTGGAAGTGGTAGCCGGACTCAGCCGTCGAGTTGTTGCTAAAGCTGAGGTCAAACGTGTTTTCCCCCACCCGGGTGGCCGTCAATCCGGTGGGAGCCTTGAAGGCCTGGGTGCTCGCGGTCACGACGCTGGTGAAGGCGCTGACACTGCTGCCGAAGTCCACCGCACGTATCTTGAAGTCATAGGACGTTCCAGGAAGGAAGTTCGGCAGAAACATGTCCGCCTCCGCCGTGCGTGACTTGTACCCTCCCACATCCTGGCTCGTCAGATTAAAATCAACACCCGTGGCCAGCCACGTGCTGTCAGTGGTCTTCTTGTAGTCCACCTCGAAGTAGTACTCACTGTTGGAATTGTCATTCCAGGTGAGATGGAAGTGGCCATCCCCGCCCGCAGTGACCCCCAGATTGGTCGGAGCACCAAGCGTCGGCGTCTGCGCGCCCGGGGAAGATGAATACTGAGGGCCATTGGCCGGAGCGCTGGGTTCCGTCGGGTTTGCCGCAGTGCCTTTGAAGGCAGTCACAAAGAACTGGAGGCCTGGATAAGGAAACCAGCTTCCATTTTGCGGATTTTGATACCATCCAAATCGCGAACTCAGATCGACGTTGATCGACAACGGGCCGGTGGAGTCCTTGGTGGCTGCATTCACGTCAAAACTACCAAGTGTCCCTTGGTCCCAAGACGCACCGTTGAAGATGCGATATCCGATGGTGAATCCTCCTTCATCGGTGGAATTGTCTGTCCATTCGAAGCGCCAGTAGAGAGTACTGCCGTCCGCTTGGGTATAAGTGCTCGTCATGTTGGTCGGGGCCGCTGGCGCGACCGCCAGTGTGTCCGTGGCGAGCGCCAGCGTGACGAGCGCCATGGCGAGGTAAACCTTTGTCAATGAGTGTGATAGAGAGCAGGCCATGAGGTCGGCAGCGAGAGGCTGGGGGAAAGGGTCGGCAGGATAAGGGGGCTCGTGAACACGCGTCAACCTTGGAAGTAGCGCGCATTGTGACGAGGGCCTAGGGACGCGCTCAGACACTCCGGCTGCGGGCGGTGTTCAACCACTGTGATGCAACTCCCAGCCTGAAGTTCAGGCGAACAAGGCCTGGAGTTTCCCGGGTGATCCGCAGCCTTCATGCATGGCCTGGAGTTCCTCGGAAATGAAGTGGCGCAGGCGCTTCCGTGCCCGATGCAAGGCCGTGCGCAAAGCACCGCTCTGCGGCAGCGCACCCCGGTTTCCCTCGATCATGTTTGCCTCCAGGCAGCTCCAGACCTCGGCACGGCCCTGGCATTTGAGCTCGACGCTGATGTGGTCCAGAGCACGGTCGATCACACCGCGGGCCCAGCATCGGTCGATCTCGCGGTCCGGCGTCGCGTGATCATCCGGCACATCGATGTTCTTGCCGTCCTCATCGCACAGGGAGAGGCAGCCGGCGCCGCCGCCCCGCCGCTGGCGGGTGCGATACTGCCAGCGCTTGATCAAATGGGTGCGCATCCGCGCAAACAGGAATGCCGCCTGCTCGCCGTGATCACTGATGGCCGCAGCACGTTCATGCTGCCCCCGGGCGACGAGTTTGGCAAAGAGCTCCTGCACGGCGTCCTCCGCATCGTGCGCCTCGCAGCCCCGGGCACGGGCAAAGGCGCACAGGGCGCCCCAGTGGCGGCGGTACAGCGCGGCGGCGTCCGCCTGCGTGGATGAATCGATGGTGTGGCTGGCATGGGCGTAGTCTTCTCCGAGGTGCATGGCTTTGAGTGGGTTGTTACCCCGTATTGGAGACGCGCCGCATGACACCAGCCCCCGCCCGATCATTAAAACCGATTTATCTTCGTGCGTGCCGCCGGTCTCCGCGTGAGAATCGCCCCGCGTCACCCCGGCATGAGCATCCCGGCCAACACCCGCAGCTTTCGCATCCGCCTGGCCTTGCAGACAATTCTGGTCTCCGGGGCGCTGGTGGCGGCGTTTGGCATCGCCGCCTGGTGGTATGCCAGCCAGACGCTGGAACGCAGTGTCGATGACCGCATCATCGCTCCGGCCCAACGCGTCTGGAGCCGCATCGATCCCTACACGACCGACGAGGAGTTCAAAACGATCGCCGATCTCGTCTTCGGCACCTCACCCGCCCACGACGCCACCAATGCCGTGCTCGTGGTGCAGGAACACACCCAGGGCGAGACCCTTTTTGCCACGCCAAACGCCCCGAAAGACCTGGATGTCTATTTCCGCGCCTGTTTTCCCACCTTGGAGGAGATCAATCGCGTCCCGCCGGAGGGAGCGCCGGGAATGCCCGGCGGCCGCCGCCGTCTCGGACGACCTCCGGGCGCGGAATTCGACGATCTCCTCGGACTGCCGCCCGCCCCGGGGCCTTCGCCACCCGAAGGCCAAGAACTGCCTTTCCGGCCGCAAATGCCCATGGTGAGGGAGCCAACCACGTTCACCGCACGTTCGGGCGGCATCGACTGGCGTTTCGGTGCCTTCGGCAGCCCCAGCTACACGATTTTCATCGGTCTCTCGCTCACCGACTACTACGCAGAGGTGAATCGCATGGCCCGCTGGTATGCGGGTGCAGGTGCCCTGGGCCTCATGTGCGCCGGACTGGCCGCCTTGTGGACATCCAAACGCGCCATGCGCCCGCTGGAGCGCGTCGTCTCCACCGCCCAGCGCCTCACCGCCAGCGATCTGGCCGAACGCATCCATTTGAGCCAGGACGACGACCGCGAATTCGCCCAGCTCATCGACGTGCTCAACGGCATGATGGAACGCCTGCAGGCCAGCTTCCAGCAAGCCGTGCGCTTCACCGCCGATGCCTCCCACGAGCTCAAAACACCGCTCGCCATCATGCTCGCCACGTTGGATGACGCCGTGCGCCACAGCCAGCCTGGCAGCGCCGAGCATGATCACTTCGTCTCCCTCTTCGACGAGGCGAACCGGCTCAAAAAGATCACCCAGTGCCTGCTGTTGCTCTCCCAGGCCGATGCCGGCCGCCTGCCGACCCATCCTGAAACCTACGATCTCAGCGCCGATCTCGGCCGTTTGGTCGAGGATGGCGAAATCCTCTGCGAACAGGCCGGATTGACGCTCGAAACGCAGATTCAACCCGGAATCGAGGTGCATGCCGATCGTGCGCTGCTGCGGCAGGTGTTTCAAAACCTGCTCAGCAACGCCATCAAATACAATCGTCCCAACGGTAAAGTCACCTTGCGTCTGGCCAGGGGAGAGAACTGCGTCTTGTTCGCCCTCACCAACAATGGCCCGGCCATTCCTGCCGAAAACCAGGCCCGTCTCTTCGAGCGCTTCTTCCGCGGCGACTCCGCCCACACGCGCAAAACCGATGGCTTCGGCCTCGGCCTCAACATCGCCACCGAACTCGCCCGCGCGAATGGGGCCGAGCTCCGCCTCGTACGTTCAGACGGGGACGAGACCACCTTTGAAGTCCGGTTGAACTGTCCGCCAACGCTTTGATCCGCGTTCAAGTTGCCAGCTTGACGCTGGAACGTTGTTTCTCGTAGCCTCTGGCCATGAACGCCGAGTCCCCCTTCCCCAACGCTCCTCCGCCGTTGCCACCAAAAAAGACTGGAGCTGCAAAATGGGTCCTTGTCGGCTGTGGCGGCTGTTTGGGACTGATCGTCCTCGGCGCCGTGCTGAGTGCCGTTATTTTCTTCTTCGCCACCGGCATCATCCGGGAGACGGACGTCTACAGCCATGCCTTCAAGCGCGTGCAGGAGTCTGCTGAGGTCAAGGAAGCCCTGGGGACACCCATCAAAGCGGGCTGGACCTTCTCAGGCTCCGTGAACTACAACAACGGCGCCGGCTCGGCCGATTTCACGCTGCCCGTCACCGGCCCGAAGGGCGAAGGAACTCTGAATGTGAAGGCAAACAAGGCTTCCGGGAGCCCGTGGAAGTATGAGGTCCTGGAAGTTCAGCTCCCCGGCGACAGGAAAGTGGACCTGCGTGAGCCATAACGGGCAGAAAATCGCCCCGGGGCGGCCCCTTGATTCCGTCCATCTTCCTCCTTGCCAAAGGGCGATTCTCCCCGACTATCCCGGCCCTCTTGTCCGGGTGCCCTCTGGTGCCGCAGGACGAAAGCCCGCCGTGCGCCTCCGGAGCGGAAGTGCCCGTGCGGTTTTTACCCCAACGCTCCCAACCCGTTAAGTTAAATGAACGCATCCGCTACGCTCGCCGACCTGATCGCAGGTTCTTTCCGCGAGCTCTCCGAAGGATCCATTGTCAAAGGCAAGATCCTCGAAATCAAACCGCAGGTCGTCCTCGTGGACATCGGCTACAAGTCCGAAGGGGCCATCCCCTCCAACGAGTTCGAAGATGAAGACATTCAGGTCGGCGACGAAGTCGAAGTCCTCCTCGAACGTCTCGAAAACGACGAAGGCATGGTCGTGCTCTCCAAGGAGAAGGCCGCCCATCGTCAGAACTGGGAGAAAATCTACGCCGTGTTCAAGGACGGCGGCCTCGTCAAGGGCAAGGTCAAGAGCGTCGTCAAAGGCGGCCTCATGGTCAATGTCGGCGTCGAAGCCTTCCTCCCCGGCAGCCAGATCGACATCATTCCGCCGAAGGATCTCAACGAGTACGTCGGCAAGGTGTTCGAGTTCAAGATCGTCAAGATCAACGACGAGCGCAAAAACATCGTCCTCTCCCGCCGCGAAGTCATCGAGGCCGAGCGTGCCGAGCAGCGCCAGAAGTTCCTCGAAGGCGTCACTCCCGGCGACAAGGTCATCGGCATCGTCAAGAACATCACCGACTTCGGTGCGTTCGTCGATCTCAACGGCATGGACGGCCTCCTCCACATCACCGACATGTCCTGGGGCCGCCTCAACCATCCTTCCGAGATGCTCGGCATCGGTCAGAAGATCGAAGTCCAGATCCTCGAGGTCAACCGCGAGAAGGAGCGTGTCTCCCTCGGCCTCAAGCAGCTTCAGAACAACCCGTGGGAAAACATCGAAGGCCGCTATCCTGTCGGTCACAAGGTGCGCGGCAAGGTCACGAAGCTCGTCGCTTACGGTGCGTTCGTGGAAGTGGAAGAAGGCGTCGAAGGCCTCATCCACGTCTCCGAGCTCTCCTGGACGAAGCGCATCGCCCGTCCGTCCGATGTTCTCACCGTCGGCCAGGTCATCGACGCCGTCGTTCTTGGCATCAACAAGGACGAGCGCAAGATCAGCCTCGGCGTGCGTCAGCTCGAGCCGAATCCGTGGGACGACATCGACGTCCGTTACCCGATCGGCACGCAGCTCAAGCGTCCGGTGCGCAACCTCACCGCTTACGGCGCCTTTGTGGAGCTGGAAGAAGGCATCGATGGCATGATCCACGTGTCCGACCTCAGCTGGACCCGCAAGATCAACCATCCGTCCGAACTGCTCAAGAAGGGCCAGGAAGTGGACGCCGTCGTTCTCGGCATCGACAAGGCCAACCAGCGCATCAGCCTGGGCATGAAGCAGCTCGACACCGATCCGTGGTCCATCATCGACACCCGCTTCAAGGTGGGCGACATCGTCAAGGGCCGCGTCGCGAAGATCGCCAGCTTCGGCGCCTTTGTGGAGCTCGAAGACGACATCGACGGCCTCGTGCACATCTCGCAGATCAGCGAGGAGCGCATCGAGAAGGTCAAGGACAAGCTCAATGTGGGCGACGAAGTCGAAGCCCGCGTCATCAAGGTGGACAAGGTGGAGCGCCGCATCGGCCTCTCCATCAAGGCCATGGCTTACAGCGACGCCGAGATCCAGAAGGAAAGCGCCGCTTTCGAAGCCCTCCGCCCCAGCACCGACCTCGTCGGCCTGGAGCAGGCCTTCAAGTTCGCCACCGAAGAATGGCGTCCGGGCGGTCAGTAATCCGCGATCCACGACTCACATCACGATCAACCCACGAAGGGACGCCGCGAGGCGTCCCTTCTTTTTTCTTCCCGCGTTTGAGCGGCAATTGGCGGACAAGGTAAACCATCCCTCAGACGGCTTTGAAGCCTCATTCACCTGCCGGAAACACGCCTGACTCTAGCTTTCCGGCCGATGGAAGAAGAGCAGGAGCTGGACATCCCCGATTCACTGGCCGACACGCCGGAGGCCGCCTGCACGCGGCAGTTGCAGACCCGTCGGCAGTGGATTCGGCGGCTGGGATTGTGGAGCACCGTCGGCATGGCGGGCGCCGCCGCCTGGTATTGGACCTCACCACCCGTCGCGCCGCTCTACTTCAACGGCATCCACGCCTTCGCCCACGTCAGCCATCCAGAGGTCGTGCACCGCATCGTCGCAGCAGCCAATCAGATCGTGGACAAGCCCTACAAGTGGGGCGGCGGGCACCAGGTGCTCTTCGATAACGGCTTTGACTGCTCCGGCTCCATCTCGCACGTGCTTTATCGTTCCGGCCTGCTCCAGCACGCCTCCACCTCCGCTGCCTTTCTGCGTTATGGGCTCCCGGGACCGGGAAACTACGTCACCATTTATGTGAACCCCGGCCACCACGTGTTCATGGAGGTCTGCGGCCTGCGTTTTGACACCTCCGGCCAGCGTGCGGGTGAAGGCCCCCGCTGGCGCGTGCCCGGCCGCGACAAACAGGGATTCCACCCCCGCCACCCGGCCTGGCTCTGAAGGCCGAACAGACCCCCCGAGGCACAATCTTCTCACATTTTCCGGGTGGCAACGGCACGGCATGCGCTCATTTTCCGGCACGATGTTCGAAGCTGAGCCTTCATCGCCGGAAGAAACACGCCGCACGTGGTTGCGTCGTGCGATCGGTGCTTTGCCTCTCGCTTTCACAGGCTGCGCGGCTTCCACGACCTCGATGCTCGGCTTTAGCGCACGCAAAACGCGGGCGCAGTGGGAGTATCACAATCGCTTCCTCGCCTCCGGAGCCCGTTTGCGCTTCCGGCCGCACGCTGCGCATGGCCGGCCATGGACTTCCGGCATGGAGGCCGTGTATCGTTCGCATCGCCGTGATCCGCGTGTGGGTTACGCCGTGAAGAACCTCGCCACCGGCCGTTACCTCGCCGAATTCCAGGCCGACAAAACCTTCTTCGGCTGCTCCATGCCGAAACCCGCCGTCTCGGCCGTGCTGCTGGAGAAGCGCCAGGGCAACCTCACCCGCGAGGAGTTCCAGAACGTTGTTTACGCCTGTGACCGCAGCATCAACGCGGCCTGGTTCTACCTCATGGCCCGCCTCAACTCGGCGGATGAGCAGTACTTTGAGCGGAAGTACAACCTCCCTGATGTGCAGATCCTCCAGAACTGGCAGTCACCGCGGTTCTACGCCGAGTTCTACGAGCGCTGCGTGAACTACCGCCTCGACCACGGCTGCGAGTTGCTGCTGGAAGCCATGCGTCGCGATCAATACGGCCTCGGCCGCTGGGTCATGCCCGCCAGCATCACCTACATCGGCGGCAAGACCGGCAATTACGGTGAATGGGATCACGAATCGCTGTTCTTCTACCATCGCGGCACGCCCTACGCGATCGTGCTCTACACGCGTGGCAACTTCGCCCCGGGAAACCAGCTCGGCTGCATGATGGGCGGCCTGTTTCGCGACTATTGCGCGTGAGCTGACACCTCAGTCGTCCTTTTTCGGCAGCACCTCGAATTCGATCTCACGAACTTCATGCGAGACCTGCGTCACCGGCACATCTTCCACATGCCACGCCGGTTTCGGCCCTGCAGGTGCCAGTTTGCGTCGAACCGCATAAAACAAGGCCGCTCCTGCTGACAAGGCGAGTCCAACCACCGCCACCGCCGCGCCCACCATCAACAACAGGGCGATGATGCCCACCGCCACAACCGCGAACAAACCCACCATCAGCACGGCTGGCAGCCCGCGGATTTCAAACGTCCTCGATTTCATGGCAACAACATGCGGTCCTTCGCATACGACACAACCGCGATCTCGGACGCCGCTTCAACCGGCTTGCCAGTCCCGGCACAGGATGAAAGGGTTGGGCCATGAACAACGGTCACGGCATTTTCTGTCTGGAGGGCGACTGGAGGAATGACTTCAACCGCACCTCGTCGGTGAAACCGGTGCTGAAGCTGCTCGCCCAGGCGCAGAACCGCCCGATCCCCTTTGTGCATCGCGATGTCGGCACGCGCGAGGAACTGGAATACTACTGCCGTCGCTGGACGCGCAAAGGCTCCGCGCATTATCCGATGCTTTACCTCGCCTTCCACGGCACACCCGGAGGCATCCATGTCGGCGACCGCAGGCAGAAAGCACGCAGCAAAGTCACGCTCGATGATCTGGCCACCATCCTTGGCACGAATCTCAACCGGCGTGTGATTCACCTGGGCTCATGCAGCACGCTGAACACCAGCCGCCGCAGCCTCCAGGCCTTCCTGCAGAAGACCGGTGCCAATGCCATCAGCGGCTTCAAGATGGAGGTGGACTGGCTGCTGTCCTCCTGTTTCGAAGTGCTGCTGTTCTCCGAGTTGCTGCGCAACAACCTCACACTTCAAGGTGTGCGACAGGTCGAAGAAGGCCTGCGGCAGGAATACGGTGCGCTCTGCCGCAAGCTCGATTTCCAAATGGTCATTCGGGAGAGGCCGTGACACGCGGCTGCCAGCAACAGCGTCGGCCATCCCCGGAATTAGAACGTTATCGTCCCATGCCGCAATCACGCGACCGTTTCACGTCAGGCATTGTATTTGATCACGGTTATCTGTGCAGCGTCTTCAAGGATGGTATCGAGCTCCTTTTCGGTGGGCGTCTCCTTCGAGATAAAACCGGTGGCCCGGCCATTTTTCATCTGGGTGACCTTTAGGCTCCACCAACCCAATTCTGATCCTCCTCCTGGATTGGGGAGCATTGGCGTCATCGTCAGCAACTGCCGCACCGTCGTTCCGCGTGGCAAATGATGCGTGCCGGGATTTCTAAACCCTTTGCCCAAAGTCACAGAGATCGTGTTCTCTGCAGCCTTCCCATAAACTCCTTCAGGCCGTGGAAGATTCGAATCGAACATGTAACAGCCCGACACAAAGGCAGTGAGGATCACCAATAGTCTCAAGTTCATGAGCCAGATCTATCAACAGTGATCCAGACTGCCAATCTCGATGTTTGATCTGTCTTGGAGAAGGCTCACTTCATCACCACGCCCGCTTCACCGGTCTCCCAGCCGAGTCCTCCAGCCCTCACAGCCACTGCCGCGGCGTTTTCAGGCCACTCCGTGCTGAGCTGGTCTTTGAAGAATGACTTCCACGTCACCCACTTGCCATTGATCAGCGCCTGCACCACCCACCAGCGTGTCGCACTCATCCAGCGCACATCGCTGTGCTGCCAGGCCACGGTCAGCTTGCCTCCCGGCATGATTTTGCCGACAACCGGCGCTGGGAGCGGTGTCTGGCTGAGCCACGGAGAGGCTGGCGGGATCGCATGCGTGGTGTAAGCCCGCTGCTTCGTGTAAGTGCCGATCTTGCCCAGGTCCTTGTGCAACGCCCCGAAGTTCCAGTGGAAGTGCCCCGGCGTCATTTTCAGCCCGCGTTCACGCAGCACGCTCATCTGATGCAGGATTTCGCCCGCGTTGCGATCATCGCCGATCTTCGAGGTGTTCATGCCCGGCCAGATGTGGCGGCCCTGCGTGTTCTGCTCCAGCCACCAGTCGTAGTAGGTGATGAATCCGAGCTTCGGGCGGTTGATCGTCCAGTAGAGCTGCGGCGTGAAGTAATCCACCCAGCCGTTCTGCAGCCACTTTTTCGAATCCGCGCCCAGATCCTCATAAGGGTCGAGCCCGCCACCCGTGCCTTCCGGATAATTTGGCCGCCACAACCCAAACGGGCTGATGCCGAACTTCACATGCCGTTTGATGCCTTTGATGCCCTCGTAGATCGCCTGCACCGTTTCATCCACGTTCTGCCTGCGCCACGCGGTCAGCTCCAGCGTGCCTCCTGCGGCTTTGTAGCGCGCAAAGGTCTCGCTGTCAGGGAACTCGATCTTCTGCTTCTTCGCGTCGGTGATGGGATACGGATAAAAATAATCGTCGATGTGGATGCCATCCACGTCGTAGCGCCGCGTCACATCCAGCATCACCGCCACCGCCTGCTGCCGCACCTCCGGCACGCCGGGGTCCATCCACCAGTCGATGCTGTACTTCATCGTCCATTCCGGATGTCTGCGGCGGATGTGATCCGCGCTCGGCGCATGCTTCTCTCCTGCCAGCGCCCGGTAGGGGTTGAACCACGCGTGCAGCTCCATGCCGCGCTTGTGCGCCTCCGTCACCGCAAACTCCAGCGGGTCCCACATCGGCGATGGTGCCACGCCCATCTGCCCGGTCAAAAACGGCGACCACGGTTCGATCTGCGAGGCATACATCGCATCGCCCGCCGGCCTCACTTGGAAAATGAGCGCGTTCAATCCCAAGTTCGCCGCCGATTCGATCAGCGTGAGCAATTGCTGCTGCTGCTTCGCCACCGGCAGCCCCGGCTCCGAGGGCCAGTTGATGTTCCGCACCGTCGCGATCCATGATCCACGCAGCTCACGCGCCGGCGGCGGCACAGCGGCGTTCTGTGCGGAAACCGCGGCGGTCAAGGAGGCAAGGAGAAGCAGGATTCGCGTGAGCATTGCTCCCCCAACTAAGTTCCCTGCCTCCCGACTGCAAGCCGCACGGTCATTTCGTGCTCTGACCGCTCCACACCGGCCACCACGCGTCGAACTCGCTCGGGCGCACTTTGATGCGCACGAGGTTGTTCGCATGAAGCGAGAGCAGCCGCTCCTCGATGAGCTCGAGGAAGTGCTCGCGGTCGCTGGCGGTGATGTTTTTCGCCGTCCAGCGACGGAGGAAGTCCGCCGCCTGCGGCTTGGTCATGCGTTTCACGACCACCTCGCGGGCGAGGTCCTTCAGCTCCATGCGGTAGCCGATGGCGATGCGGTCCGGGGAGCCCATCTCGCCGCGGATGACGCCATAGCGGATGCACGACTCCTCGTAGGCATGCACAAAGACCTCCCGCAGCACCTCCACGCGGTTCAGCTCATACACGGCGAGGATGCCCGTCGTGTAATCCCGCACCGGCACGCCGGTGAAGGACAGCGGGCACATGTTTCCGCGGATGAGCGGGATGTTTGCCGCGAGACGCGAGGTGCGCTTGTTCCCATCGAGGAAGGGCTGCAGATAAGGCATCTGCACCATGAGGAAGAAGCAGCACTCCAGCGGATCGTGGATGGCCGCGGCCTTTTGCAGGATGAGGTCAAAGCACTCCTCGATGAGCGCGGGGTTGTTCGTCGGATGAAAAACACTCCCGCCGATGCCCACCGGCTTCGTGCGCAGGGCTCCCTCCACCTTCCGGCTCTCCAGCAGGTATTCCGTGAGGATCGCGTGCAGGTTGAGGAAGGTGTAGCGGTTGTAGCCGAGCTGTTCCGGCTCCTCGACGAGGAATTCGATGGCCGCCTTGTGATTCAGAATCATGAGCGCCTCCTGCTGCCGCGCGGGGTCATCGCTGCGGCCTTGCTGGAGGAGGAAATCCGTCTCCAGCAGGGAGAAGGTGCTGCCCTCGAGGCGGCTGGAGTTCCACACGAGGTCGATCACGAGCCGGTCCATCACCTGCCGGGCGTAAGTGCCCGGCGGCATGCCTTCCATGTCCGGCGGCAAGCCGCGGACCCGCAGGTGCGCCCGCAGATTCTCCGGCAGCCAAGCCGTTTCATTCGGCACATAGCCGTCGAGGAACTCGCGACGGTAGCCCACGGGCTTCCGCAGGCTGTGGTGCTCGCGGAAGTAGTCCTTCAGCTCCCGGAGCGGATCGCCCGCGTCGGCAGGTTGGTCCTCGCGGAGGAGATTCGACTCGGAAAGCGGGATGGAAACCGGCGCGGGAGCAGGCTGCGTCGGCGGCTGGGCCGTCCGATACTTCGTCGCCCGTGCTTTGCCGACCCGCTCAAGCTGCCCGGCACGCACCATCTCGTCCAAACGACGTTGCAGCGTGCGGCGGGAGGCTTCCTCGCCGAATCGTGCCACGATCTCGTCAATGCCGAGGCCATTGCTGACCTCGGATATGGCGCGATTCAGGGCTTCTGGCGTGATTTCTGGCATGATTGGCGCGATTTTGGCGTGATAATGGCACGATTCAAGAGCCTTTTGGCATGATTTTCAAAATCGTGCCAAAGCAACGACGGGCTTGCTCTTTGGCCTCCGATCTACTGCAATCGCCCAGCCATGTCCCTTCGACCCATCCTGCTGCTCCTTCCGGGCCTCCTCCTCACTTCCTGCTCGTCCATGCGATCGCCCATCGTGCCCGGAGCGGTGCCCAAAGACCACGGAGCCATCGGAGCGACCGAAGGCCCGGCGTGGAAGGACGGCTCGCTCTACTTCACCGATGGCAAGCACATCAACCGCCTCGGCCCGGACGGCAAAACAACCGTCTTCCGCCACAACGCCTCCAACGGCCTGCTCTTCGACCGTGAAGGCCGCCTCGTCGCCTGCGAGTCCGGCCTGCGCCGAGTGACACGAACTGAGAAGGACGGAAGCATCACCGTGCTGGCGGATCGCTTCGAAGGAAAACGTTTCAACACACCCAACGACCTCTGCATGGACTCGAAGGGCCGGATTTACTTCACCGATCCACGCTATGGCTCGCGTGCGGGGATGGAGATTCGCCAAAAGTGTCTCGTTTCATTTCCCTTTCCCGTTCAGCCACAGTTCTTCACGGGTCCAGGTCTTACAGCAGGTTTGCGTGGTGCAGCCAGATTAAAGGTGATCGAGAACAACATCGACAATCTATTAAAAGACACATTCCACCCGCACACCCACGGAGAGGGAGTGTATCGCATTGATGGCCCTAAAAATGTAAAGCTGATACTTGATGGGGGAGGCGTTGCGATTCTCGAGCGTCCCAACGGCATCCTCATCTCTCCAGACGACCGTTTTCTCTACATCGCCGACAACAATAACAACACGCACGGCGGCTCGCGGAAGTTGCTGCGCTACACGCTCGATCCAAACGGCGATGTGAAGCCCGGCACGCGGAAAGTGATCTTCGACTGGAAGGACGGTCGCGGCCCCGATGGCATGAAAATGGATGCCGAGGGCCGCATTTACGTCGCCGCCGGCACGAACAAGGCCACGGACTACGAAACGACACGCTTCAAAGCCGGCTGCTACATCCTTTCGCCCTCCGGCAGGCTCATCGACTTCATCCCGACCTCTCCCGACGAGTGCTGCAACTGCGCCTTTGGCGGCAAAGATGGCAAAACACTCTTCATTACCTCCGGCGGCCATCTGTGGAGCGTTCCTCTGAAATGAAAACGCTGCTCTTCGCACTCCTGCTGCTCCCGTCGCTGCTCGTCGCCGCCGAGCTGCCGGACATCCAAACCGTGCCGCCGGATCTCGTCGTGCCCGCTTTGAGCGAAGGCACGCCCGCCGCAGGCAAACGCGTCCGTCTCGGGCTCAACGTCCTCTACCTGCCCACCGATTGGAAGGCTGACACGAAGTGGCCCGTCATCGTCGAACTGGCCGGAAATGGCGGTTACAAGAACAAGTATGGCGATGTCAGCACCGGCCTGCCGGAAGGCAGCAACCTCGGCTACGGCCTCTCCGGCGGAAAAGGCTTCATCTGGCTCTGCGTGCCCTATTTGAATGCCAAAGGCGATCAAATCGCCATCACCTGGTGGGGCGACAAACCATCCTACGACCCTCAGCCGACGCTCAAACACCTCCGCGAAAGCGTGCAAAGCCTCTGCCGCGATTTCAGCGGCGATGAAACCAAAGTCGTGCTCGCCGGCTTCTCCCGCGGAGCCATTGCCTGCAGCTACCTCGGCCTCCACGACGACGAAACCGCGAAGCTCTGGTGCGCCTTCTTTGCCTACAGCCACTACGATGGTGTCCACAAGTGGCCCTATCCCGCCTCCGATCGCGAATCCGCCCTCACCCGCCTCCAACGCCTCGGCAACCGCCCGCAATTCATCTGCGGCGAAGGCGCGAACGCTAAGCAAACCGAGGCCTACCTGCGCCCTCTCGCGCCACAAGCCGATCTCACCTTCCTCGGCACCGGCTTCCGCAATCACAACGACGCTTGGACGCTGCGCCCGAGCTCTGCCCGTGACAAAGCCCGCGAGTGGCTGAAGCGAGTTACTTCTTCGCGCTGAGCAACGATTCGACCGCAGTCAGGATCGTTTCGACCTCAGCGAGCCTGCCCACGCCCTCGTAACCGCAGGCGAGCATGCCTTCGGCGGGTTCGACGAATTGAGCGCCGTAGCCGCGGAGGGTTTCGACGTTCTTCAGCGTCGCCGGATGCTGCCACATATTGCCGTTCATGGCCGGGGCGATCAAAATGGGGGCGCGGGTGGCGAGGGCGATGGCGGTCAGGGCATCGTTGGCGAAGCCGTGTGCCATGCTGGCTAGCACGTTGGCACTCGCGGGTGCGATGAGGAGCAAATCCGCCTCGTCGGCGAGCTGGATGTGACCGGGCTGCCAGCCTTCTTTTTCGGCGAAGAGATCGGTGATGACGGGATTCTTGCTCAGCGTGCTCAGGGTGAGCGGCGTGACGAATTCGAGCGCGGACTTCGTCAGCACGCATGTCACGCGATGGCCGGCCTTGGTGAGCTGGCTGGCGAGGTCCGCCGCCTTGTAGGCTGCGATGGAACCGGTGATGCCGAGGATGATGCGGGACATGGGGCACGAATACCCTGGAAACGGGCCGCTTAAAGCCCGACGACGAAGGAACTTGCCTTGCTGCCTGCGAGACCGCACATTTCCGACCCCCACACCATGCGTTGCCCCAAATGCGGCAGTTCCCAGGACAAAGTGATCGACTCTCGCGAGGCGCGGGAGGGGCACGCCATCCGCCGCCGCCGGGAGTGCATGAAGTGCGACTTCCGCTTCACGACCTATGAGATCGTCGAACGTGAGGAGCTGCGGGTGGTGAAGCGCAACGGCGCACGGGAGAACTTCAACCGCGACAAGCTCATGGGCGGCGTCACCAAGGCCTGCGAAAAGCGCCCGGTGAAGATGGAGCAGCTCGAACAACTCGTGGACGACATCGCGAACGAGCTTGAGGAGGAAGGCTACCGCGAAATTCCCTCGACCGTGATCGGCGCGAAGGTCATGCGCCGCCTGGAAGCCATCGATCACGTGGCCTACGTGCGCTACGCCTCGGTTTACCGTCAGTTTGAAGACGTGGGCGAGTTCATCGACGAGATCAAGAGTCTCGGCGAACGCCGCCCGCGTGATGGACGCCAGCCCGAGCTGTTCAGATAGAGCAAAGAGATGTCGCAACGCTTGCGTAGGCCATTCCGTGACTCTGCGCCCTCTGCTCTTTGCCCTTTGCGCCGCCTTCGAGGCTGACTACCATCGGCGCCATGTCTGAGAAGACCATTTTCCAAAAAATCATCGACCGCGAAATCCCGGCCCCGCTCGTTTACGAGGACGATCTGGTGGCGGCATTCAATGACATCAACCCCCAGGCGCCGACGCATGTGCTGATCGTGCCGAAAAAGCTTATTCCGCGTGTGGGCGAGGCTGGGGCCGAGGATCAGGCCACCCTGGGCGCCTTGCTGCTCGCGGCGGGAAAGATCGCCGAGAAGCTTGGCATCAAGGACACCAGCAAGGGTTTCCGGCTCGTGATCAACCATGGCAGGGACGCGGGAGAGTCCGTTCCGCACCTGCATGTGCATCTGCTGGCCGGACGCAGCCTGGAATGGCCTCCAGGCTGAAATTTTTTGCAACTTCCGGCCTGTCCGCCGGTTTTTTTGACATCATGGAACCGTTTTCTCCCGAAGATCCTCTCACTCAATTGCTGGCCCAGGCCCGCAGGATCGAGGCGCGTTCCAATTTCACGCAGAATGTCGTCCGCGCCGCCCGCCAAACTCCGCAAGACCGCGGTTGGTTCGCGGGAGTTCGTGCCTGGTGGTCCGAGACGGTGAGTCCGGGAAGCGCCTGGGCCTTTGCCGCCGGCGCGACCGCTGCGGTGGCTTTGACGGTGGCGGTATTGCAAATGCAGCCGGAAGCCGCGTCTCCCCAGATGGTGAATCACCCGCCTGCCGTCCCGGTGGCGGTTCCTGCCGTGAAAGCCGTTCCAGAGCCCGTTCTGGCCGAGTCTGTGATGCCGGATCTTCCCGCGGCGGAAACCGCCTGGGAAGCCGCCTACCAGACCGAAGCGCTGCTGGCCGTCGAAGACACCACCAAGTTCACGGACAGCGAGATCAGCTTCCTGCTGTATTGAGGATCGGCACCGTCAGGCGTGCGAGGGCCGCGCTCTTCCCGCGCCAAACCCCGCCCATGTGACGAAACAGGTGCAATGCGGCAGTCGCGGAATCGGTGGCGCATGGAACACGTCCCGCGCATGCCCAAGCTGCTCGACTCCCCGCGACGCAAACCGACTCCCCTGCTGAAATCGGCCCATGACATGGTCTTCCGCCATGTCCACAACTCCAACCTCATCTACAACGCCGCCTGGGAGGACCCGAGGCTGGACCGGCAGCTGATGAAGCTGAACGGCAGCAGCCGCGTGGTCATGATCACCAGCGCTGGATGCAACGCGCTCGACTACCTGCTCGATGGACCGGCGGAAATCCACGCGGTGGACATGAACTACCGCCAGAACGCCCTGCTGGAGCTCAAACAGGCACTCATCCGCAAAGGCGATTTCGACGAGCTCTTTGAAATGTTCGGACTGGGCGCCCACCCACGCTACGAGGCCGTTTACCGCAGGGTGCGCGGCACCTTGAGCCTGCCGGCGAGGAAGTTCTGGGACCGGCGCATCGGCTTTTTCAATCCGGCCAGCCTGAAGAAGTCCTTCTACTACCACGGCACCTCCGGCATCGCCGCCTGGGTCATGGGCAATGCGCTCTTCAAATTGCGGCCGAACATCAAGAACTTCGCCGCCTGCCTGCTTGATGCCCGCTCCCTCCAAGAGCAACGCGAGGCCTACGCGATGTTTGAGCGCGAGGTGTGGGGCCCGTTCAGCCACTGGCTGCTGCGCCAGCCCACGCTCATGACCCTGCTCGGCGTGCCGCGTCCGCAGATCAAGCTCATCCAGGATTCCTACCCGGGCGGCCTCACGGATTACGTGAAGGACAAGCTGCGCCACGTCTTCACGGAGCTGCCGATGGCCGAAAACTACTTCTGGCGCGTGTACATGACCGGCTCCTACACGCTGGGGTGCTGCCCGAATTACTTGAAGCAGGAGAATCTCCTCACCCTCCAGGATCGGGTGGACCGCCTGACGCCGCACACGACCACGGTGTCCAATTTCCTGCGGGAGCATCCCGGCCTCTACACGCATTTTGTGCTGCTGGACCATCAAGACTGGCTGGCCGCGCACGACACCGCCGCGCTGCTAGACGAATGGGAGCTGATCCTCGCCAACAGCGCCCCGGGAGCGAAGGTGCTCATGCGCTCCGCCGGTCTGGATCTGAGTTTTGTGCCGGAGCCGGTGCGTTCGCGGCTGCGGTTCTTCCCGCAGCGCACGGAGGCGCTGCATCAGCTCGACCGCGTCGGCACCTATGGCAGCCTGCATTTCGCAGAAGTCATCGCATGAGCTCCACGACCGCTCAAAACACCGCGCTGGAGCGCTATTACCGGCTTCACTCCCGCATCTACGACGGCACGCGCTGGAGCTTCCTCTTCGGCCGTGAGGAGGTGCTGCGGCGTGTTCTCCGCGTGGCAAATCCGCGCCGCATCCTCGAAGTCGGCTGCGGCACCGGGCGGAATCTCGTGTCACTGCGGCGGTTGTTTCCTGAGGCGCATGTCACGGGTGTCGATCTGTCGGAGCAGATGCTCGCCATCGCCGCGGGCAAGGCTGACGGGCAGGTCACGCTGCTGCGCCGCTCCTACTCGCTGCCGGTGCATGCGGAAGGCGGGCCCTTCGACCTCGTGCTGTTCTCCTACGCGCTCTCGATGTTCAATCCCGGCTGGGAGCAGGCCATCGACGCCGCCTGGGGCGATCTGGAAGACGGCGGCGTCATCGCCGTCGTGGATTTTTCGCACAGCCGTTTCTCCTGGTTCCGCCGATGGATGGGAGTGAACCATGTCCGCATGGAGAATCATCTCTGGCCGCGCCTGGGCCAGAAATTTGTGCCGCTGCTCAACGACCGCTTCTCCGCTTACGGCGGCCTGTGGAGCTACGGCATCTTCATCGGACGAAAGCAGCTTTGAACCATGAATGCGACGCCGTTGAATCCCGCGACATGGTTTCACGGCCGCGAAGAAGGGCGTGCATGGTCCCTCGGTGGCGCGCAGGGCCTCCTGGCGAAAGCCGCCATCGCCGGCTACCTCGCAGGATTCTCCGTGTTGCCGAATGAATGGCTGCACCTCGGCTGGCTGGCCTGCGCAGGCTGCTTCGCCTTCGGATGGTCGGAACGCTCGTCCATGCTGCAGCGCAGGCCGATGGACGCCGGCACCTGGCTCATCACCGCGTTTCTGCTGTGGATGACGCTGCGCTCGTGTCTGGGTGACACCGTCAGGCAAGGCCATGCCGTCACCGAGGTCATGCGTGGGCTGTGCGGCACGGCGCTGCTCGCGTTGTTCTGCGCCGTGCTCTGGCCCCTGGCCCGGGATCGCCGTCTATTGCGTCACATGGCCTGGATCAACGCCTGCGCGGCCGGAGCCGCCGCCTTCATCAGCCTGAGCCTCTGTACCTTCATCCTGCCAGAGCACCAGCCGGGTGAACGCCTGCAGAATCTGCTCGTCCATGGCGGCCTGAATCCGGTCTGCACGGGACTCATCTTTGGCTTTGCGGCGTTATGGCTGGCAGCAGAGGTGGAAAACACACCCTCCGTCAGCCGCCGTCGTGTGATGTGGGGATTCGTCGCATTCCTACACCTGGCGGCGTTCCTTTCCGGCAGTCGCGGAGCCATGCTGGCCCTCACCGCAGGCCATGTGGCGTTGTTCGCGGCGCGTGGCTGGCGTCGTGGCATCGCAGCGCTGGCTGTTTTTGTCCTGAGCGGTGCGATCTACTTCTCCAGTGCTCCAGTCTTCTCGCACATCGCTTCATGGCACGCGGAGAAAGGCGCCGCACCAGTGCCAACGGTCGTGCATCCGTTGCAGCAGGCCATCGAACGCGGCGACAGCCGGCGGATCGACATCTACCACGCCGGGTGGACAGCCATCGACGATGTCTGGTCCGGCACCGGCCAGTGGGGGATCCGCGAAGTGTGGCAATGCGAGCTGCAACCCGGCGCTGACAGCGCAATCATGTGCCACCTGCACAGCGCCTTCTTCGCCACCTTCGTCCATGGCGGCATCATCGGTGCGCTGCTGCTGCTCGCCCTCCTCGTGCTGGCCTTCCGCCGCGCATGGCGTGTTTCAGCGGAAGGCGATGCCGTGTGGCTGGCCTTGCTCGCCTTCGGCTGCGGCGGCCTGCTGTTCGATGGCGAGTCCCTCACCTCCCTCGCCACCGCCCCACGCTTTGAAGGGTTGCTGTTCTGGCTGCCGCTGACCGTCGCGCTGGCACGCGGCGGCCTCAATTCACGATCCGCAGGTTCCGGAAACCAGCTTCTCCATCGAACACGATCAAATTGAGCTGCTGTTTTGGCTCGGCGATGACCGGGTGGGAGGCTTTGACCGTGGCGCCGGCGATTTGCGCCGTGATCTGACTCCCGGCCAAGGTCACACGCAAGGTCTGCCACTCCTCGGCCGGCAGTTTGATTTTCTCCCGAGCCAGCGGCTCCGTCTGGTCCTTGCCCTGACCAGGATCGGGGTTCTTGGTGATCTCGATCTGCGTGCTGCTCACCACCACGCGGAAGGAATGCTTGTTTCCCACCGTGTGGATGCGCAGCGAATGCCGGCCTGCTGTGTGCAGCTTCAAATCATACTGCAACACACCGTCGGTGATCGGCAGCGGCCCGCTCAGCGTCACCCCTTGGTCAGCTGCTTTGGGTCGGGTGTTCCAAATCGCACCGTCTTCGCTCTTCCACGCGCCACGGGGGCTCGTCCACGGCTTCTCCGGCATCGATTTGAAGTCCACCTCGGTCACCGTCTTGCCCGTCAGCGGCGGAAGCTCAGCTGGTTTGGGTTTCGCCACGATTGGCGGCAGTTCGCGGCTGTAACCACCGTCGCGATAACGATTCACGAGCGCGCTCAATTCCTTCACCACCTCCGGATGCCGGGCGCTGACGTCGGTCGTTTCGGCCGGGTCGTCCTTCACGTTGTAAAGCTGCGGCTTGAATTGATCCGCACGCGACTTGCGCACGCCGGGTTTGATCTCACTGACCGGTTCGCCCTCGATCCACTTCCACGGTCCCTTGCGGATGGCGAAGACGCCGTCGGCGCTGTGGATGAACATGTGGTCGCGTGTCGGAGCCGCGTCCTTCGCGCCGGTGAAGGCCGCCAGCGCGTTGTGGCTGTCCTCAGCCGCCACGGCGGCTGCGGGCAGTTTTTCGCCGACGATCGCGGCCGTCGTCGCCAGGATGTCGGCCACGCTGATCATGTCATCACACACGGAGCCTGCCGGAGCGCGGCCCGGCCAGCGCACGAGGAAGGGCACCTTGAAGCCGCCCTCCCACACGTCGTGTTTGCTGCCGCGCAGGCTGCCGTTCACCTTCAGCCCGGCCTTGTAGGCGGTGGTCTGCGGCATTTCGCGTTCGGGATGAAACACGCCGCCGTTGTCGCTGCTGAAAATGACCAGCGTGTTCTCGGCGAAGCCGCCGTCATCCAGCGCCTTCAGGACACCGCCCACACTGCGATCCAGCTCGTGAATCCAGTCGCCATACGGACCTGCGGCACTCTTTCCGGCGATGTCCTTGTCCGGCGTGACCGGGTTGTGAACGGCCACCGGCGTGTAGTAGAGGAAGAACGGTGTGCCTTTTTTCTGCTGCGCGATCCAGTCGCCCGCCTTCGAGGTCAGCAGCGGCATCACGCGCTCGTTGACCCGTCGCGGCGCATCCAGTTCCAGGATGGTAGCCTTGCCATTTTCCATGTCTTCCGGGCCGTAGTTCTTCTTGAAGTTCGGATCGTCGGAGTCGGGCGCATGCAGCTTCATGCCGGCCGGGAATTTGCCGCTGCGCAAACCGTACACGAAGCGGTTCTCCACATACACGCCGGTGAGGTCGCCGTGATTGGCCGGCACGGCGAAGTGGTAGTCGAAGCCGATGTCCAGCGGCCCGGGTGAAAGCTCCGCCGTGTAATCCGTGCGCCACTTCGGCGATCCATCGCTCGTGCCATAGCCGAGATGCCACTTCCCGACCGCCGCGGTGCTGTAGCCGTGCTTCTTGAGCAGCGAGGCCATGTTCAGCCGCGTGGTCTCGATGTGCAGCGGTGAAAACGTGCCCAGCACCTCGTGCGTGAGCGACGTGCGCCAGCAGTAGCGGCCGGTCAGCACGGAGTAACGTGTCGGCGAGCACACGGACGAGGTCGTGTTTGCATCGGTGAAACGCCGACCTTCACGGGCCAGGCGGTCGATGTTCGGCGTCTGCACCAGCTTCCCGTCCGCGCCATAGCAGCCGCTGCTGCCGTAGCCGAAATCATCAGCCAGGATGATGACGATGTTCGGCGTGTCGGCGGCGATGAGGCTCGAAGCGAAGAGAGCGAGGCAGAAGAGGAAGCGCATGGCCCGCTCTTGACGATGGCGGTGCCGGACGACTTTCATCAAATCCGGCCGTCACTTCTTCTTCCCGTGCGCGATGAGCTTCCAGAACTCCTCCCATTCAAACGGGCGGCTGAACTCGCCGTGATGGCAGGTGACGCAGTCCGCGGCAGCCAGCGGGCGGAATTTGAAGCCAGGTTCCCTGCCCTGCGTGCGCTGTGCGTTTCGTTGCTCCACATGGGTGCTGCCAGGGCCGTGGCAAGACTCGCACCCGACCTGCGTCAGCCGTTTGCCCGCAAACTCGCGCCGGTAGCCGCTCTCCGTGCCGAAACCGATGGTGTGGCAGCCGATGCAGCTCGGATCAGCCTCCGATTCACGACGCTGCAACGCCGGGAACGCCATCGAATGAGCGCTCTTCTGCCAGATCGCATAATCCTCCGCGTGGCAGGCGGCGCAGGCCTCGCTGCCGACGTATCTGGCGGCCACCCGCACGCCCGGCACGGCGTCATCACGCGTGCGCTGCGGATCATCAATGGCCAGCTTTGTCGTGCGCACCTCGGCGCGATAGGCCTCGGCGTGGGCAATGATGCCTTCATCCTGCGGAATGTCGTCCGCCATGAAGATGATCTCCTGCTTTGGCTGCTCCAGCGTGCCATCCGGCTTCAGCGCCGCTTGGAAAAAGCCCAGCGCACGGCTTTGGTTCGTCGTCGCGAGGATGTACGAGCGATTCGCCCGCAACAGCTCCTGCGAGGGCTGCCTCACATCACCACCCAGGATGAGCTGAAACTCAAAAAACTGCGCTGCCAGCTCCTTCATGCGCTCCTCACGGGCAAAGGTCAGCAAGACGAGCACATCCACGTCTTTCTTCGCCTCCGGCAGGTGCTTGGTGATCGCCGACGCAGGATCGAGCAGCTCCACACCCGCGCCGAGATCCGTTTCGCCCACCGACTTCGGATCAACGACGCCCACGATGCCGTAGCGCACGCCATCCACAGTCGCCTGCACCCACGGCCTGGCCATCGGCTCCTGAGTCCGCGCATCAACCACATTCGCACTGACCAGCGGCACGGGCGAATCGGCCGCCACCTTGCGCAGCGTCTCCACATCCAGCGCCGCTTCACGCCGTCCGAGGTTCACCGCATGAAAGCCGAGCGATTTGAAGGCCTGCAGCACGTGTTTGAACTGAATGACGTGGTAATCCTCCGCTCCACCGATGGAATCACCCGCATCCACCCGCAGCGTCGGCTTCCCCTCCGCCATCAGCACCGTCTGCGTCCTTGAAAGCCCCCCAAACTGCCCGGTGAAGCACCCGCACGGCTCGATCCGTCCATTCACATCGCAGGTCAGATGCACGCGGACCGGGCGCTGCTGCGGGAGCGCGGCAGGTTTGTCGCACGATGCCAGGAGCAGCGCCAATGACGAAATCCGAATGACGAATGACGAATGAATCACGAAGCCCAAATGGCGCTTCGCCTTGGTTTCTCGGAATTCATTCGTCATTCGGATTTCGTCATTCGTCATTTCCAACTCCGCCAACAGCCATCACTCCGCATGTCTCAATACAGCAACGCATACACCAACAAATTGATGTTCATCAGCATGCTCTCGCCGATCTCATTGCCACCGCAGCAGCAGCAGCCTTTGGTGTGATGCGTGTCGTTCAGACCTTCCGGTGAGAAGACCAGGGCCAGGCGGCCGTCGATCTCGATGCCGTGGAGCATCGCGATGCCTTTCTTCTTCGTCAGATTGAGCTGCGGCACCTTGTGCACCGTGTCGAAGATCGGATGCGTCATGGGAATGACCTTCATCGGTGCCTCCGGCAGCGTGCCTTCGATCTCACGCCGAAACGCCGAGACCCAGGCCGCGTCGGAGCACCCCGGACTCGCCACCATGAAGCCGCCGCGTTGCAGGTAGGCTCGCAGATTGGCGCGTTCCTTCTCACTCAGCTTGAAATCGCCGGTGCCGGTGAAGACGCAGAAGGGCGTGGTGAAAAGCTCCTCGTCGCCCAGTTTCAGCTTCAGGAAACTCGGTTCGACGTTCAAACCGGTCAGCCGTGCGGTTTCCCCCAGAAAGTAGTCGGCGAAGCAGACGGACGTCTTCTCATCCATCGAATAGACCAGGTTTCCACAGGCGATGCGGAAGGGTTTCAGGTCCGCGGCGGCGGCCACGCTGGCAAACAACAAGACGGCGGCGAGTTTCATGGCTTCTTCTCCTGGGCAGGCGGTTGGGCATCGGCGGGCTTCCCGGTGATGCGTTCAAAGTAGGCTTCGGTGAGACCGCGATACTGCTCGATGAGCGTGGCGGCGGGGATCGCATCGGTGGAGCGGTTCACCTCCGCCGCTCCGGTGCTCACATCGCTCTTCGTGATCGTCGGCTGCATGCTCACGTCCTCTCCGGGCGGCGTCTGGCCATCGCCCATGCCTTTGCTCACACGGCCGAGGTTTTGATCCGCGCCGTAAACGTTCTGCGAACCCGCAGGATCATCCCCCATCATGAATCCACCCATGCCCATGCCTTCACCGCCACGGCTGCGGCCGCCTTTGCCGAACTTCTGGCTCTGCATCATCTGCTGAAACATCCCGCCCTGGCCCATGCTGGGGTTCATGCACTGCGAAAGCGACAGGAACTGGTCGAGTTCGTTGCTCATCTCCCCCTCGCCGCCTTTGCATTCGCCAAACAGCGCCCGCATCTCCTGTTCGAGCCGCTGGGCACCTTGATGACCGCTCTTGCCATCACCGGCGAGCATCTTTTGCGCCGCACTGGAGGCGAGATGGTCCATGCGCACGTCTTCCATGGCCTCCGCCAGTTTGCGGGCGCTGGAGGCGGCCTTGGGGAAGTTTTTCTCCGCCGCGGCGGCGTCCGCCTGCAACTTTTCGGCCAGCTCTTTGAGCTCCCCGCTGATCGCACGTTCCTGGGCACCCAGGTCCTGCACCGCGAGCTGGTCCGCCTCCGTCATCGTCGGCTTGTGCAGATACGGCTCCGTCTGCGACGTGACCTGCTGCTGCATTTCGAACAGCGCTTTGAAGCGATTGAAGTCCTTCATGATCTCCTGGAGCTGCGACAACTCGGCGATGGCTTTTTCGATCTTCTCCTGCGCCTCCTGCTGCGCACCGGCCATGCGTTCATGGTGCTTTTTCGCCTCCTCGGCAAAGCTCTGGCTGTCAGGCTGCGATCCGTTCGCCTTCTGGTTCGCCGCCACCGAGTCACGCACCTGCTGCGCTTCTCGCTTCAAGTCGTCCTGGAAGCTCTTCTCCACCTCGTAGAGCGGCGCTTCCGCGACGAACTGTTCCATGCGCTCCGCGGACTTCAGCAACTCCTGGTTCAGCTTCTCCTGCTGCTTTTGCAACTCCTCACGCTTCTTCGCATCCTCCGGCTTTTTCGAATCGGCGAGCTTGGCGGCCTCCTCGGCCAGTTTCTTCTGCTGGTCGAGCAGTTGCTGGTGCTGCTCCATCAAGGCGGCATACTTCGCCTCCAGATCGGCGATGTCGTGCCGCTGGCGCATGAAGTCGTTGAACTGTTCCTTCGAAATGACCGTGAGCCGCCGCGTTTCAGAGCGTGCGACGTGCGGCGGGTTCGGATGCGTGTCGATCGCCTCGGCGAAGAGCGTGATCACATCGCCCGTCTTCACACCTTCAGACAGCGGCAGCGTGATCGCCTCGCTGCGCGTCACCGATTTGAACGTGCGCTCCACAGGCTCGCCATACGTCTCGTTGCGTGAAACCATCACGCGCAGGTTTTTCAGCCCGTAATCGTCGCTGGCGGTGATGCGCGCGTTCATCGCATGGCCTTCGACGAGAAAACCATCACGCGCAGGCTCGGCGATCGCGACCTGCGGCGCCAGATCGTGCGTCACGGTGAAGGCGCTGCTCTTTTCCGCGTCGGACGGAATGCCGCCGATGTCCGTCAACGCGAAGGTCATGCGGCCAGACTCCTCGGCGATGAAGCTGCCGGTCACTTCGTCCGGTTTTTCCGTGTCAGGAGCCAGTTTGATCGCCTGCGGCTTGCCGGAAGCCGTGGCGAGCATGATCTGGCCTTCTTTGAGCGGACGATTCGACGCCAGCCGGAACGTCACGCGCGAGCCTTTGAGCGCGTTGAGGCCGTTGAAGCCAAACTCGCTGCCTTTTGCCGGCAGGCCGGTGTATTCCGGCGGCGCGATGCTCACCGACGCCATCAGGAACTGCGGCGTGAGCAGAACGGTGAGCGGATGAGTGCGGCTGCGGCTCCAACGGTTCCGCGTGTGCGTGTGGATGACGAGATCCGTGCGCACGTCCTCGATCTTCTGCACAAAGACGCCCTGCTCCTGCGCGAACATCGGAATCGTGACCGCTTTCTCAGGCTCGCCCGGCGGATGGGCCGTCAGGAACAGCTCTTTCGGATCGTGGCCGGACCAGCGGCACTTCACGGTGAAGCTGTCACGATACAGCACGCTCGATCCACGCTGCGCCGGCTCCTCCAACCACAGATTCGTGAGCGAGTAGGGCGGATGATCGCCGAACGGATCGAGGAAGCGGATCAGCGTGGTGCTGAAGGCCTGGAAGGTGCAGGCGGCGAGCACGATGAAGGCCGCGCCCGCCCAAAGCGCATGCTTCAAGCCGCGTCCAAGATCCGGCTCACGCGTGAGCGGCAGGAAGCGCACCTCGCGCACCTCGGCCGCGGCGTCGTTCACCGCCTGGTTCGCCAAAGTGCGGGTCAGCCCGCTCGAACTCGTGTCCGCGAGGAACTTCTCGCGCAGTTGCAGCACGTTGATCAGCTTCGAGCCGAGCTCCGGCGCACGGCTTTCCAGCAACCGGGCGATGCGTTCCGCCGGATTCGTGACAAACCACGCCTGACGTGCCAGCCAACCCAGCAATCCGAAGGCTGCCAGGGCGGCGATCAACGACAATGTGAGCCGCAGCGGCGCATCCAGATGCAGAAACACATCGGTGACGAGCAGGACGACGAGCACGAGCAGCAGCCATTGCGCCCCGCGCAGCAGCCACACCGCGGCCCGCTGCTGCTGCCACGCACGATCCGCCTGCCGCAGACGGTTCATCATCTGTGTCAGCGCATCGGAGGATGGAGGCGAGGCTTTCATGTGAGTCCCCAGCGCCGGCGAAGATACCAGTCCAGCGCGAGCAAGGAAATGATCAAATACAGCACCCAGGCACGGTCCCAGAGGCTGATGAGACGGTATCGCGCCTCGCCGGGACGCAGCGCGTCTTTGAGGCTCGCGATGAAGGGCTTTACCTCCGCGGCCTCCAGCATGCGTCCGCCGCTGCTTTCGGCCAGTTTCTTCAAATAGGTGCGGTCGGCGGCGACTTCGGTGGCCTCGCGATTTTCCTCGAAGACCATGAAGCGCGCACTTTGAACCGATCCATCCGGCAGTTTGACCTCCGCGCGCCAGCGACCGGTCTTCGGCGGCACGTAGCGTGCCTCAAACTGCAGCGGATCGTCCGTGGCGGTCATCGTCACCGGCACGGGAGCATCGCCACCGGTGGAAATGTCGAGCACCGGCGGGCCGGCGGGCTTGCTGTCGTTCTTGAACTGCAAACGCAGAAACATCTCCTGCCCGAGCGGCAGATTCGCCGTGCTGGCACGCAGACGATGCTGCGCGCCGGAGACGTGTTCGGAGCTGGAAAGCATCCAGACGATGACTTGATCCCAAAAGCGGTCGAACAACGCATCACGGGCCGCATCAGCGCTCTTGAACGCCCACTGCCACCAGTCGCCGGCTCCCAGCGCGAGCGACTGGCCTCTGCCGACAGGTCGATGAATGAACACATCGGCGGCGACCTGGGCGGCGGTGTCACGCGTCACCGCCAGCGAGGCGGCGAGCGGCGGACGCTCCTTGATGCGCAACGTCGAAGTGAGCGGCGGCAGCACACGCTGGCCGGTGCGGAAGGTGTTGAGCAGTTGAAACGGAGCCAGCGAACGCCCCTCACGCTGCACATGGAGTTCGCCGGTCACCGGTTCAGTGTCCTCCCAAATCACCGGCTCCAGGATGGCCGCCGCGCTCGGGTCGAGTCCGGTCCGGCCACGCAGACACATCACCGCGCCACCGCCCTCACGCACAGCATCGACCAGCGCGGCCTGTTGCTCCTTCAGAAGGATGTCACCGATCTTCGCACCGAGCAGAATGGCATCGTAGGCCTCGAATTCATCCCGGGTGGCAGGCAGTTTCAGGCTGTCCTGGCCGGGTGATTTGCGAATGCGGCGCAGCTTGCCCGGCGCGAACTGGATCACGGCGTCGAGATCGATCTTGTCGTTCCGCATCAGCGAGCGCTGCAGGAAAGTCGTGTCCCAATACGGCTCCCCTTCGAGCAGTAGCACGCGCAGCTTGTCATCCAGCACGTTCAGGTAGGTGATGGTGCTGTTGTTGGCGGTCTCAGTCTCGCGATACAGCGGCAGCGCACGCACCTCGTATTCGATCTGGCCGGCGGCTGCTTCGCTGACGACGAACTCCACCGGCAATTCGGCCTCCTGGCGCGTGGAAAGCTGCTTGGAATCGACCAGCTTGCCATCACGCAGCAATTGCAGGGTGAGGAATTCGTTCTCGCAGCCGGTGAAGCGTGCCACGGCGCTGATGCGGCATTTTTGTTTCACGTAGCAGAACGGCTGGAAGTTCGCGATGCGCAGGCTCACGTCCCGCACCTGGCCGGAAGCACCCAGCGGCACGGTGTAGATCGCCACACCGCGTGCGCGTGCGGCCAGCGCGGTCTTCGCGGCGCTGGTCATCTCGAAATCATGGCCGTCGGTGATGAGCAGCAAGGCGGCGGCGTTTTCCTCTTTGCGCACGCCTTGCAGCATGGTGGTGACGGCGTTGTGGATGCGCGTGTCGCGGCCTTCGGCACGCAGCGTGGTCAATTGATCGAGCGTGGTGCCGCGCACCTCGTCATCGAAGGCGGACAACCGCAGGCGCATTCGTGGATCGTCGAGGCCGGATTCGCTGACGAGCCGCGTGGCGGCATCGATGCGTTTCGCATTGCCCGCATCGGTCTGCTGCATGCTGAGGGAGGTGTCGATGCCGGCGAGCACGACGAGGTCCTTCTTCTCCTCCGGCAGCTCCTCACGCCTTGCCGGGCGCAGCAGAATGATCAGCAGCAGCACGATCCCAAGCAGACGCAGGCCGGTGAGAAGAGCCGCCTTCTGCCAGCCGAGGCGGAAAGCGTTGCGCAGGCCCAGCGTGGTGAAAAACAGCACGCTCAACACGGCCAGCACCCACCACTGCGGCCACCCGGGCACGGGATCGAACTGAATTGGGCCGCCGCTCATGCCACGGACCTCCGGATCTTGGTTTGCAGCAGTGTTTCGATCACCAGCATGCCCAGCGCGGCCCACACGAACCAATGAAACACCGACGCGCCGCGTGCCAGCTCGAGGTAATCGGCACCAGCGGCGATTTGATTGGCGGTGACGGCGTCCTGCTGCGCTTGTTTCGCCGCCACGCCGCCTTCCAACACGCGCAGATCGCTTTCTTCCGGTGCGATGTTCGCGGCGAGCAGCGCGGCTGGGCGGCCTTTCGCATCGGGGAGCGTGTAGAAGCCCGGTTCGCGTGCGGTGAGCGTGAGCTGCACGCGTTCGCCCGTGAGCGCGCGGCTTGAAACGACCGGACTGCCTGCGGGGCCGACGAACTCGGTGCTTTGCACATCGCGCAGCCACGCCTCGGCATCCATCACGTCCCCAGGGGCGAAGCGTGCGGCCGCCACGCGCTCGCCAGAGAGCTGCGCGGTCATTTCCTGAATCCACGCCGGGAAGACACGCTGACGCGCGATGTTGCTGGCGATCTCGGCCACGGAAAAATTGCACATCAGCAGCGTGCCGAGGCCGGGGCTGCCATGGGCCAGCGCCGGCGTGCCGTCGGCATAGGTCAGCAAGACCTCCGCACGCTCGACCGGCGCGGCCTGCCACAGCTCGTAGAATGACAATTGCGAGAGTGAGTCGCGCGCGCTGTCACGAAACAGCCGCAGAAAGCGGGAATCAAACTTCCCACGGGCGATTTGCGATCCTTCGCTGCCCGCAAGCGCCGCATCACGACGCAACGTGAGCCTCAGCGGAACGGCCTCGGCCTGCGTGAACCACTCGGACAGCGCCCGGGCGTTCTCCGCGTCGTATTTGCCATCGAGGAACCACAAAGCGCCGCCGCCGGACTTCAGGTAATCTGCCAGGGCCCGGATCTGTGGCTGCGGCAGTTGATTCACACGCGTGAGCACCAGTTTGGACGTCGAGGCGAGATCGCCCGGCGTGAGTTTGGATGCTACCACACGACGTGGCAGCAGCGAACCGGCGTTTCCGGCGTACGGATTGATCGCAGCCTCAAGAAACCGCGTGGTGAGCGTGCTGGCGGGCTCGTCGGTGGCGATGACGACCTCTTCTTTCTCCGTGACATGGAGCGGGAGATGGAACGCGTCGTCGAGCGGCAATGAATCGCCGTCCTTGAGGCGCACCAGAAGCGCGTGCCAGCCGGGAGCCGGTGCCTTGATGCGCAGCGGCACGCGCTGGACGGACCACGGGGCGGCCTTGACGCGTGCCTCGAAGGTCATGCGGTTGTCGATCACGGCCTCGACCGGTTCATCGAGCGCGGCGGGGCTGTGATTGGCGATCTGCGCCATGAGCGTGACGTCACCGCCGGCCAGGACGGTGCCGGAAACGATCTCCGCATGCGTGACGGCCCGATTGGCACGTGTTTTGGCCGCATCACCGACGGCGACGAAGAAGACCCGCGTCTGCTGTGGCAGGGAGTTGAAGGCCGCGTCCGACCAGTTCGTGCGCTGGAAGTCGGAGACGAAATAGATCTCGGTCGCGCCTTGAACATCGCGCATGAGCGCGGCGGCCGCCTCGGTGGCTTTCGAGAAGTCGGCACGCTGATAGCCCGGGCCCATCGCTGTGATGAATGAGCGTGCGGCGGCGTGGTGGTGCGACCAGCCGCTGAAACAGGCGGTGCTGCTGCCTGCGGCGGCGATGATCTGCATCTCATCCTCCGGACCGAGCGCATCGAGAATGCGCAGCGCCTCCGCGCCAGCCCGTGCGCGAAGCGACATGAGGCCGTCCGGCTGCTCCATGCTGAAGGAGTGGTCGATGACGATGACGACATGCCGTTTCGCCTGCGGTGAGACCGGCGGCAGGCCCATGCGGGCCATGAACGGCTGCAAAAATGCCAGCAGCGCCAGCAACGCCACCAGCGTGCGCACGAGCGTGAGCAGCCAGTGGCGCCAGCGCATGAGTTTGCTGCGCTGCGCCATGCTGCGCCGGATCAGTTCCACCGACGGGAAGAGCACGAGCTTCGGAAACTTCTTGTTCAGCAGATGAATGACCAGTGGCACCGCGAGGAGCGGGAGGAGCAGTGGCAGCAGTGCTGTGTTTTGGAAGATCATCGTGTGGTGGCGATGGAATGACGAATGACGAATGCAGAATGACGAATGGGCCGGAGCCATTCGGCATTCGTCATTTTGCATTCGTCATTCATGCTCATTTCCTCCTGAAGCCCATGTAGGCCTCGATGGCCTCGAGATACGGCGCTTTGGTCGAAACCATCTCGTAGGTGATGCGGCGGCGCAGGGCGTGCTTGCGGATGCCGTCGGTGAAGGCCTGCACTTCGCGTTGATACGCGGCGCGAATTTCCTCCGGCTCGACCTGGACTTCCTGATTCGTTTCCATGTCGCGAAAGCGCGCCACGTTGACGGAAGGCAGCTCGAGTTCATCGGGATCGAGCACTTGGAGGATCATGATCTCAAAGCCGCGATGCAGGAACTGCCCGAGGCAGTCGAACATGGCATCGACATCGGTGCCCAGGAAGTCGGACAGGATGACGATGCGCGCACGCTTGCGCATGTGCGCGGCGGCTTGCTGCAAGGCACGTGGGATGTTCGTGCGCTTTCCGTGCACGGGCGGGCGCTCCAGCAGTTGCAGCAGGCGATGAATGTGGCGTTTCGTGCCACCGGCGGGTGTCTGGCCGATCATGCCATCCGCGAAGAGCCCCATCGCGGCCTTGTCGCCCTGCCGAATCATCAAATAGGCCAGCGCCGCAGCGATGCGAGCGACGCGCGAGTATTTCCGTTCCCGATGCGGCCCGGTGTAGTCCATCGACGGACTGGCATCGACGAGCAGATGCACCGTCATGTCGGTCTCTTCGAGGTATTTGCGCGTGTAGAGCTTCTTGGTGCGCGCATACACGCGCCAGTCGATGTGCTCGATGTCGTCGCCGTGCGTGTAGGGCTTGTGCTCGACGAATTCAGCGCTGAAACCGAAGTGCGGCGACTTGTGGCGACCGGCGAACCAGCCTTCCACGATGGTGCGAGCAAAGACCATGAGGTTCTCAAACCGGGAAAGCTCCGCCGGATTGAGAAACTGGCTGGTGAAAAGATTCTGCCGCGGCAGAGGCGGCGGCTGTGCCTTCCCCGGTGGGACGAGCAGCGAGGACGGACGATTCCAAACGGCGGGCGCCTGCTTCGCCAGGCGAAGCATGTCCGCAAACGAGTCGTCCCGCTTCATGGCGATGGTCAGTAGGCCGGTTCCCGCACTTCTTTGAGCACCATGGCGACGAGCGCATGCGCGTCATGCCCCTCGCCAGTCGCACGATAATTCGGCACGATGCGGTGCGGCAGCACGACCGGGCAGGCATCGCGCACATCCTCGGATTCCGGTGTCGCCTTGCCCCGCAGAAGGGCGAGCGCCTTCGCCCCGAGCACGAGATACTGCGAGGCACGGGGTCCGGCACCCCACTCGATGTAAGTCTTCGCCGCCTGCGATGAACCGGTGACGCCCGGCCGCGTGGCGGTGGACAAGGCGACGGCGTATCTCATCACGTGATCGCTCACAGGCATCGCGCGCACGAGGCGTTGGAGGGCGAGCAGCGTCTCGCCATCGGTCACAGGTTGCAGTTCCTCCACGTCTCCCATGGTGGTGCGGCGGACGATTTCGACCTCCTCAGCCGCCGCAGGATACTCCAGCTTCAGCGAGAACATGAAGCGGTCGAGCTGGGCTTCCGGCAGCGGGTAGGTGCCCTCGTGCTCGATGGGATTCTGCGTGGCGACGACGAGGAAGGGCGATGGCAGCGTGCGCGTGCGGCGTGCGACGGTGACGTGGCGCTCCTGCATGGCCTCCAGCAGCGCGGACTGGGTCTTCGGCGGCGTGCGGTTGATTTCATCCGCCAGCAGCAGGTTGGTGAAAACGGGACCCTCCTGGAATTCGAACTCCAGTTTGCCGCCTTCATCGCGCAGCAGTTCGCTGCCCAGGATGTCGCCAGGCATCAAGTCGGGCGTGAACTGGATGCGCTTGAAGTCCATGCCCAGCGTGGCCGCGAGCGAGCGCACGAGCAGCGTTTTGGCGAGACCGGGCACACCGATGAGCAACACGTGGCCGTTGGCAAACAGGGCGGCCAGCAGCTTCCGCACGATGTCATCCTGGCCGACGATGGCTTTGGAGATTTCGGCCGTGAGCCGCTCAAAGACGGCGCTGGCATCCGCAGGGGTGAGATCGGGCAGGGCGGCAGAGATCGACGGGGAGCCGGGGGAATTCACGCGTTTGAGATTTGGAATTTGCCCGTGGGAATATCAGAACGCGTCTGCAACGACGAGACAATTGTGCGCGGCGGCTGCAAACCGCCTTTCCGATTGCGACAGCGGCCCCACGCGGCAGAATGCCCGCCGCCATGTCCGTCCGCGCCTTCTTTTCCGCCCTGATCTGCCTCGCCAGCCTGTTCATGACCGGCTGCGAAACCACCGGCCTGTCTCCTCAGCAGGCCGCCCAGGTCGAATCACGCCGCCGCCAGATCGCGATGGAGCCACGAGGGGACTACTACATCGGCCGCCGCTTCTTCATCGATCACACCCACTTCTGGGGCTACCTGCGCAGCCCGGGCCAGGACTGGAACGCCTCCCGCCTCGTGATCATGAATGAGCGCTTCCAGAAGATCCCCTACCGCCTCAATGAGCAGCCCTCGGACGGTGGCTATGCCTACGGCGACGACCACAACACCGAGTACCGCATCTGGGGCCGCTACACGGGCAAGAAGGTGTTTGATCCGAACAGCAACATGGTGCTGCCGGAGTTCGAGCTGCATCGCTGGGAGATCCGCAATGAGAGCCCCGGCTGGCTCTTCAAGCCGAACGAACGCTTCAACGGCTCGCAGCTCCTTCGCGCCGAACCGGGATCAACGCCGTGACCGCGCCATGAAGAACACCGAATGCCGAATGAAGCGCCACCGCTTCATCGCTGTTCGGCATTCATTCGTCATTCTGAATTCGACATTCGTCATTTTTCCCTCATGCCCACCACCGACCTGATCGCCGACCTCGAATGGCGCGGACTGCTGAAGCAGTGCAGCGACCTTGAAGCTCTCAAAGAAGCCCTCAAGACGCCGCAGACCTTCTATTGCGGTTTCGACCCGACCGCGGACAGTCTGCACATCGGCAACCTGCTTCCGCTCATGGCCCTGCGACGTGTGCAGGAGCATGGGCACAAAGCCATCGCCATCGTCGGCGGCGGCACCGGTTTGATCGGCGACCCCAGCGGCAAGGCGAATGAGCGCACGCTCAACACGCCCGAGACCGTGGCCGAGTTCGTGAAGCGCATTGAGGTGCAGATCCGGAGCATCCTCGTTCCTGACAAGACCATCATCGAGAACAACGCCGACTGGATCTGCAAGCTGAGCGCTGTCGAATTGCTGCGCGATGTGGGCAAGCACTTCACCATCGCGTGGATGCTGGCGAAGGAATCCGTCGCCGCGCGTCTGGAGAGCGGCATCTCGTTCACCGAGTTCACCTACATGATTTTGCAGTCGTATGACTTCGTCGTGCTCAATGAGCGCCATGGCTGCACCGTGCAGATCGGCGGCAGTGACCAGTGGGGCAACATGACCGCCGGCATCGACCTCGTGCGCAAACTGCGCGGCCAGCACACTCACGTCGTCACCTTCCCGCTCATCACCACGAGTTCCGGCAAAAAATTCGGCAAGTCCGAGGCCGGCGCCATCTGGATGGACCCGAAGAAGACCAGCCCGTATGCCTTCTACCAGTTCTGGGTGAACTCGGAAGACCCCGACGTGCCGCGCTTCCTGCGCCAGTTCACGCTGCTCTCGCACGCGGAGATCGAAGCCATCGAAGCCGAGCACAACGCGAATCCCGGACAGCGCAGCGGCCACAAACGCCTCGCCGCCGAAGTCACACGCATGGTTCACGGCGAAGAAGAGCTGCAAAAAGTCATCAACGCCTCCAACGCGCTCTTTGGCGGAGCCGATCTCGCTACCGCCGACGTCGGCACGCTCATCGAAGCCACCGCGTCTGCTCCCACGACCGAAGTCGATCTCGCGAACATCCCGCAGGTGGCCGATCTGCTCGTCACGCTCGGTCTCGCGACCTCGAAAGGCGATGCAGGTCGTCTGATGAAAGGCGGCGGCTTCTACATCAACAACGTCCAGGTCGCCGCGGGTGCCACTCCCACTCTCACCGCCGAAAACTTCCTCGGCGGCAAGCTCTGCATCCTGCGCAAAGGCAAGAAGAGCTACGCGACGGTGCGGGTGGCGGTGGTGTGAAGCACGCTTGCGAACGCCGCCTGTGCATGGCAACCTTGATTCCATGAGCACCAAGGTTCTCGAACAAACGATCACCGACCTTAAACGTCGCGTGGCCAGGATTGAGGCCCGCATGAGCACGCCTCGTGATGGCTGGAAGAAGATTGCCGGAGCGGCCAAAGACGATCATCACTTCGCGGAAGCCATGCGCCTTGGCGCGAAATGGCGGAAGCAGGCAAACCAAGAAAACTGGTAGGCCGATGTTTGTGGTGCTCGATACCAACCACTTCTCCGAACTTTTGCGCGACACCGAGAGCGGTGCGCGACTGAAACGGCGGTTCACGTCGAATAAAGCCGAGGTGCTGACCACGATCATCACCGCGCAGGAGGTCAGTGAGGGCTGGAGCGCCTTCATCCGCAAACAGAAAGCAGGCAGCGAGAAACAAGTCCATGGCTATGAGCAGTTCCAACACAGCCTCGAAATGCTGATGGAACTCACCCTGCTGCCCTTTGATGCGCAGGCAGCCGCCATTTTTCGTGAACTGCGCAAGCATCTGCCGCAGGCCGGCACACAAGATCTTAAGATCGCCGCCATCGGCCTCGCCCACGATGCCACCGTTCTGACCCGCAATCTGGTTCATTTCAATCAGGTGCCGGAACTACGCGTGGAGAACTGGCTGGATTGAGCAAAGCCACCGGTTCTACTCCCGTCCTCACCGCTGAAAACTTCCTCCGCGACAGGATCTGCATCCTGAGCAAAGACAAGAAGAGCTGCGCAACAGTTCGCGTCGCAGGAGCGTGATGTAAGGAGCGCAATAGTTCCTGCTGTTTCATCACGAATCCTATGAAGTTGCTCCCATCTGTTTTGTTCGCGGCCCTGCTCGTGCCTGCGAGGGCTGAGATCCTCGAAACCGACCTCCTCATCGTCGGTGGCAATGAATCAGCCTGTGCGGCGGCGGTGCAGGCGGCGCGCCTTGGCGTGAAGAAGATCGTGCTGGTGAATGACATCGAGTGGCTCGGTGGGCAGTTCAGTTCCGAAGGCGTGGGTTGTCCGGATGAGTGGACGGGCGTGAACGGACGACGCGTGAATTTTCCGCGCAGCGGGCTCTACAAGGAGGTGATCGACCGCATTCGCGCGCACAACTCGCAGACCTACGGCATTCCATCGCCTGGAAACGCTTACTGCGGCACCGAGACGATCGAACCAGCCGCGGCAGCGGTGATTTTCGAGCAACTGGTGAAGCCGCACGTGGATTCCGGCGTGCTGCGGATCGAACGCGGCTGGCAGCCTGCGAGCGTTCAGGCGGACGACGGTGTTGTGACGGCGGTGACGTTCCAGAAGGCCTCCCAGCCCGACCTCACGGTGCGTGCGAAGGTCACGCTCGATTCCTCCGACTGGGGCGATGTGATCCGGCTCAGCGGGGCAAAATACAGCGCGGGCGCGGATTTGAAATCGCGCTTCGGTGAACCCAGCGCGCCTGCGAACTACGACGATGGCGATCCGCAGGAGATGAATCCCATCTCGTGGTGCATCGTGCTGCGCGAAGCCGGCAAGGACAGCTCCATTCCGAGACCAGCGACCTACGACCCGCGTTCCTTCAGCCAGCTCGACAAGACACCGCCGTGGGTGGACAGCGACATGAGCGTGGGCATCTACAGCCAGTCCGGCTGGAGCGTTTACACGCATCGCCGTCTGGTCGATCGCTGGCACAACTATCTGCCGGAGGGCACGGAGGCGACGTTTCTGAACTGGCCGGTGCAGGATTACCCGCTGTGCCAGTTGCCGCAGCGTGTCGTGGATGCGCTGGAGAAGACTGAAGCCGGTGCGTCGAAGAATAACATCGTCGATCTCACGCCGGCGCAGCGGCAGATCATCTTCGACGACGCGAAGCAGCACGCGCTGGGCATGCTGTATCATCTGCAAACGGCGGTGCATGACCGTGTGGGCGATTTTCCGCAGACGTTCCGCTACATGAAGCTCACGACCGAGTTCGGCACGCCCGATCTGCTGCCACCGAAGCCGTATGTGCGTGAAGGTTTGCGGCTGGAGGCGCTCTACATGCTCCGGGAGCAGGACATCCGCGCCGAAACCCGCGAACCGAAGTGGGCGAAGGTCATGGTGCCGGATGGGGTGTTCGGGTTTCAGTTCAACATCGACTTCCATCCCACGCGCCGCCGATTTTTGACGGAAGATCGCAATGGGCCGTGGGTGTACGTGCAGACACCGTCACGCGGCTGGCACACAGACACCGACCGCGCGATGTTTCCGCTGCGCGGCCTTGTTCCCGCGCTAATGAACGGCCTGCTCGGCTGCTCGAAGAACATCGGCGTGAGTTGCGTGGTGCAAAGCGCGTTGCGACTGCACGGCCAGATGATGCATGTGGGCCAGGCGAGCGCCACGCTGGCGTGGATGTGCCTGCGCGACGGTGTGCAGCCGCGGACCATCGCCGGTTCCCAGCAGCACGTGCGTGAGCTGCAACTGCGCCTCGCACGTGGCACCGGGGGTCCCGGCATGCTGCTGTGGCCCTGGCAGGATCTTCCGACCGATTCGCTGCATTTTGTGGCCGCCAACATGCTGGCGGTGCGCGGCATCTGGCCTGCGGATGCGGACAGCGTCTTCTTCGACGCCGATCACGTCATGACACGCCGCGAACTGGCCCGTGTGCTGGCGCGGCTGGTCCGTGCGCAGCCATCCACGCCGCAGTGGCCGATGGTCGCCACGCCACGCTTCAGCGACGTCGGCCCGGAGGATGCGGATCGTGCGGCAATCGAGGCGATTTGTTCGTGGGGCATTGTGACGACGGAAAAGACCTTCAATCCGGATCAACCGGCCGACTGGAACACGCTGCATCGCTGGCTTGTGTCACTGA
The DNA here is from genome assembly GCF_014879935.1 of Prosthecobacter sp. Lineage (GTDB taxonomy): Bacteria > Verrucomicrobiota > Verrucomicrobiia > Verrucomicrobiales > Verrucomicrobiaceae > Prosthecobacter. Next base: position 142,686 of record NZ_JACSRD010000169.1, read on the forward strand.
AACTACCCGCCAATCCCGGTCTCATTGCCAAGGAGGCGGCCAATCGCCCGCTCACCCGCGCTGATGCCGTGATCCAGCTCTGGCGCACGCTCCGTGAACGCGGTGAATGGCTGATGGAGGATGATTCGTGGCTGCAAGCCGACAACGATCACGACGAAGATGGCCGCAGCGACCTCGACGATCCCCTGCCCTTCGACAGCAACAACAACAGCATTCCGGACCGGCTTGAATACCTGCCGTGATCGTCACGCGTCCTTCCTTTGCGCCCACTTTTTGCCTTTGGTGAGCGCACGGATCGTTTCCTGCACGCGCCGCTGAATGGTTTCCTCCTGCTTCGCGGTGCTGACCCAGATTTTGTATTCGCGCTGGCAGGAAATGCTGAGCGATTCAAAACCTGCGGCAGCGGCGCGATTCTTCTTCAGCGCTTTGGCCAGCGCCTCCGGCATCGGCCACTCGGCGCGTTTCTTCTGCGGCGGCGGTTTGGTCGTTTCATCCGCATCCAGGGCCACGGCGGCATGCAAAAGTCGGCGCAAGGCCTTTGCGTCAAGTTGATCGGCCGATGTGATGCGGATCGACTGGATGCTGGTGTTGCTTTCGCCGCCATCGAACAGCGGCGTCATCTCACGCAGCTCCGTGCCGCGGAAGAAGGTGATGCCCAGGTGCTTTTTGCAGGCGCTGAGGCCACAGACGAGCTTGCGGGCGCTGAAGCAAAGCATGTTCCACTTGATGGACTCGCTGAGATCAGGCTCCCAACGCAGAATCCAGTCGCGAACCTGACGCGCGAGGACTTGCGAGAACTCAGGCGCGAGGTCGAGCCAGGTTTCCGGATCGCGAGTCGGCGTGCGCGAGCAGTCCATGCGGGCGATTTCAGCCGACAGGCGTCAGCACGACCTTCTGCACGTCCATCACAGCGCTTTTGGCCTTCGTCACCGGATCGATGACGAGGCGTTGGATGCCTTTGTCCTTGATCTCGACCTCACCGAGCTGCGCTTCCTGCCAGTTTTGGAAGCCGCCCGTGTCTTTCACCGTGAACTTCAACTCCTGGCTGCCGAGTTTCACCGCGACCTCGCTGCCTTCATTGCCTGTGCCGCAGCCGTGGAAGACGCTGACCTTGTAGCGGCCAGGTTTGATGTTTTGGAACTCCCACTCGGCCAGATCGTCCTCGCTCGTCCAGAAGCCGAGGCAGTTTTTCTCGGGCTTCGGCTCGTAGCGCATGTTTTCAGACCAGGTGGTGGCGCTTTTCGCCTCCAAAACCACGCTGCCGTCCGCCGCCTGCTCCGGCGCAGGGCCTTCCGGAGCCGGAACGAAGGCGATGTCCTGAATCTCAAAGCCCGCTTCGGCGCCTGTGGCGGCGATGTAGAGAGTGAAGGGATAGGTGCCGGGCTTTTCGATGTAAACTTCGCCATACACCGCAGGCGTCGGCTGGCTGGCAGCCATGAGCGTCTTTTTCAGCGGCTGCTGGCTGAAGCGAAACTGGGTGCCGAGGGAGGCGTGCTTCAGCGTGTAGGTGACGCGGATCTCGTAGCGCCCCCAGCGCTTGGCCGTGAGGCTCGTGCAGTCAAACTGCTCCCAATGCTGCGCCGACATGCGCTTCACATCCTTCATGGCCACGTGAATCACACCACGGGCCGGCTCATCCGGCCTCACGGCAGGCTCATCACTGCCAAAGCCGTTCAGGTGGACCATCGGCTGCGCGAAAAGCGGATCGACAGCCGGTGCAGGCGCAGGTGCTGCCGGAGTCTCTTTCGGCTCTTCCTTCGGCTTTGACTCCGCCACTGCTTTGGCTGGTGCGGCGGCTGCGGCGGGGGCTGCTGCCGGTTTCTCACCGCCACCAGACGTCTGCTCCTGTTTTCCACAGGCGCTCAAGACAAAGGAGAGCGCGAGGACTTTCGCGGACAGGAGAAGGGCGGGAAGTTTCATGGTGAGGGCGGCCATGATGCAGGAAAGGCGCTGACCGGCAACAACAGAAACGCACGGGAGCCTCCGCCCCCGTGCGTTTACCCAACTCAACTGATTACCAACTTAGAAGCGGATGCACATGTCGAAGGTCAGACGGTTGTTCGTCAGACCGTAAGGACGGACAGCGGCGACTTCATAGGCGGCACCGATGTCGATGCTGCTGGTGATGCGGCTGCGGAAGCCGATGCCGACCATGCCCTGAGTGACGCCGTTCACATTATTGGCGCCGAAGTTGATCACATCGTAGCCGTTGCTGCGCAGGCCGATGTTGGTGCCGTCGTTCAGATTGGTCCAGAAATTCGCCGAGACGAAGGGGATGAACCAGCGGCTGACGTAGTAGTCCACCATGAGGCTGTAGTGGGCCATGAGGTTCTGCTCATTGCCACTCACCGGGATGCGAAGGCCAAGGTTGCCACTGACATGGAGGTCGCCAAAACCCTTCTGGAAGGAGACGAAGGGATTGAACTCACCACCCCCACGGCCCTGGAACACGCGGCGGTCGCCGGTCGGGATGTGGAAGGTCAGGCCGGGAGTGAGGATGAACTGGGCGGCAGGATTGTCGATCAGCGCATACTTGAAGCCGGCGGCGAGGTCCATCCAGCCATCCGGATTGGCGATGGCGTCGTTGTTCACGTCGAAGTAACCGTCCTGAGTCGCGATGAGGGCCAGACGATCCGTCACGGCGTAGCGGAGCTGCAACGCGTAGAGCTGGGCGGTGCCGCCGCCGAGGAAGTTGTTGTCGATCGTGTGGTGCACGAAGATCGGGCGGATCTCGGAGCGGATGATCGCGTCTTCAAAGAAGATCGGATTGGTGACCGGGGCGATGGTGTTGACCTTCCAGTCAGCCGCCTCAAGGGGAGGATTCTTGGGGGCAACAGTGCCAGCGGTTGCGGTTGAAAGAGACACGGCTGCCAGAGCGCCAAGGCCCAGCGCAGACAACCACCGATTGCGGGAGTATGGTTTGTTTTCCATGCGCTATATAAAGCATGGCATGTGGCGGATTGATCCACACATCCTGGCATCCATTGATCAAGTTATGCGCGGAATGCAGGACGGCTGCGATTCACGGCTCCAGAGCTCGGCGGAAAGCAGGCGATGACTCATCTCCAAGCGCTGCACCCGCACGAAACCGGCAGCATGAAGCGATGGCGTGGGATCGATCAATGCGCGCCCTGACAGATGAGTCGCCCAGCGAAAAAACGCATAGAGAAACCTCACGATCATGCGGTTTCGCCAACACCAGACATGATCTCCAGCGATTTGGAAGTCGGCGACCAGCCATCGGGCGTCAGACGTCGCCGCAGAGGCGATTTGAGGCATCAGCCGCCGCAGTTCATCCTCCCGGAAGCAGTCGAGGAAGAAACAGGTCACCAGGAAGTCGAATGACGCGGCGGGCGGCATCCATTCCAGCGCGTCAGCTTGGACGAATCTCACGGCAGCCCGGGCGAGCCCGCTGTTACGCAGCCGTTCGCGTGCGAGCTGGATCATCACACCGCTGGCTTCCACCACGGTCACCTGGGCCTCCGGAAAACGCCGCAGCAGTTCGCAGAGAAAGCGTCCGTTGCCTTCGCCATAGATCAGCACGTTTCGTGGCGGCGAGATCGTGCCCAGCAACGCCGTGCGGCAGCGTTGCAAGCGTCCACCTGCGAACACGGCCTCCATCCAGCGATAATGCGGTGCCAGCAGGTCGAAACTCATGGCGGAGGAGAAACCGAGGACTGCGGCTGTCGCAACCTTGTCCGATTCCTTCTTTCCCCGGGGTGGTTTCGGGCTTCATTCGGCCTCCCTCATTCCGATCTCTCCGCTTTTTCATGAAACTCACCACCTGGAACGTCAACGGCATCCGCGCCTCACTGAACAAAGGCCTCCGCGAATACATGACGGCCTGCGATGCCGATGTGATCTGCCTCCAGGAGACGAAAGCCCAGCAGGATCAGGTCGATCTGGGCTGGTTCCCCGGCTACAGCGCCATCTGGAACAGCGCCGTCAAGAAAGGCTATTCCGGCACGCTGATCCTCAGCCGCGTGCCGTTCAAAACGACCGCCCTGGGCCTCGGCATCGAAGACCACGACCGTGAAGGCCGGCTGATCACGGCCGAGTTCGAGGACTTCTTCCTCGTGAACGTGTACACGCCCAATTCGCAGGCCGAGCTCGCCCGTCTCGACTATCGCCTCAGTTGGGATGATGCCTATCGTGCGCATTTGAAGAACCTGGAAAAGCAGAAGCCCGTCATCGCCTGCGGCGACCTCAACTGCGCCCATCAGGAGATCGATCTGGCCAATCCGAAGTCGAACCGCATGAATCCCGGCTTCAGCGATGCTGAACGCGCCAGCTTCGCGAAGCATCTCGAGGCCGGCTTCCTCGATGTCTTCCGTCAGTTTGATCCCAATCCCGGCCGCTACACGTGGTGGACACAACGCACGCCCGATGCGCGGGCCAAGAACATCGGCTGGCGCCTCGATTACTGGCTCGCCTCCGAAAAACTGAAGCCTGCGCTCAAGTCCTGCACCATCCGCGCTGACATCCACGGCAGCGATCACTGCCCGGTGGAGCTGGTGGTGGGGTAAATATGACAGCTTCTTGCAGAGCGAACCAAGTTCGGTGCAAGAAGCGCGTAGCGCTGCGACAATCCTAGCCGTGGGTGCCAACCCACGGACCACCGATGAACCGTAGATTGATCTACAACGAGAAACCGCGTAGCGGTGATACAAACTGCGGCATCAGCATCCGCCACCGTCATGGCCAACACCTACACGCAGATTCTGTACCATATTGTGTTCTCCACCAAAAACCGTGTTCCGGTCCTACATGCTGAGCGCCGGGAGGAGATGTTTCGCTATGTGTGGGGCATTCATCAAGGACTCAACTGTCATCTCCATCGGATCAATGCGATGGAGGATCACGTCCACATCTTGATGGCTCTGCATCCTTCACTATCCCTCGCAGATTACATGCGTGAATTGAAAACGGGCACCAGTCGATGGATCAGTAAAGAGGCGGTCTTTCCCGGGTTCAACGGCTGGCAGGACGGCTATGGTGCTTTCACGGTTTCGATGCGTGAAAAAGACGCGGTCATTCGCTACATCAAAGACCAGCAGGCGCATCACCAGCAAACGGACTACCTGGCAGAATATTGTCGTCTGCTCGACGAGGCGAAAATTCAATACGACCATAAATACGTCGTGTGATTGAATGACCGCGAGCGTTGCCTTGGCAATGTGTCACCGCTACGCGGTTCAACCCGCGAAAAACCACCCACATCACGTGGCCGTGGGTTTTCACCCACGGCTATGATTATCACAGCGCTACGCGCTTCCAAACACACAAACAGTTTTGCGGCAGATGAGTCTCGGAGGGCTGAGTGAGCCACTTGTTCATGGAAAATGGGGGGCAGGCTTGCGTTCGCATGGGTCTGCGACCCTTGGCTATTTTCTCCGCTCCCTCGGAGAGGGTTTCTTTGTCCATCGCTTCGTTTTCAAACCCTCCCTCTCCTTCTTCGGCAGCGCATCGAACACGAGCTGATAAGAATGCTCGACCAGCTCGCGCACGAGCTTTGGCGGGACGCTGCCGTCGAGCATGACGGTGTTCCAGTGCTTCTTGTTCATGTGCCAGCCGGGCTTGATGCCCTTGTATTCGTCGCGCAGTTCGACCGCACGTTGCGGATCACACTTCAGATTGATCCGCGCGGGAAATTCCTCCGGCACGGTCACTGCGAACATCTTGCCGCCCACCTTGTAAACCAGCGCCTCGGGACCGAACGGCTGGGTCTCCTCGGCTCCGGGCTGGCTCAGGCAGTGGGCGATGACATCGGGCAGGTCCATTCAGAATGATGAAATCCGAATGACGAATGGCGAATGAAATCCCGCTGACGACTCAGTCTTTCTGGCCCCAGACCCGCGGGGCCTTGAAACCCGGCGCTGGAGGCGCGCTCTTCGGCGGAACGGCCTGAGCGGCCAGTTCGTCCAGCCTGGCACGCAACTCGGCGACTTTTTGCGGCTGTGCGGCCGCCAGGTTGGTCTTTTCATTCGGGTCGGCAGCCAGATTGAAGAGCTCGACCGCCGGGCCGCTGTCAGCCTTCTTCTTTTTGCCCTTGCCCTTCTTCTTGGGCGAGGCCGAGCCGCCATCCTCACTGTCGGCGACGTTGCCACCCACCACGAGCTTCCAGTCGCCGACGCGGATGGCTCCGTTGTTCGGCGTGGTGTTGTAGAGGATGAAGTCATTCGGAGAGGCCGCGCCTTGGGTGATGGCCGGCCAGGCATCGCGTCCATCCAGCGGCAGCTTTTGCTCCGCAGGTGCTCCGGTGAGCTTCAGCAGCGTGGGATACCAATCCACCATGTGCAGAGCGGCATTCACCGTGGTGCCAGATTTGATGACGCCATCCCATGTCGCAAAGGCCGCGACGCGGGTTCCGCCTTCGTAAAGCGTGCCTTTCCCAGCACGGAGCGGTCCGTTGTCGGTGATCTGGCCGGGGCTGGGCCCCCCGTTGTCGCTGGAGAAGATGAAGAGCGTGTTCTTGCGCAGGCCCGCCTCATCAATCGCGCCGGCGATCTGCCCCACAGCCTCGTCCACCGCCGCGAGCATGCCCGCGTACTTCTGGCGGTTGCCTTGCAGGTGGCCGTATGGCTTCAGGTACTCATCCGGCACCTGCCACGGGCTGTGCACACCATTGAACGGCACGTAAAGGAAGAGGGGCTTGGCCTTGTCGCGCTCGCGGATCAGGCGCACGCATTCCTTGGCCACCAGATGCGTGGAGTAGCCTTCATCGCGGTTCTCCTTGTCATCACGGTGCCAGTCGAAGCCGCCATCGCGGATGTGGGTGAAGTAGTCGATGGCGCCGTTGTAGTGGCCGTATTGATGATCGAACCCGCGTTGCAATGGCAGATAGCCGGGCTGGAAGGTGCCGAGATGCCATTTGCCCACGATGGCGGTCTCATAGCCGGATTCCTTCAAGGCCTGAGGCAGCGTGCGCTCCTCCAGCGGCAGGCCGTACTGCGCGTGGGGCCGCACCACCCCCACCTGCAGGCCATGGCGCATCGGATAACGTCCCGTCATCAAGGCCGCACGTGTCGGGGAGCACACGGGCTGGACGTAGAACTGATCCAGAACCGCTCCCGCCTTGGCCAGTTTGTCGATGTGCGGCGTCTGGATGTCCTTCCCGCCCATGAAACCGCAATCAGCGCGGCCGAGGTCATCGACGAGCAGGAATACGACGTTGGGGCGGGGCGCTTCCGCGGCAAACGCAGCGACGGCGAGGAAAAGAGGGAACAGGGCGGACTTCATGGCCGCGCTGAAACGCCATCCCATGCAAGGAGCTTGCGACGACTTGCCAGCGCGCCCTACGAACGGCTCAAGCGAACTTGATCACGTGCTTCTGACCGTGCTCGTCGTGCGCGGGATTCAGCGCCCGCAGCTCAAACTCGGCACGATCCGCATCGATGCGGGCGATGACCCAGCCGTTCGGCCGTTTCGGATCAAAGGTGTAGGCGATGGGCGGCAGATTGATCATCGGCAGGCCGGTCTTCTCGTGCTTGGTCTTCAACCAGGTGTGCGTGTGGCCATAGATGTAGCCCTGCACCTTGGGATAGGAGGCCAGCAGGTCGAACAAGGCATCGCTGTCCTGCAACCCGGTCGGGTTCTTGCCCTCCGGAACCGGTCCCTGCGGATTGTGATGCGCGACGATGAAGGTGGGCTTGTTCGGTGAGTTGCGCAGCTCGCGTTCAATCCATACGAGCTGGGCTTCGCCGAGGCGGCCGGGCGTTTTGTTCACCAGATCGAGCGAGTCGAGCAGGATCCAGTTCACCAGGGCGCTGGTGACCGTGGCGACGTGTTTGTCCGGCACATTCATCGGACGCTCCGCATTCGGCGGCGGCGGGCCGATGACGGCGTTCAGGAAGTTGTTGCGGTGATCGTGATTGCCCAGCGTGCAGTGGACCTGGATCGACTGCTCCCGCACCGGCTGCATGCAGCGCAGGAAGGTGACGTAGTCCTCGCTGATGCCTTCCAGATAAGCGCAGTCGCCGTTCACGATCAGTCCGAAGGGTTTCTGGCCGAGTTTCAGCACCTGGTTGGCGCAGCGGAGAAGGTTTTCAGCCATGTTCACGCCCCGTGCGTTCAGCGTCTCGTCAGCGGCGATGTGGGTGTCGGAAAACAGCACCCAGACCTGCTCCGGAATCTCGATGGCTGGCAGTTGCGTGGCGAGCGCGCTCAGAGCAGCAGCAGAGCCGCGTTTCAGAAAGCCGCGGCGGGACAAGGGAGGCAGGGTGATGGGCATGTGAAAGGAGAACGAGGGAAAAGACGCGGATCGTGCTGGCAGTCCAGCGATTGTCAGGTGCCGAAATAGCGGTCTCCAGCATCACCGAGGCCGGGGACGATGTAGCACTTCTCGTTCAGCCCCTGATCGATGGCAGCGGTGAAGACGGGCACATCGGGATGCGTGCGTTTCATTGCCGCCAGCCCTTCCGGACAGCTCACCACGCAGATCATCGTGATGCGGGAAGCCCCGGCGGCTTTGAGCTGCCGTGCGGCCTCGCAGGCGCTGCCGCCTGTGGCCAGCATCGGATCGAGCAGAAAGACGTCCGCGCTGCCGAGGTTCGCGGGCAGATTGGCATAATAGGACTGCGGCAGGGCGGTTTCCTCGTTCCGCTTGATGCCCACGTGCGCCACCGTGGCGTCCGGCATCAGCGGCAGAATGCCATCCAGCAGGCCCAGGCCCGCACGCAGGATCGGCACGAACACGACTGGTCGTTCCAGCCGTGCGCCGGACGTTTGCGTGAGCGGCGTCTGCACCTGGATCTCCCGCAGCGGCAGCTCACGCGTCGCCTCCAGGAAAAGCATGCGCGCCAGCAGGTTCAGATGGCGGCGGAACTGGTGCGACGGCGTTTCCTGCGCTCGAATGGCGGCGAGGTGGCATTGCGCCAGAGGGTGCTGAACGACGACAGGCTGCATGGGGCCGCATTCTGCCGCGTTTGCCTGCGCTGGCAAAGTTTTCCACCGCCGCGACAGGCTCTCGTGATACACTCCGGCATGAAAACCCGCCTCCGTATCCTCAGTCTCTGCGCCATCGCACTCGCCTCCTGCGAAACGCCCCTCCCGCAGGACGGTTCGAGCTATTACTACCCTTCGGCGAATCAGCCAGCCCCTCCCACCACCAGGACACCCAGCGCCGCCACAGCCAGCAACACAAATGTGCCGCGCGGTGGCTACGCTCCCGGCTCCGGCCCCACCGCGATGCCCCAGGGCGATCAGTTCATGTATCAATACAACGAATCCAGCCCCTTCGGCACCCGCAGTTCCTCAGGTGTGATTCGTTCCAGTGGCGGCGTGCAGAGCTATCAAACCATCGGCGGTGTGCCCGTGTATCCGGGCGCCGCCATTCCGGGCTACGTGCCGAACCAGCCGTATTATGGCACGCCGGCTTCGCAGCAACCCGTGTTTGTGCCCGGCGTCGGTGGAAACCCCGGCTACTACATCAATCCGGCCACAGGGGCACGTGTGCGGTTTTAATCCGCGGCGTTTCGGCGTGCAGGGCGGGATTGTGGCGCGGAATTCCGATTCCGCGTCGATGCCACCTCGGAATCGGAATTCCGAGCTACAACAAGCCGGCATTCGGCTTCAATCGGCCGCGTTGTTCTTCGCGCGTCTGGCCTCCATCTTGTGCTTGATCACCTCGATCACGATCGGCAGCACGGAGACCACGATGATGAGCAGGAACACCAGCTTGATATTGTTTTTGATGATCGGAATGCTGCCGAGGAAGTAACCGGCGATGCTGAAGCTCAGCACCCAGAACAGGCCGCCGCCCAGGCTGTAGCAAAGGAAGCGCCGGTAGTCCATGCGGCCGAAACCGGCGGTGAAAGGGGCGAACGTGCGCACGATCGGCACGAAGCGGGCCAGGATGATCGCCTTGCCGCCGTGTTTCACGAAGAACGCCTCGGTTTTCGCGAGGTAGTCACGCTTGAACCAGCGCTGGTTCACGATCCAACCGCCCGCCTTGCGGCCGATCCAGTAGTTCAGATTGTCGCCAATGATCGCGGCGCACATCAGCAGCGGAATGATCAGCTCGATGCGCATGAAACCCTGCGCCGCCAAGGCTCCCACGGCGAACAGCAGCGAGTCACCCGGCAGAAACGGCATGATCACCAGCCCCGTCTCGCAGAAAATGATCGCGAACAGCAGGCCGTAGATCAACGCGCCATGGTCCTGCGCGAAGGTTTGCAGGTGCTTGTCCACGTGGAGAACGAAATCGAGGAGCTGGGAGATCATGCGGGCGCGATTCTCAGGCCGCAAAGCGTCACGGCAAACGAAAAGTCGGTTTCAATGCCCCGGGGTGCGCCAAAAACCTCCGCCCGTCCGGCGCTACGACGCGTGTTCAGTCCGGATGAAGGCCCAGAACACCGTGGCGATGATGTAGATGCCACCGAACGCGAACAGCACCGCGTCCCAGCCACCCGCATGGGCAATGAGCCACGGCACGAGGATGGGGAAACTGGCCGCGCCGAAGTTCCCGCACATGTTCGTGACGGCGCTCCAGGTCGCGGTTTGTGCTCCGCCACAGGTCATGAGCGTGGCGGAGTAGCACGGATTCACCACCCCGGCGCAGTACATGCCTGTGCTGATCACCAGCACGGCGAGCACTGGATCAGCGACAAACCACGCCGTGAAGATGAGCGCCGCGCACAGCAGCAGCGCGGTCATCGCCATGCCTTGCCGCGCGATGCGGCGGCTCTGCGTGCGGCGCAGCAAGGCATCAGAGATCAGCCCGCCGGAAAAGCCGCCCGCTACATCCGCCAGCAACGGCAGCGTGGTGAGCCACGCCGATTTCACCAGCGCCATGCCTCGCGCCTCTTGCAGGTAGGTGGCAAACCAGCTCGCGAAGAAAATGTAGCCCGCCGCACGACAGAACTGCTGCAGACAGAGCAAACCCAAGACTGGATTGGCAGTCAATGAACGCCACGAGGCCGCCGAAGCCTCGCTGGAAGCTTTCACGGCCGATGGTCCGATCAATTCCAGCTCGATCGCATTCACCGCCGGATGCAGCGCGGGCTCATCACGATGCCACCACGCGAACCATGCCGCCCACAGCACACCCGGAACCGCGTAGAGCACGAACATCCAGCGCCAGCCGAGATCGGACACCAGCCACGCCGTCAACGGCGCTGCGACGATGCTCCCGGCGGACATGAAACCGCTGAAGGCCCCTGCTGCGGTGGCTTGCGATGATTTGGGAAACCATCGCGCCATCGCGCTCACGCCCACCGGCACGAGTCCCGCCTGCGCCACGCCCATGAAGGCCCGGGAGGCGGTCATCCAGCCCAACTGGCCCAGGGCAAAACCGGCGGTGGCCAGCGACCACATCACCGCGTAGAGCGCCAGCGCCCATCGTGCGCCGAGACGCTGCGCCAGCATCGCCGCCGGGATCTGGCAAAGCGCATACGGCCAGAAAAACGCGCTCATCATCATGCCCGACTGCTCCTTCGTGAGGCCGAGATCCGCGCGGATCGTGCTCTCCGCCGGAGCCACGCCATTCCGCACGAAATACGCCAGTGCTGCTGCCACGCAGAGCCCGGCGAGGACGACATGACGTGCGCGGGTGGGTTTCATCCCTGTTTATCGTCAGCAGGCCGCGTGGTGTTTCGTCAGCGCCTATCTCAGCATGGAATCTGTCTGCGCCAGGACATCGGCGAAGGGAATGCGCTCCAGCAGGCCGAAGTTCGGATGACGGCTGAGGCGCTCGCGACTCGTCGCGGGACTGGTGAGGCCGCAGAGGAAACGAGCGAGCTGGCGCCCGGTCCGCAACGAAGGATGTTTCTCCCGCAGCAGCTCCTGGATCGCGGCGACATGCTCCGTGGTGATCGGCGGGGTCGCAGATTGCGGAATTTCACGTGGTGAATCATCCGTGAGGCCTTTTTCACGCTCTTTGCAGCTCGTGCAGGTGCCGCAATCGGCCTCCATCGTTTCGCCGAAGTAGTTGAGAAGCCATTTCGTGAGGCAGCCGCGATGACTGGCGAGTTCGATCACCTGCCGCAGACGCTCGACATCGCGGCGTTCGCGGTCGGCAAAGAGCTGCTGCATCTTTTTCGTGATCTCCTTCGGATCGCGACGATGCGCATCTTCCGAGAGACGATACTTCTGGCGGCTGCCGCTGGGTTTGAGCTCGATGTCGCCGCACTCTTGAAGCCAGGTGAGCGCTTTGAGCACGCGATCACGCGGTTCGTTGAGTTCGGCGGCGGCTTCGTCGGGATTGAGCGTCGTCCATTTCGTGCCGCGTTTGCCGCATTGGAACAACTGGCGCAAAAACGCCTGCCGTTCGGGTTTGTGGCCGGAAAGAATGCGCGGCTCGGGCTGGAGGAAGCGGAACTGGTAGCTGGCGTAGAAGGAGCCGAGCGGGCGGAGGATGCCATCGAGTTCCAGATTCGTGATCACCGTTTCGATGACCAGCGGACGGATGTCCGTGGCGTGCGAGAGGTCGTACATCGACACAGCGAATTCGCTGCCGCCGAGCAGCAGGTGGTCAAGAAGCTGGCGGATGGCCTGTGGCGTGGGTGTGTCGCCGAAGGTGAAGTTTTCCAGCACGATGCAGTCATCGGCGCAGGTGAGCATCTCGCAGACGGAGGTTTTGCCATCGCGGCCGGCGCGTCCGGTTTCCTGCGAGTAGTTTTCGAGCGTCTTCGGCAGGTTGTAGTGATACACGGCGCGGATGTCCGCCTTGTCGATGCCCATGCCGAAGGCGATCGTCGCCACGATGACGTCCGTCTGCCCGCTCATGAACGCATCCTGTGCGGCGTGGCGATGCTCGTCCGGCAAACCGGCGTGGTAGGCGAGCGCGTTCACGCCGCTTTTCTGCAAGTGCGTGGCGACGTGCTCCGCGGTGTTTTGCAGCGTGACATAGACGATGCTGGGCACCTTTCGCTTGAGCAGCAGCTTGGTGAGCACCGGCAGGCGTTGCTGCGCGGTGCAGGGTGTGATGCGGAAGTGCAGATTCGATCGCAGGAAGGTCGTTTGCACGTGATCTGCCTGCTCAATGCCAAACGCCTTGCGAATGTCCGCCGCGACGGATGGCGTGGCCGTGGCGGTGAGCGCGAGCACGGGCTTGATGCCGAGTTCCTTCGCCACCAACGCGAGGCGCAGGTATTCGGGGCGGAAATTGTGCCCCCACTCGGAGATGCAGTGCGCTTCATCGACGGCCATCATCGAGATTTTGAGGCGCTTCAGCCGCTCGACGAAATTTTCATTCATGAGCCGCTCCGGGGCGATGTAGAGCAGCTTCAACGTGCCATTTCGCATGCCTTCGAAGACCTCCGCGGCATCCTGCTGGCTGAGCGATGAGTCGAGCCGTGCCGCAGCGATGCCGCGGGCCTTGAGCGCCTGCACCTGGTCCTTCATCAGCGCGATCAGCGGCGAGATCACGAGCGTCACGCCGTCCATCAGCAGCGCCGGCAGTTGATAGCAGAGCGATTTGCCCGCGCTCGTCGGAAACAGTGCCAGCGCACTGCGTCCGGCCAGTAGAGCTTCCATTACCTGCTGCTGCCCGGCACGAAAGGCCGCATGGCCAAAGTGCTGTTTCAGGGCGGCGTGGAGATCGTGAGGCATCCGATACTCTTGGCATGATTGTCAGATGCTTGGCAAGCCAGGACCATGCAGATTCACCTTCGCGGCTTCCAATCGACACCTCACCTAACCTCTCCCCGAAGTGAACCTCAAAGCGAGACCTGCATGGGGCGGGGAGAGGGATTTCGCATTGGAGCTGGCGCAAAACGAATCCCCTCTCCCCGTCGCTGACCTTCGCAGAATAACACAGCATTCTTCGGGGAGAGGCCGGGTGAGGGGTGAAGGCAGATGTTTCAAGCGTAGCCTGGAACTTCGTGCCTCTGTGCAATGCAAACCTGGCGGAGTTCGTTCTCTCGCGACCATGAAGACCTGTCTCACCGCCCTTCTCTGCCTCTCCACCGCTGCTTTCGCTGCCGATGACGGCTTTACCCCGCTGTTCAACGGCAAAGACCTCACGAACTGGGCCATTCCCGAAGGCGACAACGGCCACTGGAAGGTGATCGACGGCGTCATCGACTACGACGCGTGCAGCGAGGCACCGGGGAAGGACAAGAACCTTTGGACCGACAAAGAATACGGCGACTTCACACTCAAGATCGACTGGCGGCTCAAACAGACCACCGGGCTCTACGACATGCCCGTCGTTTTGCCCGACGGCACGCACAAGCTCGATGAAAACGGCAAGGAGATCAAAATCCCGACGCCAAACGCCGACTCCGGCATCTACCTGCGCGGCCAGGGCAAGTCGCAGATCAACATCTGGTGCTGGCCCATCGGCAGTGGCGAGGTCTATGGCTACCGCATGGACAAAACGATGCCGCCCGAAGTGCGCGCCGGCGTGACGCCAAAGGTGAAGGCCGACAAGCCCGTGGGCGAATGGAACACCTTCGAGATCACGATGAAGGGCGACCGACTCACGGTCGTGCTCAACGGCAAAACGGTGATCGAAAACGCGCAACTTCCCGGCGTTCCTGCGAAAGGAAAACTCGGCCTCCAGCATCACGGCGGCAAAAACGCGAAGACCGGCGAACTCTCGCCGGCCTCCAGCCTGATTCAGTTCAGGAATGTTTCGATCAAGGAGCTGTGAAACAGGTCAACCGGAAGGGCTTCGCTGGTCCAAGGCTCGTGTGCGATCACTTGCTGTGCACGTCGCAGTGCTCGGGCTCGGGGTCGGTCTCTTCGACGACGGCCTTGTCCTTGAGGAACTCCATGGCTTCCTGCAGGAGCAGGTCACCGCGCACGTTGTCGATGAGGCCGTTTTTCTGGGCCTCGGCCATGAACTTCTTCGCGGGCATCTTCTGACGCTCGGCGATCTGTGCGAGGGCCATGGCGACTTTCTGGCCGGGGACTTCGAGCGCTTCTTTCTTCGCGATCTGCTCGAGGATGAAGCTCACCTTCACGTTGTTGCGGGCCTGGTTGGTGGCGCTGTTGAGGATCTCGTCCTGCTGCTTCACCAGTTCGTCCTCGCTGATGCCCTGCTGCATGGCACGCATGGCGATCTCGTTGGTGCGGCGCTGGGCTTCGCGGTTCACGACTTCCTGCGGCAGGTCGAATTCGACCTTCTCGAACAGGTGGGCGATGACCTGGTTGGCCTTCGCGGCGTCGCGGGCCTGCTCCTTGCGGCGGCGGATGGCGTCGCGCACCTCGTCGCGCAGCGTCTCCATGGTCATTTCGTCACCACCGATCTTCTTGATGAACTCCTCGGTCAGCTCCGGCACGGCCTTGTTCTTCACACCCAGGCATTTCGCGGCCAGGGTGAGGGTCTTGCCACGCAGCGTTTCGTATTTGAAGTCGTCGGCGATGGCGAGGTTCAGCGAGCGCTCGTCGTCCTTCTTGATGCCGACCAGGCCGGCGTAGAAGCCCGGGAGGAAGTCGTCCTCCTCGGCGAGCAGGAACCAGTTTTCCTTCATCTCCTTGAGGTGCGCCGGGGCATCCTCGTCGAGCGGCTGGCCATCGACACTGCCGGTGGTGCTGAGCACGACGACATCACCGATGGCGGCGTCGCGGTCCACGTCTTCATAGGTGGCCTGGTTTTCGCGCAGGTGGAGCAGGTCGTGATCGACATCGGCGTCGGTGACCTCGATGCGCGGCAGTTTGACCGGGATGCCGGTGTATTCCGGCAGCTCAAACTTCGGCGCGAGGCTCATCTCGATGGTGAAGCTGAAGCTTTTGTCCGTGTCGTGATACATCTTGTCGTTCACAGCGAGGACATTCAGCAGCTCAAGGCCTTCGCTCTTCACGGCCTGGCGCAGGCCTTCGCTGATGAGCTTCTTTTCCAGCTCGTCCTTCACCTCGTTCTCGTAACGCTTCGCGACGATGGTCTTTGGTGTCTTGCCGGGGCGGTAACCTGGAAGGCGCACCATGCTGGCGAAATAGGTGATGATCGCATCACGCTCCTTGCCGACCTGGTCGGCGGGAACGCGGACGTGGGCGACGGCGCGGCAGTTGGGCTGGTGTTCGACGTTGATGTTCATGGGGGGAAGCTGGTCCATAAGCGGAGGCCGCGAGGCAGGGAATCCGGTCCCGGGCCTGGGGGGCGGGCATGCTAGGACAACTTCCCGGTTTGACAACCCCGGAAAACCCGGTTCTTCCCTCCATGCACTTGTTCAAACGATTCGAGGTCTGGCTGCTGCTCCTGGCGGGCGTGGCGGCCATCTGGTGGTCCTTTCAATCCGACAGCCTCCCCACCGATGACGGCCCTGTGGCCGAGATGAAGGCCGATGCGCCACTCCAGCTCCGCCGCTGCACGCTGGAGCGTGATTTTGGCAATGCCCGGCTCGATCTCGAAATCCGCTACAAGAACACCAGCCCGCGCCCGCTCTACCTGACACCGCCCGACGTGCGTCTGATCAACGCCGCCGGAAAGGACGTCCCGCCCTTCATCCTGCCCGCCGAGAAACCCGCCAGCATCGAGGCGCAGGCCACCTCCGATGTCCGCCTGCGCTTCTGGCTGGAAAAGGCCGACCTGGCCGGCCCGCTCACGTTCGACATCCGCGGCCAGAAGCTGGAGGTGAAAAACAGCACGCCTCTCGATCTGGAGAAGCTGGAGAACAAGAAGCCGAGGGTGTGGACGAGCGCGAACTGGACTTTGTAGATTCGTTCGCCAGAACGAGGCCGCAGATCCGCATTCTGGCGAATGCGCCTACTCCAGAATCACCCAGGTCGCACCCCAGGAGCCGCTGGTTTCATCGGCGGGCCAGATCCACTGCCGCACCTCCGGCAGTTTCGCGAGCAACTGATGCACACCGGTTCTCAAGGTGCCGCTGCCTTTGCCGTGGATGATGCGGACGCGCAGGATGCCGCGCTTCCGGCACTCCGCGAAGTACTCCGGCAGCAGGCTGCTGATCTCATCCGGGCGGAAAGTGTGCAGGTCGAGCTCCGGGCCGATGGGATGCTCCACCAGCTCAGGGATCGCTTCAGGATCGGGTTCAGACATGTCTTTAGCTTGGAAAGAGACACGGTTTCCGTCCACTGGCGAACGATGTCCTGAGTGCTTGTGCTTCACGCCTGCGCGTCTAGCATGGCCCCGGCATACCTGAGGAGCTTGTTGTTGTGGCACCCGACCTTCGATCCTGGATTCAGCGGCTGCGTGATCTCACACAGGAGGGACGGTCGTTGCTGAAAAAGGTCGTCACGGAGAGTGCGCTGGACCCGTTTCCGCTGAAGCGGTCGCTCAGGGGCTATGGAAAACGCAGTTTCGCCTCCGACTTCCGCGCCGGCAGCACCGTGGCGCTGCTGGACATCCCGCAGGGCATGGCCTACGCGCTGATCGCCGGCCTGCCGCTGCAATACGGCATCACCTGCTCCGCCATCGCCGCGCTGGTGGGGCCGTTGCTTTCCTCATCACGAAACACCATCTTCGGGCCGACCAATGCGACCGCGTTCATGGTGTTCTCCTACTTCGCGGCCTATCCGCACCTGGATCGCATCGGCATGATGCCGCTGCTGGTCTTCATGACGGCGGCCTTGCTGATCATGGGCGCTTTTTTGCGTGTGGCGGACCTGACGCAGTTCATCAGCCGCACCGTGGTGGTGGCTTACGTCACCGGGGCGTCGATCCTCATCGCGGCGAACCAGCTTCCCGTGCTGCTCGGCATCCCGTCGGAGGTGCTGCAGGCCAGCGGGAAGATCGTGAACACCTTTCCCGGCCACATTCATCGCATCTTCTCCCATCTGGACCGGGCGAGCTGGCTGAGCATCCTCTTCTCCGCGCTGACCTTCGGCTGCTACCTCGGCATCAAGCGCTGGCTGCCGCGCTGGCCGGCTTTTGCCACCACGCTGATCGTGATCTCCCTGCTGGCCCTGATTCCAGCCGCCTTCGGCCTGCAGGTGCCCACGTTTAGCAACGCCACCTTCACCTGGAACGAGCTGCTGCCCCCCTTCCCCGACTTCCTTTCAAGCCGGGCGCTGGCGGATGCCAGCCGCCTCTTCGGCCTCGCCTTCGCGCTGGCCTTCCTCGCCACGCTGGAAAACAGCGCCATGTCCAAGACGCTGGCCAGCCGCAGCAACCAGAGCGTCGATCCGAATCAGGACATGATCGCACTCGGAGCGGCGAATCTCGCCTGCACCTATCTCAGCGGCATGCCCGCCTCGTGTTCGCTCACGCGTTCGGCCTTGAACCACGCGTCCGGGGCGCGCACGGGCCTCGCCAGCATGTTCAACGGCTTCTGTTGCCTCGTCGGCGCTTTGACGCTCGGTGCCGCCGTGGCCTACATCCCGCGGGCGACGCTCGCGACGCTGGTGGTGTGCGTGGCCGTTTCACTCTTCAACCGGCGGCACATCTCCATCTGCCTGCACGCCACACGCTCGGACGCGATCGTGTTCATCGTCACTCTCGCGGCCACGCTCATGCTGCCGCTGCACGTGGCGATTTTCGTCGGCATCGGTGTTTCCATCGTGCTGTATCTGCGCAAGGCCAGTCACCCGTCGCTGGTCGAATACCAATTCAACGAGGAAGGCCACCTCACCGAGGCGAAGGCAGGCGGGCGGCAGCATCCGGCCATCTCCATCGTGCATGTGGAGGGTGAGCTGTTCTTTGGCTCCGCCGAGCTCTTCCGCACGCAGATTCAGCGCTCCTGCGCCGATCCCAATCTGCGCATCATCGTGCTGCGGCTCAAAAACGCGCGCCACCTCGATGCGACCTGCGCCATGGCCATCGAGGAACTCGTGCGCAGCCTGCGCGGCGACGGACGCGATCTCATCATCAGCGGCGTGGTGAAGGACCTCTACCGGGTGCTGAAGGACGCCGGGCTCGTCGAAGTGGTGGGGAAGGAAAACATCTTCCCCGCCAGCCCCGCCAACCCCAACCTCGCCACCCGCAACGCCCTCCGCCGCGCCCAGGAGATTCTCGGCATCAAGGACGCCGAGGCTGTCTCTTATACACATCT
>NZ_JACSRD010000207.1 GCF_014879935.1 Prosthecobacter sp.
ACTGGATGGCCGGCCGTCTCGACCTGCAAATCCCTTCAGCTTTTACCCACCCAGCATAGCGAAGCGCCTAAATGTGTCGGTGCATTCGGTTTCCCAGGGCTGGTGCCCTGGGCTGAATCCTGCGCCCCTTCAGGCCGCCATGTTCGAATCAGATGGGGCTGTGGACAGATGAGAAGGCACCGCTTGGTGCTTATTTCTTCGTGTCCTTCTCCGCAGTCGCTTTCGCGCCCTTCTTCGGCTTCGCCGCGAAGATTTTGCGATCCCAGTTTTTCGCGAGTTGTTCCGGCGTTGTTTCGGAGGCGACGCCACTTGCTGGCACATCGAGTTTCGCACTCCACAGGATGCCATTCAGCAAAAGGCGACGTTGATTGGCCTCGGCCCAGTTCGCATGCAGGTCGCAGCCGGTGAAGCCGAAGCTGCGGCCGCCATCAGGCCGTTCGTAGCTCCAGGCGACGGTCTCAGCGCGGCCAGAATGAGCTTTCGCATCGGCGGTCTTGCGGCTGCTGTCAGGCATCGGGCATTGCAGGAGATGCGTCACGCCTTTGTCGGCGAAGTGGAGGTTGTAGAGCCAGCCGTCTTTCAGCAGCGGGAAGGGTTTCACGCCATTGAGGATCGGATGCGTCGGGATGCTGGTGAAATCGACATCCCAGTGGCCACGGCAGCCGATGTCGCTCTGAAACGCGGCACCAAACATCGCTTTGAAATCAGCCGCACGCTCGGGTTTGCAATCGACGCCCTGATGCAGAATCACGAATCCCGTGCCTGCCTTCATGAGCGCCTGCATCTTCGCCCAGCGGGCGGGTTCGAGGAAGGAATGCTTGTCGCCGCCATCCATGAAAAGCAGCACGCAGCGGGCACCGTCGAGCACGGCTTCATTTTTCGGCCAGCCTTCCGCCACCATCACGGGTGCGACGCCGCGAACGGCCTTCAACCATTCATGCAGCAGCGCACAACCGGCGAAGTACTCGTGCTGTCCCGGCTTATTGCTCGGCGTTCCGGCGATGAGCACGACCTTCGCGGCGTTCGCGTCGGCGGGTGCTTGTTCCAGCGGCACCTGCTGCTGCTCAGTGGTGAGTTCGGCGTGGAGGGATGCGATGGCGAGCAGCGGGACGAGCAGGAAGTGGAAGCGGGACATGATCGGTCAGCGTGACGGGTTGGCGTGAGCAACACAAGACGAAAAGCTCCTGGACGCTCTTGCAGCAGCTCCGGCCGATGAATGAAAGCCTTTTCATCTGACGCGGGTCCTCCACCCGCCACATTCGGGCGAATCCAAACCGGCCAGCCGGTGTTTCACGCCACCATCATGAAGCCAACTCTCCTCCTTGCCCTGGTCTCCGTCCTCGGCGCGGCCACGCTGCGCAGCCAGTCGCCCGACACGCCCGTCGATTTCAACAAGGCACGCCAGCTCTTTGAGAAACGCCAGAATGGCAGCACGCTCACCACAGATGAGGAAGCCTACATCGAGAAGGCGAAGGCGGCGCGCGAAGCGCAGTTGAAGAAACAGGGTGGCGACAGCGGCCCGCCCTCAGAGGGCATCGACTGGCGGAGGGCGCAGGAGTTGTTCCGGCAGGAGCAGCGGGGTGAGAAACTGAGCGATGAGGACCAGAAGTATCTCGATCAAGCGAAAGAGGTCCGGCGTCGGGGAGGGCGTGGAGGCTCCGGAGCACAGCGCAAGGCACCAGAATCGATGAAGCCGCTGACCGACATGACGGCTGACGACAAGTATGAAGGCGAGGATGGCGGCTTGTATGGCAAAGGCAGCAACGAACCGCCCGAGTCGCTCAAGAAATCGGCCGGCTCGGCGCTCGCGCAGATCAAACCGCTCGATGCCGGGGGCAAACCGTCCGACAGCGGCAAGATCGTGCTTGTTTCCATCAGCATGTCGAACGCCACGCAGGAGTTCTCCTTGTTCAAACAGATCGCCGACAAGGATCCGCGCAAATCAAGCCAGCTCACCATCGTCGATTGCGCCCAGGGTGGCCAGACCATGGCTGCCTGGGCACCGCCGGATGGGCGTCCCTGGGGCGAGGCGATGAACCGCCTGCAACGTGCCGAAGTCACACCGCAACAAGTCCAGGTGGCGTGGGTGAAGCTCGCCAACGCCGGACCGAGTGGCAGCAAGGAAGACCACCTCAAGCAACTGGAGGCCGACACGGTGAAGGTGCTGAACAATCTGAAGCAGCGCTTCCCGAACCTGCGCATCGCCTACCTCGCCAGCCGCATCTACGGCGGTTACGCCACCACCGGCCTCAATCCGGAGCCTTACGCGTATGAAGGCGCCTTCGCCGTGCGCCATCTCATTCAGAAGCAGATGGCCGGCGATGCCGAACTCGCGCTCGAAAAATCACCGCTGCTGCTGTGGGGCCCGTATCTCTGGTCCGAAGGCGAAAGAGGCCGCAAGATCGACGACCTCAAATACACCCAGGACGACTTCGGCGGCGATGGCACGCATCCGAGCAACAGCGGCCGTGAGAAAGTCGCGAAGCAATTGCTGGAGTTCTTCGCGACGAGTCCGCTGGCGAAGGGATGGTTTGCCAGGTGAGCCTGTTGCAGCGCAACAGGCTACCTTTTGCCGGTCAGACGGTTCCAAAGCGTGCGCACACCGGATTTGGCCTGGGCGTCACTTGAAGGACGGTTTTGCGATTCGCGACGCGGGCCCTCGTGACGCTTTTCACCGTGGCCGTGCGAACGTTGATCACGCTGACCTTTTGGACCTTCGTTGCGGCTGCCTCCCTGGCCTCCGGGGCGGCCACCGCCTTGGTTCCCTTGTCCCTGACGGGTTCCGCCCTGGCCGCCTTGCGGACGGCGTTGCGGCACCTGGCGCTGATTGCGGCCTCTGGGGCGGTCGGCAAACTCGTCACCGAAAGCACCCGGGGTGGCGTTGTAGTTGAAGCCTTCGGCCTTCTTGCGCACGAGGCCGCGGTTGATGAAGCGTTCGAGCTTCTTCAGGTCACTCAACTCCTCGGGTGAAACGAAGCTGATCGCGTCGCCGATGGCCTGCGCACGGCCGGTGCGGCCAATGCGGTGCACGTAGTCCTCGACGATGTGCGGGAAGTCGAAGTTCACCACGTGCGAGATGCCATCGACATCGATGCCGCGTGCGGCGATGTCCGTGGCGACGAGGACGCGCACAGCGCCAGATTTGAAGTCATCCAGCGCACGGAGGCGCTGGTTCTGGGAGCGATTCGCGTGAAGCGTGGCGCACTTGATGCCACCCTGCTCGAGTTTGCGGGCGATCTTGTCCGCGCCGTGTTTCGTGCGGCTGAAAACGAGCACCATCTGCATCTTCTCATCCTCCAGCAAATGGGCGAGCAAGGCCATCTTGAGGTGTTTCGGAAGCTCATAGACGAGCTGGGTCACCGTCTCGGCAGGATTCGAGCGTTTGCCGATCTGAACGATCTTGGGGGAGTGCTGGAACTCGTGCGTGAGGCTTTCGATCTCCTTCGACAACGTGGCGGAGAACATCAGCGTCTGGCGCTTCTTCGGCAGCTGGCTGATCACGCGGCGGATGTCGGGCAGGAAGCCCATGTCGAGCATGCGGTCGGCCTCATCGAGCACGAGGTATTCGAGCTGGGAGAAATCGGCGCAGCGCTGGCCCATGAGATCCAGCAGACGACCGGGGCAGGCGATGACGATGTCGCTGCCGGCACGCAGGGCGTCCTTCTGCGGCTTTTCGCCGACGCCGCCATACACTTTCGCGATCTTCAGCGGCAGGTGTTTGGCATAAGCCAGCACGTTTTCCTCAATCTGAGCCACGAGTTCGCGTGTGGGGGCGAGCACGAGCACGCGCGTGCGCCGGCGCTGTCCCTGCGGGACCGGCTTTGCCGTCAGACGGGTCAGAATGGGCAGCGTGAAGGCTGCGGTCTTGCCGGTGCCGGTTTGCGCGATGCCGATCACATCCCCGCCTGCGACGACGACCGGAATGGCCGCGGCTTGAATGGGGGTGGGTTCCGTGTAACCGGCTTCTTGAATGGCTTGGAGGATGTTCGGGTCGAGGCCTAGGGGCTGAAAGGACATGGACGCCCTTACGCGAACGATGCGGACAATGCGAGTGGTTTGGTGCCGTGGTGGGAAGCAGGCAGAAGCTGGTGACCGCCCGTGGTCGGTCGCTCACGATGCAACCATCTCCAATTGAGGCTTTACCGAATGGAGCGGGCTGTTTTACGATTTTCGCTGCCATGACTGCGAAAACCGCGTCATCTGCCGCCACGAAGCCGAACGCCGAATATGGCGCGAAGCGTCGTGGAGTGCGGTGGCAGAGATGCGAGGGCACCTTGCAGCGGCGACACCGCCGTCGAGCGCAGGAAGAGGGTTCATCAGGCCAAAGGGTGCCGTTTGGCTCGCGACAGCGGTGTCGCGCCTAGGCTTGCCACCGCACTCCACGACGCTGTCGCGCTATTCGATTTTCACTTCCCAAACATCGCATGCTCCTTGTTTCCGCCGCTGAGGACGTAGGCGAGGAGGTCGAGGATTTCGTCTTTCTTGAGCATGGCGAGGAGCATCGGTGGCATGGGGGAGACTTTGCTGAGTTCGATGCTCTTCACTTCTTTGCGATCGACGTTCACGCGCTGATTGGGGTCGGTGAGGTCGGTGTTGAGGGTGACGCCGTCGCCGCTGAGGTTGACGACGACGCCACTCATGATGCTGCCGTCGTTTTTGGTGACGACGATGGGGGCGAACTGCTCGTTGATCTCTTTGCTGGGGTTGATGATTTGATCGAGGAGGTCGTGCGGGCTGTAGCGTCCACCTGCGCCGGTGAGATCGGGGCCGGTCATGCCGCCGGCGTTGCCAAAGCGGTGGCAGGTGTAGCAGGCGGCGGCGCTGAACATCTTCCGGCCGTTGTCAAAGCTGCGGCCTTTCATGCCGTTCTTCGCGGCGGCGCTGAGTTCGTCGAGCGTCCACATCGTCGGTGTGCGGCCGGCGAACATCGCGCCGACGTTTTCGATGGCGGATTTGCGCTCGGGTTTCTTCGCGATGAGCTCGGCGAACTGCGTTTTCTCGGCGTCGGTGAAGGTGCTGAGGCTGTCGTTGCGGATGAATTCGAGGAATTTGTCGAAGCTGGAGCCGCCTTTGTAGTTCGCGGCCTTCAGGAACCATTCGAGCTGCTGCGTGCGGAGTTCGGGCGTCCAGCCGGCTTTGAGGAAGCGCAGGCTGCGTGCGTATTCCATCTGCGGTTCCTGGCTCTCCGCGGCGGCGATGAGTGCCATGCCTTTCGCGGCGGCGCTGGGCGCCTGGAGGTAGGCGAGCGTTTCGGTGAGCAGCCAGTTGAGCTCAAAGTTGTCGGCGGGATAGGCGGGATCGAGTTTCGCGATGATCGCGGCGACGGTGGCGTCGTCGGGATTGCCAAAGCGGTGCAAGACGATCTCGATGAGGCGCACGTAGCCGAGGCGTTGCTCGGGCGTGAGCTTGGCGAAGTCGTGCTTCAGCAGCGCGGCGAGGATGGCGTCGCGGGATTTGGAATCGGGCTGATAGGACCCTTCGGGCCGATGGGTCGGGCACACGCCCGTGCGGCGTGTGAGTGCGAGCAAGGCTTCGAGCTGTGCGGTAACGTTGGTTTCGGCGAGCGCTTTGTCCTGCCATTCGGCGAGCGGCTGGTGCTCCAGCGCGGTGCGTGCGGCGGCGCGGACGTAGCGGTCGGTGCTGCTGAGATGCGGCCAGGCGGTGGCGACGGCTTTCGGGTCTTGTTTGCCGTGGAAGGCTTCGAGCTGATGACGAAGAGTGCGTCCAGCTTCTGCATATGCTTCTTCGCTTCCAGTCCGAGCAATCATCGTGCCTTCGGTCTTTTCGCTCCCCACATAACTCACCCGATACAGCCCGCTCTGCACGCGGCGGCCGCCAATGGTGAAATACATCGCGCCGTCTTTGCCGATGATGGCATCGCTGACGGGGAGCGGGCCGCCGGTGACGAATTCTTCCTTCGTGGCGGTGTAGGTGCTGCCGTTCGGCGTCAGATGCACGGCGTAGATTTTGCCCCAGCTCCAGTCGAGCGCGTAAAAGGCCTCCTGGTACTTTAAAGGGAACTTCGCGCCGTAGCCGAAGGTGCAGCCGGTGGGCGAGCCGGGGCCGATGTTCAGCGTGGCGGGCAGGTTGTCGATGTAGAACTCGGGATACTTGCCCGCGCCGTTGCGCCAGCCGAACTCCGCGCCGCTGACGACGTGGTTGATGCGCGTGGGGCGATACCACGATGTGTTGAAGTCATACTCCATGTCCGCGTCATAGACGAAGAGCTCGCCAGCGCGGTTCACGCCGCCGTCGTAGATGTTGCGGAAGCCGCTGGCGAAGATCTCGAAGGTCTTTCCATCTGGCGTGAAGCGATACACGATGCCGCCGGGCGCCATGACATGGCGGTTGTGGCCGCGACCGTCCGGCATGCGCGGCAGCAGGTGGTCATCGCCCCACAGTTTCGCGACGGGCGAGCTGTCCGGCGTGCCGGCCTTCGGGCCTTCTTTGAGCACGGCGTTGTTGCCGCTGATGAGGTAAAGGCCCTTGCCGTCCGGCGTTTTCAAAATGGCATGCACGCCGTGGTCGCTGCCCGCGTCGAACTCGCGCAGCATCTCCACTTTGTCCGGCATGTCGTCGCTGTTGCTGTCGGTGATGCGATACACGCCGCTGGGGATCTTTTTCTCGTAATCATTCACGCCGACATACAGCGCCCCGAAGGCAAAGAGCATGCCGTTCACGCCGCGGATGTCTGCGGGCACTTTTTCGATGTCGCCAGCGCTCAGCGTCTGGCCTGCGGCGGGCGCTTTGAAGCGGTAGAGCATGCCATACTGATCGCTCACGTAGATGCGGCCCGCGTCATCCGTCGTGAGGTTCACCCACGAGCCCTGCTCGCCGCCAGGCACGCTGTAAATGAGCTCCACCTTGAAGTCCTTCAGCGTCTTGATGTTCGACACCGGCGTCGCCACATTCGCACCGATGGCCGGCCCGACGGCGTCAGGGCGTTTGGGCTTGGCTTTGCCTTTTCCCTTCGCCTTGGCGTCTTGCGCCATCAAAGAGCACGGCAAAGTCAGGGCGGAGAGCAGCAGGGAGGTGAAAAGCAGTCGTTTCATGGTTGGTCGCGTGGTTAAACGCCCGCGCCTGTCAAAACATGCCAGCAAAAGCTGTGTCGGATCTGGCAAATCAAGCCTTCCTCGCAGCAGTAGCCGCGATGTGCCCGGCAAAGCTAGAAACGAAGCTGTTCAGACTTGTCATGTCATCGTGGCAGGTGAAGCGACCGTCTTTGCCAGCAGAACGTGGTGATGCCAAAACTGTCGCCGAAGTGTAGAGCTGCTCGTGCATGAGTTTTCTACAGAGCAGGTGGTAACGGTCGAGATACGAGGCGTTTTGGAACTCAGGAAACACCGGGAAGTGCGGCGAGTGATCGCGGACAGGCGAACGTGATGCCTCCGCATCCTCCACGAGCATCAACCAGCCAAGGAACGGCCTTGGCACATCGCCAAAGGCTCTCTCGCGATAAGCGGTCCAGAAGTCATGCGCGGTGCCGATGGCCTCCTCGGCGCGGTTGTTGCAATTGTTGCCAAAGGAAGGTCCCACCTGTGATTTGAACTCCAGCGCGGCCACCAAGATGCCACGATGGATGATGATCATGTCCCAGAGCTTGGTCGGGCGGAAGAAACCCGGCAGCGTGAGCACGCGGCGTGTGAGGTGGATTTCAGCGGCCTTGAGGCCATTTCCGCGAACCAGCTCCTCCATGAGCGAAATGAAGCCGTTCATGTTCTTGCCAGCCGTCACAGAGGCTCGCTCTCCCTGATCACTCTTTCCAATGGCGGCTTGTTTGAGCCTGGCCTCATCACGACCGCTCCAGAAGGCTTTCACGGCTTTGCGGGCCATCGATTCGTAACTGGCGAGAAAAAGCGGCATGTCAGGATTGCAGGTGTGGAAGTTCTTTGGTTCCCAACTGGTAGATTTTGGCAATCAGGGCATCCACGGGCTGCCGTTCATCGCAGAGCTTTTTCTGCAACGTCGGCTGGATGCTGTCCCAAAGCGGAAGACGAATGCGGCGCAAATACTGCGCTTGGAAGCGCAGGCAACCACCTCGCATCTTCGTCGAGTAGGCGCGAACAAAAAGACGGGCGATGCCGGATTGCAGCACCCGTTGCAGCGCTTTGAGCGGCCAGTGCTCGCTCGTGATATAGTAAAGGTTGTGATGCGGATAGAACTTCCCTTCCTCCAGCACGATGTTTGCCTCGCCTTTGATATCGGGAACGAGCAGCTTTGGTTTCGCAGTGAGAGAGGGCGTGATGCGGTCGATGGTGCGATACCATGAGCCGTTGGCTTTTTGGGCGCAGTGACGCTTTTGCAGCGTCTCACGATGCCTTTGGATGTGGCGAGCAAACCGTGGGTAAGCTGCGAAATCCGCGAGAGAGCCATCTTCCTCGAAGGGGTTGACCACACCGAGGCCTTTCCAGCGCACTTCACCTCCGAGAATGTCTTTTGTCATGACCAGCGGCAGCTTTCGCTCGTCCTCGACATCCAGCTCATCATAAGGAGCGATGTAAACTTTGTCCGCTCCAGTGGCTACACCGATGCCGACGCTGCATCCTGCTTCTTCGAGGGTGGGGAAAGCGGCCTCCAGTCTGCGCACAAGTTCCAGCGAAGGTTGTGCATCGGACTCCAGCAGCCAGGGCTCATCACCACGCGGGCTGGCGGCCAGCATGCTTACCGTCCCGTTGTAGTTGGAGGCAGGTCCCGTGAATAGGTGATGAAGGTTGCGCAGTGCATCTCTCGAAACCTCTGGCCGATGCGCGAGCAGTGGTTTCGTGTCCGACTGGCCGCGTTGGATGACCGTAATGGCTGGATAGGCCGTGACGTCCGTCTGAAACGCCTCTGTGCCGACCATGTCCACATAGTAGCGGAGCGAATAGCCTGAGGAGATCAGTGCTCGAAGCGGACCACCGTAGCGGTTCTTCATCCAGCGGTCGGAGCAGATGAAGCTCATCCGGCCCTCGGCGCTCAGCAACTCAAGAGACTTCTCCATGAAGGGCACATACAAATCAGCACGGTCATAGAGCGTCGCAAATCGCTGACGATACTCGGCGAGCAGATTTGCCGGGATAAGCTCCTGCCGCACATAAGGCGGATTTCCCACCACGAAGTCAAACTGCTCGCGATATGGCTCCAGTAGGAAGTCTGCGTTCTTCAGCCAGGCGTCCAGGAGCATGGAAGCCGTGCCCGCAGGCACATTTTTGGCACTGAGCAGCTTGGCGAGTTCTTCCCGCGTTTGTGTAAAGGTATCGCGATGCAGCTCCACCGCCCGGATAGCCGCCGCAAGCTCGCGAGCGGCGATGTTGGCCTTTTGAGATGCCTCCAGCAGCCGCTCGACTGCCTTCAGCAAAAACTCACCGCCACCAAACGAAGGCTCAAGCAGCCGGAATTGCCAGAGCGGCCGCTCTGACGTGTAGCCGATGAGGTCGAGCATGAAGTCCGCGACCTCAGGACGTGTAAAGATGGCACCGCGTTCGTCAGCAGGCGCTCTTTTCAGCCGATCCACTGCATCACCAAGGAACTCTTCGGCAGCGAAGAGTTCGAGATGGGGTGCAGAATTCTGGCGGCTCTTGATGACCATGGGGCAACCCGAGTCTTCTACAGTCCGCCATCTGGTTCAACAAGCCTTTCGCCACATCCAGCCGTCTTTCTCCCTCTACTTGGCTTCCGCTTTTTTCGCCTTGGCCTTGCCCTTTGCTTTCGGAGCCTTCGCCTCAATGATCTGTGCGTCACTCGGGATCGGATGCGTGGCGAAGTCGATCACACCGCCCTCGGGCAGTTCTTTGATCATCACGTCCTTGATGTGGACCTCCATGGCGGGGCCGCGGTGGATTTGGAAGGCGAGGAGGCCTTCGAGGGAGCGTTTGGCCTCTTCGAAGTCGGTGAGCTCCATGGTCGTTTTGCCGTCGATCTGGTGAACGAGGTGATTTCCCTTCGCGATGATGGTGAACTCATGCCACTCGGCCACATCGGCCTCGACGAGGTCGTGCTCGCCCGCGAGCCATTTAACCCCGGAGGGGTCGATGACGACGCTCTGGCCGTTTTGCGAGACGATGCCGCGTCCGCCTTCCTCATACATCATCGCGCGGTAAGGCGCGTTCGGGTGGATGTCGCACTGGTAGCCGCGGATGGACCATTTTTTGTCGGCGTTTTCGCTGCTGCGGTATTGGATGCCGGTGTTGTTGCCCTTCTGGCGGATTTTCGCCTTCAACTCGAAGTTTTTGACCTTCCCGCCGCGCCAGATGAGAAACTGATTGTAGGGCAACTGCTCCGGCCCGGTCGTGTTGCCGACGATCTCGCCATTTTCGACCTTCCACAGCTCCGGGTTGCCATCCCAGCCAGATAGGTCTTTGCCGTTGAAAATGGATTTAAAACCGTCCTGCGCGGAAGCGGCAGAGAAAGCAAGGAGCGAGAGGAGGATGAGACGTTTCATGGTTGGTCGCGTGCATAAACGCGACCGTCTCACGAAACCTGCCAGCAAAAGCTGTGTCGGATCTGGCAAGGAGCCACCTCACTTCCGAAACATCTTCCCGCGCTTGTCGCCGCCGGACAGGATGTAGGCGAGCAGGTCGGCGACTTCGTCGGGGTTCATCGCGTTGATCAAACCGGGAGGCATGAGCGAGGTCGGGGAGACTTGGCGGGTTTTGATGGTGTCGTGGCGGACGTCGGTGGTCTGGCCGGGGGCGGCGGGGTTGGTGGCGACTTGGAGGATGCCGCCTTCGTCGGCGGTGATGCGGCCAATGACGGTGCTGCCGTTTTTCAGCGTGAGGATGCTGCTCTCATATTGGTCGGAGATGACCTTGCTGGGATCGACGATGTTCTCGACGAGATCGCGCAGCGTGTAGCGATTGCCTGCGGCGGTGAGATCGGGGCCGACTCCGCCACCTTCGTTGCCGAGTCGATGACAGGCCTGGCACGCGGCGGCGATGAAGAGCTCGCGCCCGCGATCGAAGTTGCGGCCGCCTTGCACCTTTGAGGCCAACGCGGTGACTTCATCGACGGTGTAGGCCTTGCCGGGGCCTTTCGGTGGTTTGATGGACTCGGGCTTGATGGCGATGAAGGTCGGTGTGGCGAGCACGGCGAGCTTCTTGCGCTCCTCCGCGTCCGGCACAGTGGCGAGCGCGTCATTGCGAATGGTGTCGATGAAGCCGCGGAACTGATTCCCGCCGAGCCACGGGCCCGTTTTGGCAAACCACGTGAAAAACTCGCGACGCAGCTCGGTCGTCCAGCCGTTCTTCGCAAAGCGCAGACCATACGCATACGCGATTTGCTGCGTGTTGGGCCGTGCGTCGCCGCTGCGGAGGAAATTCGGGCCGTAGCGGTCGTTGCGGGCCATGCGCTCGACGGAGAGCCACGCAATGGGATCATCCTTCGCCGTGCGCATGAGCTGGATCGTCTCCGCGACGACTTCTGATGAACCAAGCGCCGCCAGCGTGCGCGAGAGTTCGCGATTCAAGTCGTTCGTCTTCGCGGGAAACACCGCGTCGAGCCGCGAGATGGTTTTCGCGAGCGAATCACCTTCCGGCAGGCCGTTGCGAGCGACACTGATTTGATACACACGCACGAGCGCGAGCTGCTGCGCGGCATCGAGCTGCGCAAAGTCGAGTGCATTCAGCATGGCGAGCAGCGCGGTCTGATTTTCTTTTCCGCCCATGCGAGCGAGCGCGACACCGCTCTCGATCACCGCCCAGGCTTCGCTTTGCTTCAAAGCACGCGCAGCCCACAGCCTCGCCGGTTGGCGCTCGATGGCCACGCGGGCGGCGTAGCGCACGAGACGATCCGTATGACCGAGATGCGGCCACGCCTTGTCGATGGCATCGGGGCCGGTGCCTTCCTCATGCAGGCGCTCCAGCTCGACACGCAGCTTGTGCTCCGGCGTCTCGACGGGCGCGACGGCCGGCGCGGTGCTCTCCTTGCCCTCATACGTCACGCGATACAGCGCCGACTGCGTGCGACGTCCGCCGATGGCGAAATACATCGCGCCGTCCTTGCCGATCACGGCATCGGTGAGCGGCAACGGCTTGCCATAGACGAATTCCTCCAGCTTCGCGTCGTAGCCAGCGCCCTTCGGCGTGAGCACGACGGCGTAAAGCGTGCCGTAAGTCCAGTCGCAGGCATAGATGGCGTGCTGATACTTCGCGGGAAACGCCGCGCCGAGTCCGCTGACGACGCCGGTCGGGCAACCGGGTCCCACTTCGACCAGCGGCGGCACGATGTCCGGGCAGTAGCCGAGCAGTTTGCCCGATGACTCGCGGAAGCCGTAATCACCGCCGCTGACGAGATGATAAATCCGCGTGGGCCGATACCACGGCGTGCCTGCGTCCCACTCCATGTCGCTGTCATAGGTGAAGAGATCGCCGAGCGCGTTGAAGGCCGTGTCGAAGTGATTGCGCAGGCCGTCGGCGATCATCTCAAAGCGTTTTCCATCCGGCGAAACCTTGCACGTGAAGGCCTGCGGCTCCGTGTCGGAAAATTCAGCGCCTTTGCTCGTGCGCGGCACGACTTGATCATCCGCAAAGGGCCGCGAGCCGCGTGTGTGCTCGATCGGCGGCTGCGCGGTGCCATTGCCACAGGCGATGTAGAGGCTCTTGCCGTCCGGCGAGAGCGTGATGCTGTGATTGCCATGCTCGCCCTGGCCTTTGATCTCGCGCAGCAGCGTCTTCTCATCGAACTGGCCCGTGCCCTTCGTATCGCGCAGACGATACAGGCCCGCGACATTCGGCTTCTCATTCACCAGCGCGTAAAGACTGTCGAAGACATACAGCAAACCATGCGCGCCATTGATCTCGGCGCTGAGTTTCTCCACCTGCGCCTTGTCACCACTGCCCACCGGCGGCGGCGTGATGCGGAAGAGGCCGCCGTATTGATCCGTGGCGAGCAACCGGCCGCGATCATCGACCGTGAGGCCCACCCACGAGCCCTCGCTCTCTTTCGACACCTTGTGCAGCATCTCCACTTTGAAGCCCGGCAACGTCTTGATGTCCTTCGGCGCGATGACTTCATCCGAGGTCGGGTTCGTCTCTTTCTGCCGCGAGCGATCAAAGATCTCGCCATACGGCTTGTTGCCATACGTGTTCACCACCTTCGCCGGCTTCCAATCCTCCGTCGCCGGTGCCGCCGCAGACCACGACGCGTCGGTGAAGATCACACGCTCGCTGCCATCAGCGAGCTTCAGCGTCAGCACCGCGAGAAAACCCGCCGCGCTGCCTTTGTTCGTCGCCTCGGCCCGCAGTTCGTTTTTGCCGCTGCGCAGTGCTTTCGTCACATTCGCCTGCGTCGGCCGCTGCCAGTCGGGATTCGTCAAAACGCGTTCGCCATTGAGAAAAACCTCCGCGCCATTGTCGCAGCTCACACGCAGCATCGCCTCCTTCACCTTCGCCTCGCCGAGATCGAATTCCTTCTTCAGCCGCGCCGCACTTTTCGAGTCCGGTGAGTCGCTCCACAGCCATTTCCACTCCGAAGAGGCCTTGATCGGTGCCGCAGCCGCTTCGGCCTTCGGTTTGGCTTTGGGCTCGTTCTTCGCCTTTTCGACTGGTTTGGCGTTCGCGATCAATTTTGGATCAAAAGCCACCACCGGAGTCTCCGGCAACTCTTTGAGCAGCACCTCCTTCACCTGCAAAACCATCGCCGGGCCGCGATGAAGCTGAAACGCGAGAATCCCCTCCAGCAACTGCGTCTTCGCGCCGTAGTCCACGAGGTCGATCGCCAGCTTGCCGCCGATTTGATGCACGAGATGATTCCCCTGAGCGATGATCGTGTAGTCATGCCATTGCGCGATGTCCACGCTCACCGGCTCACGCTCGCCCACGAGCCATTTTTTGCCCTCGGGGTCGATCACCACGCTCTGGCCGTTCTGCACCAGCACGCCGCCCCACTTCTCGCCATAGACCATCGCGTTGTTCGGCGCGGCCGAGTGAATGTCACACTGATACCCGCCCACCGACCACTTCCCCGCCTCCGGAAACTCGCGACTGCGATACTGAATGCCCGAATTGCTCGCCGACACCCGCACCTTCGCCCGCAGCTCAAAATTCTTCACCACCCCGCCCCGCCAGATGAGAAACTGATTGTACTTCAACTGCTCCGGCCCCGTCGTCCTGCCCACGATCTCGCCATTCTCCACCTTCCAAAGCTCCGGATTCCCGTCCCAGCCGCTAAGGTCTTTGCCGTTGAACAGAGACTTGAAGCCGTCGGCTTCGCCGAATGACGAATGAGTAATGGCGAATGAGGAAAGGAGGAGAACGAGGCGTTTCATGTTTGGTCGCGTGGTTAAACGCGACCTTCTGACCAAACCTACCAGCAGAAGCTGGGTCGAATCTGGCAAGTGGGCTATGCTGAGAGCTTCTCTTGCTGCCTTCGAGATGCTCAAAGGCTTCCGCGAAGGTTTGGAGCCGCTTCTTGGATAATGTTTTGGTCAGCCATCGAAGTGAAAAAGGGTTCAGCGCCTTGCGGACATCACCCGCAACACCGTGTCCAGGACGCTCTCCAGTTCCTTCCCCAAGTCATCCGCCAAGAAACGCAGCACGAGGTAGCCGTGGGTTTGAAGCAGCGCATCTTTCCGACGGTCGCGGCGATAAGCTGCCGTATCTCCGAGATGCTGTGCGCCGTCGATCTCGATGACGAGCTTCGCTTTTTCGCAAAGCAGATCGACCTCCATCTCGCCGCGATCATCGAAGGGGATCGGCAGGCGTGCATTGAGGCGAAATTTGCCCGCCAAAGCTGGCAGCGTCTCAAATCGCCGGAAGATGAAGGCCTCGCTGGCGCTACGAGCGCGCTCCTCACCCATGGCATCCGCAGCCGGTGGTCGCGTCGCATGCACAAAGAGCTGCGCCAGCGGCGTGTCGATGCCATCGCGAAGTAAGCGGCGAACGGCGGCGGCGTAATCGGCCTTCCATTGCGGATCAACTGGCAACGGCACCTCCTGAGGCCATCCGGGCAGCGCACTCGCAGGCAGCAGGATCGTGTAGCCGACGGCTTCGTAGCCTGCGCAGCGTTTGTCGAACATGCGGGAGAGCATCGGCACATCGAGATCCGCGTAGTCATAGACCTGCACTACCTTCTTGCCGGCATGCAGGCGGTGCAAACGACCAGCGTATTGTGCGATGGTGCCGCGCCATGATACCGGCATCGTCAGGAAGAGTGTGTCGAGCCGTGCATCATCAAAACCTTCTCCAATAAAGCGTCCGGTGGCCACGACGACGCGGCTTTCATCTGCCGGTATCGTTTTGAGCTGATCCAGTGCCGCCGCGAGTGATTTGCGCCCCATGCCGCCTTGTAGTGTGAGGACATGCGGCACCTGCGCACGCAATCCGGCGGCCATGACCTCCAGATGCTCCGTGCGCTCAGTCAGCACCACAGGCGAACGACCCGCCTTCACAGCCTGCAACACCTCGGCGATGATCTGTGCATTTCGCGAAGGTGACTTCATCACGGCATCGCACAGCCGCTGAAATTCCAGGCGCTTGTCCTCCTCCGGCTCACCGCCGGGCATGAAGCCTGTGGGCCGCACCAGCACTTCATGCGTGAAGGGCCGCTCCGCCGCCTGCTGCCGCGCATCCACACGATGCCGCACCGGTCCGCACTGCATGAAGATGATCGGATGATGTCCGTCTTTTCGTGCCACTGTGGCGGACAAACCAGTGACGAATTTTGCCTTCGCACGCCTCGCCACCAGCTCAAAGCTCTGCGCGGAGAGATGATGGCACTCGTCCACTATCACATGGCCGTAGCCAGCCACCAGATCATTCACCACGCCTTTGCGCACGAGGCTCTGAATCAGCGCCACATCCACTTGGCCCGTCAGCTTTTTCTTTCCAGCGCCCAGGCGGCCGATTTCACCCTTCTTGCGGTCTAAAAACTGCGTCAATCGCTCCACCCACTGCTCCATGAGCTGCTGCCGATGCACGAGAATCAGCGTGTTCACGCCACGTTTCGCGATCAACCACGCGGCGAGCACCGTTTTGCCAAAAGCCGTCGTCGCAGCCAATACGCCGCAATCATGCTTCAGCATCGCCGCAGCGGCTTTTTGCTGTTCGGGCCTCAATTCCCCGCTAAAGGCCAGATCGAGTTGGTTTCCCTCGAAACGCTCATCGCGCAGCTCCACGCGGATTTTCAGAGCTTTAAACAAATCGAGCGTTTCCTCCAAGCAACCTCTCGGCAGGCCGATGTGTTCCGGGTGATCCTCCGCGCAGGCGATGATGCGCGGCTTGTCCCACACCGGCAGCCGCATGGCCTGTGTTTTGTAAAACTCCGGGTTTTGAAAAGCCGCGACACGTAGCAGCGCATTCCGCAGCGAGGCCGGCAGTGCCTTCTTCGGCACATAAACCTGATCAGCCAGCACCAGCTCGATGCTCTTCGGCATCTCGCCCACTGGGAGCGAGTGTTTTTGCCGCGATGGTGTCAGCTTCCAAGGCTCAGCCGCGTGCTCATCGTCATCCTCCGCCGAAACCATGCGCACACCGACGATTCGCCCGCGTCCCTCCGCCTCGCGCACGATCTTCTCCACCTCGGTTTTCGTCATGCGCCGCACCGCCGAGAGAAATGCCCACTGATCCTCATGCGGCTCCAGCTTCTCATCGACAAACACGCTGTTACCAGTGTCCCGCGCCTTCTTTTGCAGCGGCAGCGCGATCAGATTGCCAAATCCGCCGCGCGGCAGCGTGTCCTGGTTCGGAAAGAAGCGATCATATGATTTCAGTCCCGCCTCCGGCCTGCTCTCCATCGATTCTGTCAGCACATGCGCCCCGAGTTTCCGCGCCAGCGCCGCCGGAATGGCTTCCGCGAAAAACATCCAAACATGCCCGCCCTGCCCGCTGCGTGACCTCTCCAGCACCGCCGCTACACCGAGCCTCTCATACGTCTCCAAATACGCCCGCGCATCCACCGCCCAGTCTCCTTCATCAAAATCCACCGCCAGAAAGAAGCACTTCTCATCCAGCAGCATCGGATACACGCCCACTACAAAACTCCGCCCGCGCTCATCCAAGCCCGAAAGATGACGCCTGATGACCTCATCCGTCACTGGCAGCCATTTCTGATGCGCACAGTCCGCGCACTTGATCCTCGGCTTTTCACAAACCCCACGCACCCACTCATTCCCACACACCGGCGAATATCCCGCTCGTCCCGTTTTCACAGACTCAAACCGCAGCGCATACACCTCCTCCCGCCCCCGAAACAGCGAGCGAAAGAGCGCGATCTTCTCCGCCGGGCTGGACTGGTTGGTGACGGACATGGTTTCAATCAAAGCGAAATGCTTTGCTGCATGCAGCCCACTCAACTGGGTAAGTTTGCCGAAAGTCAGAGAATGGGGCTTCGTTCATACCAGCACCGCGAAAACACCAGCCGAGGACTCCATGCTCATCATCTTCACGCAGTTGAGTGATCAGCAGACTTACATCCAGATTCTGGGCAGTCATTATTTGCAGAATACGATCCCGAATGCGTTTGAAGGACCTTTTATAGCCGAGTGCGAGCGACTCGCGGCGGCCATCGAGTCCGAGAACGTCAACCGTCTGTTCGCCTTTGGCCTCTGGGTTTCCTTTCGAGTCGTAGCGAGGAGCTAAATTCCCAGTCGCCGGGTCAAAATCGAGGTGATCCCATGGGTCGTCGGATGTTGGATCAACGAGGAGGGGTTTCCGTTTGTTGGACAATGGGAATTTCTGGCCTTTGTAATCTCTTCCGCAGGAGGTGCAGCCGAGCAGGAGATTCGGCCACCGAAACATTCGTGCCGGGTATTTGGCCTTCGGCCAAAAATGCTCAATGTCTGTGCCCTGAGAGTCACCGCAGTACATGCAGCGTTCCCTGCTGCCAGCCATCAGCTTGAGCACTTGAAAGACTGATTTGAGAGGCTTGGTCCGTCGGGAACGGCTCCATGTCTTATCGACATCAAGAGTCTTGGACCGACGCAAAGCCGCTGCTGTCTGCTGCTCTTTTTTGAGCTTCTCGGCAGCTTTTTTGGGTAGTGGTTTTCGCCGGAGACGTCGCATTACAGCTCCTCCTCAACTTGGCGGGCGAAAAGCTCCAACTGCCGCATCCTGGCTTGATCACCTGAGGGCAGTTTTCCCATGGCACGCCGTTTTGCCACCATCCGGGAATGCTCGGCCAGGATCTCGACCGCACGGGGAGAACGGGTGCTCTCAAGGCCGAATGCAGAAGTGCGGAGAATCGTATCCGAGCGGGAGGCGATGATTTTTTGGTATTCCTCATGCTCAAGCCGACGAGGCTCGCGTCCACTTCCCGGCTCAGGCAGGACAAATAATCCGTTCTCATCCGCAGCCTGGCAGATGATAGGGCTGTGAGAAGTGACGATGAACTGGATGTTCGGGAAATGACGCTTTAACCAGAAGCCGATCTCTCGCTGCCACTCGGGATGCAGATGGGCGTCGATCTCGTCGATGAGAACCACGCCACTGCTTTTGATGCACCAATGTCCATCTGCATCTTTTTCGATCAGACGGCTGAGCTTTTTGTCCTCATGGGCAAAAGTCAAATGACGCACAATATCCACGAGCAGCGCTAACGCAGAGCGGTAGCCATCACTCATCTCGTCCCAAGAGAGTTCTACACCATTACGGTCCACGAGCCATAGCCCCTGCTCGTCCACACGTTCGATTCTCATGCCGTTTGGCATGAACTTATCTTGAAGCAGGGTGATCAAATCGTCGCGCAGCACCTTCTCTTTTGACGCAGGTTCCCTGAGAGCCTTGTGATCCAGCTCTTTGAGCCAGCGATCCGCACGAGCCAGAGACGCGGCCTCCTGGAACATGGTGGCGAAACGAGCGGTCACCGGTTCAGCCATGATCTCGGTGGCTTCCGCAGAAGCCCCAAACACGCGTCTGAACGGACCGTAACCGCAAGAAAACCAGCCTCCAGCGCCAGCGGCCCAGATCGTGCGCTCGGCACGCGAGGGTTTGCGCTTGTTCTTGGAGTCAAACTCAGGCTCCTGGGCGAGGTCAGTATGTCTGCCGCCATTTGTTAGCTCCAGCCGCACGGAAAAAACAGAAGCCATCTTGTTGCCTTTTTGCCTCAAGCGCGTGTCGTCATCTGACGGCTTGATGTCGAGCTTCATGAAGCCTTTTTTTGTGCCTGCGTGCAGCCAACGATGCAGACTTGGCTGAAGGGCCCGCCGGGTATCAGGCCCCACCAGTGTCATTGCGATGGCTTTGAGCAGCGTGCTTTTCCCAGAGCCGTTGTCGCCTGTGAAGACCGTCCAGCCAGCATGGCTGCCGTCTGGGCGGCGCAGATCAAAGTCCAGGCTGCGAAAGCCACGAACATTGCTCAGGCTGATTTTATCGATGAACATTACGAGAAGGTGGGATGTAAAACGTTTATGGACTCCAGCATATCACCGGGGTTCCGACAACCTTTTACTCACCAACGTCGAGGACGACACTTCTCCCCGCCGAGGATCGGTGGGGCGACTTTGCCAAGAATTGAATCCGCCACTTTTAATTCCTCGTTCTTATTGAAACCAAACCTTCCTCAAGGCCTGCCCGTCACTTCGCGGAGGAATTTCCACAGTTCGAGCGTCGGTTGATCGTCCGCACCGCCGAGGTCGGTGCTGATGGTGCCGTGGGTTTTGCCTTCGGCGGCGACGACGCGGGCGGGGATGCTGGATGCGGTGAGTTTACCGGCGAGCCAGTGGGCTTGGGCTTTGGTGTCTTCGCGAGAGGCGACGTGCAGAATGAGGAAGGACGGGATGTTTTTGTCCTTGGCGACGTGATGCACGGGCGACACGTCGAGCTGCGCGGCTTCGTCCTGGCCGAAGATGGTCTTGAAGGTCTTGGAGATGCCGTCATCGACGTCGTGGATGCGTTTGGGGATGTCGTAGGCGGAGACATCGAGCGGGACACAGCCTTTGAGGCTGGTCATGGGCACGTTGGCGGCTTTGAGGTAGCGATCATCGGTGCAAAGCAGCGCGGCGAGATGGGCTCCAGCGGAGTGGCCCATGATGATGAGCGCATTGGCATCGCCGCGATGCTCGGCGGCATGGTCACGCACCCAGCGCACGGATTGCGCGAGATCGGCCATGATGTCCTTCACGGTCACCGCGGGCACGAGGCGGTAGTTCACGGACACGAGCACGAATCCTTTGTCCACGAACGCCTGCGGTTTCTGCTGCAGCGAGGCTTTGTCGCCCTTCGACCAGCCGCCGCCGTGAATCCACACGATGACGGGATGATCCTTGCCCTCGGGCGGAGAATACACGTCGAGCGATTGCAGCTTGTCCTTAGCCTCCGTGTAAAAGAGGTCACGATGCACCTCCGGCGTGACGGCGGAGGCGGAAACGGCAAACAATAGCGCGAGGAGAGAACGGCTCATGCGCCGTGAAACGTCACGACTGCACGAAATCGCGCATCGCATTCAGCATCACGACCACCGAGCACGCGCCCGCGTCTGGAAAGCCGACGCAGGCCTCACCAAGCGTCTTCGCACGGCCAAATTGGGCGATCATGGCCTTGCTGGCCTCTTTGCCCGCTTCCGCCGCAGCGGCGATGGCGGCCAAAGCCTCCGGCAGCGGCAAATTCGTCACTTCCTTGGCTTTTTCGGCCGCAGGGACGAGAGCGTCGAGTATCGTCTTGTCGCCCGGTTTGGCTCCACCACGCTTCATGATGCCTTCAGCGGCCGCTTCAAAGAAAAGCGGCAGATCCGGCGGATCGAAGCGACCCGCTGCGGAGAGTGCTTTGCCTCCGGCGCGGAAAAGCGTGCCGAAAATGGCTCCCGAGGCTCCGCCCATGCTCGTCATCATCGCCGTGCCGGTGGTCACAAAAACCTGCTCGACCGTCGTGGGCTCCAATTTCTCCAACTGGACCTTCACAGCCTCCATGCCGCGTTTCATGCCGAGGCCGTGATCGCCATCGCCGAGATCGCGATCGGCCTGGGAGAGCATGGGTTCAGCTTCGATGATGGCATCTGCCACCTTCAGCATCATGAGGCGGACTTGGTTCGGTTTGAGTTCCATGGAGGTCGGGGGAGTGGAGAAGAGATGGAGTGGTGGAGTATTGGAGAAATGGAGTGGTGGATTGGGACATTACTCCAAAACTCCATCACTCCATGGCCCCGCCGCCGCAGGTTTACTTCGTTCCGGCGGCCTTGAGGTCGTTGTACATCTGGAAGCCCTGCGCAGGCGTCAGGCCTTCATGCACCACGCCGCGAACGGCCTGCATCATGCTGATCGGCGCATCGCTCTGGAAGATGTTGCGGCCCATGTCCACGCCGTTCGCGCCTTGCTGGATGGCGTTGTAGCACATCCTCAGCGCATCAAGTTCCGGAAGCTTCTTGCCACCGGCGATCACGATCGGCACGGGGCAGCAGGAGGTCACGGTGTCGAACTCCGTGTCGGTGTAGTAGCACTTCACCACGTTCGCTCCGAGCTCCGCCATGATGCGGGTGGCGAGGCGGAAATACTGCGGCGTGCGGGCCATCGCACGACCTACGGCGGTCACGCCCATGACGGCGATGCCGTAACGCGAAGCCGCATCGACGAGGTCGGTGAGGTTTTTCAGGCTCTGCCGCTCGTAAGCGCTGCCGATGAAGACCTGCACGGCCAAAACGCTCGCGTTGAGGCGGATGGCCTCTTCGATGTTCAGCGCGGTGGACTCATTGGAGAGCGGTTCGAAGCCGGGGCGGCCAAACTTGGCCTTTTTGCCATCGATTTCGCCTTCCCACTCCTCGAACTGGCTCACCATCGAGGTGCCGCCGGAGGCGCGAAGAGCGATGGCCTTGCGAGTCGAGGCCGGAATGAGGCTGCGCTGAATCCCACGCGTGAGCATGAGGCAGTCGGCGTAGGGTTCGAGAGGCAGAATCGTCTGATCGACGCGCTCCAGGCCGGTGGTAGGGCCTTGGAAGTAGCCGTGGTCAAAAGCGAGCATCACGGTGCGGCCGTCCTTGGGATTGAAAACCTGACTGAGGCGGTTCTTGAGACCCCAATCGTATTGGTGGGAACCTTTGAGGAAGAAGCCCGGCGTCTCCTGAGGAGTGCTCGTGAAGTATTCTTTTTCCTTTTTGTCAGCAGCGGAGGTGGAGATGTCGGCCATGGTCGTGTGGGTTGGGTGAGTGGAGTTTTGACGCATAGCCACACGCGGCTTGCCTTCCATGCCTGCATCGGCCAGAGTTGTGTCTGATCCCGCAAACAAGCCATGTCCAACACCTCCGCCATCCTCAGTGTCGTGCCCGTCGGGTCGGCGCATCGCGTGCAGGGCCATCGCAGCGTGGCGCTGCCGGGGGTAACGGTGGACATCCTCACCACGCGCAAAATCGAGCTCCAGCAATGGGAGCTGCGCCGGCTGAATGATCCCTACTGGCGGCTTTACTGGCCGATGCAGGACGGCGGCGTGGTGGAGATCGACGGCGTGAGCACTGTGCTGAAACCGGGCACCGTGTATCTGATTCCGCCACGCACGACCTTCAGCACGACGACGCGACGGCCGTTCAGCAAATGGTACTGCCATTTCAACCTCGGTCCGGCAGCGGATCGCGCTTCGCCGGGCATTTACGCGTTTTCCGCCACCGCGGCGCACAAGACGATGCTCAACGAACTCATCAAACTCGGCGCGAAGCCACAAAGCGTGCGATTTCCATGGGTGAGCATCCAGCTCGTGAGCGAGTTCGTGAAAAAACTGCCCGCCAGCGTGTGGGAGCAGCAGCGGCTCGATGCACGCGTGCTTCGCGCGATGGAATTCATGAACCAGCATCTCGGCTTGAAGCTCACCGCTGATCAGATCGCCCGTCATGCCGGACTCAGCGTGCGCAATTTGAACCATCTCTTCAAAGAGGAGGTGAATCAGCCGCCCATGCGCATCCTGCTCGACTACCGCCTCGACGAAGCCTGCCGCCTCCTCCGCCACACCGACGACAGCATCGAGGCCATCGCCGAAACCTGCGGCCTCGTGAACCGCCACTACTTCAGCCGGATGCTGAGGCAGTATCGGAACGCGTCGCCAGCGGCGTATCGGGAAGAGAGCCTTTGAGCGAGCCGATCACGAGAATGATTTGCGCAGGTGGCTGGGCAGAATGCTGAGCGCCTCGCGATACTTTGCGACAGTGCGCCTCGCGACCTTGATGCCCTGTTTGTCGAGCAGTTTGGCGAGTTTGTCGTCGCTGAGCGGCTTGTGCTTTGCCTCGGTCTTGATGAGGTCAGCGATGGCGTTTTTGACGCTGGTGTT
Organism: Prosthecobacter sp.; assembly: GCF_014879935.1. Lineage (GTDB taxonomy): Bacteria > Verrucomicrobiota > Verrucomicrobiia > Verrucomicrobiales > Verrucomicrobiaceae > Prosthecobacter. Next base: position 23,154 of record NZ_JACSRD010000207.1, read on the forward strand.
GCTCAAGTCATCGCCTGACTCGGTCTTCACGCCATGGGAGAAGAAGAACTTCATGTCGAACACGCCATGGGGCGTGGCGATGTATTTTCCGGCGATGGCACGGCTGACAGTCGTCTCGTGAACCCCGACTTCATCGGCCACCGTGGCCATGTTCAGGGGGCGGAGGAAGCTGGTGCCTTTCTCCAGGAACTCCCGCTGGTATTTGAGGATCTGCGTGGCGATGCGGTGGATCGTCTGCTGCCGCTGATGGATCGAACGGATGAGGAACTTCCCGCTGCGGATCTTGTCACGCACGTAGTTGCGGACCTCACCGTTGTTGCCGGGCTGTGCGAGCAGGTCCTTGTAGGTGTTGCTGATCCGGAGATGTGGCAGGTCGTCATTGGTCATGACGGCGATCCATTCGCCGCCTTGTCGTTCGACGACGACGTCTGGGGTGACGTAGTTGTTGTTGGAGACGGCAAAGCGTTGCGCAGGGCGCGGATCGAGCGTGCTGATGAAGTCGGCGGCACGTGAGATCTGCTCCAGCGGCACACCGAGTTTGCGTGCGAGGATGGGGTAGCGCTTGTTGGCAAGGTCGTCGATGTATTGATCGACCAGGCGCCACGCGAGGCTTTGCTTTTTGCCGAGACGTTCAAGCTGGACGAGCAGACACTCGCGCAAGTCTTCCGAGCCAACTCCGACAGGGTCGAAGCTTTGCAGAAGCTTCTTGGCCTTCTGCAGTTCATCGATGGGGATCGCATGATGGAGGCTCAGATCGTCAATCTTGGTGTTGAGGAAGCCGCGGTCATCGAGATTGCCGATGAGGAACTCCACCTGTTTGGCGATCTGAGGCTTCACCTCGGCGGTGTGAAGCTGGGAAAGGAGGTGCTCCTGCAGCGTGGTGGGCGCCACGATGGAGTCCATGATGAACTGCCAGCGCTCCTGGTCATCGCTGCGGCGGGTGGCGGTCTGCTGGCGGCTTTGCTGCCAGTACTCGCGCCACTCCTCATCCATCTGCGTGAGGGCGTCGATGTCACCATCATCGACACTGCGGTCGTCCGGATCATCCGGAATGGCGTCTTCGATGGAGGTTTCAGGAGCCTCAAGCTCCAAGACGGGATTCACCTCGATCTCCTGCTGGATGATCTGGCGCAGCTCCAGAGTGGGGGCCTGCAAGATCTGCAAGCTCTGCTGCATCTGCGGCCCGATGGCGAGCTTCTGCGTCTGAATCTGGTGGAGTCCCTGGTCGGCCATGAATGGTTGTGCGACAGCGAAGCACTGTCGGTGTTGAACCTCAAGCAGGCATCAGGCCAGACGAGGATTTCCTTTTTGAAATCGGAAATTGTGCGATTGCTGGCATTAAAATAAGAAGCCCGGCGGCGATGCCGGGCTTCGCGAGGGCTCCACTGGCAGTGCCTTTCTCAAGGCACCTCAAACACCTTCTGCGTCGTCGGATCGAGCGCGAGGGAGCCGCTTTCCAGGCCTGTCACATCGAGCTCTTTGTAGGGGGGATAGGGACTGATGACGCGGCCAGTCTTGCCAGTTTTGCGGCCCTTGAGGAAGGAGCCGGAGCTGCTGGACGTGGATGGCGA
>NZ_JACSRD010000221.1 GCF_014879935.1 Prosthecobacter sp.
AGATGTGTATAAGAGACAGCCGCCCAGCGGCGTGATGTGATCACGCTCCGTCAGGAGGTTCTGCACCTCCAGCAAGGCCGCACCGGCGATGATCATCACCGCCACGCCCAGCCAGGCCGCACGCGTGACCTTCATCTTGGAGTGGAGTTTGCACACACCGAACCACGTCATGCTGAACGGCAGCAGATAAGCCGCGAAACCCATCAGCCAGAGCATGTGCCCGGCCGCCAGGGCCCCGATGCGGCCCACAAAATTGTGCGTCACCTCCCCGGAAGACTCCGACAGGGCCAGAAACGACCACGACGGCATGTCACGCGGATCATACGACACCAGCGCCAGCAGCAGCATGGCCGCCACCATGAGCAGCATGATGCCGTGTACGTCGTTCCAAGGACTGATTTTCTCGTCCGTGGAACGGGCACGCGGAGGTCGGGAGGCAACAGCGGCGGCTCGGCTCATGGCAATAACGGGCAATTCTGCCAGACGATATTATTTAAGGCTACTGAAATATTTGGCTTGCCTCAATTTTGTGAATCGGCTTCGATGCTGCCCAGCGTTGAAGCTTGACCGTGAAAAACCTCGCGAACATCTTCAGCCGTCGTTTTGTGACACCACACCCATGAAAAACACACTCGCCCTCACTCTCGCTGCCGCGCTCGCTCTCGGCCTTTCCGCCACCTCCACCACCAGCGCCCAGGACGCAGGCAAAGTGGATTTCGAAAAGCAAATTCTGCCCATCCTCAAGGAAAGCTGCTTCAAGTGCCATGAGAAGGAGCACGAGGAGAACGGCAAGATCAAGAAGCCCAAGGGCGGCCTCCGCCTCGACGGTGCCGCAGTCATCATGAAGGGCGGCAAAGAGTATCCAAACGAAAACGTGGTCGCCGGCAAGCCGGATGCCAGCTGGCTCGTGAAGACCATGGCCCTGCCAGATTCCGACGACCTCGCCATGCCTCCTGAAGGCAAAGGTGATCGTGTCAGCGCCGCCAACATCGACCTGATCAAAAAGTGGATCAGCGAAGGCGCGAACTTCGGTGCCTGGAAAGGCGTCGAGTAACCCATTTGACCTCACATCTCACCACGGAGGGCGGAGCCACGGCTCCGCCTTTCTTTTTCCACCATGAACGCCCCCTTCCGCTTCACCACCTGCCGGGCCGGCTCCGAAGCTGCGCTCAAGCGCGACATCGCAAGGCACTTCGGCGGCAAGCTGTCGCCTGCGTTCATGAAGCCGCAGTTCATCACGTGGAAAGTGCATGATCCGGCATTCCGGACTCCGCCCAGCCTCAGCCCCTTTGCCCGGGTCAGCGGCACTTCGCTCGGGCTGTGCAAAACCATCGATGAACTGGTCGATTTCGCCTGCCATCTGGCTACGAAGCCAGTCCGGCTGCACGTCTTTCCCCGCCTGACACCCGAAGATGGTGTCTCCGCTGCTGACTGGCAGCGAATCGACACTCTCGCTGCCAAAATCACTCAGGCTCTCCAACAGGCCGGCGTTCAATGCACCACCCGGCTGCCTTACGTTGATGGCGATCTGATTCTGGATGTCATCGTCGGCGAAACTGAGGCCGAGCCGCTCTTCGCCGGCTGGCACACGCATCAAGCCGGCCTCCACACCGAGCCCGGCGGCCTGCCACGCATCACGTTGCCCGACGAAGTCCCTTCACGTGCCTGGCTGAAATTGGAACAAGCCCTCGCCTGGCGGGGATGGGACAAACTCAACCTTCGAGGCCAGACCGCTCTCGACCTCGGTTCCGCTCCCGGCGGTGCCACTTTTTCGCTGCTCAGCCGCGGCATGAACGTCATTGGCGTCGATACCGGCGAAATGGATGCTCGGGTCTTCAGACTGGCCGAAACTCAAGCCGCGGTCTTCGAGCATTGGCGTGTGGCTGCTGGCAAGATCGACCTGCCATCGCTTCCGCAGGTCGATCTGCTCCTCTGTGACATCAATCTGGCCCCGAATCAGGTGCTTCCAATGATCGAGCGCATCCAGAGACACGCGCACGTTCCACGATTGATCCTCACTTTGAAGCTCAACACGCCCGCGCTCGAAGATCAGGCATGTCATTTCATCGAAGCCGCCCGCCACATTGCGCCAGCGCCGGTCTTCGCCACACAACTGGCTGGAAACCGTCGCGAGATCTGCGTCTGCGCCGGTTAAGCCCGCAGCGGCACCACTTTGCGGTCCAGATCATGCACCGCCTGGATGCGCCGGACGGTGCCGCTTCGGGCACGCATCAGGATGGAGTGCGTTTCCACCCGGTGCCCGAACAACCGGCAGCCTGGCAGCAGCGGGCTGTCACTGATGCCCGTGGCGCAAAACAGGGCGCTCTCGCCTACAATCAACTCGTCCACGCGGAAGACCTTTTCCAGTTCGCCAGCCGGCACTTGCGCGGCGACCTCCGCCCGATGAGCGTCATTGTGGAACCACATGCGGAGCTGCATGTCTCCCCCCAGGCATTTCAACGCAGCGGCGGCCAGGATGCCCTCTGGTGAACCACCCATGCCGACATAGAGGTCGCAGGTCGGCTCTGGCATCGAAGGCGCCACCGCCGCGGCAATGTCGCCATCCGTCACCATGCGGAGAGCCGCCCCCGTGCTGCGCACCTGCTCGATGATCTCACTATGACGCGGGCGATCCATCGTCACCACGACCAGATCGCGCTCACGTTTTCCCAAGGCCTCGGCCACAAAGGAGATCACCTCCTTCAGCGGCATGTCGAGAAAACAACGATCGCCACGGCCTTCCAGAGCCTTCTTCACCGCAGGACCGTAGGCAATCTTGTGGCTGTAGAAACTCGGCAGGCTTTTCATCGCACAGGGAGCCCCATCCGGGATCTGCGCCGCGGCGATGACTGAGACGCTGTTGGGCAACCCCTTGGCGATGTTCGTCGTGCCGTCGATGGGATCGAGCGCGATGTTGAACCGCGGTGAACCATCCCGCCAGGTGCCCAGCTGCTCACCAACAAAGATGCCCGGAGCATTGTCCTTGATGCCCTCGCCGATCACCACCTCCGCCCGGATGTCGAGAATGTCGAAGACGCCATAGATCGCGCTGCACGCAGCACCGTCCGCCAGTTCCTTCTCCCCACGCCCCAGCCAGTGAATGGCCTGCAGCGCCGCATTCTCAGTGGCACGCACAAATTCAAACTCCAGCACCCGTTCGAGGTCTCGTGTGCTGCGCAGTGGGGGAAGGCTTGAGGACATGGCTATGTGTGGATTCACGCTAGATGCGGAAGCCAGGATGCCAAGCGACAACCACTGCCCAAAATTTGCGAACCAAACCCGTCACCGCTGGCACTTCGGGCAGTAAAAGGTCGAGCGCTGTCCCTGGACGATCCGTCTGATCCTGGCTCCGCACACGCGGCACGGCTCTCCTTCCCTGTCATAAACACGCAATGTCTGGGCGAAGTAGCCTGGTTCCCCGCTCTCGTTCAAAAAGTCACGCAAGGTGGTGCCCCCCATCTCGATCGACGCGGCCAGCACCTCACGAATCGCGGCGACCAGTTTCTCAAGGCGAGGACGCGTGACCTTTCCTGCCGGTTTGCGCGGATCAATGCCCGCCATGAACAGCGCCTCGCTCGCGTAGATGTTGCCGACCCCGACGACCACGTGCGCGTCCATGATGACCTGTTTGATCGCGGCCGTCTTGCCTTGGCACGCCGTGTGCAGTTGGGCTGTCGTGAAATCGTCTCCCAGCGGTTCCGGCCCCAGTTCCCGCAGCAACGCATGCTCTGCTGGATTCCCCTGAATCCACAACGCGGCTCCAAAGCGGCGCGGGTCATGAAGCCTCAGTTGCTTCCCTGAATCGAGCGTCAGGGCCAGGTGATCATGCTTCCTCCAAGGCGTGTCCGGCGGCAAGATGCGCAGATTCCCTGACATGCCGAGATGGAGCAGCAGGGTGCCCTTTGCAGTGCCAAACAGCATGTATTTGGCACGGCGCACGCCCGAATCGATGCGGCACCCTTCAAGTTCGTGAATCGTGTCCGGCACTGGCCAGCGCAGGCGCTTGTCCCGCACGATCACCTCTCGCACCCGTTTGCCGATCAGGTGCGGCGAGACACCGCGCAGCGTGGTTTCGACCTCGGGAAGCTCAGGCATCGGTCACTTGCCTTCCAGGGCCTGCTCCACGGCACGCCAGGCGAGCATGGCGCACTTCACACGCTGGGGGAACTTCTGCACGCCTTCGAGGAGCACGAGTTCGCCCAGCGCGTCCTCATCCTGCGGAGCGCCATCGCCCATGACAATGCGCCGGAAGTCCTCGCGCATGCTGGCGGCTTGGTCCTTCGACTTGCCTTTGATCTTCTGCGTCATCATCGACGCGCTGGCCTGGCTGATGGCGCAGCCCTGCCCCTTGAATTTGAGATCTTCGATTACGCCGTTGTCGCCGAGGCGGAGCCAGACGTCGATTTCGTCGCCGCACGAGGGATTGTCGCCATGCGCGTGAAGGCAGGGCGGCGGGAGCTCGCCATGATTGCGAGGATTGCGCGAGTGATCCAGGATCACCTGCTGGTAGAGGTCACGGAGTTCGTCGGAGAGAGGCATTCAGGTGAAGAATTTGCGTGCGGCATGCAGCACTTCGACGAGGCGGTTGATCTCGTCGATGGTGTTGTAGAAGTAAAAGCTGGCACGGGTGGTCCCTGGCACCTTGAACCGCTTCATCAGCGGCATCGTGCAGTGGTGGCCGCCGCGCATGGCGATGCCGTGGCTGTTGGCGAACTCGACGAGGTCATGTGGATGCGCCCAGTCGAAGTGGAAGGCCACCAGCGAGCCACGCGGCCCGGATTGCGGCCCGAGGATGCGGATGTCCGGCACCTCCCTCATCTGCTGCACGGCATAATGGGAGAGATTGGCGTCGTGACGGTGGATGTTCTCCATGCCGACGGCCTCCAGGTAGTCGATGGCAGCGCCAAGGCCGATGACTCCGGCGATGTCCGGTGTGCCCGCTTCAAAGCGATGGGGCGGCTGTTTGTAGGTGCTGCCGTCAAGACGCACCTCCGCGATCATCTCGCCACCGCCGTGCCAGGGCAGCATCCTTTCCAGCAACTCCATGCGGCCATACAGCCCGCCAATCCCGGTCGGGGCACACATTTTGTGCCCGGAGAAGACGAGGAAATCACAGCCGAGGTCCTGAACGTCGATCGGCAGATGCCCCACGCTCTGGGCACCATCCAGCAGCGTCACCGCGCCGACGGCTTTGGCCCTGGCACAGAGTTCCTTGGCCGGATTGATCGTTCCGAGGGAGTTCGAGATGTGAACGAAGGCGAACAACTTCACCTGCTCATTGAGCAAGGTGTCGATTGAGGCGGGATCAAGCGTGCCGTCGTCGAGAACCGGGATGTGTTTGAGCGTGGCTCCGGTGCGCTGGGCGAGGAGCTGCCATGGAACCAGATTGCTGTGGTGCTCCATGCCGGTGTAGAGGATCACATCCCCCGCTTTCAAGTTCTGCGCGCCCCAGGTGTTGGCGACGAGATTGATCCCTTCGGTCGTGCCACGGGTGAAGATGATCTCATCCTCCGACGCGGCCCCGACGAAACGCGCCACCTTCTTGCGTGCCGCCTCGAAGGCCTCCGTCGCCCGGTTGCTCAGCTCATGCAGGGCGCGATGGACGTTCGCGTTGTCCCGTTCGTAGTAATGCGAAAGCGTGTTGATCACCGCCCGGGGCTTCTGGCTGCTTGCGGCGCTGTCGAGATACACCAGCGGATGGCCATGCACCTGCTGGTCGAGCACAGGAAAGTCGGAGCGGATGCGATGCCAGTCCATGTCTTGGAGGAGATTAACGCGCAGATGAGGGTTCAAGACGCAAATTCAAGCCATGCACAGGGGCTTCCCCGAAGTGGAAGCCCATGGCGGATGAAACAGTGAGGCTCAGACGTCCTGAAATCATGGGAGACGTCCCCCTTAACCATGCATGCCCCACCCCGCAATCCGAAGATGATCAGTGTTTGAATGCCAGGCCACTGCTGACCTGACGTCCTGGGGGCATCATGCCGCGTGGCCCTTTTTCTTCGATCTCCCGACCGCGCATCTCGACGGTTCTGTCCCCCTGCTGCTCCTGCTTGTCCACCAACATCAGCAGCGGAGCCAGCCTCAGGGCCGTGTTGATGAGCTGGCAACTGCTGAGGAGCAGGCAGGCGGTCACGGCGAGGGCGATACGGATTTTGCGAAACATTTCATCGCGTGTGTATCACAGACGCCAGAGTGAGTAAACCTTTTTGCTGGATGTGCTTCATGCAGAACGGACAAGCTGCACAGACATGCCACTCCAATCCTGCAAAAGTTTGTGCGGTTGAGCAATGCGGCAACCTCCGTCATACTGCCTTTATGTTCGATGAACTCGCCATTCTCAACGGCTCGCGGCTGATGCTTGTGGCGGGCATCAGCTACACGCTGTGGTCACTGCATGGCATTTTCTGGCGTGGGTGGAGTGTGGGAACGCTGTTCTTCTGGATGTGGTGGGAACTGCTACTGAGCGGCCTCTCGATGATCCTGCTTGTTCACCGTTGGCATCGGTTGAATGGCATGGTGCCGGGGCATGGCGATGGAGCCGGAGGCACGGCTGTTTCAGTCCTCATCGGGCTTGGCCTGGGAACGATGTTCACTCTACAGACGCTGGGCGCGGAACACATCACTGCTGTGGAAGGCACCTTGCAGCCCTTTCTGGAGGCCCGGCAGCCGATGATGGCCTTCATTGCCTTTGGCATGCTGCTGGTTCACCTCCTGATCGCCCACGGGAGGCGCTTCACGCTGAGTCCGAAAGCACAACTCGTGGCCCCGCTCTACAACCGGCTTGTTCCCATGCTCGGCATCTATGCTGTGGTCATATGCGACCACCACTGGCGAGGGCTGCATGAGATCGATGACAGCCGCTACCATCAGCTACTCATGGGTGGAACTCTGCTGGGCCTCAAACTTTTCCTGGAAGGCCGGACCTTGCTTCGCCAGACGCGAAACGACCGCTCATGAGCAGCTTCGACGCAAAGAATCCCTACGTTTTCCCGCCCGTTCGGCGCTGGGATGCGCTAAGGCTGCGGAATGTCCCTGCTCGAACGCCTGTTTTCCATCGGCCCCGTCCGCAAAGCCCTCTGGCGCATGTGGTATCCCTTCCTCACCCGGCGGCTGCGGAGTGAGGAGGTGGTGTTCTTGAACTACGCCTTCGAGACCGATCCGGCGGTGGGTTTGCGGCTGGAGCTGGGCGACGAGGTGAATCGGGGGAGCATCCAGCTCTACCATCACGTGGCATCGCAGGTGGAACTGCAAGGGCGGACGGTGTTGGAAGTCAGTTGCGGTCATGGCGGCGGCGCATCGTGGATCACGCGCACGATGCGGCCCGCAGCCTACACCGGGCTCGATCTGAACCCGTCAGGCATCCAGATGTGTCAGCAAAAGCACCGGATTCCCGGGCTCACCTTTGTGCAGGGGGATGCACAGCGGCTGCCTTTCGCGGAAGCGTCGTTCGATGAGGTGATCAATGTGGAGGCCTCGCACTGCTACCCAGATTTTCCCGGCTTTCTGGCGGAGGTGGCACGGGTGCTGAAGCCGGGCGGTCACTTTCTCTACGCGGATTTCCGCTTTGCCCCGGACATCGGCGAATGGGAAGCCGCCATCGAGGGATCGACGCTGAGAAAACTTCAAACACGCCACATCAGCGCCGAGGTGCTGCGCGGCATGGACATGAACGCCGGGCGGAGCGAGGCGCTGGTGGTGCAGCGACTGCCGAAGTTTCTCCACAGCCTGGGCCGCGACTTCGCCGGCATCCCAGGCTCGCGGGTCTATGAGGCGCTGCGGACAGGCGAGCTGTCGTATCGATCCTGGTGCATGCGTCGCGAGTGATCGCGGCACTCAGGCGGTGACCTTTTTGACGAAACAAGCCTTCAGGCCGATGGCGATGCCGCCCATCTTGCAGGAGATCTCGTGATCGCCATCGACGAGGCGGATGGGTTTCGACTTCGTGCCGACTTTGAGCACGTCTGAAGAGCCCTTGAGCTTGATGTCCTTGATCATCGCCACGATGTCGCCATCGGCGAGAACGTTGCCATAGGCATCCTTCACGACGCGTTCCGCATCCTGGGCCTCGGGTTTGGCGTCTTTCGGCCACTCGTGGCCACAGGTCATGCATTCGTAACGTTCAGCGTGGTCCAGAACGTCATTCATTTCACACATCGGGCAGGCAGGGAGGCTCATCAGGCGCGGATGAGACACCCGAACACGATCGCACACAACCCAAGGCTTGGTCGTGGCAGCGATTCGAGCGCATTACACCCGCCTCAGCTCAAATTTCGCAGTGCTGGGATCATCTGCGGGCGTATTGGAAGACAATCATCACCGCTGGAGGTTGCGGCTGGCGCTCTCCGGCATTTCATGGCTCATCATGTCTTTATTTCTCCAATTCGAACAGACGGGCAATCCCGCCGAGGTGCTCAAGCTCAGCGAACGCCCCGTCCCCCATCCGGAAGGCCACGAAGTCCGCGTGCGCATGCGCTACGCGCCGGTCAATCCGGCGGATCTCAACTTCATCGAAGGCACCTATGGCCGCGTGGCGCATCCGCCGTGCATCCCCGGTCATGAAGGCTGTGGCGAGGTGGAGGAGGTCGGCAGCGCGGTGACGTCGCTCGCCAAAGGCGATGTGGTGATCCCCTTGCTCGGCGCCGGCTGCTGGACGCAGCATCTCATCGCTGAGGAGCGATACTTCGCCAAACTGCCGCCACAGATCGACCGCGTGCAGGCCAGCATGCTCCGGATCAATCCCGTCACCGCCTGGATGCTGCTGAAGCACTTCGTCAAACTCGATGAAGGCGAATGGGTGGCCCAGAACGCCGCCAATTCCGGCGTGGGTCGTGCGGTGATCCAGCTCGCGCGTCATTTCGGCTTGAAGACGATCAATTTCGTCCGCCGTCCGGAACTGATCGACGAATTGAAGTCACTCGGCGCTGACGAAGTGGTGCTCGACAACGACGAAGGTGTCGCCGAGGCGAAGAAGATCGCAGGCAAAGAGGGCCTGCGTCTTGCCTTCAACGCCGTCGGTGGTGACAGTGCGATCCATTTGATGGACGTGCTCGGCTCCGAGGGCACGCACATCACCTATGGGGCGATGAGCCGTCGCAGCCTGAAGGTGCCGAACAAGTTCCTCATCTTCAAGAATCTGCAGCTTCGCGGTCTGTGGATCACGAAGTGGCTGGAGAAGGCCAGCAGCGCCGAACTGGCCGCCGTGCTCGACCCGCTCACCACTCTCATTGAGAAAGGCGATCTCGTGACCGCCATTGATGAAATCGTGCCGCTGGCCGATTTCCAACAGGCCATCGTCCGTGCGCAGCAGGGCTCGCGTCAGGGCAAAGTCATCCTCGACCTCGCCTGACACCGATGCGCGTTCTGATCACCAATGACGACGGCATTCACGCGCCCGGATTGCAGGCCCTGGAGGCTGCTGTGGGACAACTGGGCTGGGAATCGACCATCGTGGCCCCCTTTGCCGAACACAGCCAGTGCGGCCACAGCGTGACGACGCATCAACCGCTGAAGGTCGAGCCGCTGGGGCCGCAACGCTACGCCGTCCACGGCACACCCGCGGACTGCGTGCGTATCGCGTTGTTCGCGCTCGATGTGAAGCCGGATCTCGTGCTGTCGGGCGTCAATGCCGGGGGCAACATGGGGCAGGACCTGGTGATTTCCGGCACAGTCGCCGCCGCGCGTGAGGCGGCCTATCACGGGGTGCGTGGCTTTGCATTGTCCCATTACATGATTCGCACACTGCCGGTGAATTGGGACCGCACTGCGGTGTGGGTGACACGCATTCTGGCGGAGATGCAGGCGCAGCCGCAGCCGGAGAAGACCTTCTGGAACATCAACCTGCCGCATCTGCCCCCCGGCGACGATGAACTGCCGCCACGTGTCCCGAGCCACCCCGCACGCTCGCCCTTGAATGTCTCATACATCCAGGACGGCAAGGGTTACGTTTACTCGGCGTCCTATGCTTCCCGGCCGCGTGATCCCGGCTCGGATGTGGAGGCCTGCTTCGGTGGAAACGTCGCCGTGTCGCTGCTGCACGTATGACTGAACACAGGGGCCGCTTTGGGTGACCATCGAGTCGCCGCCTTGACATCCGGGGTGATTGCATGCCCTAAGTAGCCCCCCTTTCCCCCAGCCCTGCTTCCATTCACATGCCCAAAGCCCTGATCATTGCCGAGAAGCCCAGTGTCGCCGCCGATCTCGCCCGCGCTCTCGCCAAAGCCCCCGGCATGAAGCCGTTCACCAAGGAAAAAGACTGGTATGAGAACGAAACGCATGTGATCTCCTCCGCTGTCGGCCATCTGCTGGAACTCGGCATGCCGATGGTGAATGGGAAAAAGATCGGCTGGGGATTCACCAGCCTGCCGATCCTGCCGGAAAAGTTCGACCTGAATCCGATCGAGAGCAGCGAGGACCGCTACAAGGTGCTCACCAAGCTGATCAAACGCAAAGACATCGACGAACTGATCAATGCGTGCGACGCCGGGCGTGAAGGAGAATTGATCTTCCGCTACATCGTCGATGCCACCGGCACCACGAAGCCCATCAAGCGGCTGTGGATGCAATCCATGACGCAGGGGTCAATTCTTGACGCTTATAAGAAGCTCCGCAGCGACGAGGAGATGCAGCCGCTGGCCGATGCTGCCAAATGCCGCAGCGAATCCGACTGGATCGTGGGCATCAATGGCACGCGTGCCCTGACCGCGCTCAATTCACGCCACGGCGGCTTCCGTCTCACGCCCGTGGGGCGCGTACAGACCCCCACGCTGTCGATTCTGGCCAAACGCGAACGCGAAATCGCCGCGTTCGTGCCGCGGACCTATTTTGAGGCCATCGCGCTGTTTGAAGTGCCTGCGGGCCGCTATCAGGGCCGTTGGATCGACGAAAGCTTCAAGAAGGACGAGAACGACGAGCACAAGAAGGCCGAGCGTCTCTGGGATCTGGGCACTGCGCAGGCGATTGTGGATCGCTGTACCGGGAAGCCGGGCAAGATCGAGCAGACCACGAAGCCTGCCCGCCAGGCCGCTCCCCTGCTCTACGACCTGACCAGCCTCCAACGCGAAGCGAGCAATCGTTTCGGCTTCTCAGCCCGCCGCACCTTGCAAATCGCCCAGGCGCTGTATGAGAAGTTCAAGGTGCTCACCTATCCGCGAACGGATTCGCGCCACCTGCCCGAGGATTACCTCGGCACCGTCACCGGAACGCTGAAGACCTTTGCCAGCCATGACAGCCGCAAGCAGGACGCGCTGCCGCATGAGCTCGGCACGCATGCCGCCACCGCGCTGGACAACGGCTGGGTGCGCATGAACAAGCGTGTTTTCGACAACAGCAAGGTCAGCGACCACTTTGCCATCATCCCGACGGGACAGATTCCACCGAAGGAGCTGCCTGAGGCCGAGCAGAAGGTGTTCGACATGGTGGCCCGCCGCTTCGTCGCGGTGTTCTTCCCCGCCGCGGAGTTTGAAGTGACCACGCGCATCACACGCGTCGGCCAGGATGCCTTCAAGAGCGACGGCAAGATCCTCAAGGAGCCCGGCTGGCTGGCCGTTTACGGCAAGAAGGCCGCCGAAGAAGCTGCCGAAGGTGATGACAATGCCGCCAAGCTGCTCGTGGCGGCTGAAAACGGCGACACGGCGAGCACGCTGGACGTCGAAGTGAACGAATTGCAGACCAAGCCGCCGCCCCGCTACACGGAAGCAACCTTGCTCTCCACCATGGAAGGCGCGGGCAAGTTCGTGGAAGACGAGGAACTGGCTGAAGCGATGAGCGAACGCGGTCTCGGCACTCCGGCGACTCGTGCGGCGATCATCGAAGGCCTGATCATGGACCGCTACATTGAGCGCGTTCAGCGTGACATGCACGTTACGCAAAAAGGCCTCGCTTTGATCGACCAGATCAGCGCGATCGGCATCGATGCGCTCAGTTCTCCGGAAATGACCGGCCAGTGGGAGTACAAGCTGCGCCAGATGGAGCACCGCGAACTCGATCGCGAGAGCTTCATGCGCGACATCCGCCACGTCACCAAGCAGGTCGTGGAGAAGACCAAGGCGTACTCCAAGTCGGTGAAGGAGAAAGTCTATCCCGACTTCCAGGCCGTCTGCGGCGTGTGCGGGAGCAAAGAAGGTTACAAGCAGACGGAAGAGTTCTACGGCTGCAAGAACGCCAAGTGCAAAGTGCGCGTGTACAAAACGGTCGCCAGCCGGCCGATGAGCGACGACGAGATCCGCACGCTGATTGAAAAACGCTTTGTTGGCCCGCTGGAAGGCTTCCGCAGCAAGAAAGGCAAGGAATTCAACGCAGGCCTGCAGATCAAGGATGACATGAAGGTGGCCTTTGTCTTCGAAGGCAACGATCCGGACGCCATCAACTGGGACGAATGCCCGGTGATCTGCGCCTGCCCGGTGTGCGCCAAAAAAGGCCGCCAGAGCAGCATCTACGACACCCCGGACGGCTACGCCTGCAAACTGGCCCTGACCGAGTCGGGCAAATGCAACGCCCGCTTGCCGAAGCAGCTCTGCAAAAAGGACATCACGCCGGAGAACGCGCGCGAATTCTTCGAAGGCGGCAAAACCTCCCTCATCACCGGCATGATCTCGAAGCGCGGCCGTCCGTTCAGCACCTTCCTCGTGTGCACACCGGGTGAAAAGCGCATCATGAGCTGGGAATTCCCGCCACGTGAGCCAAAGCCGAAGGCACCGAAGAAACCTGCCGGAGTCAGGAATCGCGGTTAGTTATGCCGGTTCCTGCTTGGTCTTGATCAGGTGCGCGTATTTGACCTTCCAGTCGTCTGGGAGGCGGGCTGGCCTGCCCTCGGGCATTTGCACCAGCGCCAATGACTGGCGGCAGGTGATGAGCAACGCATTGTCCTCCGCACGACGCATCTCAAAGGCACACCAGAAACGCACACGTTCGACGCTTTCGAGCCGTCCGTGAATGATCAGTTCGTCACCAAGCTTCGCCGGCTTCTTGTAGTCGATCTCCGTGCGGACGACGACCGGAAACAGCCGGGTTTCCGCCATTTCACGCAGTTTCATGCCAAGCAAGGCCGCCAGACGCGTGCGGGCGGTCTCGATCATGCGCAAATAGGCGATGTTGTGGACCACACCGCCGCAGTCAGTGTCGAAAAACATGACCTCCTCGCGGGTTTCTATGGTGGGAGTGAGTTGCATGTCAGTTCAGCGCCGCACGAACCGCATTTTCATCAATGCCACGCAACTTGAACACGCGCAGCACGGTGTCTTCGATCAGATTGTTCGGGCACGAAGCCCCGGCGGTGATGCCGATCATCAGAGGGCCGTCACCCGCGAGCTTGGTGGAGTAGCTTTCCTTCTCCGCCTTCGAATGAAGGTCAAAATGCACGATCTGCTCCAGAGATTTGAGGCATTCGGCGGTGCGGATGAAGAACGTCGGCAGATGCTGCTCACCGATTTCAACGAGATGGGTCGTGTTGGAGCTGTTGTAGCCGCCGACGACGAGCAACACATCGAGCGGCTGCTGCAACAGGCCGAACAGGGAGTCCTGACGCTCCTGGGTGGCTCCGCAGATGGTGTCGAAGACCTGAAAGTTTTTCCCGCCCGTCTCGGCACCATCACGATCCAGCACGGCTTGCTTCAGGCGACGCTGAACCTCTTCTGTCTCCGATTTCAGCATCGTGGTCTGATTCGCCACACCGATGCGGGTGAGGTGCAAATCAGGATCGAAACCGACCGAGCGCGCTGTGGGCGGAAAACGCCTCAGGAATGCCTCTTTGTCACCACCGTTGCGCATGTAGTCACAAACGTAATCGACATCGGCCAGGGTGAGAACGACGAGGTAGTTGCCCATGCCGTCGTCACCCATGGCGCGGGATGAAGTCGCCCGGGTTTCCTCGTGCGAGGCCTTGCCGTGAATGATCGAGGTGAAGCCAGTTTTGGCATACTGACGCACACGCTTCCACACGCTCATCACGTCACCGCAGGTCGTATCAACCACCAGGCAGCCTCGTTCGGCGATAAGCTTCATCAACCGAGTTTCAGCGCCAAAGGCCGGCACGATGACGACGTCTTCATTGGTCAGCGTGGACACCACCGCCTCATGGTCGCTATTCGGAATGCTGACCACGCCCATTTCGGTGAGTTGCCGGTTCACCTCCTGATTGTGAATGATCTCGCCAAGGAGAAAGACTTTGCGGTCGGCAAACACCTTCCGCGCGGCATAAGCAAGGTCGATGGCGCGCTCCACCCCGTAGCAGAAGCCGAAATCACGCGCGAGGCGCACCGTGGTGGTGCCCACAGTCAGGACGCTGTCCTGAGCCCGGATCTTTTCGACAATGTGACTGCGATAGTGCGTCTCGACCTCTGCCTGCACGCGCTCCATGACCTCCGGGGTGCGAACGTTCACACGGCGGGCGGCTGGAGCGGGCGTTGGGGCGGACATTGCGATGGGGACGGATCGGACGACGCGCGGGAATCAGTAGTACATCTTGCCCTTGGCGGCGTCTTCAAAGACCTTGTTGCTCATCATGTACGAATCTGGTGGGTCAGCGAGACTGCTGTCGTCCAAGGTGGGCAGCGTTTTGCCGATCGTGGCATCTTCGGGATGGCTCTCGGCGATGTGGAGCGGCGTTCCGCTGCGCACCATGCT
Organism: Prosthecobacter sp.; assembly: GCF_014879935.1. Lineage (GTDB taxonomy): Bacteria > Verrucomicrobiota > Verrucomicrobiia > Verrucomicrobiales > Verrucomicrobiaceae > Prosthecobacter. The sequence continues at coordinate 14,623 of NZ_JACSRD010000221.1, forward strand.
GAAGATCTTCTGAGCCGACTTGATCGGCAGACGCACACAGCCGTGCGTGCAGGGATAGGGCTTCACCCAGCCCCAATGCATGCCGTAAGCCGACTTGAACTCCATCCAGAAAGTCATCGGATAGCCCGCACCTGGATTGCTCACGCGGCGACGGTTGGCCACTTTGCTGTAAATGGTGAAATTGCCCTTCGGCGTCGGGCTGCTGGCGGTGCCGACGGAGCAAGGCGTGGCCAGCAGCACCTCGTTTCCTTCCATCACATAGACCCGCTGGGCGCCAGTGCTCAGCTTCACCCGCACGTTTGCGGGATTCTTCACCGCCTTGGCAGGCGGGTCGAAAGTGTAGGAGTAATTGCCTTTCTTGACCTGCGCACAACTGCTCAAGGAGGCGACGAGGCCGGCGACGGCGAGGAATTGGATGGAACGAGCGAGGAGGGAGGACGTCTGGTTCATGCAGGCGGCGGACTTAGCACACGATTCCCCGTGCTCCACAGATTTTCTTTGCACTCGCGGCTGTTGCGAGGAAGTCGAAACTTTACGCCTGTCTTCGCGTTTATCGTGCCCAATGCCCACCCCGACCTTGATCGATGTTCTTGTCCGCACCGCAGCCAGCGCCGGATGTGAGGAACCCACCCGCCTGCGCCATGCCCTTGAGATTGCAGCGGACAAACGGCAGCCGTTGCTCGACGCCGTGGTGGACAGCAGCATGGTGGATGAGGATCGCTTTTTCGCCCAACTGGCGACCGGACTGGGCATGCCCTATGCCGAGAATGGCATCTCTGACGCGGCCGAGGGTCTGCATTCACGCTTTCCCGCCAAACTGGCATTGCGTCATCGCATCTGTCCCGCGCAAGCGGCCGGCAGCGAAGTGACGATCCTCACTTACAACCCGTTTGATCTCAACGCCCGTCAAGCCGTGGGCCAGGAGTTGCGCAAACGAGTCCACTGGCAGATCGCACCGCGTCATCGCATCCTGGAAGCTCTTCACCAAGGCTACGGTGTCGGCGCAGAGAACTTCGAGGAGCTGCTGGAAGGCCGCGAGGCCGGTGACGACCACGACGATCTCAAGCAGGAGACCACGGTGCTCGACGAGGCCGACGAGGAGGCCACGGTGATGAACTTCGTGAACCAGATCTTCCGCGAGGCGCTCAAGGAACGCGCCACGGACATCCACGTGGAGCCGCTGGAGCGCGATCTGCGCATCCGCTACCGCATCGACGGCAAACTGATCGAGGTTCCGGTGCCGCCAAACATGCGCCTGCTGCAAGCGTCCCTCGTTTCGCGCCTCAAGATCATGGCGCACCTCGACATCGCCGAGCGCCGACTGCCCCAGGACGGCCGCATCAACCTCGAACTCGATGGCGAGCCGATCGACGTTCGCGTCGCGACCATCCCGAGCGTGAACGGCGAATCCGTCGCCCTGCGTTTGCTCACGCGGAAGAAGTTCGACATGACGGCGCTCGGTCTCGACGACAAGACCGAGGCCATCATCCGCAAACTGATCGCCAGCCCAAATGGAATCATCCTCGTCACTGGTCCGACTGGAAGCGGCAAATCCACCACGCTCTACACGCTGCTGAAGGAGCTCAACACCAAGGACCGCCGCATCGTCACGATCGAGGACCCGGTCGAAAACAAGCTCGATGGCGTCGTGCAGATCGCCGTGAAGCCGGAGATCGATCTCACCTTCGCCGCCGGATTGCGCAGCATTCTGCGTGGCGACCCGAACGTGATCATGGTCGGTGAAATGCGCGACCAGGAGACCGTCGAAATCGCCATCCGCGGCGCTTTGACGGGCCACTTGGTATTTTCCACGCTGCACACGAATGACGCCGTCGGTGGCATCTCCCGTCTGCTCGACATGGGAATCGAACCCTTCATGATTTCGTCATCCGTGCGTGCCTTCCAGGCTCAGCGCCTCGTCCGCACGCTCTGCGGCAACTGCAAGCAGCCCGCCCATCACGAGGAAAGCCATCTGCGGTCCATCGGCTTCCCTCTCGAATGGAAGAACAAGCTGTTCAAGCCCGGCGGCTGCCGTTCCTGCCGCAATACCGGCTTCACCGGCCGTCTGGCCATCATGGAAATCTGCCAGATGACCGAGGCGCTCCAGGACAAGATCAACCAACGCGCCAACACCATCGAATTGAAAGCCCAAGCGCTCAAAGACGGCATGGTGCCGATGCGCCAGTATGGATTCCGCAAGGCCGCGGAAGGCGTCACGACGCTCGAAGAAGTCATGACAGTCACTGCGGCGACGGAGTAGTCTTGAATTGATCGAGGACCCAATTTAAGACCCGCTCATGCCCGCCTTCAGCTACACAGCGCTCACCGCCACCGGTCAGACGGTCACCGGATCCATCACGGTCGGATCGCGGGCTGAGGCGTTTCGGAAGATCGAGGCGCAGGCGCTGACGCCGGTGAAGGTCACGCAGGATGAGAAGGCGGAGGCCGCGAAAGCCAAAGCAGCGGCGGATGAAGGACCGGTGCGGTTGAAACGGGCTCAGTTGATCCTCTTCACCGAAGAACTGGCCGACCTGCTCGATGGCGGCCTGCAGATCGACCAGGCCTTCCGCGTGATGCAGGAACGGCAGGAGGCGGAATCACTGCGACGGATCGCCTCCACGATGCGCAATGAGCTGCGCGAAGGCTCCACCGTCGCCAAGGCCTTGAAGAAGGCCTCACCAAGCTTCGACGAGCTGTATTGCAATCTGGCGGCCGCTGGCGAGGTCAGCGGTTCCTTGCCGAGCATTCTCCGCCGTCTGGCGACGAATCTGAACGTCATGGCCGACCTTCAGGCCAAGGTGACCTCGGCGATGATCTATCCCGCCTTCCTCATCGGTGCCTGCGTGGTGCTCATGATCGTGTTCATGACGTTCATGGTGCCGCAGATCACCGATTTGATGGCGAAAAACGGCCAGCAACTGCCTGCGGCCACCCAGTTGCTCATCAGCTTCAACCATTTCATGGCTTCGTGGTGGTGGGTCATCGCGATCGCGATCACGGCCATCTTCCTGACCTTCCGCGGCTACATCTCCAGCCCCGCCGGACGCATGTGGTGGGACGAGACCCGTCTGAAGCTGCCACTGTTCGGCGCGATCATGAGCATGCGGTTTTACGCGCAGTTTGCCCATTCTCTTGGCAATCTGATCACCAACGGCGTCCCGTTGCTGAACAGCATCCGGCTCGTGTCGAAGATCTCGGCCAATGTGTTCATCCAGGACCTGCTGGCGAAGGTCACGGCCATGGTTTCGGAAGGTTCACCGCTTTCCACCGCCCTGCGCAAGGTCGGCAGCTTCCCGCTTCTGCTGGCGGACATGATCGCCGTGGGAGAGCAGACCGGCCAGCTCGGCAAATCGATGGAAAAATGCGCGACCCGTTACGACAAGGAGCTCGACAAACGTATCAAGCGCATGACGGCGATGATCACGCCGATCATCCTCGTCATCATGGCCGTGATGGTAGGCACTGTGGCCTACTCCATCGTCGCCGCCATCGCCCAGAGTGTCACCGGCATCCGCCGGGGATAAAACGGCCCAAAGTTTCAGGTTTAAAGTTTCAAGTTTGGGACATCTTTCCACATCGCTTCTCATGAAAATCGAACAGCACACACCCGTCATCCGCCGCTCCGCAGCCTTCACGCTCATCGAGATCGTGATCACCCTGACCATCATCGCCATCCTCGCTTCCGGCTCGATTTACCTGCTCAAGGGCCAGATCGACTCCGCCAAGGACACACGTGTGGACAGCGACATCCAGGGCATCGCCATCGCCCTGCAAACCTACGAATCCCGCGCCCTGAGGAAACCCACCACGGAGCAGGGTCTGCGTGCGCTGGTGGAAAAGCCGACCATCGAACCGATCCCTGAGAACTATCGTGCGTCGCTCAAGGACATGCCGAAAGACCCGTGGGGCCAGGAATACAAGTACCGCATCCCGCCGCAGAAATCGAAGGACGAGTTTGACCTCTGGTCCGTCGGTCCGGACGGACAGGACGGCACGGAAGACGACATCGGAAACTGGAAGAAAGTCTCGAAATGAAAGTCGGAATTCGGAATGCGGAATTCGGAATGGCGGGCGCATGCAGGCCCACTCCGCACTCCGCACTCCGCATTCCGCATTCCGCGGCCTTTACGCTCATCGAGATCATCATCGCGCTGACGATCGTCGCCGTGCTGGCGGCGGCTGCGGTTCCGATGCTGAAGGGCTTCCGCGACGAGCGTCTGGCCCGCGAACCCGTCGCCAAGCTGGTCCAACTGGCCCGCGAGGTCAGAATGCGCGCGATGACGGAGAAGCGGCCGTATCAAATCGCGTTTCATGGCAAGGGGTTCACCGCCTCCCGCTACTTCAATCCCTACCTCCAGTTGGCCGAGCTGGAGGACTTCATCGCCACGGCGGAAAATCCCCCGCCGGACACCGACACGGTCGATAAAACCGATCTGGACAACGGTGGCGGCCTCACCAAGACCACAGAACTGCCGCTGGCACCACCTGCCCCCAGGTATGACGAGCATTGGACGGAGAGGTATGACATGCCGGCCGACATGAAGTATGCGATCGAGTACTGGTATGACACCGAGCCGTTGTACATTGAGGGCGACCTTGTGAAACTCTGGGTGTTCCAGCCAAGCGGCATCTGCACTCCGCTGAAGCTCCACATCGAGCGGGATTCCGCCACGTTTGATGTCGAGTTCGGGGCGCTGACGGCCGACATCGTCAAAGAAAGCGTCGATGTGCGATGAAATGCCCGCCTCCATCCCGCCGCCCCGGCTACATCCTGTTCGAACTGGTGCTCGCGCTGGGCATCTTCGCCATCGCGGTGCTCGGGCTGGCCAAATCGCTCAATCAGGCGCTGGAGACGGCCAATCTGCTCCGCCGTGACCAGATCATCCGCATCGGCATGCGCAATTTTCTCGAAGAAGTCCGCCGCAAGCCCCTGGCCGAGATGAGCACCAGCGCCATGGACACCACCTACGGCATCACCTACACCAGCTCCACGGAGCCCGTGGCCCTGAAGACGACCAACGGCAGCATTTTGAGCGACATCCACAACCTCACCGTCGTCGCGACGTCCAGCTTCAACGAAGTGCCGCAGGAGGACACCCTCAGCGTCTATGTTTACAAACCGGCGCAGAAATAGACGGCCCGCGGCCTTCACCCTGATCGAGGTCGTGATCGGCATCACGATCCTCTCCATGATCACGGTGACGCTGTTTGCGATCATCCGCGGATCGATGCGCGGGGCTTCCGAAATCGAGCAGATGCAGCGGGAGAGCGATGCCGTGAACCGTTTCATCGAATTGAGCCGCCGTACCTTCGCCACCCTGCCCAGCACGGCGACGCTGACGCTGAAGATGGTGCAGAACACCGAGCCGGTCATTCAGGAGCTGACGGTGGCCGGATCACCGGACTGTTTTCCCGTCGGCATGAGCCCGATCACGCTAAAGGATACCATTTTGCGCATCCGCCCGCATCCGGACGGCATCACGGATGAGAACAACATGCCGCTGCATTACCTGAGCCTGTCACGCTCCGACATCATCCCGAAGACGGATGACCAGCAGACCGGCATCCGGCAGGAAACGACCGGGCTGTATGCGCCCGATGAGGAAGGACGTTACTGGATGCCTTTGCTCCCGGATGTGGTGTCGTTCAAATGGCGGTTCTACGTGGAGAAGGAGGACACCTGGTATGAGGAGTGGAGCAAATCGGCCTGGCCGGACCTGATCGAGGGGCAACTTGTGCTCAAGAACCGCACCCTGCCCATCCGCATGGTTTACACCGCACCGGTGCTCACCATCACGGCCGGCCGCACGCCTTCGAGCAGCAGCAGCAGTTCCAGCAGCCAGAGTCAATCAAGCTCCACCAGCAGTGCCGGCGGCTCAGGCGGAGGTGGTGGTGGAGGCCCTGGCGGATCTCAAGGTGGACAAGGTGGAGGTGGCGGACCTGGTGGCGGTGGCCCCGGTGGCGGCCAGCCTCCAGGAGGAGGCGGTGCTCCCGGAGGAGGAGGACGTTGAAGCATGAAGAACCTGACGATGAACACGAGATGGACAGACCGGCCATTTGACCGCCGCTCCCGGAGCGGATCGGCGCTCATGCTCATGATCTGGGCCGTCCTTCTCATGTCTGTGACCGTGATGGGCGTGGTGGAGTACATCCGCTCCAGCGCACGAGAGTCGCTGCAGGCCGCTTATCAGTTCAAAGCCCTGCATCTGGCGGAAAGCGGCCTGGCTGTCGGATTGCACCCGAACACACGGCGCGGGGACGTGGTTTTGAAACAAAAGATTGGCCCGGACAGTGGCTTCGACGTGGTCATCAACTACGAAGGCGCCCGCATCCCGATCAACTACGCCACCGACGAGCGCCTGCGCGAGGCGATCTACAATCTGTTCATCTACTGGCAGCTCAACGCCGACCAGGCCGCCATCGCGGCCGATTCCCTGGCCGACTGGGTCGATAACGACAACACGCCACGCGCAAACGGCGCCGAGGCGGACTACTACCAGCAACTCGGCATTTACGACGCTCCGCGCAACCAGGGCTTCATCCGTGTGGACGAGATGCTCCTCGTTCGTGGCATGGATGCCGTGGACCGTCACAAACCGGAGTGGCGCGAGTATTTCAGCGTGTATGGCGAGGGGCAGATCGACCTGCGCACCGTTTTCAAGGACGTGCTGCTGGCGGTCACGGGCGCCTCTGAAAACGATGTGGCGCGCTTCATCTCCGAACGAGACGGCGCCGATGGCATTCCTGCCACGGAGGACGACCGCCGCATCCGTGACGAGGAGGCCTACCAGCTCCTCGGACTGAGCGGAGACCGCCTTGCCTCGATCCGGGGCATTGTGAACGATGACGACACGACCCTGCGCCGCATCACCAGCATCGGCTGGGTGGGTGACAAGCGCTCCAAGATCATCGTGGTGACCCGCAGAAACACGGAGACGGGGGCTGTCACCTATTTGGGAAGGATGGAAGAGTGATTCGAGGCCCGGACGAATCCCCCAAGCGGTCCGTCCACATTCGTCATTCTCCGCCGCAACTTCCCGGCCGCCCCCACGTTCTAAAAACGCCTTTTTAACACACCTGAATGTCCTTATCCGCCGCCACCCTGCTCCTTCCCGCTCCTGATGCCGCCTGGCGTGTTTGGAAACCGCGTGCGAATGCCAGTGCGGAGGCGGTGGAAAGCCCGGCAGAGACCTCGCACCTGGGAAAACCGCTCATCATCGGCCTGCCTGCCGCCTCCTGCCGCACCATCGGCCTGATTCTGCCGCAAACCGACAGCGAGTTGCTGGAGCAGATCATCGTCACGCAACTCGAGCGCCGGGGTTTCAAGCTGGAACAGGATTCCGCAGGGAAGAACTACCGCTGGCACCTGCTAGGCACCTCAGCCGGACAGAGCGTGATCAGTGTCGATCTTCTCGCCGATCCCTTCCCGCAGGCGCTCGCAGCCGAGCATGCCAGCGACTACACCGCCGCACTCCGTCTGGCGCAGCTTCCCGCCGGCCACCTGGTCATTGTGGAGGAACAGGGCGATCTCGTTCTGGCCGCCAGCCACCAGGGCAAGCTCTACCACAGTCACATTTTCGCCCAGGCACCGCTGAACGAAGAGACGCTGGCCTTGGAGATCACGCTGGCCCGCCTGAGCTTGGAGGCCGACCTTGGCGTCGGCACGATCGAGGGTGTGGCGCTGATCGGTGGCAGCTTCGACAAGACTCTTGCCACCCGTCTCAGTGATGTGATCGACCTGCCGACGCGAATCGTGGCCGAACTGGCACCGAACACGGCCCTGGACACCCGTTCGTGGACCAAAATGCTCCCGGCCGGCATCCGCCAGGCGCAAACGGCCAGCGTCCGCCGTGGCAAGATCACCCGCGCCTTGATCCTCGGCGGCATGCTGTATCTGTCCCTGGCCTTCCTGGCCTTCGCCTACCTGCGCTACCAGGAACAGCGGGCGGCCGAGCTTGCCGAGGAGGTGGCTCTCACCAGCGAACCTGCCGCCGCCGTGCGCAAGGCCAATGAACGCTGGAAAGCCCTCGCTCCGGCGATCGAACCAAAGCGCTACCCGCTTTTCCTGTTGGCTGAGATCAACCGCATCATGCCTGGCAGCGGCATCGTGATCCGCGAGTTCGAGGTGAAGGGCAGCGAGATCGAGATCCGTGGCGAGGCTCGGGATGCGCAGCTCGCCTTCCAGTTCATCGAGGACTTCAAAAAGAACCGTGTCCTCAGCCGCTATCAGTGGACGGCTCCGCGCCCGGAACTGAAAGGCACCACCGCCACCTTCCGCGCCCAGGGCAAGTTGCTCTGACCTTCCCAATTCATCGATCTCATACCTTTCCGCCCGAATGGCCCTCGCCCTGACCCAACGTGAAAAAAAGCTGCTCACCGCCTGCATTGGCGCCTTGCTGCTCATGGCCACGTTCATCCTGCTCAAGCAGTTCCTCGACCGCCGCACGGCCGCCCTGGCCAAGATCGCCTCGCTGGAGAGCGAGAAGCGCGAAAATGAGGGTTATCTGGCCGATCGTGAGTTCTGGGAGAAACGCGCCCGCTGGTTGAATGACACCATGCCTTCCACCGAGAGCCTCGGCACCGCCCAGGCCCTGCTGCTGGAGGAAATCCAGAACGTGGCGCTCGATTACGAGTTCTCCTTCCAGAAACAACCCGTGCTGCTGCCCGAATCGAACGACAGCAAGCAAAACGCCGCCGTTTATCGCGAAGCCGCCATCGAAGTGAGGCTGCGTGGCGACCAGACCAACGTGCTCGCCTGGCTGGCGACGCTGCAATCCCCCGAAAAGTTCCAGGCGATCAAGCAGATCGAGCTGGAGCTCGACTCCCGGGCCAAGGAAAAGACGCCGCAGGTGCTGTGCAACCTCGTGCTGGCCCGCTGGTTCAAACCCGAGAACGGATTTTGACCATGAAAGCGCTTTTCCTGATTTTCGGCGTCCTGCTGGGAGTGCTCCAGGCACAGGCCCAGGAGGCTGCCGCCACCACTGAACCGCCGCTCACCACGGCGGACCTCATTCCCCTTCCCGGGGATGATCTGAGCCCACCAGCTCCCGTCGTCGCCGCTGCCTCGGTTCCAGCGGATCCTGACCTGCCACAGCCGTTTGACCCGAACACGCTGACGGCAGTCGTCGAAAACTCCCCCTTCACCCGCATCGTCAGCGTCTCTGATTCGCTCGTGCTGACCGGCATGGCCTACGTGGACGGCAAACCCGTCGTCACCATCTTCGACAAGAACGCCAAGCAGTCCATCGTGGTGTCCGAGGAGCCGAACCTCAAAGGCTGGAAGCTCGTGGGAGCCCGCCCCTCGGACAAAATCGACTACGCCCAGGCACAGATCGCCATCGGCGGCGAAACCTTCAGCATCCGCCACACCACCCTGAGCAAGGACGACATGCGCAAGGACAAGAGCGAACGCCGCGACGGCCCGCCGCCCGGCGGCCCGCCTCCCCCTGGAGGAGAACGTTACAGCCGCAGCAATCGCGGCCCCAGCGAGGAGGATCGCAAAAAATACGAATCCCTCTCTGAGAAGGCGCGGGACAAATTCCGCGATGCCCTGCGGCAGAAATTCAGCGACGAAAAGTTCCGCAACGCCTCTGAAGAAGACCGCCGCACCGCCATCCGCAGCATCTTCGAGAAAATCGAGAAAGACGACCAAGGCGGGCGTTAAAGCAGCGCCAGTCCCGTCCTACCCGCTCCGGCAAACCTTTTGTTCCCACCCTCCCGCATGCATCGTCGTTTCTCCGCCCTGATCTCCCTCCTGGCCTCCGTCTCCATCGCCTCCGCTCAAAACGCCCCTGCCCCGCCAGC
>NZ_JACSRD010000128.1 GCF_014879935.1 Prosthecobacter sp.
TCCGTCGTCGGCAGCGTCAGATGTGTATAAGAGACAGAGAGCACCCTGGCGCTCTGCTTCCACCGCTATCTTGAGCAGTATGGTGTCGCCCATCAGATCCTCTCCCTCACCGAGGAGGATGCCATCTCCGAAACCGGAGCCAAGACACTCGACGCCAGTTCGCTGACGCCGAGGGAGTTCCTGGCAAACGTCGATGCCGCCCCGCTCACAATCATGGATGTGGCGACAGGCCTCGGCGAGTTCTTCAACAAGTTCTACCAGGGCTCCGGCATGGAGCAGATTCTCCACGAAGCCGGCGTGGCCGTCTCGGTGGTGCTGCCTGTCACAGCCGACCGCGAAAGCTTTGATTCGGTGATCGACGCGTCCGAGGTGTTCTCTGACAATGCGGAGTATCTCATCGCCCACCTGGTGACCAGTTGCTACGACGAGGACGACAAAGTGTGGGACACCAGCTACGCCGCCCGCGTGATGGACATGTTCGAAGCTGTCGAACTGCACATCCCGGAGATCACCTTCCACTTTGAGCTCAGTTCCGAGCACATGAGCCTGGACTGCGCCCTGCAGCAGGGTGATTCCGAGGAACGCCTGGGCAAGGAATACGCCAAATGGCACCGGCGCGTGATGGGCCAGGTGGACAGCGCCCGCCAGTATCTGTTTGGCGATGCCTTCCGCCCCACGCTGGCACCGAAACCGGTCAAACCAGCCAAAAAAGCCCGCGCCAGCAAGCTCGCCGCCTGATTTGCCCCAAAACCACGGGCTACTCGAACAACTCGGGATAGCACCGGTCCGCCACAGCCCGGCTGAGAGCCAGAATCTCGGCCGGGCTGGTGCATTTCTGCGCCGCACGGGCCAGATCTTCGCACTCCAGCACGGAAAGCCGCCGCACGGCATGCTTCACACGGGCAATCTGGGTGGTGGCGACGCTCAGCTCGTTCAAACCGAGACCAATCATGAGAGGGGTGAGCCGCAAGTCGGAGGCCATCTCCCCGCACATGCCGATGCGGATGCCAGCCCCGCGTGCTGCGGTGACCGACATGCCGATGAGCCGCAGGACAGCCGGATGCGTGGGCTGGTAAAGCGCCGCCACGCGGTCATTCAACCGGTCCACGGCGATCGTGTATTGAATCAGGTCGTTGGTGCCCAGACTGAGGAAATCCACCTCCGCAGCGATCAAGTCGGCCGACAACGCCGCGCTGGGAATCTCGATCATCGCACCGATTTCGATCTCATCGGGCACGTCCACCCCCTCGGCGGCGAGCTCCTCCGCGCATTCATTGAGGATGGCCTTCGCTTCGATGACCTCCTGCACGCCCGAAACCATCGGAAACATGATGCCCGCACGGCCGTGCGTCGCCGCACGTAGCAGGGCGCGGATTTGACGCTTGAAGAGGTCCAGCCGGCCCAGCGACAGGCGGATGCCACGCCAGCCGAGGAAGGGATTCGGCTCCGGCTCCACCGCAAGACGTTCATCCACCTTGTCTCCGCCCAGGTCGAGCGTGCGGAACACCACCCGCTTCGGAGCGAGCGAACGCACCACCTGCCCGTAGGCGGCCGCCAGCTCGTCCTCTGACGCGTCTGGATTCTCCAAGTGCAGGAACTCCGTGCGGAACAGGCCGACTTCCTCAGCTCCGCTGTCCTGCACGATGCCCACCTCCTCGACGAACTCGGCATTCGCACCCACGCAGATGGCGGAGCCGCATTTCGTCAGCGCGGGCTCATGGCGCTCCAGTTGAAACACGTCCTCCCGCCGTTCCGCCTGCTCCTCGCGACTGCGATAGCGTGAAAGTGTCTCCGCCGTCGGGTTCAGGATCAGGTTTCCACCCTCGCCATCGAGCAGGACGGTGTCTCCGCTGTGCAGTTCGTCGCAGATGCCATGCAGTTTCACGACCGCAGGGATGGCGAGCGAGCGGGCGATGATCGCCGCATGCGAGACGGCGCTTCCGGTCTCCACGGCAAAGCCGAGGACCTTGCTGCGATCGATCTGCACGGTGTCGGACGGCGTCAGGTCATGAGCGACGACGATCACCGGCTCGTCAAACATCGGGTGCTCGAGCAATTCTCCGCGCAGATGCCGCATCACGCGGTGCGTCACGTCCTTGATGTCGAGGAAACGCTCCCGCAGGTAGGCATCCGACAGGCCGCGCAGCGCGTCCATGTGCTTGCACATCAGCTTGTAGTAAGCCCAGTCCACGCAGACCTGCTTCTCACGCACGGCCTTCTCGGTCTGCTTCAAAATCGTGGTGTCCTGCAGGATCAGCAGATGCGTCTCGAAGATCTCGCTCTCGGCGCTGCCCTGCTCGCCGCCCATCATGCGTTGCAAGTCCTCGATCTCGACCCGCGTGGCCTGCAGCGCCGCATGCAGGCGGTGCATCTCATGCTCCTCCGTGCCGGGCTCGATGCTGTCGTCGTCCGGCTCGTCAAAATGGTCCTTCAACACATGCACCACCGCATGTGCCACGCCCGCCGACACTGCGGTGCCGGTCCAGATTTTCTCGGGGCGTTCAGACGGGGGAGCCATTCACGTCACCTTTCACGCGGATGGATGCGTTTGGCAAACGCCGCGATGATCAAACCGCCGCGAGCGCCTTGTCGATGCGCTTCTGGAAGGCCTCCGCCTTCGCCGTCTCGCCGATGCTGTCGAGCATCGCGACATAATCCATGCCCACGGCCTCGTAGCTGTTCGCCTCGTCCGGCAGTTGCGACTCCAGGATCGCGATGCTGCTCTCAAAATGCTGCTGCGCGGCCTCGTTGTCCTTCAACTCGTGGCACGCGGTCGCCAGATTGCACAAGGACTGCGCCACATCGCGATGCTGCTCGCCCAGCACCTTCCGGCGGATGCTCAGGCCGTCCTCGAACATCTCCTTGGCCTGGTCGGGGAAGCCGGCCGCGTAATACAGGCTTCCCAGATTGTTGAACACGCACGCCACGGACTCCGACTGGCGTCCGCGCTTGTTCTCCAGCGTCTCCAACGCACGCAGATAATGCTGCTCCGCGAGCGCATACTTGCCCATGCTCTTGTAGGTCATCGCCAGGTTGTTCCGCAGTTGCGCGGCCACCTCAAGATTTTCGCCACCGAGCGCCTCATGGTTGCTGATCGCCTCCTCATAATACGGCAGCGAGTCAGCCTCGCGGCCGGTGAAGTCCAGCAGCGTCGCCAGGCTCGTGCGCGTGTCGGCGATCAGATCGGCAGGGAGTTGCAACGAGTCGCCCAGTTCCAACGCCTCGCGATAGGCCGCTTCCGAGCCCGGGACGTCACCTGCTTCGCGCAGGGCGTTCGCCAGCGTGTTCAACGCACGGGCAAACGCGGGCGCCTTGCCCGGGTACTGCTTCACAGCCTCACGCTGCGCCTCCACCGCTTCACGAGCAGCTTGAATGGCGGGATCAGAAAGAGTGGGAGCTTGGGACGGGGTCTCGGGCATGATCGCAGAGCAGCGGTCAGGGGTTGACGCGGTACCTTCGCGGACAGAGCCGCCCTCCGTCAAGCTCCGCGTTCATTTCCAATGAACAAAACAGGTCACCGCTTCACCTGCTGCTGGCCCTCGGGCCTTTCCAGGTCTCAAAGCCCGTCCAACTGTGTGACGCTCAACGTCCCGCAGGTTTCAGATGCACCGCCCGGCCGGAGGGAGCTGAGGATTTGAGGAGCGAGGCTTGACCGGGTTTCGGGACGGGCGGCTGGGAGAAGTTCTGGATGTGGGGAGAGGGGTCCCGCATGGCGATCTTGGTTTTCAAGTCGCGCAGCATGCCTTGGGCGATGTCATCGCCGAGGGCGATGCCGAGTTCATAAAGAAGGCGTGCCGTCGTGAGGTCTTCGGCGACGCCGATGCCGTTCTCGTAGCAGTATCCGAGTTTGCGGGTGGCAGGAATGTTGCCCTGCGCACTTGCGGCGCGGAGGAGTGAGAGGCCGCGTTCGTAGTCCCGCTTCACCCCGACGCCCTCGAAGAAGGCTTCACCGAGCCGGAAAAGGGCCACCGCACAGCCATTTTCAGCGGCCTTGGTGAGCCAATCCACGGCAGCGACGGGATCTTTCTCGCATCCCCCGATGCCTTGAATCATGAAATCGGCGAGCTCGACCATCGCGAACGAGTTTCCGATTTTGGCACCCTGGACCAGGAAGGCATGAGCCTTTTCGAGCATCGGTTTGCCCTCCTCACAGCGGCCGTAGCGATAGTTGTGACCCAGTCTGTAACAGGCCTCCCCGCTTCCGGCTGCGACGGCCTTGAGGAACCACCTGTTGGCTTCGCCGTATTTGTTGATGGGCCCAAGCCGCCCGTGCTCATGGAGATCGGCCAGCCGGGTGTAGCCGCGGGAATCGCCAAGATCGCCAGCGCGGGTGTACAGGTCACGCGCCATGAGGAAATCCTGCGGGACACCCCTGCCCTGCTCATAGCAGAGCCCAAGATGGTGGCAGCCCCAGGAATCATCGAGCGCGATCGACTTCTCAAAGAGCTCGATCATGCGGGCGTCATCTTTTTCAACGCCGTTGCCATACCAGTAGAGGTTGCCGAGGTTGGAGTAGCCACGGCCCTCGCCAGCGTCGCCAGCCTTGGTGAAGTACTCGACTGCCTTGCCGATGTCTCGCTCCACCCCGGTGCCGCGTTCGTAGATGAGCCCGAGCCTGTTGTAACTGAAGCCGCTGCCGGCGGCTGCGGCCTTCTGGAAGCACTCCCGGGCCTTCTCCAGATCCGGCTGTCCTTCGGGGCCCTCCTCATAATAAAGACCCAAGCCGGTCCAGGCGTCGGCGAATCCGGCTTCGGCGGCCTGGCGCATGAGATCCACATACTTGCGGAGGTCCTTTTCCACACCGGTGCCGTCACGATAGGCGCGGGCAAGAGCGGACATCGCTGCGAGATCACCGAGCTGCGCGGCCCGATGATAGTAGCTGACCGCCAGGGTCACATCCTGCGTCACGCCTTCGCCCGCGAGGTAACGGTAGCCGAGTATCCAGAAGGCGCGTGGATAGCCCTCCTCGGCGGCCTCATGAAAAAGCTGTCTCGCGTGCTTGGGATCCTTCTTGCAACCGGTACCGCTCTCGTAGCGCTCACCCACGTTCACCTTCACCACGCTGCTGAAGCGCGCCGCCTGCTCCATGATCTCCAACCCGCGGGCGGGATCGGCCTTCGTGCCGACACCGTTGCAAAAGGCGAGTGCCAGCATGTACAATGCCGCCGGGTCCTTGGTCGCTGCCGCCTGCTGGTAGAGCTCGAAGGCCCGAGCCTTGTCGATCTTGCAGCCAATGCCCGAAGCGTACAGACGCCCGAGCTGGCGGATCGCGGTCAGGTCGCCCGCTTTGCTGGCCTTTTCCAGACTCGCAAAGGCGAGCTTGGGATCAGCGGGACTTCCCCAGCCATTGGCCGCACAGACTCCGATGGCGGCGAGATTTCCCGCTTTCGCGGCCTTCTGGTAGAGCTCCCGGCATTTGGCGTCGTTGTGAATGATGCCCGTGCCCAGCTTGTAACGCGACGCCAATTGCACCATTGCCGCAGCATCTCCCTCGTCCACCTGTGCCATCAGCCGAGCGAACGGCATTTGGACCAGTTCGACCGTTTGCGCGTGAACGCCGGCACCGAGGAGCAGCGCTGAGAGGGCAAACAGTCTTTTCATGGAAGGAGCCACAGGAGGGATGTTATGAAAATTATAACATCAAGCCACCTGCGGCAACCCGAACATCCTTCCCTCCCCTGTTATCGCCTCTATGCATGCCAGCCGAGACTTCCCCCGGCGGCATTCAAGGCCTCTTCACCTGCCAGCGATCATCGAAGAAGTCCGCCGCGACGACTTTGCCGGCCGATTCGGCGTTCGGGGCCTGGGTGATGTCGAGGATGGCCCAATCGGGCAGTTTGGGGTTTTGCAGCGAGTTCGTGCGGTCATGCGCCTCGCGGAAAGTGAGCCCGGAATTGATGACGACCTCGAATCCGGCTGATTTGAGCGCCGGATAGGTCAAAACGGGCACATGCGTGGCCGCGCCGAAGCTGTCCTTCGATTTCATGCCGACCTTCTTCGAGTCCCAAGTGAGCGGCAGGCCGCCGAGCACGGCCTTGATGCACGAATTTGATTCCGGCGTGCCCCAGAGGATGAGGCCCTGCGTTTTGCCTTCGGCGAAAATGTCTTTCACTTCGGAAGCCTTCACCACGCGCACATCACCGCGCATGAGCCCACGCCAGCGGGTGAGGAAGTGCTCGGATTCGGTCTTCACCCAGGCATCGACCGCGGCGGAGGATGATTTGCCATCCGGCAGCACGACGAGGAAGCGCTTCATGAAGGCCGTGTCGATCAAACCGGGATGCGAGGTGGGCTTGCCGCCTTCCGGGCCTTCGTGCTGGAAGGGGGTGGCATTGCCAAAGTCACGCCACTGGCCGTTTTCTTTGATGAGACGGCAAAGCGAGTTCGGCACGCGAGGTCCGGCGCTGAGGAAATTCTCGAACTGCGGCAGTTCGGGGCCGACCGTGAGGCTGAGCGCATTGCCATCGACGATGACCTTCACCTTGCCGCCGCCCTTGCGAGCCTGCGGCGGCGGGTAGAGGACGATCCGGCAGACGTTGCTCGTCTTGATCTCGATGGTCTGGCCGTCGAGCACTTTGGCGTCGATGCGGGCGTCCTTCCAGCTCTCCTCCAGGCCGTGAAGGTTCACCCACTTCACGCGGCCATAGAGCGGGGTCTTCGTTTGGATGTGAACTTCGTCCGGAAACAGCTCGCGACCCTTCGCGACGGCCTTTTCGATCCAAGCCTGCACTTCTTTGATCGTCTCCGGATGATACTTGTGGCCCATGCCGGGGCCGATGAGGTGCGGCGGCTTCATGCCTTCCTTCGCAAGCACTTCCATCATGTATTCGGCGCTGTCGCGCTGGGCGTCGTTTTCGCCGCTGTAACTGATGAGCGGGACGTTGAGGAAGTTTCGCGCATAGTCAGGCACGTCGTAAAAGCCCCACAGCTTTTGCTCATACCACACGGGATACTTGTCCGGCGTGAGCTTCTGGTAGCGTTTCACATCGGCGAAACCGGCGCCGGTATGCACGCAGGCCCACTGGTCGGGATAATGCGCGCCGAGATGCCACGCACCTGCGCCGCCCATGCTGAATCCGGCGATGGCGACGCGGTTCGAGTCGATGTTGAAGCGCTTCATCGCATCGTCGCGGCATTCGAAGACATCCACCTCACCGGCAGACTTCCAGCCGTTGCAGTAGCGGCCGAAGGGATGAATCACGATGGTGCCCGCAGGCTGGAACTGGCCGGGCTTTTTCGCCATGAGGCGGCTGTAAACGAAGTGCAGGTCCGTCGCCGTGTCGCCACGGCCGTGAAGCCAGATCCACATGGGCGTCTTCTTCGCTTTGTAATCGAGTCCTTCGGGAATTTCGACGCCGTAGGGCTGCGCGGAGTCGTCGAGCTTCGAGTAAAAGCCGAGCACCTTCTGCCCGCTGCCTTCGAGCCAGGGCGTTCGGTTCTTTTTGAGGCCGTCGATACGCTTCGCGGCCTCGTCGAGCAAGGCGTTCGCCTTCTTGAGGCCATCCTCGGGCTTCTTGTCATACCATTCGTCGAACTCGAGGGCATAGCGCACCGCTTTGAGGAAGATCTCGGCATCTGCGGCACGCTTGTGCTTCTTCACTGCGGCAAAATCGGCCGTGAGGCCCTTGAGGCGTGATTCGAGGCCCGCTTCTTGATCTGCGGAAAGCGCGGCGACTGATTTCGGCGGCAAACTGCCTTTGAAGGACGCGGTGGCACCGTTCGGACTGAGCTGGGCCTGCACGCTCACCGCGCAGAGGGCGAAGAAGAAAAGTCGTTGGATCATGGGAGGCAGCTTAAACGCCGCATCGCACCGCTTTGCATCACGCAACTCTCATCAGTCCATCACGCCACCGCCTTCAACCAGCACGCAAACGCCCCGCTCGGAACCGCAGGCACCGTGGAGCCTTCCGGTCCGGTCAGCAGAACCTCGCCGCTCTCGATCACGCCACCGAAAATGCTGAACTCCTGCTTCATCAGATGCAGCAGTGTTGTGGGTGAAACAGATCCCTGCCGGCACGAAAGAACAACGCCAGCCGCCTTGTCGGAAAGCAGGCCGCTCACCGTGCCCAGCAGCGGCCCGAGATCGCGCTCCAGCTCGAAAGCGCCGCGTTTGGCATCCTTCGGCGTGAAGGGATCGATCACGATCACGTCATAGCGGCTGTTCTGCGTGCGTTCACGCTGCGCGAACTTCACGGGATCATCGACCACCCAGCGGATGTCGCGATTGGCCAGCGTGTTCAACGCGGCATGATCCCGCGCCCGTTTGATCGCCTCCGCCGAGCTGTCCACGTGCGCCACCGCCGCGCCGCTCTGGGCTGCGGCAATCGTCGCCCCGCCCGCGCCACCAAACAGATTCAGCACGCGCGGAGCCATTCGCTGCTTGTCCACAAATGCCGCGCACAGGCCCTGCACCTCCTCCCACAGCTCCTCCAGTTCCGGGGCCAGTGCCCGCAGGCTGCCGCCCGGGCTCAATTGAAACCGCACCGGCCCGATCTTCACCTTCACTGGCTCCTTCAGGGCTTGTTTGAGCTCCACAGCCTTGCGCCATTCCGCACCCGGGAGTTTCCGCCGCCACCAAGCCGCATGACAGGCCCGCGACGTGATGAGACCGCCGGCTCGTTCCAGCAGCCGTCCGCCGCCGCTGTCCAGCAACTCATAAATCTCACCCGTGGTGGTTTCGTTTTCCATCATGCCCGATTCTGCCGCGCTGCTCCGGCCGGACAAGCGGGGATTCATCACTGCTCGAATGACGCCACAAAAAAAGACCGGCCGGATCGCGTGTGATCCGGCCGGTGTGTGGGACGCTGGAAGTCAAATCACGCGTTGTAGCCGGACTCGCCGTGTTCGGCGAGGTCGAGGCCCTGGTTCTCCTGCTCGGAGTCCACGCGGAGGCCGATGGTGGCGTCGATGGCCTTCAGCAGGCCGAAGGTGATCCCCCCCGACAGGATGATCGTGTACAGCGAGGCCAGGAGCTGGGTGACGAGTTGTCCGCCCATGGTCACGCCTTCAGCATAGCCGAGTCCGCCGAAGAATGGCGACGCAAACACCGCCACAAGCACGGTGCCAACGAAGCCGCCGACGCCATGCACACCGAATACATCCAGCGAGTCATCGTATTTGAACTTCTGCTTCACCTTCGCGCAGAAGAACCAGCAGACCAGGGCACTGATGCTGCCGATGCAAAGCGCACCCACAGGACCGACTTTGCCGGAGGCTGGTGTGATCGCCGCCAGACCGGCGATGGAACCGGTGGCGATGCCCAGGGCGCTGGGCTTGCCGACTTTGATCCATTCGATCAACGACCACACGACGCAGGCGGCGCAGGCGGAGATGTGGGTGACCACCACGGTCATGGCGGCATTGCCATTGGCGGCGACCTGGCTGCCGCCGTTGAAGCCAAACCAGCCCACCCAGAGCATGCCAGCACCGGCCACGGTGAAAGGCAGGTTATGCGGCATCATCTGCGTGTGCGGGAAGCCGCGACGCGGCCCCACCATGATGCAGGCGATCAAGGCAGCGACACCAGCGGTGATGTGCACCACAATGCCGCCCGCGAGGTCGATCACGTTCTTCAGGCCGAAGAACTCCGTCTTGTGCCACACGCCCCAGCAGGTCGGGACATACACGAGCAGGCTCCAGAACACGCTGAAGACCACGATGGCGCTGAATTTCATGCGTTCAGCGAAGGCCCCGATGAACAAACCCGGCGTGATGAGGAAGAACATCATCTGATAGGCGAACCACAGATGTTCCGGGATGTTCGGATAAGCAGCGTAGGTGCTGGCAGGCGTCACGCCTTTGAGGAAGACCTTGTCCAGGGTGCCAAAGACCCCGCTGTCACCGGTGAAGGCGAGCGAATAGCCGCACGCGAGCCACACAAGACTCAGCACGGCGGTCAACGCGAAGCATTGCATGAAGATCGAGAGCACGTTCTTCGAACGCACGAGGCCGGCGTAGAACAGCGCCAGGCCGGGGATCATCATGAACAGGACGAGGGCCGTGGAGGTCAGCAGCCAGGCGGTGTCTCCGCTCTGAATGGTGGACGTTTCAGCGGCGTGCAACGACGTGGAGGCACAGCAAAGCGCGGCACAGGCCGTGAAAAACGGCAGGCGGCCGGGCCTGCGGCGCAAGGGCGCAGGATGGGTCATGGTTGGTTGGTATGGTTGGTTGTGTCCGCCCCGCAGATGGTTGGCCCACGAGACGAATCGGCCCAATCAAGCAAGCCCCATGCCAATCCTCACCGGTATTTTTTCCCGTTTTGACTTCATTCCCCGCTCTTTGGATCAAACGCATCCCGCAGGCCATCGCCGAGGAAGTTGAGAGCCAGAAGGCTGGCGGCCATGAGCAGCGCCGGGAAAACGAGCAGCCACCATTTGCTTTCGAGCGGATTGATGACCTGGGCGCCGTCCTTCAGCAGCGAACCCCAGCTCGCGGCCGGATCTTCGATGCCGAGCCCGAGGAAACTGAGGAAGGACTCATCCAGGATGACCGCCGGAATGGTCAGCGTCAGGTAGGTGAGGATGATCGTGCTCAGATTCGGCAGCAGATGACGCCGCAGCACACCCCAGCTCCCCTGCCCCATGGCCTTCGACGCGGTGACAAAGGTCAGCTCACGCAGGACGAGCACCTGGCCGCGAACGATCCGCGCCATGACCAGCCACTCGACCAGTCCGAGCGAGACGATCATCACCAGCACCTTCGAATAGGCCTGCAGATCACTCATCAGGGAGGCGGCATGGTTCCAGTTTTCCGCCTGCGCGGCGAGACGCCAGCCATCGACCCACTCCTTCACGTAATCATCGAGCGCTGCGATGAGGATCATGATGAAGAGGATGCGCGGCACGGATTGCAGCACCTCCACCGTGCGCATCATGAACGCATCCACACGTCCGCCCGCATAACCGCTGATCATGCCATAGAGCGTCCCGATGAAGAGGCTGATCACAGCCCCCATGAACCCGACCCCCAGCGAAACTCGGGCTCCAGACAGCACTCGATAGAGCATGTCCTGGCCGTTCACATCACTGCCGAGGAGATGCCGGGCCGATGGCGGCATGAAGGATTCACTGCTGGTCACTTTCAACGCAGCCGGCAGCAGCATCGGCACCACGATGGCCACGCACGCCAGCACAACGAGAAACCGCAGCGCGAACATCGCCGCGCGGTTGCGCTTCAGGATCTGCCAGCCGTCCGGCCGCGGGATTCGTGCTGGAGCGGCGGCATCAGGCATAGAGTCGGATGCGTTTGTCCAGCAGCGTGTAGATCACGTCCACCAGCAGGTTGAAAAGCACGAGCAGCACGCAATAAACGATCACCGCGCCACCGAGCAGGAAGACATCGCGGTTCTGGATCGAGTTCACAAAGATCATCCCGGCGCCGGAAATGTTGAAGACGCTTTCCACGATCATCGATCCGGTCAGCAGATGGGCCGCAAGGGGTCCGAGGAAGGTGACGACGGGCAGGATGGCCACTTTGACCGCGTGCTTCACCACGGCCTGAGTTTCAGAAAGACCCTTCGCACGAGCAGTGCGCAGGAAATCGCTTTTCATCACGTCCAGCAGACTGTTGCGCATCAAACGGGCGATGTAGGCGACGTAAGGGGCCGCCAGACAGACCGCCGGCAGAATCATCTGCCGCGCCGTGCCCCAGCCCCCCACCGGCAGCCAGCCAAGCCACAACGCGAACACAGCGATCAAAACCGGCCCGCTGACGAACGACGGGACTGAGATGCTCATCAGGGCGCACAACATCGCCGAACGATCGACCCACGTGTCCTTCTTCATCGCCGCCAGGCTGCCAAGCCCCACGCCGGCACAGCTCGCGATCACCAAGGCCAGACCGCCGAGCGCGAAGGAGTTCGGCATTTTCTGCTGAAGCAGTTCGGACACACGCCAGTCCCGATAACGGGTGGACAAACCGAGATCGAACCGCATCAGCGAGCCGACATAGGCGCTGTATTGCTCCCAGAGCGTGCCGTTGAGCTTGTAGCGTGTCAGCAGCGCCTCCTTGATGTGCGGCGGAGGCTCCTTCTCGCGATCAAACGGCCCGCCCTTCGTGATCCGGGCCAGGACAAACGTGATCGAGATCACACAGAAGATCACGATCACGCTGCTGAGGGCGCGGCGGAGGAGAAAGCTGGGCATTGGGCCGAATGTCGCAGGCGATCAGACCAGCCACCAGCAAAAGCTGCCGCTGGGAACCGGCAGGACGTCCTTCGCACCACGGAGCTGCATCTCCCCATGTTCCAAAGTGCCGCCCTTCTTCGCAAACTGCTGCAACAGCAGATGATGCAGCGAAAGGGGCGTCAATTCCGGCGTGTGGCAGGAAAGCAACACGCCAAGCGGCTCGGACGAAAGCAGCTTTGCCAGCAGCGCCAGCAGCGGCGGCAGGTCGTTTTCGATCTTGAAGACCTCTCCCTTCGATCCGCGGCCGTAGCTCGGCGGATCGAGGATGAGCAGGTCGTACTGGCGTTCACGTCGCAGTTCGCGTTCGAGGAACTTCGTCACGTCATCCACGATCCAGCGCACCGGGCGGTCTTCGAGGCCGTTGAGCGCGGCGTTCTTGCGCGCCCAATCGACCATGCCTTTCGAAGCATCGACGTGGCAGACCTCAGCACCCGCATGAGCCGCGGCCAGGGTGCTGCCGCCCGAGTAGGCGAAGAGATTCAGCACTCGAGGGGCCCGATCGTGCTTCTTGCGGAACGCCACGCAGGTTTCGCGGATGCGCTTCCATTGGTCTCGCTGTTCAGGAAAGATGCCCAGGTGGCCGAAATCGGTCGAACTGAGCTGAAACTTCGTGCCATCGACATCGATGCTCCAGGTCTCGGGCAGCTTGTCACGACCACGCCATTGGTTGCCGCCTTCGCGGAAGAAGGTGGCGGTCACTTTTTGCCAGTCGCCCTTGGAAAGTGTCTGGCGCCAGACCGCCTGTGCGCAGGGACGGGACAGCACCACGCTGCCGAAACGCTCCAGTTTCTGAAACGAGCCGCTGTCGAGGAGTTCGTAGCCGTTGGGATCGGAAGTCATGGGAATCAATCTGCCTCCGGACGTGGATCACGGGAGAGGAGCGCCTTCATGCCCTCCTTGGCGGGCTTGCCTTCATGGAGCACCGCGTGGATCTCATCCAGCAGCGGCGTGCGCACCTTTCTCTGCTTCGACGCTCGAAAAAGGCTGGCGGTGTTCGGCACGCCTTCGGCCACCATGCGCGTGCTGGCGATGATCTCATCCAGCGGGTGCCCCTGGCCGAGCATGAGGCCGACGCGATGATTGCGGCTGTGCTCGGAGTAACACGTGGCCATCAAGTCACCGACTCCGCTGAGTCCGTAGAAAGTCTCCGCCTTCCCACCTTCAGCCACGCCAAGGCGCACCATTTCGGCAAGAGCTCGGGTAACGAGAGCGGCGATGGCATTGTCGCCCAGCTTCAAACCGAGGGCGATGCCGGCGGCGATGGCGTAGGGATTCTTCATCGCCCCGGCCCACTCGGCACCGACGATGTCATCGGTCGTGTAGGTGCGGAAAAACGGCAGTGTGAAGCAGCTTTGGACGGCTTTGGCGATGTCTGCATCCGCACACGCCACAACGGCGGCCGTCGCGAGGCGGTTCGCCACCTCCTCGGCGTGATTCGGACCGGTCAAAACGGCCAGCGGTATGCCGGGAATCGATTCGCCGATCATTTCACTCATGCGGCGGCCGGTTTCGAGTTCGATGCCTTTGGCGCACGACACGAGCACACGCGCCTGGGAGGCCGCCTTGGTTTTGGCCACGAGCTCGGCTGTAGAGCGCACGGCTTTCGATGGCACGACGAAAACCAACATGTCCGCCGGTTCCAACGCGTCGAGGTCGGAGGTGATCGTGATGTTTTCGGGCAAAACGAGATCCGGCAAGTAGCGTTCGTTGCGGCGTGTCTGCCGGATCTGGTCCATCAAGGCGGCATCACGGCCCCAGAACTGCATCTTCAGGCCACGCAGGGACAAAATCGAGGCAATCGCGGTGCCCCAACTGCCGGCGCCGATGACTGTGGCGGACTGGATCATGACGGCAACTGGTCTTTCTTCACGAACGCCTTGCTCTCCGTGCCAGCGATGAGGCGCTGGATGTTCGAACGATGGCGGACAAACGCCAGAATCATCACCACGATGCCAAAACCGAGCATCACAAAGTCCCAGCGGCCCTCACGCTGCATCTGGATGGCCATCGCCGTGGGCACGCCGACCGCGGCAGCGAGCGAACCGAGCGACACATAGCGAAACGCGAACAGAAACGTGAGAAAGCCGATCCAGCCACCGATCATGCCTGCCAGCGAAACGCCCGCCAGCACACCGCAGGTGGTAGCGATGCCTTTCCCGCCTTTGAACCCGAGCCAGAAGGTGAACATGTGGCCCAGAACCGCGGCGAAGCCGGTGAGAACCTTTCCAATCGTGACCACTTCGACGTCGGTGCCGGTTTGTGCGATCCAGCCGGCCGCCAGCCAGACTGGCAGCCAGCCTTTCAGGACATCGAGAAGGAACACCGGGATGCCGATGCCCTTTCCGAGCACGCGGATGGCGTTCGTCGCGCCGATGTTGCCGCTGCCGTGTTTGCGAATGTCGATGCCTTTCAGCTTTCCGGCGAGGTAACCGAAAGGCACGGAGCCACAAAGGTAGCCACAGGCGATGCTGGCAAGAATGGCGGTGGTCGTCGTCATGAGCGAGACGATCCTAGTAGCCGAAACCCGAGCGATCTGGCAAGCACTTCGTCCGGCAGCCGGCGGATAATCACCGCGCGCCGTGATTCGTCCGCATGTGCAGGATGGTCTCGTCCGCGGTGTCGGCCTGGATCATGACGAGATCCCCCGGCTTGGCGGATTCCAATGCCAGATCAACTGCCTTGAGGTGCCCCATGACCGATTCGACACGTTTGACACGCGAGGAGCCGTTCAGACCCGTGGAAAGCAGGCGCATGATCTCGCCAGGTTCACGGCCACGGACATAATCGCCCTCGTAGAGCCAGGCTTCATCAAATTCCGCGGCCAGAAGCCGGCCCTGGTCGATGATGTCGCCATCCCGCCGGTCGCCAGCGGAAGTGTAAACCACGATACGCCGTTCATTCGGAAACTGGCGCAGGCCGCCCAGCAAGGCCTTGAGGGCGTCCACATTGTGCCCGTAATCGACGATGACGGTCACGCCTTTCAAGTCGAGCACGTTGAAGCGCCCGGCGTTTTGATCGAGCCCCGGAATGAACGTGCGGCAGCCGCGGCGGATGACCTCACCATCCACGCCGAGCGCCCACATCGCAGCGTTGGCCGCGAGCGTGTTTTCGACCTGGAAGCCGATTTTTCCACCCAACGTGAGCGGCACTTCCGCCAGAGGCATGAAAACCTCCTCGTTCGGCCCTTCCGCGCGGATGATGCTGCCGTCGCGGGCGAAGATCACGCGCTCGCCCTGAATGCGATGACGGAAGATCACCGGATTTTCCCCATCGAGGGCGAAGAAAATGGTCCGGCGCGGGAAGGTCTCGACCATTTTCACCACCAGCGGATCGGCGGCATTCAGCACGGCGGTGCCGTGGGCCGGCACGGCGGCCACGATGCATTGCTTCACCTCGGCGAGCTGCTCCGGCGTGTCGATCTCGTTGATGCCGAGGTGATCGCCGCAGCCGATGTTCGTGACGATGGCGACATCGCAGTGATCAAAGGCCAGGCCTTCACGCAGGATGCCACCGCGGGCGGTTTCGAGAGCGGCGGCATCACAAAGCGGATACGCCAGGATGCTGCGGGCGCTTTTCGGGCCGCTGCAATCGCCGCTGTCGATCTTCCGATCATCGACGAAGACGCCATCGGTGCTCGTGAGGCCGGTGCGCCAGCCGTTCGTGCGCATGAGATGGGCGACGAAGCGCGTGGTGGTCGTCTTGCCATTCACGCCGGTCACCGCGACGATGGGAATGCGGCCGCAGCAGGTCTCGGCGAACATCGTGTCGATCACCGCCTTGCCAACGGCACGCGGCTCGCCCTCGGAGGGATACAAATGCATGCGCAGGCCGGGGCGGGCGTTCAGCTCGATGATGACGCCATTGCGCGGGCTGAGCGGCGCGGAGATGTCCGGCGCAATCATGTCGATGCCGCAGATGTCGAGGCCTACGGTTTGCGCGGCCTCGACAGCAGCGGCGCAGATGGTGGGATGCACCTCGGGCGTGCAATCAGCCGCGGTGCCGCCGGTGCTGAGGTTCGCATTGCGGCGGATGAGGATGACGCGGCCTTTCGCAGGCACGGAATCGGGCGTCACGTCCTGCTCAGCGAGCACCTGCATGGCCACGGAGTCGATGCGGATCTTGCTCAAGGCAGCCGCGTGATCGGCGGCACGGCGCGGGTCACGATTTTTCTCGGCGATGAGCTCTTGAATGGTCTGCACGCCATCACCGATGACATGCGCGGGCATGCGGCGTGAGGCGGCGATGAGCTGCTTGCCGATCACGAGCACGCGGTAGTCCTCGCCCTCGGCGAATTGCTCGACGAGCACGGAGTCACTTTCCTCCTTCGCGGCCTCGTAGGCCTTGATGACCTGCTCGCGGGTGAAAAGGTTCAAGGCCACGCCGCGGCCTTGATTGCCATCGCGAGGCTTCACCACAACTGGCAGGCCGATTTCATTCGCGGCAGCCCAAGCATCCTCGGCGGAGCGGACAGGGCGGCCTTGCGGCACGGGCAGGCCAACCTCGTTGAGAAGGCGGCGCGTGAGATCCTTGTCCTGCACGATGTCTTCCGCGATGGCGCTGGTCTGGCTGGTGGCGGCGGCGAGGATTTTCTTCTGTTTCGAGCCCCAGCCGAGCTGCACGAGGCTGCCTTCCGTCAAACGACGCACGGGAATGCCGCGCACCTTCGCCGCGTCCACCATCGCCCGCGTGCTGGGGCCCAGGCAGATGTCGTGGGCGAGGTCACGCAGGTTTTCGATGGCGGCGTTCACATCGAAGGTATGGCCGTGCAGCGCGGCATCGATCAATCGGCGGGCCAGTTCAAAGGCCGCGCGGGCCACGGCTTCCTCGTCGAATTGAATGATCAGGCGCATCACGCCCGCCTCGCTGCTGGGCATGACCTTGCCAAAGCTCACTTGCAAGTCGGTGCGGCTTTGCAGATGCAGCGTGATGTCCACGAGCAGCTTCGCGAGCGTGTCCGCATCGGGCTTCGCAGCCTCTTTGAATGTGGGCTCCAGCGCCGGCAGCCAGGAGACGAGCCAGTCGGTCCAGTTCGAGACGAAAGTGGTGATCTCGGGGAACTCCACGCGACACTCGAGCATGGTGTCACGCGCCCAGATGTTCGGCCCGCGGAGGGCGTTGATTTTCCGCACGAGAGTCGTGCAGGGCTCGCAGGATGAGGATTCGGAGGACAAGCGGGGGAGTGGGGGCGCGGAAGAATCCCTGCCTGGATGTAGCGTCAAGGGGGATTCGGAGCGGGAACGACGCCGGACCGGCCAAAATTGCGCTTTCTTGCCAGCAGCCGTTCTTCGCCTTACACTCCGCCCATGCCTGCCACCGCCCGCAGAATGCCCTACGAGGACATTTGGAATCCCCCGCTCATCTCCGTGGACCGCTACCTCAAAGACGAGGAAAAGCGGGAGCAGAAGCACGAATATTTCGACGGACTCATCCTCGCGATGGCTGGAGCGAACGAGAAACATGAGATCGCCGCAGGAAATCTCTTCGCTGTCCTACACGGCCATCTGCGCGGCAAAAAATGTCGTGTCTTCAAGTCCGACATGAAGCTGAAGGTGCTCACGGACGACAAGACCGTGTTTTACTACCCGGACATCATGGTCACCTGCTCGTCCAAGGACAAACACGAGCTCTACAAGGAGCACCCCACCCTCATCATCGAGGTGGCGTCCTCCGAGTGGAAGCGTGACTACTATGAGAAGCTTGCCGCCTTTCTCCCAATCGCCTCCCTGAAGGAGTATGTCGTCGTGTGGCCCAACCCCAAAAAGCCCAGCGTCACCATCTTCCGGCCCGAAACAGGCCTCAAGCCGGCCGAGGTGCATCGCAAAGGCAGTTTCACCCTTCAATCGGTGAAGCTCACGATGAACGTGGCGGACATTTACGCGGCTTGAAAACATCCTCCCGCGAAACCTCCGAACGTCTCCTCCAGCACGCCGAATCGCGGCTGTCTCCGGGAGAACGCATGGTGGCGAGGCTCTCGACTGACCTGGACTGGAACCTGCACTTCCATGCCGGGCTCGTCGTGTTGACCAGCCAGCGGCTGCTGCACATCGAGGAGGGCCGTTTTCATGAATGGAAGCTCGCCGCGGTGGAGGAGCTTGTTTTGGAGGAACTTGGCCCCACCACGGCGCTGCATCTCATGCAGGACGGGAATGCCGTCTGGCACTGGCGCATCACCGCCGGGCATCTGCGTGAGGTCGAGACCTTCATCAGCCGCTTCAAAGAACAGCGTGGCCTCGCTGAAGAAGGTGTGGAAAGCGGCGAAGACGATGACGAGGAGCTTTTCACGCCCGAGATCGCCTCCACGGAGCCCCGGTTTGCCGGCAAGCCGCTGCTGCGCCTCATCACCTTCTCGCGACCTTGGCTGGGATTGATGCTGGTGGGCCTCGGACTCACCGTCGCCAGCACCGGGGCGAGCCTTTTGGGCCCCTGGCTGACGATGTCCCTCGTCGATGACGTGCTCATCCCGCTGCAAAGCGCCACGCACGAGATCAACGTGCAGAAGGTGTATCAATTCGTCGGCGGCCTGCTCGGCGCGGCAGTGCTCACCTGGATGCTGCAATGGGCCACGACGTATGTGGTGGCCCGTCTGGCCGAATGCGTGACCAGCCGGATGCGCCGCACGACTTTCGAGCATCTGCAGACGCTCTCGCTGGGCTACTTCAACAAGAAGCGCACCGGCGACCTCATCTCCCGCATCGGCAACGATACGGATGACATCTCGCTCTTCATCTCGGTGAACTTCATCGACTTCGCGTGCGATCTGCTGACAATCATCTTCACCGCCGGGGTGATGTTCACGATCAATCCGGTGCTCGCCCTCGCGGCACTCGGACCGCTGCCGGTCGTCGCGTGGCTCGTTCAATGGGTGCGCGTGCATTTGCGTGGCGGCTTTGCCGCGGCCAGCCGTGCCTGGAGCGCGATGAACAGCGTGCTGACGGACACCATCCCCGGCGTGCGCGTGGTGAAGGCCTTCGCGCAGGAAAAGCGGGAGATCGAACGCTTCCGCCAGCATGACCAGCAGATCTTTGACACGAACGACCGCGTGAACCGCACCTGGTCGTTCTTTGAGCCGACGATCGCCTTCCTCACCGAGTTCGGCCTGCTCGTCGTGTGGTCCGTCGGTGCCTGGGCCGTGGCGCACGAGCACACGACCGTGGGCGTGCTGACCGGCTTCGTGCTCTATGTGACGAAGTTTTACAGCCGCCTCGATGCCATGAGCCGCTTCGTGGCCTCGGCACAGCGGGCAGCGGCCAGTGCGCATCGCGTGTTTGAGATCCTCGATGTGAAACCGGACATGCCGGTGAACAAGGACACGCGGAAAGTGGGCCGCCTGCGGGGCGAGATCGAGTTCAAGGATGTGCGTTTCCGCCACGGCACCCGCCAGATCATCCGCGGGCTCAATTTGAAGATCACGCCCGGCGAAATGATCGGCCTCGTGGGCCCCAGCGGCGCGGGCAAAACCACGCTGATCAACCTCGTGTGCCGCTTTTTCGATGTGAGCGAAGGCGCGATCCTCGTCGATGGCAACGACTTGCGTGAGATCGACGTGATGGACTACCGCCGGAACCTCGGCCTCGTGCTTCAGGAGCCGTATCTGTTCTTCGGCACCATCGCGGACAACATCGCCTACGGCAAACCGGGGGCCACACGGGCGGAGATCATCGCCGCGGCCAAGGCAGCCCGTGCGCACGAGTTCATCCTGAAGCTCGCTGACGGCTACGACTCGATGGTCGGCGAGCGCGGGCAGCAGCTCAGCGGCGGTGAAAGACAGCGCATCAGCATCGCGAGGGCTCTTCTGGTCGATCCAGCGATCCTCATTCTCGACGAGGCCACCTCGTCCGTGGACACCGAGACCGAGCGGGAGATCCAGGCGGCGCTCGACCATCTCGTCAAAGGCCGCACCACCATCGCCATCGCGCATCGTCTCGGCACGCTGCGGAAGGCGAACCGCCTCGTGGTGCTCGAAAACGGCGTCATCAGCGAAACCGGCACGCATGACAGCCTGATGAAACACAGCGGCACCTATGCCCGCCTGCACGCCGCCATGGAGGAGGTCAACCACGCATGAAGCTCATCGCCACAGGCTCCCATCTTTCGCTGATCGACGCTGAAGGCGTCCGACACGACAACCTGCGTCCCGTGCGGCTTTTCCCCCTCACCGAGCCGCAACACTGGATCTCGCTCGTCGATGAAAAGGGCCGTGAAGTGGCCAGCATCGAGGATTTGAACACGCTCGATGCTGAGCAACGTGGCGCGATCGAATCCGCGTTGAAGCTGCGGGAGTTTGTCCCGGTCGTGAGGCGCATCACGGCGATCAAACGGGCCACGGACGGCCATGACTGGCATGTCGAGACCGATCGCGGGCCGACCGTCTTCCGCATCGAGACGGATGAAAGCATCCAAAGCCTCGGCGGCACCCGCCTTGTCATCATCGACAAGGCAGGCACCCGCTACCTGATTCCCGACGTGGCCTCGCTCGACCGCGAAAGCCGGCGGAAACTCGAACGCTACTACTAACCATGCAGCGCCTCGCCTCGCTCGATGTGTATCGTGGCATCGTCATGTTCCTGCTGGGCCTGCGCCTGTTGGAGCTGGACGAGGTGGCGGTGCATTTTCCTCAAAGCGGCGTGTGGCAGTTCATCGGCTTTCATTCCGCGCATGTGCCGTGGGTCGGCTGCTCATTGAATGACCTCATTCATCCCTCGTTCGCGTTTTTGACGGGTGCCTCGCTGGTGTTCTCTGTGTCGTCGCGGGCTTCCAAAGGCGATTCGAAGCTCAAAATGACGCTGCATGCGCTCTGGCGGTCTTTGGCGCTCATCTTCCTTGGCATCTTTTTGCGCAGCCAGACGCGTGACATGACAAACTGGACCTTTGAGGAAACGCTCACGCAGACCGGCCTCGGCTACATGGTGGTCTTCGCTCTGACCTTTGCGGGTCCCAAATGGCGCTGGAGCTGCTTCGCGGGCTTTTTGGTGCTGCACTGGCTCATCTACGTTTTGTATCCCGTGATGCCACCGCATGCCAGTCCGGGCGATTGGAACATCCCTGAAGAATGGCAGCATGATTTCGAGGGCTTTTACGCGCATTGGAACCACAACCGCAACGCGGGATGGGCTTTGGATGTCTGGCTGCTGAACCTCTTCCCGCGTCCGAGTCCGTATGTCGGCTACCTCGGAGGCTATGCTACGATCAACTTCATCCCCACCATCTCAACGATGATCCTGGGCCTCATCGCTGGAACGTGGCTCAAATCACGCGATCAAGCCTCCAAGCGCCTCAGCATGGCCGGCCTGATCTGCCTGCCGGTGAGCCTCGCGATGCATTTTGGCGGCATGTGCCCGATCGTGAAGCACTTGTGGACACCCTCGTGGGTGTTCTGGAGCGGCGGATGCTGCTTGCTGGTGCTGGCGGCGCTCTATCAACTCGTGGATGTGAAGCAGCATCGCCGCTGGGCGTGGCTCTTCATCGTCATCGGCATGAACTCGCTCGCCTTTTACCTCATGCGGCACACGCTGGACCTGTGGTTGGCCGAGACGCTGGAGCTTCATCTGGGCAAACGCTACCTGATGATGCTGGGGCCGGAGATGGAGACGATCATGACTGGCGTGCCGAGCCTGCTTTTCCTCCTGCTCGTCGTCGTGTGGATGGACCGGCGGAAGCTTTACCTGCGCCTCTGATTCACCACTCCAGCGTATCCAGGTCCTGGATTATCGTGCTGTGCGGCGGGAGGATGAATTTCGGATACTCACGCGTGGCATCCATGCAGCCGCCATCCGCATACACGTCCAGCGGATCACGCATGCGGTGCATCCGCTCAAAGATCTCCGCGCAGGCCTTCGGATCGGCCCGTGTCTCCGCCACGAACCGCTCCACAAGCCCCTCGTCCATGTGCAGCTCGCCTTTGTCATCCCGGACGGTTCCATGACGCCAGTGGTAGATTTCGAGGCATTTGCCCAGCACATCGAAAGGCCGGTCACGCTTCCAAAAGTTCGCAAACAAGCCTCCACCGAGATAAACCACCCACGATCCCTCGAAGCCCTCCACCTCATCCGAGAGCGTGTCCGGATTGCGGAACCACACGCGGTCGCCCGGCACATAGTAATGCATCGGCAGCGGTTGCTCCACGGTTCCGAGTTCCTCCATGAAGACATCATGGAAGCGTCGCGAGGCCACCGCGTGAGTGTGCCACTGCTTTTGCAATCGGGCGTAAAGCGCGGGATGACGCTCCCTCGCCTCTTGGGCGATCGACAGCAGCACCACATACTCCGAGGCACGATAGCAGGAGAAGGAGTACACCACGCCGCCAGGCGGCGGCTGGCTGGCCTTGATGAGCGATTCGATCAAATCGCATCCCGGCTGGAGGATGAAGCCGGTGTCTTCCGAATACGTCCAGCAGTCCTCCGGCCGCTCAACTGCCGTGGTGTTGAAGTTCAGCATCGTGCGGGCGGCGTTGCGGGTGATGTTTCGCCGGATGCGCACGGATGATACGAGCTCAGCCGCGCTCGGAAACATCACCGGCACCGGACTGTGCAGCAGCGTGAGCCAGATCTCGCGCTCAAGGTCATTGTCATCAGCATGCACATCCCATCCGCGATTTCGTGCGATCTCCAGCGTGTCAAAATCCGGCATCCATGCGCGAGCTACGGCGGTGAGTGCGAGCCGGGCCGTGTCATCCTGCGCCGGGATCACCTCCACCCAGCCCGTCATGCCGAGCCGGCTCCATTCTGCCTGAAGAAGGCGGAGACCACGTTCCGACGAAGGAATGCACACACCCGTCTCCGTCATGCGCCTGTCACGGGATTGAATTCAAAATAACTCACAAGGTGCAAACGCCTTGTCTCATGGGCTTTTTGCTCACCGTCAGCAATTCACGCAAATGATGCCAGACGGTCCGCGATCTGCTCATCAGGCACCGCTTGGACCCACGCCGCAGATGTGGCTGCCAGGATGACCTCCACATGAGCCGTGAAGTGCCGCTCGTGCGGCACAGCCACGGATGCGAGCGGGCATAACGAACGCTCGGCCACGCCGTCCGCGAGCCAGATGGTTCCCTCACGCACAAACACCGCACGTCCGCCGGCGTCGCGATGCTTCACGAGCACCTCATTCCCCGCATTACGGCTGAAAAACAGCACGCTGCCTTTGCAATACTCCGCCATGCCCGCCACGAGCGAATCATCGGCATTCAAGATGGCGGTGCCACCAGGCAGCACGACGTCCACCACGCAGCGTTTCACCTTCGTCATCTGCTCCAGTGTGTCGATGTAGCCGAGGCCGAGGTGATCAGAGCTGACATTCAAAACAATCCCTGTCTGGCATCGATCATAGCCAACGCCTTCGAGGATGATCGATTCGGCGCTTGTCTCGCAAATGGCGATTTCCGTCCACGGATGCAGCAGCACGCCTTGCGAGCCGAAAAGGCGGTCGCCTTGCTTCGAGACGGCTTTTCGTTCACCGAACTGCAAACCATCGCTGTGGCACACGCCGAGGAATTTGCCCGTGGAGGCCAGCAGGTGCGCGAGAAGCTTCACCGTGGTCGTTTTGCCCTGCGTGCCGGTCACGCCGATCACCGGGATGCGGCCATCGCCTTCCGGGAAGAGCATGTTCACGATGGCCTCGCCCACCGGGCGCACTTTGCCCACAGCAGGCTTGAGATGCATCAGCAGGCCGGGGCTGGCATTGATCTCGACGATGGCACCGCCCTGCTCTTCGAGCGGCTTGGAAATGTCCTCGCACACGACATCCACGCCGCAGATGTCGAGCCCGGCCACCTTCGCGGCGAGGATGACGTGATCACGCACGGTGGGATGCACGTCGTCGGTGATGTCGATGGCCCAGTTCGCAAAGCGGGCCACCAGCACGCGTTCGCCATTGTGTGGCACCGACTCGGGCGGATGACCTTGGTTTTGCAGGTCGGCGAGGATCACCGGGTCCCAGGTTGTCGTGTTGATCTTGTCCCAAGGGCAGGTTTCGAGCTCGCCGCGACGCGGGTCGGAGTTCAACTGGTCCTCGACGAGCTGCACGATGGTGCTTTGGCCATCGCCGACGACGACCGCGGGATCGCCACGGCTCGCGGCGACC
>NZ_JACSRD010000255.1 GCF_014879935.1 Prosthecobacter sp.
GGGGTGGTGCGCCGGACGGAAGTCCACCACGCGCCGTGGCCGCTGCAGCGGGCGGAGGCGGAGATCGCCGAAAACACGATGCTCGCCGCCGCCGGCCTGCCCATCGGCGGCCCGCCCGCGCTGCTGCATTTTGCGCGGCGGATTGATGTGGTGGTGTGGGGGAGTGAGGCGGTGTAGAGCGATTTGCCAAATCGCTCGCAACTTGGCAAATCGCTCGCAACTTGGCAAATCGCTCGCAACTTGGCAAATCGCTCGCAACTTGGCAAATCGCGAGCGATTTACCAAATCGCTCTACATTCGCCATTTCGTAAGATGTCCGGCAAGATCGTTTTGTTATAATCTCTTCAAGTGCCATGACACCCGAAGTATTAGCTCGCCAACAGATCGACCAGCTGCTCCAGCATGCCGGCTGGGAGGTGCAGGACCGCGCCCGGATGAGCCTCTTCGGCCGCCCCGGCCGTGGTGTGGCCCTGCGCGAGGCGGTCATGACCACCGGCGAGGCCGATTACCTGCTGCTGGTGGACGGCCGCGCGCTCGGCGTCATCGAGGCCAAACGCACCGGCCACACGCTTAGCCATGTCGAAGAGCAGTCGGGGCGCTATGCCGTCGGTTTGCCGCCGGGCATCAAACCCTGGCTGCCGGGCCGGCCGCTGCCCTTCCGCTACGAATCCACCGGCGTGGAGACCTACTTCCGCGATGAGCGCGATCCGCATCCGCGCCCGCGCCGCGTGTTCTGCTTCCACCGACCCGAGACACTCGCGCAGTGGATGGATTCAGCCAAGACCCTCCGCACCTTGCTCGCCGAGATGGCCTTCACGCATCCGCTGAACACCCTCGGCATGAGGGACTGCCAGGTGGAAGGCATCACCGGCCTGGAGCAGTCGCTCGCCTCGGACTACCCGCGCTCGCTCATCCAGATGGCCACCGGCTCGGGCAAGACCTTCACCGCCTGCGCCTTCACCTACCGCCTCATCAAATTCGCCAAGGCCAAGCGCGTCCTCTTCCTCGTGGACCGGGCGAATCTCGGCCGTCAGGCCAAGACGGAGTTCGATCAATACGTGCTGCCCGATGACGGGCGGAAGTTCACCGCCGTCTATAACGTCCAGCACCTCACCTCGAACAAGCTCGACGACGTCTGCCGCGTCACCATCTGCACCATCCAGCGGCTTTACTCCATGCTGCGCGGCGAGGACCTGCCCGAGGATATTGATGAACGATCTGGATTCGAGATCGCTGCGGCGATGCAAAGTGGAAGCCGTGGAAGCGGCGTCCCGCCGCTTTTATCCCCGCCAACAGATTCGACTCCCGCAAACCAGTCAGCGCGCTCTGGCAGCAACGATCCCAAGCGGAAGGATGCCGCTTCCACTCTCGAAGTCGCCTACAATCCCGCCATCCCCATCGAGACCTTCGACTTCATCGTCACCGACGAGTGCCATCGCTCCATCTACGGCCTCTGGCGTCAGGTGCTGGAGTATTTCGATGCCCACCTCATCGGCCTCACCGCCACGCCGTCGAAGCAGACCATCGGCTTCTTCGGCCAGAACCTCGTCATGGAGTATGGCCACGAGCGGGCCGTCGCCGATGGCGTGAATGTCGGCTACGAGGTCTATCGCATCCGCACCCGGGTCACCGAGGCCGGCGACAAGGTGGAGAAAGGCTTCTACGTGGACCGTCGGCACAAAGAGACCCGCCGCCGCCGCTGGGAGCGTCTCGATGAAGACCTCGCCTTCACCGAAAAGGAACTCGACCGTAGCATCGTCGTCCCCTCGCAGATCCGCACCGTGCTCACCGCGTATCGCGATGCCCTTTTCACCGAGCTGTTCCCCGGCCGCGCCCTGGTGCCGAAGACGCTCATCTTTGCCAAGGACGACAGCCACGCCGAGGACATCGTCCAGCTCGTTTGGGAGGTCTTTGGCAAAGGCACCGACTTCTGTAAAAAGATCACCTATCAGGCCAAGCATCCCACCACCGGCAAACCGGCCAAGAGCGAGGACCTCATCGCCGAGTTTCGCACCTCTCCGCAGCTCCGCATCGCCGTCACCGTGGACATGATCGCCACCGGCACCGACATCAAGCCGCTGGAGTGCCTGCTCTTCCTCCGCGACGTGCGCAGCCGCGTCTATTTCGAGCAGATGAAAGGCCGCGGCACCCGCGTGCTCACCCCCACCGATCTGCAATCGGTCTCCGGGGCCGAGGCCAGGGCGAAGACCCACTTCATCATCGTCGATGCCGTCGGCGTCTGCGAGAGCGACAAGACCGAGTCCCGCCCGCTAGAGCGCAAACCCACCGTCGCGTTTGATAAACTCCTGCTCGGCGTCGCCCTCGGGAAGCGGGATGAAGACAGCCTCACCTCCCTCGCCGGACGCCTCGCCCGGCTCGACCGCGAACTCACCCCGGCCCAGCAAAAAGAAGTCACCACCACCAGCGGCGGCCACACGCTCAGCCAGATGTCCGCTGCTTTGCTGAAGGCCTTTGATCCCGATGCCGTCGCCGAGCACGCCACCGGCATCAAAGGCACCGAACCGCAGGAAGTCAGCGAGGAAGCCTTCACCCAGGCTCAGACCGCCCTCATCACCACCGCCTGCGCCCCGTTTGACAAGCCCGCCCTGCGCGACCTCCTCGCCAAGGTGAAGCAGGAGAGCGAGCAAACCATCGCCACCTCCGTCATTGATGAAGTGATCGAGCAGGGCTTCAGCGGAGCCGCCAGGGACAAGGCCGCCGCCTTAGCCAAATCCTTCCGCGACTACATCGAGCAGCATCAGGCCGAGATCACCGCGCTACAGATCCTCTACAGCCGCCCCTACGCTCAGCGCCTCACCGAGAAGATGCTCAAGGAACTGGAAAAGAAGCTCCGCGAACAGCACGCCGCCTGGACCGAGGACAACCTCTGGAACGCCTTCGCCGCCACCGCCCCGGACAAAGTCAAAGGCCGCACCCAGGCCGGACGCTTCGCCGACCTCGTCTCCCTCGTCCGCTTCGCCCTGGAGCAGCAGCCGGTCCTAAAGCCGTTCGCCGACACGGTCAGCGAGCGCTTTGACCAATGGCTGCGCACCCGCGATCAAGCTGCCGCTGCTCAACTTGCAACTTCAAACCTGAAACTTGGAACTGCGGAGCCCGGCACCATCGCTTTTTTGCCCGCCCAGCTTTCATGGCTCCGCGCCATCCGCGACCACATCGCCACCAGCCTCAGCATCGAGCTGGATGACCTCGACTACACGCCCTTCAACCAGGAAGGCGGCCTCGGGAAGGCCCATCAACTCTTCGGCGATCAGTTGCCGAAGCTGCTGGAAGAACTTAACGAAGCGCTCGCCGCATGAAAATCCGCGAGGTCATCACCACCATCAACGCCATGCAGGCCGCAGGCGTCATCGAGCACTACGCCATCGGCGGCGCGGTGGGGGCCACGTTTTACCTCGAACCCGTCGCCACGCTGGATGTGGACATCTTTGTCAGCTTCCGCCCGCAGCCGGGCTCGCTGCGCATCAGCCCGCAGCCCATCTTTGATCATCTGAAGGCGCAGGGCTGCCCGGTGGAGGGGGGATACATCGTCATCGCAGGCTGGCCCGTGCAGTTTTTGCCGCCCGGCACACCCTTGGTGGAGGAGGCGCTCCAGCAGGCCGTGCCGCATGAGGTGGAAGGCACGCCTGCTCGCGTCTTCAGCCCGGAGCACCTCGCCGCCATCGCTCTTCAGGTCGGCCGGGCCAAGGACAAGGCCCGGCTGCTCCAGTTCATCGAATCCGGCCTGCTGGATGCCGCCCGTTTTCAGGACATCCTAACCCGCCATCACCTCGCTGGCGCGTGGCAGACCTTTGAGCGACAATTCCTCGCCGATTGACCGCCATGACCTTCGACCTCGCCCGCATCCTCGAAAGCAAGCGCCAGCACCGCCGGGCTCTGGCCGCGCTGCCCATTGAGGAAAAGCTGCGCCTGCTCGATGACCTTCGCCAGCGAACGCTCGACCTCCGCGGCAGCCAGCCCGCCGGCAATCTCATCCTGCGTGAAGAACCCGCCGTCTATGGCGCGAAGAAGCCATGACCGCCAAACCGCGCCGCAAGACTTCCCAAGCCCCAACGGGGCGAAACAACCCAGCCCAGGGCAACGCCCTGGGTCGTGCAGCCCCACAAAATCAGAGCCCTGAAGGGGCGGGACAATCTATATGGCCAATCATGGCTCTCTCGGATGTTTGCACAAAGATCTCCGATGGGACGCATCATTCCCCGACGGTTCAGCATTCTGAGGCTGCTCCCGGACGGTTCAAATACATCACATCAAAGAACATCCGCCCTTGGGGACTTGATCTGGGTGACATCGCTTATCTCGACGAGGACGTGCATCGGGAAATCTATTCGCGATGCAATCCAGAGCTGGGTGATGTCCTGCTCACGAAAGACGGTGCGAATACGGGCAATGTCGCCATCAACACCCTCGAAGAAGAGTTCAGTCTCCTCTCCAGCGTTGCTCTTCTCAAACTGAAGCGAGACATCCTCGATTCGAGGTTTGTCCGTTACTACCTGGAGTCTCCGGTTGGATCGAAACGATTGCTTGGAGATATGACAGGAACTGCAATTCGCAGGATCATCCTCAGGAAGATCAAAGAGACAGAGATTCCTGTGGCACCACCCGACGACCAACGCCGGATCGTGGCGGAGATTGAGAAGCAATTCACGCGGCTGGAGGCGGGAGTGGCGGCGTTGCGGCGGGTGCAGGCCAACCTCAAACGCTACCGCGCCGCCGTCCTCAAAGCCGCCTGCGAAGGCCGCCTCGTCCCCTCCGAATCCGAACTGAGTAGAAGCGGCGTCCCGCCGCTTAATCCTGATTCAACCGCCAGGCCCGCTTCCTCCAAAGCCGGATCGAAGGTGTCAACGAGCCCAAAGCGGCAGGATGCCGCTTCCACATTCGAATCCGGCCAGCAACTCCTCGCCCGCATCCTCACCGAACGCCGCCAAAACTGGCAGGGTCGAGGGAAATACAAGGAGCCTGTCGCGCCGGACGCCGCTAAACTTCCGGCGATTCCAGACGGATGGACATGGGCAAGCTTTGACCAAGTGACAACCCTCATCACTAAAGGCTCGTCGCCAAACTGGCAGGGTTTCAACTATTGTAACGACGGCATCATTTTTGTCCGCAGCGAAAACGTGCGTTGGGGCTTACTCGACCTAGACGGCGTGGCCCACCTACCACCTGCGTTCAATGAGAAGGAACGGAAATCCATCCTTCGAGAAGGTGATGTCTTGCTAAACTTAGTTGGGGCTTCAATCGGTCGTGCCGCCATCGCGACCGCAGAAGTTGATGGTGGGAACGTTAACCAAGCCGTCGCAGTCATTCGTTTTGTCTCAAGGAAGACCATGAATCAGTTTGCCATGTTGTGGCTGAACTCAATTGACGGGCAGAAGCGAATCCACGCCGAAAAAGTGGACGTGGCACGTGCGAACTTCAGCTTGGAAGATCACTCGAG
>NZ_JACSRD010000104.1 GCF_014879935.1 Prosthecobacter sp.
GTTCCACCAGGCGGCGATGTAGTCGGGGCGCTTGTTCTGATACTTGAGATAGTAGGCGTGCTCCCAGACGTCGCAGCCGAGGATCGGGGTGCCGGAGCCGTCCATGAGCGGGTTGTCCTGGTTCGGTGTGGACGTGACGGCGAGTTTGCCATCCTTCACCACGAGCCAAGCCCAGCCGGAGCCGAAACGGGTGGCACCAGCCTTGGCGAAGGCTTCCTTGAAGGCATCGAAGCTGCCGAAGGCGGCATTGATCGCGTCAGCCAAGGCACCGGTCGGGGCTCCACCAGCGTTCGGGCCCATGATGTTCCAGAACAGCGTGTGGTTGAAATGGCCGCCGCCGTTGTTGCGCACCGCGCCCTGGATGTCGGCAGGAACTTTGGAGATGTTCTTGCACAGGTCCTCGATGGACAGCGCCTCAAGGTCGGCCTTGCCGGCGATGGCGTTGTTGAGGTTGGTCACATAGGCGTTGTGGTGTTTGCCATGATGGATCTCCATCGTGGTGGCGTCGATGTGGGGCTCGAGAGCCGTCTTGTCGTAAGGGAGCGGGGGCAGGGTGTGGGCCATGGCGTTGGGGTGGTTGAGGTTGAACTTGAAGGCTAAGTAGAGCGGAGACAGGCGGGGGCAAGTGTCAGAATGACAATTCAAATCTCCCCATGACGAACGAAAAAGGCGTGTGTCTGGACGCGTTCGATGACAGCACCCGCCATGAAATCCTCCCGCCTGCTCCGATTCGCCCTGTTTGCCCTCGTTGTGACGTTCCTGCCTTCCTGCGGCACCGAGTTCCGAAAAGCCTGGAATCGCGACCTCTGCCCTGCCCCGCCGAAAGCAGGCGGCGTGGCTGGAAAATGGCAAGGCACATGGCTGAGCGAGGCCACAGGGCACACCGGCACGCTGCGCTGCGTCGTCTCCGGCCCGCCCGAAGACGGCAAATTCTCCACGAAGGGCGATCACTCATTCTTTTACCGTGCCACATGGAAATCCATCCTCAGCGGCAGCTACAAGGCCGTCCACAACGTGAAGAAGCAGAAAGACGGCAGCCACGTCTTCAAAGGAGAACACAAGATGCCCGACTGGGCCGGTGGCCTCTATCATTACGAGGGCAAGATCAAGGGCGACGAATTCCACGCCAACTACAAGTCCGCCATGGATCATGGCAGCTACACGATGAAGCGCGTGCGCTGAGAAACCTTCCCGCCCGGCGTGGTGTTC
This sequence comes from Prosthecobacter sp., assembly GCF_014879935.1. GTDB lineage: Bacteria > Verrucomicrobiota > Verrucomicrobiia > Verrucomicrobiales > Verrucomicrobiaceae > Prosthecobacter. Next base: position 1,210 of record NZ_JACSRD010000104.1, read on the forward strand.
ATTCACGCATCACGCCCTGTGACATCGCCTCATGAAGTGGTTCTCCAGTTTTCGCGCCCGTCTCATCCTCACCGTTTTCCCCGTAGTGGCCGCTGTCAGCGTGGCGACGCTGGTGCTGGCGGAGTGGCGCTTCATGGCAGCCTACACACGCCTGTTTGAGGAGCAGTTCGAGTCGCAGATCCACACTTACGGCCTGGCCAAAAGCAAACGCACCGACGCTCTCTCCGCCCGGCTGACAGAGATCGCGGCACGCAACGACCTGCAGCAGGCGGTTGCCAGATCGAACTTCAACGAAGCCGGACAGATCCTGCGCCCTCTTCTGGAGGAACTGGCCACCGAACGCCTGCAGACGGAGCTGCCGGCCGGTTTGTCGAAAGCCGGCCAGGCTGGTCCCCGGCGGCAGATCCTGATTCCCCGCGGAAACGACGACAAGGGCGGCAAGGATCGCGACGACCCGCCGCGCCTGGGTTCTCGCCTGCCGCCATCGCAGCAGCCGTACATCGCCATCATTGATCCTGAGGGGAATTTCATGACCGGTCCCAAAAAGACGCTGTCCGGCGGACGAGGCGGCCCTCCCCTGCCCTCACTGCCGATGGAGGGCGGCATGAGCGCTGAGTTCCGGCGCAAATCCGGCCGGCTGCAGTGGCTGGGCCATGAAAAGCTGGAGCGAGTCCTCAAAGAGCAGGAGATCGGCTATCTCCGGGTCGAATACGGGGAGGAGAACCAATCCGAGCAGGTGCGGGAGGTGTTCATCACACCGTTGCATGACCCGGACAATGGCAAATTTGCGGGTGCCTTCCTCTTCGGCCTGCCCTTGCCAGTGCTGGCGGAGCGTCTGCTGTATGAGCAGACCAAACGTTCCGAATTTGGCGAGATCATGAGCGGCGTCTGGGTGGAGGACGCGCTCGTCAGCACCACGATCCCGAAGGATAAACGGGCCGAGATCGCGGAGCGCATTGCCGCCACCATCCGCCAGGCGAAACGCATCCAGCGTGAGATCATTCAGATCGACGGTGTGCGTCATCAGCTCTTCTACCGCATTCTAAACCCGGGATCGCCCTTCCCGCTCGCCGCGCAGGTGAATCTGTATTCGCTTGCCGTCATGGACCGTGAACTGGCCGAGTTGAGGCGCGAGGTCGGCGGCTTGGGCCTCGTCGCATTGTTGATCGCCCTCCTGGTCGTGCTTTACATCTCCCGTGGCCTCTCCGGGCCCATCAGCGAACTCGTGGGCGGCACGCATGAGATCGAGCAGGGCAATTTCGACGTGCGTGTGCCTGTGCGCCGCAAAGACGAGCTAGGCAGGCTCGCATCGTCCTTCAACGAGATGGCCGCAGGTCTCGCTCTCCAGGAAAAGTATCGCAGCGTGCTCAATGCCGTCGCGGATCGCACCGTGGCGGCACAGTTGATCGAGCAGAGCAGCGGCCTCGGCGGTGAAGTCCGTCACGTCTCCATGCTCTTCTGCGACATCCGCGGCTTCACCGCCCTCACGGAGAACATGCCGCCTGCCGATGTGATCGAGCTGCTCAATGAGCACATGACTGCGCTGACAGATGTGGCCTATCAGCACGGCGGCATCGTCGATAAATTCGTGGGCGATCTGATCATGGTGCTCTTCGGTGCCCCTGTCAGCACCGGTGAGGATGCCTGCCGCGCGGTGAAATGCGCCCTGCACATGATCAGCGTGCGTCGAGAGCTGAATCAGACCTCCAGACACTCGCTGGAGGTGGGAATTGGCATCGCCACCGGTTCAGTCGTCGCTGGCTGCATGGGCTCGGATCAGCGTCTGAGCTACACCGTGCTCGGACATCGGGTGAATCTCGCCTCCAGGCTCTGCAGCATCGCCCAGGCAGGTGAGATCGTGCTGGATGAGGAAACCTATGCCGAGACCAAGGAGCTCGTTCAGGCCGAAGCGATGCCACCGATGCAACTGAAGGGCTTCTCCGGGCCGGTGCATCCCTGGCGTGTCACCGCGTGACGCGGATGCATTTGCACCGCCGCCGCCCGTGAGGCACGTATCCACCTGGAATGCCCGCCCCCCGTCAAAAACCCGACCTCATGGCCAAGCTGCGCGACGTTCCGCACACGCCTGGCGTGTATGTGATGCGCGACCGCCTGAACCGCGTCATCTACGTCGGCAAGGCGCGTGACCTGCGCAAGCGCCTGTCCAATTACTTCACCCCCGCCCGCTCGAAACTCGTCGATCTGAAGACCCGCGCCCTCATCCAGAGCATCTGGGACTTCGACCTGCACCACGTGCGCAACGAAACCGAGGCGCTGCTGCTCGAAGGCCAGCTCATCAAGGACTTCCGCCCGCGCTACAACATCAGCTTCCGCGACGACAAGCGCTTCCTCCTCGTCCGCATTCACCTGGGCGACGCCTTTCCGCGCTTCTCGCTCACCCGGCTGAAGAAGGACGATGGCGCGCGCTACTTCGGCCCCTTCGCGCACAGTGGAGCGCTGCGCACGACGCTGAACTGGCTGAACAAACGTTTCGGCCTGCGTGTGTGCCGTCCGCTCAATCCTGACGAACAGGACTACAAGCACTGCTCCAACGACATCATCAAAAACTGCGCCGCGCCCTGCATCGGCCGCATTTCGCCGGAGGAATACCGCCAGCGCATCGAGCAGGCCTGCGAATTCCTCGAAGGAAAATCCAAAGACCTGCTGTCCGCGCTCGAAGAGGAGATGCAACGCGCCGCAGCCCGGCTCGACTTCGAAAAAGCCGCCGAGTTGCGTGACATGGTCGAGGATCTGCGCAAGACGATCATCGCCAAGCGCACCTTCGAACGTGGCGCACGCGCGAAGGTCGTCAGCACCATCGACCCGATGGCCGATGTGAACGAATTGCAGGAGCTTCTTCACCTGGAGCGGCCGCCGCTCGTCATGGAGTGCTTTGACATCGCCAACATCGGCACCGCGCACTGCGTGGCCAGCATGGTGCGCTTCAAGAACGGTGTGCCGGACAACTCCAACTACCGCCGCTACCGCATCCGGGCCGTCAGCGGTCAAAACGACTTCGTCAGCATGGCGGAGGTCATCCGGCGGCGCTTCTCCCGCATCCTGCTGGAAGGGGCGAAGGCCTCGGAGGATGCCGAATTCTCCCAGGAAGAGCCCTTGGAGGCCATGCGCAGGCTGGAAGGCGACGAAGACGCCGCGAAGAAGAATCCCAAGTTCGTCACGCTGCCCGATCTCGTCATTGTCGATGGTGGCAAAGGCCAGCTCGGCATGGCGGTGACCGAATTGCAGCGCCTCGGCCTGCACGACCTGCCGATCATCGGCCTGGCGAAGGAACACGAGGAAGTCTATAAGCCCGGCGCCAGTGATCCCATCCTCATCCCGCATGAACGCGGCGCTTTGAAACTGCTCCAGCGCATCCGTGACGAGGCTCATCGCTGGGCCAACGGCTACCATCAGCTCCTGCTGGGCCGTCGGGTCGAGGAAAGCATCCTCGACGACTGCCCCGGCGTCAGCCAGAACCGCAAAGCCGCCTTGCTGAAAGCCTTCGGCTCCGTCACCCGCCTGCGCAAAGCCACCGAAGAGCAGATCGCCGCCGTCCCCGGCATCGGCAAGGCCGTGGCCCGTGAAGTGCGGGAGTTTTTGGAGAGCCGGAAGTGAGCGCAGCCGCCGGACAGCCGCGTGTTTTCTCAGGGCCGGTGGAACGTGCCCGCCGTGGAATACGCCATCACACCCAGATCGACCCGCAAGTATGGAAGAAGGACTGGGTCGTCGATGCGCAGGCCGTCGGGCGCGGCATCACCGCCCTGCGCTACCTCGCCCGCTATGTAAAGAAGAGCGCACTGAGCCAGCCACGGCTCCAAGGCTACGACGAGCAAGGCAACGTGCGCCTCAACTGCCAGGACAGCGGCACGGGAAAGTGGAGCATCCTCACCCTGAGTGTGGACGAGTTCCTGCGCCGCTGGTGTTTGCATGTCTTGCCCAAAGGCCACGTCCGCGTGCGGCACTACGGCCTGCACAGCGCCGCTGCGAAGAAGAAGTGGGAGCGCCTTCACCACATCCTCGGCACCCGGCCCGCACCACGGCCAGCGCCCTTGCAGGCACCCAAACCCAAATGTCCCTGCTGCGGCAAGGACATGGAGCTGCTGCGCCTCATCCTGCCGCTGCCAAGAACGTGGCTGCAACTGCCCGCCCGCGCCCCGCCGCCCGTTTCCAGCGCATGA
>NZ_JACSRD010000143.1 GCF_014879935.1 Prosthecobacter sp.
CCCAATCGAAGCCACCTGAAACATCGAGTTCGGCGACTTCGCGCTCAAAATGGCAGGCGCGGAAACATAGGCGGCAGTGTGTTTGAGAAAGGAGCGGCGGTTCATGGACAGCATGAACGTGGTCACACGGATTGCTCTCTCACGCGACAGCGTCCAGACGCAACGCTATCGCGCGTGCGATTGCCCGCAGCTATCGCTTCACCCACGGCAAGACGATGTGCGAGGGATGCTCGCCGCCGTAGTAAATCGTGTTGGTGGCGATCACGGTGCGGCGCTGCTGCTGGAGCGGTTCGCCGGTGTTCGGGTTCACGTCAAAGCGCGGGAAGTTGCTGCTGCTGATGTCCACGCGGATGCGGTGGCCTTTTTTGAAGACGTTGCTCGTGGGATACAGCTTGATCGTGAAGGGATACACCTTCCCGGGCTCCATGAGCTTTTCCTCCTGCAGCGACTCGCGAAAACGGGCGCGCACGATGCCGTCGGTGAGGTTCAGATCGAAGCCATGCGGCCAGTCGGCGCTGGGTGGGTAAACGTCGATGAGCTTCGCGGTGAAATCGGTGTCCAGGGCCGATGACGAAGCCCACAGCTTCACTTCGATCTCGCCGGTGACCTCGATGTCCTCGCCCAGCGGTGGGGTTTCGAACACACAAACGTCCGGTCGGGCCGAAAGCGGGATCGGCTTCTGCCAGTTCCAGAATTTTTCGCCGCCGCGTTGATCCCAAGCGCCCTGCTGCATGATGCCGTCGCCGGAGGAAATGTTGCCGCCGAGTGTGGGCACTGGATTTTTCGGATCGAAGTCGTAGCTGACCGACCCGCCATCGTTTGTCCGCCTCACATCACTCAAGAGGCCGTCGGCATGCAGGTAGAACGGCGTCCGTTTCGCACGGGCCAGCGGCCATTCGTTTTCATCACGCCAGCTTCCGCCGTGATTGAGCAGACCGTCTTTCGTTTTGCCACCGTCACCCGTGCCCATGACGAAGAGGCGCACTTTCGAGGCGAAGGGCGCGGCTTTGCCGACGCTGTTGTCGATCCCCTTCATCCAGTGGTCGAACCACTCCTTGCGCCAGGCGAGTTCGTTCGCGATGGCGGCCTCGGCACCGAAATCGACCTGTCCGTGCTTCGATTTGCCCTGCGCGCCGTGAATCCACGGCCCCATGATGAGATAGACATCACTTTTCAGCGTCTTCGACAAAGCGGTGAAATTCGCCGCAGTGTTGCCAGCCCACGAATCATACCAGCCGCCGACGAGATAGACGGGCATGTCCTTGTAGCGTGAAGGATCGGCCAGGATGTTGTTCTGCGCCCAGAAGGCGTCGTCCTTGCCGTGGCGCATGGCCTGGATGAGCCAGTCCTCGTATTCGGGCGCCAGTTTCAGCGGCGTGGAGCCCGGACGCAGCGGCAGCAGCGAAAGATAGTCCCAGCGATGGTCTGCCATCTCCTTCAATTCAGCCTGCGTGGCCGGATCGAGCGCCGCGTTGCTGCCTTTGCCGGCGTTCAGCATGATCCAATTCCAGAAGCGCATCTCAAACGCGCCCGCGTTGCGCATGCTCTGCCGTCCCATGTTGGACACGGCATCGACGGGAATGACCGTGGTGAGCTGCGGCACTTTTTCGAGTGCCATCGCGTGCTGCGTGCCGCCGACATAGGAGGTGCCCACCATGCCGATCCTGCCGTTCGACCACGGCTGCGCCGCGATCCATGCGGCGCAATCAGCGCCGTCCTTGCCGTCGTCGGTCATCCAGTGCCAGATGCCTTCGCTGGCGTAGCGACCCCGCGTGTCCTGCGCAACGAACGCGTAGCCGTTCGCGGCAAAGAACTCGCCGTAGCGCTTGTTGCCGTCCTTGTTGTAAGGCGTGCGCGTGAGGATCACCGGCAGCTTTTCCGCGTTTCCGGCGGGAAGGTAAACGTCCGTGGCCAGCTTCACCCCATCTCGCATCGGCACCATGATGCTTTTCTCGACCTTGATGGCCGGTTCCTGGGCGTGCAGGCCGAAGACGGCCAGGAAAACCGTCGCGAGTGCGATGCGCTGGATCATGACCTTACTCCGCGAGCAGCTTCGCCACATTCTCCTCAAGACCGCCACGGGCGTTCGTGCTCACGACCATGCCCTTCTTGTTCACGAGCCACATGGCGGGAATCGAGCTGATGCCATACTTGGTCGAGATCTCATTCTGCCAGCCTTTGCCGTCGAAATACTGCGGCCACTCCATGCCACGCTCCTTCACGAAGGACTCCAGAGCGGCCTTGTCCTGGTCGAGCGAGATGCCGACGATCTCGAAGCCCTTCGGATGCAGTTCCTTGTAGGCTTTGAGCACGTTTGGCAGCTCCGCCACGCACGGGCCGCACCACGTGGCCCAGAAGTCGATAAGCACAACTTTGCCCTGGAGCTTGGAGAGATCGACCTCGCGGCCGTCCACGGCGGTGAACTTCATCTCCAGCGGTTTGGTTTTCAGCTCGGCGTTCACTTTGGCGCCCTGGATCTTGCCCTCGACCATCTTGTTCATCTTCTCGGCCGGGAAGTCCTTCAGGTGCTTCTCCGCCTTGGCGATCCATCCATTGATGTCCCCACCGGGCGCATCGGCGGCCTCGAGCGACTCCATCACATCGATCACGCTGGCCTGGGACTTCGTCTCCGGCTTGGCATCCTCGGCTTTGAGCACCTCGGCCAGTTCGACGGTGGATCCGGCGGGAGCAGGCACTTCGGCCATCTCACGTGCCCGCCCGACCATCTTGTCGAAGATCACCGCATCCCAACGCGACGGATGATTCGGTCCGGCCTTCAAAGCAGCCGCACGTGCGGTGTCGAACTCACTGATGCCTTTTTTCAGAAAGGCGACCGCCTCTTCACGCGAGTTGGGCCGCTCCTTCGGGTTCTTCAGGTTTTCCATGGCGTCAGCCACCTTCTGCCATTCGGCGTCGCCGTCAGCAGCTTGAAGAAGAGAAGAGATGGCCAGGACGACAGTCGTGACCCCGAGTCGGAGAAGGCGTTGGGCGTTCATGCGGGCAGCCTAAACGGCGGCAAAGGCTGCTGGCAATCTTTTACGCGAAGATTTCCGTCACCGCTTTGCCCTTGCCGTCCTCGGTCACGTAGAAGGGCCGGCCTTCGATCTCGAACTCGGTTTTCGGACTGATGCCCATGGCGGTCATGATGGTGGCGTGCAGGTCCATGACGCTGACGGGGTTCTTCGTGGCGATGAGCGGGCGTTCATCGGCGGTTTCGCCGTAGAGGTAGCCCTTCTTCACGCCGCCGCCGAACATGACGACGCTGGTGCCGCCGGTGAAGTGGCGATGCAGGCCGTAATGCTGCGCTTCCTGGATCTTTTCGACTTTGAAGGTCGCCTGGTCCGCCGCGTTGGAGCCGGGTTTGCCCTCGATGAGCGCATCGCGGCTGAATTCGCTGGCGATGACGATGAGCGTGCGGTCGAGCAGGCCCTTCTTTTCGAGATCGAGCACGAGTTGGGCGATGGGCGCGTCGATTTCCTTGTGCAGGCCTTCCACGGTATCATGGCCGCTCTTGTGCGTGTCCCAGTAGAGGAAGGGCACATATTCGGTGGTGACCTCGACAAAGCGTGCGCCGGCCTCAACGAGTCGGCGTGCGAGCAGGCAGCCGCGGCCAAAGCGGCCGGTGTCGTATTTTTTGCGGCTCTCCTCGGGCTCGAGTGTGATGTCGAAGGCCTCGCGCTCCTTCGCGCTGAGCAGGCGGTAGGCGTTGTCCATGCTGCGGAGCATGGACTGCTGCTGGTAGTCGCTCATGAAGTCACGCTGCGGACTTTGATCGACGAGTTTGCGGAAAAGGCGGTCGCGATTGGCGAAACGGTTCGCGTCCATGCCCTTCGGCGGCTTCACGGACTGCGCGGCGTCCTCGGGGAAGGGGAGATTCATCGGGCCGAACTCGCTGCCGAAGAATCCGGCGGTGGTGAAGGCCTTCAGCTCCTCGCTTTCGCCCACGCCTTCGAGACGCTGGCCGATGTTGATGAACGCGGGCATCACGGGATTGCGCGGGCCGAGCACCTTCGCCATCCATGAGCCGATGTGCGGGCACGCGACGGTTTGCGGCGGCACGTAGCCGGTGTGCCAGTGGTATTGATGCCGCGAGTGCAGAATGCTGCCGAGATCCGGCTGCACGGCGCTGCGGATCAAAGTCGCGCGATCCATCACCTTCGCGATGTTTTCGAGACCCTGGCAGATTTTGATGCCATCGACTGCGGTGTCGATCGCAGGGAAGGTCGAGAGCATGCGTTTCACTTCGAGGCCCTTCTCGAAGGGCAGGTAGCCTTTCGGATCAAAGGTGTCCGGCGCGGCCATGCCGCCTGCCATCCACAAAAGGATGCACGCATCGGCCTTCGCAGGCGGATGGGTGACTTTTTCCCCTGTTTTGGCCCAGATGGCCCGCGGCTCGCCGGTCATCCACGCGGCGGTGGAGGCGGCGGCGAGCTTCTTGAGGAAATCGCGGCGGACGAGGTGCTCGGGGAGGCTGGGATCAAGATCGGACATGATGTTAAAACGGAGCGGCTTGCAGGCCGTGTTGCAAGCAGTTCGAGGAATTGCCTCCCCTCCCCAAGATTCCTCGTTTGACGTGCGTCTCGCTGTCGCCATTTCCATACACCGTGCACATCGCCCACCAACTGCTGTTCGTCCTGCTGCCCCTCGCGCTCGCCGTGCGTCTGGCGCTGCGGCCATGGCCGCCGGCTGCGGATGTGGCGGGTGGGGTGATGCGTTTCAGCCTCGGCATTGGCAAAGCCGTGCTGCTGGTTCACCCTCTGCTGCATCTGAGTTCGATGGTTTTGCGTGGCGGCCCGGACAGCCTCAGCACCAGCGTGGCATGGACAGGCTTCCTGGCGCTGATGCTGGCGTTGCATTTCCTGATCACATCCGCGGGAGACCTGATCGCCGGTCTTTGCGGGCTGGCTGGAATCAAGCTGACGGACAAGGTGGAAGACGCCTTCAGTCTGCGCAGGCTCAACCACGGCAATCTTGCGCGACATCTGCCGCTGCTGATCTTTCTGGCAGCTGTCGGCACGCTGGCGCACGGCACCTGGCTGCCCTTGAAGGCGTTGTTCAGTCCGGCACCGCGCAGCATTGCCACGGTGTTCCAGGAAACGCGTGTGTGGACGGACTTTCACGTCGTCACGATGATCGCAGGGTTTGCCTGCCTGCTGGGCCTGCCATGGTCCCGGGACTTTTTGCGCGCCCCGCTGCCGTGGAAGGGCGTGATCTGCCTCTGCGTCTTCTTCCTCGCCGCCGTGATGCTCTGGACTCGTGTCTCCCCGATGTGATGAAACCGACCACGCCTCCCATCGATCCGAAAAAGCGCTCGTTCATTCCGCCACCGCCGGAATTGAGCGAAAAGGCGGCGTTGAACCTCATCCGTGCCTTCGCCTGCCTCCTCGCGTTGCCGTTCGTGTTCGAACTCGCGTCGTGGTTCACGGCGTCAAAGACGAACATGGCCGCCGCGACGGTGCGCAGCGGCATGCAGTGGCTGCTGACGCATGCACTGGGTGAAGGGAACCTCGCGGTGCATCTCGGCCGCGAAGGCTGGTTGTTCGATCAGCGTGAAATCGACCGCCTGGTGCATGCGAAACGCGATGAGGCCAGCCTGCAGGCCCGTTTGATCAAGCTGGCGGCCGATTTGAAGGCACAGGACGCGTCTTTGATCGTGGTCGCCATTCCATCACGAGCCGCCTTGTATCCGGAGCAGATTCGTTCCGGCAACTACCTGTCGCCCGTGCGGCTGCCGGAAGAAAACGCGAAGCTGGAAGAGCTGCAGGCCGCAGGGATCGATGTGATGGACACGACCGACGCGCTGTGGGAGTTCCGGGACCGGAACATGGTGTTCTTCGCCCAGGACAGCCACTGGACGCCCGATGCCATGAAGGCGGTGGCGCTGGCGGTGAACAAACGGGTGCGGGAAAAGTTCCCCCGCCTCGTCAGCAGCGAAACACCGATCATCAACGCCACGATCCTCGAACACACGGACAGCGGCGATCTGGCGGACCAGCTCGATCCGCTTCATGCGGACAGCCTCCTCGGACACGAGGAAGCAAGCCTCATGGCCATCAAAGGCATCGAACCGGACGCCAAATCGCCCGTCGTGCTGCATGGCGGCGAATGGATCCGCGTGTTTGATGAGGCTGGACTCAGCTTTGGCGGTGGTGAAAAGCCGCCGCTGGCGGGTTTTTCCACGCACCTCGGCATGCTGCTGGGCAAACCGGTCGATGTCCGCGGCATGCCTCAGCCGGGCGAGAGCTACGAGGGGAAAAAACTCGTCATCTGCGTGCTGGCAATCCCGGAACTGGTGCCATAGTCCGCGCTTTCCATGCTGCGGCTGCTTCTCCATTTCTTCTTTGGCGGCGTCTTCGTCTATGCAGGCCTGCTGAAGGTGGCCGACCCGATGTCATTCCTCGACGACATCCGCAGCTTTGACCTGCTGGGCGATCCGTGGGCCGCGTGGCTGGCGATGGGCCTGCCGTGGCTCGAAATCCTGGCCGGACTGGCCGTGATGAGCGGCTTCCTGCGCTCCGGCGGCATGCTGATCCTGAACGGCTCGCTGGTAGTCTTCCTGATCGCGATCTGCCTCGCGTGGTGGCGCGGCATCGACATCCGCTGCGGCTGCTTCGGCCACTCCGACGCCACCTCCAGCTATCGCGACCTCATTCTGCGCGATGTGCTGCTGCTGCTCGCCGGGATCGTGCTGGTCTGGCATGGCAAACCCAGGGTGCGTTCCTAGAATTTCGCTCAACTCAGCTTGCCTGAAACGCCTGACTCGGCTAAGCCCGATTCCATGGAGGCGGCTGAACAAAAGCACGGCAAACGCCGGCACAGTGGTTGTTTCATCCACGGGAGGCCCATTGAACATGGCCTCTGATCAAGCATCTCCTGGATCTGACCCGGCCGGATGGGCACCGCCCGAGCCGCAGGAGCTCCAGGCCATGCTGCCGAAGTATGAAGTTTCCTCGCTCATCGGACGTGGAGGCATGGGAGCCGTGTATCTCGGCCGGCAGGATGCGCTCGACCGGCCGGTGGCCATCAAAATCCTGCCGCCAGGGCTGGAGGAGATCGATCCGGCGTATGGAGCCCGCTTCCGGCAGGAGGCGATGGCTTTGGCAAAGCTCAACCATCCCGGCATCGTGGCCGTGTATGACTTTGGCCGCACGGAGCAAGGCCTGTGGTACATCGTCATGGAGTATGTGGACGGCACGGATGTGGCGCGCATGATCCAGGAGCGAGGCCGGTTGAGATCGAAGGATGCCATGGCCGTCACCGCCCATGTGTGCGATGCGCTGGCCTATGCGCATGCCAGGGGCATCGTGCATCGCGACATCAAACCGGCGAACATCCTCATCGGCGTCAATGGTGCCGTGAAGGTGGCGGACTTCGGGCTGGCGAAGGCCTGGCAAGCAGGAGGCCACAGCCTGACGATGAGCGGCATGGCGATGGGAACACCCGATTACATCGCTCCAGAGGCGCTGGCGGCGGAGGGAGAGGTGGGGGCGCAGGCCGATGTGTATGCTCTGGGAGTGATGCTTTACCACATGCTCACAGGTGATTTACCGCGTGGGCTGTTTGAGCTGGCATCCAAGAAGATCAACGGCCTCGACCCACGCTTCGACGACATCATCGCCCAGGCGATGAAGAATGATCCCGCACAGCGTTATCCCGGGGTGGAGGCACTGCGGCGTGATCTGGACGCGTTGTTCACGACGCCTGCGGTGAAGGTTGATCCCGCCGCCTCTCAGGCCCCCGCCGCCTTGAACACGGTGCCTCAACCAAGAAGGCCCGCGCCACCACCGGCGCGCCAGCCGACCCGCCCACAGCCCCGGAAAAAATCCTTCGATTGGAGCTTCTGGGGGCCTGTGGGGGCGATGGCAGTGGGTTTAGTGTCGTTCGTGGCGTCGCAAAACCTTCCGCCGTCCGAACGGAAGACCATTCAGCGCCTCGAAGGCGAGGCATTGCAAGTCGAGGAGGTTACCGCGGGCCGGGCGGCGACGCAGAAGACCGGGGCCTTCCACGCAGGCGTCTGGAGCGCTGATGCACATCTCTGGTGGGTGGGCGGAAAGCTGGGCGAGCGTCTCAAGCTCCAGTTCTCCGTATCCGAGCCAGGATTACAGCGTGTGAAGGCCGTGCTGACGGGGGCTTATGACTACGCAGTCGCTGAAGTGTCATTGGATGGCCGTGTCGTTCAGGGATCGCCTTTTGACATGCAGGTGGAGGCCATCGTCACCTCGGACATTTTGGATTGGGGTGTCTTCGATCTACGCGGCGGCGATCATGTTCTGGAAGTCAAGCTGGTGGCCAATCACGGCAAGGTGTGGAAAGACCGCGATGGGTTCTGCTTCGGGCTGGATTACCTCCAGTTCGAACCACAGGAGGTCCGAACGACGCCCGCCGTCGCAGGCACCGATGTGGCCCCGCAGGCGCGGCCAAGCAGTTCGCAGTGCTCTGGAGATCATGTGCGGCACATGAATGACGGCAAAGCCATCACGAGGCCAGATTCCGGCCGTGCTCAGCGCATGACCTGGCACCCGCATCGTGGTGGCATGGAATGGGTGCAGCTCGAATGGGAGACACCGCAAATCCTTGGAGAATGCCAGGTCGTCTGGTTTGTGGATGCGGCTTCGGCGCTGCCAGAGTTTTGGCGGTTGCTTTACCGGGAGGAATCCGGTGCCTGGGTGCCGGTGGATGCAGCCATGCCTGCCGCAGAGCAGAACAAATGGTGCGTGGTGAAGTTCCCTCCCATCAAGACCACCGCGCTGCGAATTGCTGCGCAATGCAAAGAAGGCTTTTGGGCGGGCATCTGCCACTGGCGGGCCATCACCGCGGATCCGGCTGATGCCATCCCAGCGCCCGTCAAACGTGATCTCCTGCTCTCAGAACTGTCGCCACTGCATGCGCAGTCCGGGTGGGGGCTCTACCGGGCCAACAACTACGGTGCCGTGGATGAGCGTCATGGACGCGGCGTCTTCCTCGGCGGGGTTCGCTGCACCCATTACCTGTGGGCGCATCCGATGAGCCGCACGGTGTTTGCCATCCCCAGCGGCTGCACCAGCTTCACCACCACCGGGATCGGGCCATCCGATCTGAGGACTGGCAAGCCCTCAGGCGGTTATGGGAGCTGGAAGCACATCATCGAAGTGGACGGGAAGAAGTTGTTCGAATCGAAGGAGCTCAAAACCTATCCCGGTCAGGAACTGCCCATCGCCATCAGCTTCCCGGCAGGTTCCAGACAGCTCACCCTCATCACCGACAATTGCGGTGATGGGAACAGCGATCACGCCTTCTGGGCGTATCCCACGCTCCAGGCGTCCGATGATTCCATCAAGCCGTTGGCCGCCGACGCTCAAAACCCGCCTGTGATCACGCTGCGGCTTGCCAGTGATCCCAAGAAAGCCTTCGGGGCTCAGCCGGGCGGAGATTTGAGGCACGGCACACAGCCCGTGGCATTCAGAGTTGTTCCAGGCATCGCCGACCGCAAACTCGTCTCCTTGGAAATGGTGGGCAGTCCGGGGCATTTCGTCCGGCATTCCTGGGCGGTGGCTCGTGTGCAAAAAAAAGCAGGCCCGGAGGATGATGTCTTCGACCTCGATGCCACCTGGAAGATGACTTTGATCGGAGATGCCAGGGCGCGTTTCGAGTCGCTGAACTACCCCGGCACCTTTTTGGTGGCCAAGGACGATGGCAGTGTCGTCCAGGTCAATGCCGCCCCTCTCAGCCATTCCGTTTTTCTTTTGAAGTAAACTGCAACCGCCGCCCGCACTTTCCGAATCTGTTCTTGAACTGTATGTCCTCTGAAGACTCCCCCACGTCAAACGACCCGCTTTTCGGCAATGCCGCCAGCGACCTCCTCCGAGGTGCCGCAGGCGGCGATGCACAGCCGCCTTCCGATCCACGTTACTGGCAGCCGCCAACGCCCGAGGAACTGCAATCCCGCCTCGAGGGCTACGTCATTGAGGCCTTCCTCGCCCGAGGCGGCATGGGCGCGGTGTATCGCGGCATGCAGGCCTCGCTGGAGCGGGCGGTGGCCATCAAAATCCTGCCGCCTTCGCTTGGTGAGCACGATCACAGCTTCGTCCTCCGCTTCAAGCAGGAGGCCCGCGCCATGGCGCAGCTCAACCACCCCGGCATCGTGAAGGTCTATGACTTTGGTGAGATGAGCGATGGCACGCTCTACTTCGTGATGGAGTTCATCGAAGGCACCGATGTGGCGCGCATGATCGCCAGCCAGGGGCGGCTGCACTCAGCGCATGCGATGGCCATCACCGCGCATGTGTGTGATGCGCTGCAATACGCGCACCAGCTCGGCATCATCCATCGCGACATCAAGCCGGCCAACATCATGGTGGGAAGTGACGGCACGGTGAAGGTGGCGGACTTCGGCCTCGCGAAGTCCTTCAACAGCGGGCACACCACGCTCACCATGACCGGCCATGTCATGGGCACGCTCAATTTCATGGCCCCGGAGGCGCTCATGCTCGGCAGCGCGGTCGATCACCGTGCGGACATCTATGCCGTGGGCGTCATGCTTTACCAGATGCTCACGGGAAGGCTGCCGCAGGGCCTGTTTGAGATGCCCAGCCTCCTCGTGCCGGGACTCGACCCGCGCTACGACGCCATCATCGCCTATGCGATGCGTGAGAATCGGGATCATCGCTATCAGAGCATCTATGACATGCGCTGCGCGCTGGATTCCATCCTCACGCAGCCGGTCTTACAAGTTGCCACGCTGCCTCAGGTCACCGAACTGCAGCAAACGACGGCGGCAACTGCCAGCGCCACGGCACCGGCCCGCACCAGTTCGCCACCGCCACCCCGTCCTGGCCAGCCGCGTTCTCCACAGGGCCCACGCCCTCCGCAGGGCAGCAAGGCGGCACCCGTGGTGAAAAAATCATCGGGCTCCGGCGTCTGGCTCGTCGTCGCCATCATGGTGCTGGGTCTGGGCGGCTTTGCGTGGATGCAGATGGGCAAATCGCACACGGATTCACCCAGAACGAATCTCCAGAAGATCGGCGATACCGTCATTCCTCAACTCAACTTTTACAAAGCCAGCCTCGCGGAAGCCTGTGAATTCGTGCGGGTCAAAGGCAGGGAAATCTCTGGCCAGCATGTGAACATCATCATCGGACCTGAGTTTGCGGAGAGCAGGCATGAGATCACCTGCAACTTCGCCCAGGTCTCACTCGCTGACGCGCTCGCCTACATCGCGGACATCTGCGATGCCGAGGTCGCCACTGCTCCGGAGTCATTTCGCCTCCGGCCCAGATCGACCAGGTCGCAGGCGCTCGATCCCTGGGCCGTCCAGTCCTTCGGTGAAGCAGGCAAGATCGTCATCCCCAGCGTTCGCTTCCAAAACGCCACCATTGAGGAAGCGGTCGAGTTCCTGACACTCAAGAGCCGTGATCTGGATCCCCAGAAAAAGGGCCTGGTGATCCTCCTGGACGAGACTGCCATCAGCGCCGCCGGAAAAGTCACCTACGACAGCCACAACATCACCGCAGCCAACGCTGTCGCACAGGTCGCCGCTGCGGCAGGGCTCGAGATCCACCGTGTGGGAGACGCCGCACGCCTGCGGGCATCGGCAAAGCCGAAGCAGCTGGCAACAGCGCCTTCACCTGCGCCAGCTCCCGCTACCGCGCAGCCTGTCACGCCACCCGCTGGCCCCATCAAGCTCCGCCCCTCCCGCGAGGACGGCGAGCCTTCGATCCTCCGCTTCGTCAACAAGCTCTCCGAAGAGGTGAAAATCCAGCTCGTGGACAGTCGTGGGCGACTCATCAAGGCATCAAACCTCAGAGCCGGTGCCACGAGCGGAAGGCACACCTTGATCGGGCAGGTATGGCTCATCACGTCGAAGAGCGGGGTGCAGCTCGGACTGGTGGAATCACGCACGGCGAAAAGCATCATCACCATCAGCACGGCAGGCATCGAGGAGAAGGTGGATCAGACGCCGGATCGCGAACTGGTCACCATGGTCCAGTTGACCGGTGCCAGCATCGGCGATGCCGTTTCCCTCCTGCGCCAGCGTGTCGCGGCTGCCGGACTCGCCACCAGGATCGAACTCGATCCGCGGGTCGATCCAAAGGCGGGCAGCATCCACCTGGATGCCCAGACGACAGCGCTCGAAGAAATCATCGAGATATGCGCCTACCATGCTGGCATGAGACCCAGCAAAGATGGCGTCAATTATCGCATCGTCCCTCGCTAACCCCTTTCTCATCCCCTCCTCTCAAAGACATGAAAACACACACCATCCTCATCGGCTTTTTCCTCACCCTCAGCGCCGCCGCGTTTGCCCAGGTGAAAGACATCCAGATCAACGCCAAGGTCGTCAGCGTGCCGCTGGACCCCGCCGCGCTTCGTGACGCCGGCCTCACGCTCGACAGCACGGCTGCCGTTTCAAAGCTCGGCGTCATTCCGGCGGAAAAAGTCGCCGAAGTGCTCGCCAAGCTCGAGAAAATGCCTGGCCACACGTTGCTGAACGCCCCCTCCGTCACGACCAAAAGCGGCACACGGGCTACGAGCCAGAGCACGCGCGAATTCATCTACCCAACGGAGTTCGTGCCGCCACGTTTCTCACCCGCAGCAGGTGACAAGCCAGTCACCTTGGCATCTGGTCAGGCCGTTACTGCCATTCCGTCCACCCCGGAGAGCTTTGAGATGCGAATGACCGGCTTCCGTCTGGAAATCGAACCTGTCATCGGTCCCGATGGCAACACCCTCGATCTGAATCTCGCCCCGGAACTGGTCACCTTTGAGGGCTTCGTCAATTACGGCTCCCCCATCAAGGCCGCGGCGCTCGACAAGGACGGCAAACTTCAGGAGGTCGTTCTGACGGAAAATCAGGTGCTCCAGCCAGTCTTCAGCACCGTGAAGAGCACCACCGGTGCCACGATGCCGAGCGGCCACGTGCTGGTCCTTGGAGGGGCCAGCAGCGGAACGCTGCCCTCCGCCACCAACAAGCCTGATCTCAAGCAGGAAGCCAAGCTCGACGGCAAGCCCACTCACGCCGTCTTTTTCTTCATTCAAGCCAAGGTGTTCACACCTTGAAAAAGGTATCCAATGACATCCAACATCGCGCCGTTGGGACAAAGAGTTCCATTTGAGGCAATACCGAAGCAATTCACAGGAAAGCTTGGCTTGCTGCCTTTCCTGCGCAGACATGCGCGGCGATGAGCATCGAACTGAAATACCATTTCGCTTCTGACAACACCTCCGGCGTGTGTCCGGACGCGTGGCATGCGCTGGAGGAAGCCAACAGGGGCTATCAGCCGAGTTATGGCGCGGATTCGATCACGGCGGAGGCCTGCGAAACGTTCCGGCGGTTCTTTGAGACGGATTGCGATGTGTATTTCGTCTTCAACGGCACAGCCGCGAATTCACTCGCACTGGCGACGCTGTGCCGCAGTTACAACAGCATCATCACCGCGCACGAGGCGCATGTGGAAACGGATGAATGCGGCGCGCCGGAGTTTTTCAGCCACGGGTCGAAGATCCTGCTCGCACGCAGCCCGCTGGGCAAACTGGACCCGGCGGATGTGGAACGCATCGTTTTGAGCCGCAACGACCTGCATTTTCCCAAACCGCGGGCGCTGAGCATCAGCCAGAGCACGGAACTGGGCACGGTGTATCGCCCGGGTGAGATCAAGGGCCTCGGGGCGGTCGCCAGACAGCACGGACTGGCGATCCACATGGATGGCGCGCGGTTCTTCAATGCGCTCGCTGGCTCCAACTGCACTCCGGCAGACATCACCTGGCGGGCGGGGGTCGATGTGCTGTGCTGCGGCGGCACCAAACTGGGCATGGCTGTGACGGAGGCTGTGGTGTTCTTCAACAAGGAGCTGTCGCAGGATTTTCAGTATCGTTGCAAGCAGGCCGGACAGCTCTGCTCGAAGATGCGGTTCATTTCCGCGCAATGGCTGCGCATGCTGACGGACGAGACCTGGCGCAGGCATGCGCAGAATGGCAACACGCTGGCAAGGCGGCTGTCAGATGCGCTTGGTCACCTGCCGGGCGTGCAAATCTTGTATCCGGTGGATGCGAACGCGGTGTTTGCGAAGCTGCCGGACAAGATGAAGGCCGGCCTCAAGGAGCGTGGCTGGGTGTTTTACAGCTTCATCGGCGGCGGCACGCGCCTGATGTGCTCCTGGCGCACCACGGCGGAAGATGTGGACGCGTTTGTCGCGGATGCGACAGCCTTTGCGTGAGGTAAATCAGTCTTCCACCGCCTCAGCGACCACTTTGCTCGTGCGTTTGAAGTTCAACTGCTGCACGCGGCGCAAATCGGCCTTGGTGGTGGTGACTTCGTAGTCCTCGATGGTCACGGTCTCGCCGACCTTCGGCAGATGGCCGAGCAGGTGCGTGACGTAACCGCCAATGGTGGTGACTTCATCACTTTCGAGCTCGATGCCGGTCTGTTCGGTGAGTTCGTAGAGGTTGAGAGTGCCTTCGACGACGAACTCGTCATCGCTGATGCGCCGCAGTTCGCTGGTCTCGTGGTCGAACTCGTCTTGAATGTCGCCGACGATCTCCTCAAGGACGTTGTCGAGCGTGACGACGCCGACGGCTCCGCCGAATTCATCGACCGCGAGCACGAAGTGGACATGCTTGTCGAGGCAGAAGCGCAGGAGCTTGTCGATGGGCATCAGTTCCGGAACCATGTGCAGCTCGCGTTTGATTTTGCGCAAGTCAGGCTGCGGTTTGCCGACGAGGGCGAGCAGGTCCTTGATGTGGATGATGCCGATGGCGTGGTCGAGGTGGCCTTCGACGAGCGGGTAGCGGGTGTGCTTGCTATCGATGGCGACTTTGAGGTTCGCCTCGAAGCTGTCATCCGCGTCCAGGGAGACGACGGAATTGCGTGGCGTCATGACATCGCGGACGCAGCGGTCGTTGAGGGCGAGCGCGTTGAGCAGGATGTCCTTTTCCGTCTCCGTCACCTCCTTGGACTTCTGGCTTTCGGCCACGATGTGGCGCAGCTCCTCTTCCGAGTGGGCGATCTCGTGCTCGGAGACGCTGGTGATGCCAAACAGGCGAAGAACGAGGTTGGTGCTGTTGCTGAGCAGCCAGATGGCCGGACGCGTGCAGACGTAAAAGAGGTGCAGCGGCCGGGCGATCCACAGCGTGGCGGTGAGGCTCTTGCGGATGGCGAGCACCTTCGGCGCCTGTTCACCAAACACGACGTGCATGTAGGTGACGAGCGCGTAGGCGGCCAGGATCGAGATGAGACTGACCGCCGCCTCACTACTGACGCCGATTTTGAACAGCAACGGCTGCAGCACGGTGGACACATACGGCTCGCCAAAGATGCCAAGCGCGATGCTGGTGAGGGTGATGCCTAGCTGCCCGGCGGAAAGGTAGGCGTCGAGGTCACGTGTGACGCTGCGGGCGAACTTGGCACCACGCACGCCGTCCTCGATGGCGGCCTGGAGCTGGCTGTCCCGCACTTTGACGATGGCAAACTCCGCGGCGACGAAGAAGGCGTTCAGCAGCACGATGGCGAGGATGATGACGACCCGCCAGAAGTGGTAGGAGGCGTCCGGTTGCCATTCGTGGGCCAGTTCGACGGCGGCGTTGGCGAGCAGGAGGGTCATGAGGGGACGCGGCAGGCTTTAGAGCTTCTCGTAGTTCCCATCGCATCGTTTTTCGAGGATGGTGAACCCGGCGGCCTTGGCGTCGGAAACAGATAGAGGTTTGGTGACTTTCGGCGTGCTGAAGCTGGAGATGAGCTTCTTCACGGGCTGTTTGCACAGCGGACACACTTCCAACGCGGGCCTGCTCATGGGACGCCGCAGGTCAAAACCTCTGCGGCAGGCAGGACAGCCCTTTTCGGGATCTTCCGCGATGTAGGAGTAGGTCGGCATGAAGAATGATCAACGCTCCGCCTCTCCGGGCGGCCAGCATCAGACGTGCTGGGCCGCCAGTTCGGACGTGGGGACTACCAACTGGACTTCGTCACGCCAGGAATCATGCCCTGGGAGGCGAGTTCACGGAAGGTCATACGGGACATCTGGAAACGACGAATGAAGGCACGACGGCGGCCGGAAACGCGGCAGCGGTTGGTGAGGCGCGTCGGGCTTGCGTCACGGGGAAGCAGGGAGAGGCCGACGAAGTCGCCCTTCGCCTTCAATTCAGCGCGAAGCTTTGCGTACTTTTCGACAGTTTTACGTTTGCGCTTTTCGCGCTCGAGCCAGCATGTTTTTGCCATAGGGGCGCGGAGTCTGCCCCAAAGCTTTCCGTTGGCAAGTTAAATTTCCGCTGGCAGACCCGGCGTTTCGCGCTAAAAACCGCCGCACTATGGTCATCTTTTCTGGAATGGTTCTCGCCGCCGCCCTGCTGTTTCTCGGCGTCCTTGTCTTCACCTATCTGGTGAAGGGCTGAGCCGGCAAAGCGCCGCGGCGCTCACTTGTAAAGAAAGGTCGTCAGCGGACTGGTGGCCGATGCCTCCTCCGTGCCCTGCCCCAGGCCAGTCTCATAGGCACTACGGCCGGCTTCCACGGCCATTTTGAAGGCCACCGCCATGCGCACCGGGTCGGATGCGACCGCGATGGCCGTATTAACCAGAACCGCGTCCGCCCCCATCTCAAACGCCTCCGCCGCATGACTGGGAGCGCCGATCCCAGCGTCCACCACGACCGGAACGGTGGCCTGGGTGAGAATGATCTCGATCTGCCGCCGTGTGGTGATGCCCTGATGCGAGCCGATGGGCGAACCGAGCGGCATGACCGTCGCTGTGCCCACGTCCTGCAAGCGGCGGGCCAAAACGGGGTCCGCATTGATGTAAGGCAGCACGGTGAAGCCTTCTTTGACGAGGATCTCCGCCGCCTTCAGCGTCTCAATCGGGTCCGGCAGCAGGTAGCGGGGGTCGGGATGAATCTCGAGCTTCACCCAGTTCGGCAACCCGGCCGCCACGGCCAGACGGGCGAGGCGCACGGCCTCCTCCGCGTTCATCGCTCCGCTGGTGTTTGGCAGCAGGAGCACTTCCTTGGGTATGAAATCGAGGATGTTGGCAAAAGGATCCCCCTTTCCCGTCAAATCGGCCCGCCGCAGGGCCAC
Organism: Prosthecobacter sp.; assembly: GCF_014879935.1. Classification (GTDB taxonomy): domain Bacteria; phylum Verrucomicrobiota; class Verrucomicrobiia; order Verrucomicrobiales; family Verrucomicrobiaceae; genus Prosthecobacter. The sequence goes on from NZ_JACSRD010000143.1 coordinate 17,038, forward strand.
GGTGACGATTTCCGTGCCAGAAGCGACAATCGCGTCGCGCATGAGTTCGCCGCTCGCAAACTTCCCGGTCCCAAGCATGAGCCGGGAATTGAACTGACGATTGGCGATGGTGAGGGGCTGATTCGGCACGGGGCGTGAGCAATGAACCAAATCGAGCCTCACGCAAGCATCACCCGCTGCAGCAGCTCGGCCGTGGGCGTCTGGATGCCGATGTAGAAGTCGCCGAATTCGCCATACTGCGCCGTCACCTCGTCAAAGCGCATCTCATAAACAATGCTTTTGATCTGGAACACATCGTGCGCGAACAGCGTCACGCCCCACTCGTAGGCGTCGAGGCCGGTCGAGCCGGTGATGAGCTGGCGGACCTTGCCGGCATACTTGCGGCCGGTCTTGGCGTGACCGCCCATGAGTTCGCGTCGCTTCGCAAACTCGTTCGCATACCAGTTCGCGCCCACGTTGCGGCGCTTGCTCATCGGGTAAAAGCACATGACCTGCCAGTCCGGCATGTTCGGATACAGGCGGTCGTTGAAATACTTCGTCATGTGGCCCTTCCACTCGGCGAGACGCTTCTCGAAGGCTTCGGAACCCGGCGTGAGATTCTCCGTCTTCTCGAGCTGCGCCTTGAACTCATCCTCGCTCTGCGAGTACTCGGTCCATTCAGTCATCGAAAGGTAGCTGTAGCTCGGGGTCAGCACGTCCGGGCCGAGCGCCAGGCTGATCTGCTTTTCAAACTTCTGCGAGTCATGCAGGTCCGGCGTGAGGAGCATGAAGCCCAGCTCGGACTTCGGCGAAACCATCGCAAAGGCCAGCAACTGCGTGCCAGGGTGTTTGCGGATCGCTTCGACAGTGCGGGCCAGATTCTCACGACGTTCCTGCCGCTCCTCCGGCGTCAACGCGGCCCAGTAGCCATGATCGATCGTGTAAAACAGGTGCTGCACGATCCAACCCTCCTGGGAGATGAGCGGCTTGGATTCAGCGGGGCCGTTGGACGTGGGAAACGAGGTCGGGATGAGCATGGTCGGTGGTCAGGATGGGGTTGGGTTCCCCTTACGCTGAATTTTTGGCGGCTCAATGGACGATCCTTGGCTTTTGTTGGGATCGCGACAGCTCACTCACAGCCGATGTCATAGACCTGCACCTTCTTCGCCAGCGGCATGAGCGTCTGCTTCACAGCATTCACATGCACCGGGTGCTTCTCATAGGCGTCCATGTCCGCCTTACTGGCAAAGCGCATCACAAAGCCGACATCGAAGCTGTCATCCACGATCGGGCGCTCGCTCGGCACCGCCGTGCCAACGCTGAGGTGCTGGATCTGCTTGATCTCCGCCAAGAACTTCCTCGCCGTGGCGATCAGTGTGGCCCGGTCAGCGGCATTGCCCGGACGTTTCAGCCAGACGAGCACGATGTGCTCCACCTTGCCCTTGGCCGTCGTCTTGCAACCCAACGGACACGTGGTGCAGGAGCTGAAAATCAGGGAAACGAGGGCGGCGAGGATGAGATTGGCGTTCTTCATGACGTTCGGTAGTCTGGCACCTCATGAAAAATCCGTCGAGACTGTTTCTGCTCGTTTTCACCGCCTGGACCTGCGTGACTGCGCAGGAACCTCAGCCGTTTGACCGTCTCGTTTATCACGGAAAACCACGTCCGCTGGCCAAGGATGCCGTCACCAGCGACTGGCCGCGTGTTCTTGGCCCGACGGACGATGCGAAGTCGCCCGAGACCCACCTTTTGAAAAAGTGGGCCTATGGCGAACCACGACCCGTGTGGGAAGTCCAAATGGGCGAAGGCTACAACTCGCCCGCGATCAGCGGCGACTCCTGCGTCATCTTCCATGCGCTGGACGGCAAGGAGACCATCGAGTGCCTGCATCGCGAGACCGGCAGTCGGTTCTGGGACCATGCTTACCCGATCTCCTATCAGGATCGTTACGGCTTCGGCAGCGGCCCGCGCGGCAGTCCCGTGATCGCCGATGGCATCGTGGTCACCTATGGCGTCACCGGTGAACTGCGTGCACTGGAGCTGAAGACCGGCAAACTGCTGTGGAAACACGACCTGCTGGCCGAAATGCACGTGCCGCAGGATTTCTTCGGCGCTGGCGGCACACCCCTCATTCTCGATGGGAAGGTCATCCTGAACGTTGGCGGCAAAAAGAACGCCATCGATGATGCCGAAGGCCTGCGCGATCGCAAAGAACGCCTCGCCGAAGCCGGCGTGAGCGTGGCAGCCTTCGATCTGAAGAGCGGCGAGATCGTGTGGAAGGTCGAAGACGCGTGGGGAGCGAGTTACGCGTCTCCCATTCCCGCAATGCTGCACGGGCAGCTTAAAGTGCTCGTTTATGCCGGCGGCGAAAGCGATCCGGCCACCGGCGGCCTCATGTGCATCGATCCGGCCAGCGGAAAGCTGCATTCGAAGTTCCCGTGGCGTGACGACGAGTACATCCAGGCCATCGGCACCTCGCCCGTGGTCATTCCCGACAAAAATCGCGCCTTCATCACCACTGCGTATCCGAAAGGCCGGCCACTCGGCGGTGTGATGGTGGAATACGACGCTGACTTTCAGCCCAAGGAAGTCTGGCAGTCGAAAAAGCTCGGCGTCCACTGGATGAACCCGGTTTACCACGACGGCCACCTCTACGCCATCGATGGCGAGACGGAGCCCAAGTCCCGCCTCGTCTGCGTGAATGCCGACACCGGCAAGGAAGTGTGGGAGCAAAAGGTCGAGTGGGAAGACCCTGCCCTCTCACGTGAACTCGGCCGGGCCAATCCGGTGCGCCTGAGCATCCTGCGCGCGAGTTTGATCCATGCCGACGGCGCCTTCCTCTGCCTCGGCGAGGTCGGCTCACTCCACTGGCTCGATCTCAGCCCCGAAGGAGTCAAAATCATCTCCGAAGCCCAGCCGTTCTACGCCCTGAACACCTGGAGCCTGCCCGCCCTCAGCCACGGTCTGCTTTACGTCCGCCAGCAGGCCAAAGACCTGATGCAGAAAACCGGCGAGCGGATCATCTGTTTGGATTTGAGAGGGGACTGAGCGGCTCAAAACCGGATCACGCAGACACCGTAATCCAGCAGCGGCCTTCCCGTGTCCGTCATCGCACGGAAGCGTTTTGGAATCTGGTCATACTGAACCCGAGAAATTGTTTGAGCCGCTGAGAGTGCGGATTGGGAGATGGCTTTGAGTGCTCTCCCACCTCGTCCCAGCCATTCCTGAGGCTTCAGGAAGAAACAGCCCAGGTCATCGCGGATGCCGCTGAATCTGACAAGCTTCGCGCCTTCCGACTGTCTTTGCAGTCCGGGCAGCGAGTGGCTGAGCCGGTAACGAAACAAGAGGCAGGCTGCGGCAATAACGCGCCACAACGGCTGACTACTCCAGCCAATCCTCGAATTTCAAACCGGGAACCTTGGTGAAGTCCCGTGTGTTGCGGCTGAGCAGCGTGGCATCATGTGCCATTGTGATGGCGGCGATTTTGAGGTCGTTGGTGCCGATGCGGACGCGCTTTTTCTCCAGCGTCTCGAAAACGGCCGCCGAATCGTCGTCCAACATCAGAATAGGCCAGCGTGCGTGAGACTCGATGGTGCGGATCAGCCGTGCGTAAGCGGCGATCTGATGGCGGGGGCGGGTGTGGCGTTTGATCTCTGCCAGCCAGCCGCGGAGCTGCTCCTCACATGTAATTGCAGTGATGAACGCATCGTCACGGGCCTGTTCCAGACGTGAAAGCAGCCGCATCCCGGCCGTGGAACCCACTTCAAGCTCGCTCAGATGATCTGTGTCGAGCACCACCATGGGAAGTCAGTCTGTTTTCCTGCCTTTGCGCCACTGAGCCCCCAGCCGGAAGGCCCGGCGGGTCATTTCATCATCCGGCAGTCCACCAACGGTGCTGCGCCAATCCTTGGTCACAGGTGCGAGACCCAGCACCTTGTCACGCAGCGCGGCAAACTCGCTTTCGAGCGCGGCGAGACGCTTTCCGACTGTGGGGCGCTTGGTGAGTGTTTTGCTCATGGATGGCGGAGATTAGCAGTCAGGAAGGCGCTGCTCCACTTTTTTCATGCGGTTTACAGGCCTCGCTTCTTCACCGCCTCCGTCACAAACGGGGCGAATTCGCGGAAGCTCCAGGCGCTTTTGCTGAGGCCCCAGGCGGTGTCTTGTTTGTGATTCGGGTCGATTTCGGCGGTGATGAAGTCTTCCTGATGGCGGCGGCTTTGGACGAGGATCTCGCCGTGCGGGTCCATGACGTAACTGTCGCCGTAGCCGATGCCGGGATTCTTGGTGATGCCGGATTTCGCAGGATCGAGCACGACGTTGTTGCCACGGACGAAATAGACGCTGTTTTCATTGGCACGGGCGGCGTGATCGGCACGGACTTTCATGAAGTGGGAGATGAGGCCCTTGTCGCCGATGTAATTGAAGTGCGGGGCGAAGATGACGCGGGCCCCTTTGAGCGCGAGAATGCGGGCGGGCTCGATGTAGCCGCCGTCGGCGCAGATGAGGACGCCGAACTTGAGGCCATCGATCTCCCAGACGGGGAAGTCGCGGCCTTGCTTGTGAAACTTCATGTAGGCGGCGCATTTGCTGTAGAGGCCGAGTTTCTGGCCGTGATGGGCGACGACGACGGTGTTGTAGAGATCGCTGCCGCGCAGCTCGTTGAAGCCCGCGATGGCCACGGCGGCGTGACGGGCGGTGATGTCGCGGATGCGCTGCATCTGCGGTGAATCGGCGGCGAAGGCGCCTTTCCGGGCGAGTTCCTCGGTGTCGGGGTAGCCGGTGAAGAAACATTCGGGGAAGGAGACGATCTTCGCGCCCTCAGCATCGGCACGTTTGAGGCCTTCTTCGAAGCGGGCGAGGTTGTGCTCAAAATCCCCAACCCAGGGCTCGAACTGGCAGTGCGCGATCTTCATGGGCTGTGAACGCCGGGCGGACCGGGGATTTGGCAGAATGAATGAACTTCGCGCTTGGCGGAAAGAGGGCGGTTTGATAGCGTCTCGCACTCTTTTGCCCAATGAACATCGACCGCACCCTCATCATCCGCGCCTGCCTAGCGATCCTGGCCGTCCTGCTTGTCATGATCCTCTGGAACATGGTGCAAGACGCCAGCGATGGCATGAAGCTGGTGTTTGTGATCGTGGTCGGCCTCATCGGCGGCATCCTGAGTGTGAAGTATCTGATCCCATGGATCGGCGACGCGATGGGCGAGGCGATGTTCTCCTCCGGGGAGAAGGTGGAGCAGGATGAGATGACGAAGGCGGCCGTCAGTGTCTCCCAGGGAGACTACGAAGGGGCGATCGGCCACTACGAGAAGATGATGGAGGAGAAGCCCGAGGACCCCTTCCCCGTGGCTGAAATCTCCAAGATTCACGCGGAACGCCTGCATGACACCGACGCCGCCCTGCGCGTGCTGGAGGAGCATCTGCAAAGCCGCGACTGGCCGGTGGATGACGCCGCCTTCATCATGTTCCGCATCGCCGATGTGCAGTTGAAGCACCGCCATGACTTCGATGCCGCCCGTGACATGCTGGAGCAGGTGATCGGAAACTTCCCCAACACGCGCCACAGCGCGAATGCCCACCACAAGATGACCGAAATCGAGCAGGCGCAGTACAAGCTGCTCATGGACCAGCGGGCCAGGGCCGCCGCCTCCGGTGGGACGGCCGCTTGAGGATGCATTCACCTTCCCGGGGCCATGTTCGCGAAGTTCCAGTCCTGGCCGCGAGCGAACCCCTTGATGGTTCTGGCCCTGGCGGCTGTCGCGGGCATTCTCGCTTCCGAGTTCCGCTGGCTGACTGGCGGCAGCACGTCGTTCGTGATCACGACGGCCGCCGTGCTCGGCCTGGCCTGCCTCTGCGGGCGTGCCTGGCTCCTGACCGCCGGTGTGGCGATGCTGTTCGCCTTCATCCATGACACGCGGCTGGAGGAGACCTTCCGCCATCCGCTGCGGCTGGCGTTGCAATCAGCCGACAAACCGCTGCCGGCGACGATTCGCGGCAGTCTGCTGCCGGATTTCGACACCACAGCGGATGGACGCGCCCATGCGGTCTGCACCACGCAGCATGTGGAGATTCCCGCACGGGCGAGTTCCTTCGCACAAACGGCCACGGTGCTGGTGCGCCTGCCCTCCGGCATGCCTTTTCCCGGCGCAGGTGTGTATGAACTGACGGGCGAGATCTACCTGCCGCGCCCCGCATCCAATCCCGGCACCTTCGACGCGCAGGAGTTCGCGTTGCGCAACGGACGCGTGGCCCGGTTCGAGGCGCGGCACATGCACTTCATCGGCCACAGCGGCGAGTCATGGTACTGCGAGTTTCTGGAGACAGCGGAGCGCTGCCGGAAGTGGATCAGCGCACGCCTCAGCGAGGATCTGGAGGATGATCCTGAGACTGCGGCCGTCATCCGGGCGATGGCGCTCGGAGTCTCCGCCGAGGCGGACGATGAGATCGAGGACGCATTCCGGAACAGCGGCACGCTGCATGTGTTCGCCGTCAGCGGTCTTCATGTCGGCCTGCTGGGCGTGATCGTGCTCGCCCTGATGCGGCAGAGCGGCATCCGGCGCGGTGTTTCGCTGCCGCTGATGATCGCGCTGGTGTTTGTGTATGCGTTCATCACCGGCTGGCGGCCATCCGCGGCACGTGCGGCGTTCATGGTGGCCGTGTTTTCGGGCGGGGGACTGGTGGATCGTGAATCCTCGCTGCAAAACAGCCTCGGAGCCGCGGCGCTGCTGCTGCTGGGCTCGGACACGCACCAGCTCTTCATGCCGGGCTTCCAGTTGTCCTTCGGCGTGCTGTGGATCAGCTCCGCCGGTTCCGGGCCGCTGCTGGAGCGCATGATTCCCTTCACAAGGCTGGATCCCTTCCTGCCGCCGCAGCTCGCGAACGGGCGGCAGCGGCTGTGGAGCCAGTTCCGCCTGTGGCTGGCAGGCACTCTGAGCGTCTCCATCGCCGCGTGGATCGGCAGCCTGCCGTTCATCCTCGGTCATTTCCAATCAGTGACGCCTGTCGCCGTCATCGCCAACTGCGTGCTGGTGCCGCTGTCGTTCTTCTGCCTCGGAGCCACGTGCTTGAGCCTGTGCGCGGCCGTTTTGCATCTCTCGGGCGTGCAGATCGTCCTCAACAACATCAACTGGGCGCTGGCGAAGGCGATGATCGCCAGCGCCGCCTGGTTCGCAAACCTGCCGGGCGGGAATTTTCATTTTCAGCCGGCATCCGGCAGCGCCGTGACTCCAGCCGTCTGGCGGGTGCTCGACCTGCCGCATGGCGGCGCGGCCAGCCACCTTCATGCCGGTGGCAGGCACTGGCTGTTCGACACAGGCGATGAAACGAGCTTCCGCCGCGTTTTGAGGCCCTATCTGCACTCGAACGGCATTGACCGGATCGAAGGCGTCTTCCTCAGCCACAACGACGCGGATCACGTGGGAGCCATCGAGAAGGTCATCGAGACGTTTGGCGTTCCGCGGTTGTTCTGCAGCACGCAGGAGCCGGGGCGGCTCGATTCATCGCTGTCGTCATTGCGCCGCCTTGCGGAAAACGCGCGTGCGCCGGCATTGCGGAAGTTGCGCATTGATGAACGTGTCACACTGGCGGAGCAGGGCGGCCTCAAGATCACGGCACAGGTGCTCTATCCGGCGATGGAGGTGGAGAATGCGCGTGGCGATGATCGTGCGGCCGTGTTGATGGCCCACATCGGCCCCTGGCGTGTGTTGTGGATGAGTGACGCCGGCTGGAGGGCGGAAAAGGCGCTCGTGAACAGCGCCGCCGACCTTCAGTGCGATGTGCTCATCCGCAGCCAGAACGAGCACGATGTTTCGATGAGCCGCGAGTTCCTGCTCAAGGCCCGGCCACGCGTCCTGGTGTGTGGCAGCGACCCGCGTGAGGCAGAAACGACCCTTCCGCAGTCGCTGGTGGATTTCGCCCGTGAGCAGCACGTTCCGCTGCTCGACACCTGGAACGATGGCAGCATCGCCCTGGAGTTTGGCGATGTACTGCGAATCGTCGCCGCAGGAAGCGGGAGGACGGAAATTTTGCGCAAGCCTTGAACCACACGACTGCGGTTCAACGGAACGGCGAGAAGTGAATGACATGGATGCGCAGCTTCATGTCCGCCGCGCCCGGCTTGGACGGTCCCAGCACCTCGAGGATGCCTGACACACGATGGGTGACGAAGGCTAGGACAGCCGGGGAACGCTCATGGATCAGCGTGAAGCCACCGCGTGCAGGTCTGGTGTCGCGTGCCTGGCGCAAGGCTGCTGCGAGCTGTCGATCATCAATGGTCATCCAATCGAAGCCGGAAGGCTGGTCACGCGTGATCACGGCCGTGCTGCCGTCGAAAAGCTTCAAGCCACCCTCCGGACCGGGCAGCAGCATCAGGTTCGCGTTGTTTTCACGCAGCCAGTCCTGATCATCGGATGACAAGAGGGCATTCGGATCACGCAGTTTCTGCAGGAGGATGGCTGGAGGCGTGGGCGTGTCCAGCGGCCACAGACGGAGCAGGCAATCGCCGCCCTGTTCGGGTGATTCCAGCACCACCTCCCGGCGAATCGGGACCTGGGCGATTCTGTAGATGGTTTCATGCACCCTGAACTCGGTATCCGAGCCAGACATGAGCACGCCATTCTTGGTCCACTGGAGGTAAGGACCCGAGGTGAACTTCCGACCTGCAGAACCTTGGAGGTCCTGAAGAACGAGTCGTTTCATGCGTCCCTCAGGAGGCAGTTCCAGGGTGTTCTGCGGCTGGGAATGCGTGTAGCCATTGGCGATCAGCCAGAGATTGACGTGCCTTTCGACGAGCCGTGGGAAGTGTTTCTCCAGAAACTCCGCTTTGGGAGGCGCGGGCCGGGTGGTCAAAATGTAAAACAGGCATGACATGCCGGCGAACGGCAGGACCAGCGGGAGAACCCATCGACGGCCCGCATATCGGCTCACAGGCGGCCGCTGCGGTGGCGGCGCGATCTGGCGCAGCCTTTTCCAGAACCACAGCCAGACCACGATGGAAACGGCCGCAGCCGTCCATCCGACGGCCGCGATGATCGGCCCTGAATCAGGCGGAATGGTCGTCACCGTTCCGTCCTCCAGGTAGCGCTGCGTGCCGAGCTTTCCCATCAAGGCGACGAAGAGCACCACTGCGAGCACCAGGTTCCCCAGAAACAGTGGCAGGGCGAGCGCGGCAGCAGCAGCCAGTCCGAGGCCGGTCAACCTGCCCGCGGAGGACCGGATGATGTTCACCGACCCGATGCCGATGAGAGTGACAACGGTGGCCAGCAATGTGGTCACCACCGATACAGCCAGATTCCCGCTCCACCGGTCAAAGCTCCACTCCGGGGATTCGGCTGCACGCCGCATCATGATGCCGCCGGCGAAAAACACCCACCAGCCCAGCAGTGCGAACATGGCGGCCCCCGCCAAAGCATGGCGGGAGACTTTTTTCCGGCCGGCCGGCACAGCGTCTGGCAGAAACGGCGGCGTACCCGGCTTCGGCAAATGATGGAGAATGGGAGAGAGCGTGTGCTCGAAACGGAAAAGCACCGCTCCTGTGAGCAAGGCCGCCAGGCCGCTGATGAGCCCACCCCAGCGCAGTGACTCATAGGCATACGGACTGGTGTCGGACCAGGCATTCCAGAGCCGCGGCGTGAACTCGATCAGGTAGCTGGCTCCGAGAACGACCAGCCACAGGCCCAGCAGCCTCAGCGCGATGCCGAAGACCTCCCTGACTGGCGATGGCGGCAAGATAAGCGTGCGGTAACTCAACCGGATCAGCAAGCGCGTGCGCCAGATCAATATCCAGGCTGCCACGAGGCCCAGGAGATTCGGGATCTGCTTCTCGAAGAAACCAGCGGTCAATCGTTCAGGCTGCAGGGTCCATTCACGCCGGTCGAACAAGGGCAAAACCAAGCATAACAGGCCAAACAGCAGCCACGGCCAGCCGACGGTGCGAAGCAGACGGCCAAACCAGCGCTCGTAGCTTTCCCGTGGGTAGATTTGTGGCTCTGGCGGCGTCTTTGCCAGCGTGTCCAGATGCGTACGAAACTCGGCGACGGTCTGAAAACGCTGCTCGGGATCCTGCTGCAGCGCACGGCGCACGATCTCGTCGATCTGCGTGCTCATGGACGTGCGTTCCGCCAGCACCGGTAGCTGGCCGGAAGGCAGCTCGCCCGTGAGCAGCTCATACAGCACCACACCGAGCGAGTAGATGTCCGCGCGATGATCGGAACGAGCTGCCGCGTCCCGTTGTTCGGGCGCCATGTACTGCGGTGTGCCCGCCACGATCGTCGCACGAGACCTGCTGGCATCCGCAGCGGCCGTTCCGGCCTCCACCGGGCTGCCGCTCATCATTTTGGCGATGCCGAAGTCGGCGATCTTCACACGGCCGGCCTTGTCGATGAGAAGGTTCTCCGGCTTGATGTCGCGATGCACGATGCCGTGCTCGTGCGCGTATTGCAGCGCATCACAGATCGGTGGCACGATCGCCAGTGCCTGTTCCGGGCTGAAATGCGAGCCCTGCATCGCCTGACGGAGGTTCACCCCATCGACAAACTCCATCAGCAGGTAGTAGAAGCCGCCGGACTCCCCGAAATCGTGCACCGTGACGATGCTGGGATGGTTCAGCGCGGCGAGCGCCCGCGCCTCGTGTGCGAAGCGTGCGGCGAAGGCCGCGTCCTTCTTCTGCTCGGGCGCCAGCAGCTTGAGGGCCACGATGCGGTCCAGCGCCTTCTGCCGCGCCTTGTAAACCACGCCCATGCCACCACGGCCGATGCAGGCGAGGATTTCGAGGTGCGGGAAGTGCGGGGCGAGGTCCTCCGGCGTCAGCGGCGGCTGGGGCGGTGCCACAGGCCCCGTGGCATCCTGCGTGGGGCTCATGGCCACATCCATCAGGCAGACGGGGCAGAGTCCCGGCTGAAAACCGGCGGGAAGCAGGTCATTGCAGCGCGTGCACCGGGTGCTGGAAGGAGGGGAAGGCGGGCTCATGCGGGCTGCTTGACGCGTGTCGGCGGAATCGTTGCGAAAAAAACGTCCGCTTCAGCGGTTTCTCAAAGCATCGAAGAGCACCTGCATCTCCTCATTCACCGCAGACTCATCCTCCAGCGTCGAGGCAATCTCCCTCCGCACGAGAGTCCTGAAACGCTGCCGCAGACGGCTGGTGATCGCCTTGAGGGTGTTCACATTCACGCCCAGAGATGCGGCGAGCGCTGCTTGTTCGCCATGAACCGCGTCGCCGTTGAGCCAGGGACGCAGTTGCTCGAACACCGCGCCCTTTTCTTCGGCGTGCTGCTCCTCACGCAGGGCCTCCATCGCACGATTCAGCACGGTGAGCGCCCATTCGCGGTCAAAAGCCGCGTCCGGGGACATTTGGGAGGCGTCTGCCAGCGTGGGTGCGTCCTCCCCATCCAGTGAGACCGGGCTCTCACCGCCGCCACGCCGCAGACGCATCGCCGCCTCGCGTCGATGGGAGAGAAAATGCTTCACGGCACCGAGCAGGTAGGAGCGGAACCGCCCGCGTGACTGCTCCGCCTGCGTGATGCTGCTGCCTGCCAGCACCGTGGCGAAGAAATCGTGCGCCAGATCGCGGGCCTCATCCTCCGCACGGCCCTCGCGACGCAGAAAGGCGATCACCGGCGCATAGTAGGCCGCGCAGAGCTGCCGCAGGGCCTCCTGGCCTTCGGTGGAGGATTCGCGTGCCAGCACCACCCGGCTCCAGCGGGTGGTGTGAAACGTGAACGAGGTCGGCAGGGACATGGTGGCGAGCATAACCACCTCCCTGACGGATCGGAAGCCAATCGTTGCGGCTGAATCGCGATTCACGCACCAGCGGCGGACGAGGCGACACCACTCGCCCCGCCCGCCAGGGAGTCCTGCCCCCTCATGGCGGCGGGACACATTCAAAACAGCACTGTCAGCGCCACGCGGCCGCTGATGCCGGGCTGCGTGAAGCGGTCGAGATCCGCACGGGAGGTGTCGAGGCCGCGGACATCCTGATGCCGCCAGTGTTTTTCATTGGTCAGGTTGTAGATGCCGGCGTTGAGGCTCACGTTTTTCGTGATCTGCCAGCGGCCCACCAGGTCCAGGGTGAAGGCGCTCGGGACTTCAAACTGCCGGATGCCGCCCGGGATCGATGAACTGCGGTTCTGGCGGGCAAAAAAGGTCGAGACGAGCTCCACCTGCCACGTGTCACGGCGATAGCGCAGACCGGTGACCAGCTTGAACGGGTCGATGCTGGCGAGCGGCTGTTTATACTGGCCGTCGTAGCCCTGGACATAGGCGGCATTGCCGAACAGGCCGAAATTGCTTAGCGCCTCCGAGATGAAACCGAGATCCGCCTCGCCCTTGAACTCGACGCCAAATATCTCCGCCGACGACAGGTTGGTACTCTGGTAGATAAGAGGGTCGCCAGGGGCACCGGTGCCGCCGACCAGGAGGAAGGTCTCAATGAAGTCGGTGTAGTAGTTGTAGAAGCCTGCCAGGTTCCAGGAGGCATGCTTTCCCTGCCGGCGCACGCCCAGTTCGAAGCTGTGGCTCGTCTCCATCTCCAGATCTGGATTCGGAATGGTCTGATAGCCGAACGGAATGTTTGTGATCGTGGCGTTGAGTTCCTCGGCGCTTGGGTTGCGGAAACCGCTGGCATACTGGACGTAAGCGGCGTGCTCCTCATCAAACTTCACGAGGAAAGCCAGCTTCGGGGCGACGGCGAACTGCTCGAAGTCCTGCGGCGCCCGCCCGCCGCTGGCATTGCTGTAAAGCGGGTCCATCGAAGTGCTCACGCCATAGTACTCTGCACGAACACCAGGCGTCAGGCGGTAGCGCCCGTTTTCACCCCAGGAGATTTCATCCTGAAGGTAAAGGCCGGCACGTGAGGTGCGTGTGTCCGGCATGTCCTTCAGCGGGTAGGTGTCCGGGGTGAGGACCTTCGTCTGCGTGTTGGTGGTGAAATTGAACTCCGTGGCATCACGCACACGACGCACGTTCGAGGTCACCAGTTCGGCGCCATAGGCGAGGGAGTGCTTCACCGCGCCTGCGTCGAGGTCTTTGGTGAAGTTGAGGTTCAGGCCGACGTGATCCTGACGGTAAAGATAATCACGAATGCGGAGACGATCGTGGAACGTGGGCGTCAGCCGGTCGCGATCCTCATAAATGTGCTCGCGTGTCTCCGAGTTCTGGTAGTAGGCGTTCCAAGTCACCTTGTCGAAGAGCCAGCCGAGTCTGGAAGCGTCGAATTGATGCTCCAGGCTGAAGCGCATGCGATGGAGGTCGTCATTGAGGAGGTGGACATTCGTCCGGAACTGAAAACCGGCGCTCAGGAAGGTGCGGCGGGTGCTGACGAGGTCGTTGTCGCTCTCGCGCTCCAGGTACTCGCCCGTGAGCTCAAATCGATGGCGGTCGGAAGGGGTCCACACGAGCTTCGCCAGCCAGTTGTTCACGTTATAGCTGCTGGGATCGGGCTGGATGGCGCCACGATTGTCGAGTTCGTTGCCGTCACGCCGTGTGTAATGCAGCAGCCACTCCACATTGCCCGCACGCTGCGCGGTGCTCAACGTGTGCCCCCATGAATCGTCCGCCGAGTCGTATCGATTGATCACGCGGGTGACGAAGTCGTTGCCCGTGAGGTCGAGCAGGTCGGACGGATCGATGGTGGTGAAGGAAACCACGCCGCCGAGAGCGTCGCTGCCATACAGCGACGAGGCGGAGTTCTTGAGGATCTCGACCTGCTTGAGCGAATCCACATCAAGGTAGTCGCGGCCGATGTTGTAAGCGCCTCCAAACGAAAACACATCCGGCTGGCGTGCGCCGTCCACGGTCATCAGCACGCGGTTGCCATCCATGCCACGGATGTTGATGCTGGAGGTCCCGGCACGGGAATTGGCGCCGGGTCCCGTGCCGCCCACGCCGTAGGAAAGGCTCACGCCTGGCTCATAGCGCTGGTAGTCCCTCATGCTGGTGGCCAGGGAGAAGACGCTGGCATCATTATCGAGGACGGCGACGGAGGCCGGCACGTCCATGGCGGAGTGTTCGGTGCGCGTCGCGATGACCACGATCTCCGGCATCACGCCGCCGGTGGGGTTGCCGGTCTTGGTCAGCCTGGTTTCTTCTGCTTCTGTCTTGGGCACCTCCTGTGCGTGCAGCGAAAGGCAGCAGGCGAACAGGCAGAGAGCGAACGGGAGTACGGTCGATGTTTTCATGCGGCCCGGTGTCTAGGCTTCCGCGAATCACCGTGCTTCGGCTGGAATGACGAAGACTGCCGTTCATTTGCGCCGCCCGCCGTCTGACGTCATGCCACCGCAAAAACTGCGCAAACCAGCGTCATCACCCGGCCGCAGGACAGCGCAGCAGCAGGACGTCGGCCTCGGAACGTGCCACGAGGCGCAGCGGACAGGCGGCAGGCACGCGCAGGCGTTCGCCGCAGCGCAGCATGACTTCCGCACCATCCACAAAAGCTGCGGCGGACCCGTAGGTGACGACGACGGTTGTTTCATCCTGCACACATTCTTCAAAACACGGACAGCGTCGATCCAGACCCAGCAAGTGGGCCTGGACACACTCATTTCGAAAGAGGCAGCGCTGTGCCGCGCTGGTTTGAAGCCGGTTCATGATTGAGCGAAGGCGCGGGTTTCGAGCTTGGCCGCCAGCGCGATTTTTTCCGCATGCGTGCGTGCTTTCATGGTGCGGCGGCGGCATTCCTCAATGCGGCGCAGCAGCGCGGGGCTGAGAGTGGGGCGGAAATTCAGACGTGTGTGGAGATTGGAGTACTGCATGGCGTCTCCACGGATGTCATTGAGCCGGCTTCATGCTTTGCATGGTTTGCCGGGGACTGTTGATGATTTGAGCACCGTGTGAGGACTCAGCATTTCACCGCCAGTTTTCATCATTTCATCCCAAGCGCCGCGTTCACCATCGACGAAAGAAGTGTGTCATGAGACTCACCTCCTTCTCCCTCGTCCTCGCTTCCTTCATTATGATCATGCCGAACTCGGCTCTCGCTCACTCGGTCTGGATCGAGCCAACGAAGGAAGGCGCTTTGGCCGTCTATTTTGGCGAATGGGGCCACGAGGTGGAGAAGTCCCCCGGCCATCTCGATTCGCTCACCACCACGACGGCATGGAGCACGGCGGGCGGTGAAAAGCCGCAGCAACTCGTCGTCACGAAAAAAGACGACCGCTTTGACCTTGGTGGCGTGAAGCCCGCGCAGGTCGTGCAGGTGGAGACGGGCTTCGGCGTCATGAAATCCGGCGACAAGCCCGCCCGCCGCCCGATTTTTTACGCCCGCTGGCAGCCTGCGGGCGCTTGGGAGGCACAGCCGGCCCTCACGCTCGATCTCGTGCCTGCGGGCAAGCCTGGCGAGGTGCGCGTGTTGTTTCGCGGCAAACCCGTGCCGGAGGTGAAGCTCACGCATTGGTCGCCGAAAGCCTCCACGGACCTCGTTTCGGACAAAGACGGCCTCGTGAAGCTGCCGGAGGCGGTTCCGGGCCTGCACATGCTCACGCTGGCTCGCTCTTCGGAGGAGGTGCCGGGCTTTTTCCAAGGCAGCGCCTACGACATCGCCAGTCACAGCGTCTCGCTGACCTGGGTGGTGGAGAAGAAGTGAGCGTCACGCGGCGGCGGGCTGCCAGACCATGCTGAAGCCTTCCTTCTTGCTGAAGCGCACGAGATGATCGTCCACGATGTGGCGCATGCGTTCGACGGCCTGAGGCTCCTCGTGGGCGCAGGTGATGCGCAGCGTGGTTTCATCGGCGTGCATCTCGCAGGCGCCGGGCTTGAAATCGACCACGCCGCGTGTGGCGGTCCATTCGGAGGGTACTTTGCGGCTGAAGTGGCGGCAGAGCATTTCGAGATAGCGGCTGGCGAGCGGGGTTTGGATGCGGGTTTCGATGCGGGTCATGCGGCGGGAGGTGTGGTGTCTGTCTGCAAAGGGTGATCGATGAGCAGCACGGGATGTCCGAGGCTGCAGCGCTCCACGCGGGCCTCGATGTGCCAGGCGCGGCGCAGGATTTCAGGCGTGATGACCTCCGCCGTGGGTCCGCAGGCCAGCAGGCTGCCTTCGGCGAGGATCAGGGCGAGGTCGCAATGCCGCAGCGCGAGATTCAGATCGTGCAGGGCGACTATGGCGATGGTTTCGTGCTCGCGGGTGCTCCGGCGCAGGCTGGCGAGCAGTTCCATCTGCCAGCGCAGGTCGAGCGCACTGGTGGGTTCGTCGAGCAGCAGCAGCTCCGGCCTGCGCACGAAAATCTGCGCCAGACCGACGAGCTGGCGCTTGCCGCCGGAGAGCTCCGCGACGGGACGCAGCGCGAGTTCTTGGAGTCCCAGACCACACAGCACGCTGGCGATGCGTTTTTCCAATTCTTCGTCGTGGGCGAGGCCTGCGGCACGCGCTGATCCCAGGATCAATTCATACGCGAGGAGCGAACTCGGCTGCGGCAGCACCTGCGGCAGGTAGCCGATGCGGCGCAGACGTTCGTGGGAAGGGAGCTGGCTCAATTCGCGGTCGTGCAGACGGATGCGGGCCTGCGCGGGAATCAGTCCGGCCACGGCTTTCAAGAGCGTGGGTTTTCCCGCCGCATTGGCTCCGAGAACGGCCACGAGGCTGCCGGGCGCGATGGGCGGCATGTCGATGTTTTCCAACACACGACGTGCGCCATAACCGGCGTGCAATGCGGTGATGCGCAGCCCTTTCTCCAGGCTCATGAGCGCCTCCTTTGCATGAAGAGCAGCGTCACGAGCAGCGGGATGCCGGCCAGGGCGGTGACGATGCCGATGGGCAGCACCGCGCCGGGCACGAGCGCCTTGCTGGCGATAGCGGCGAGCGAAAGCACCAGTGCGCCCGCAGCCGCGCTGCCCGGCAGGTAGAAGCGATGATCCTCGCCAAACACGAGCCGCGCCAGATGCGGCCCCACGAGCCCGATGAAGGCGATGGCACCCGCGAACGACACCGCCAGCGCCGCGAGCAGGCTGGCGCGCACGAGGCAGACGAGCCGCAGCCGCTCCGTGGGGATGCCGAGGCTGGCGGCGTGTTCTTCCCCAGCACGCATCGCGGTCAGACGCCATGCGTCACGCAGAATCCACGGCAGCAGCAGCGCCAGAGCGGCGGCGAGGATGCCGTTTTTGATCCAGGAGGCACGGGTGACGCTGCCCATCGTCCAAAACACCACCTGCTGCAGCGCATCGGCGGCGGCGAGATATTGCAGCAGGGCCACCAGCGCGTTGCAGAGAAAAAACAGCGCGATGCCGAAGAGCACCACCATCTCCGGCCGGGCACCGAACAGCCGGGCGAGCACGAGGATGAGCCACGCCGCCGCCAGCGTGCATGCAAACGACAGCAACGGGATCATCACATGCTGGCCTGGGCCGCCGGCATGCCATCCGCCGATGATGGCGAGCGCCGCGCCGACGGTGGCGGCGGCGGTGAGGCCGAGCGAGCAGGGGCTGGCCAGCGGATTGTTCAGGACGGTCTGAAGCTGCGCTCCGGAGAGCCCCAGCGCCGCGCCCACGAGCACGGCCAGCAGCGCCTGCGGCAGCCGGATGTCCCACAGGATGACTTTTTGCGCCGCCGTGAGCGATTCGCGGTCAAACAGGCCGCGCAGCACATCCTGCCAGGCAAAGGCGGAAGGTCCCCATCCCACATCCAGCATCAAGGCGGCCACCACGGCGGCCAGAGCGGCCAGCAACAAGACAAAACGGCGCTTCACGATGCCGCGATAGCCATCCCCTGAAGCGGTCATGGCGTGAGCGAAATCCAGAACACACCGGCCTGCGGCAGTTTTTGAAAACGCGTGTGCAGCGTCTTGAGGGTCTCCTCCGGCCGCAGATCGGCGAACAGCTCCGGATGCAGCCATTTGGCGAAGACCTGCACGGCGACGACGTTGAGCGGCGAGTTGTAGTAATGATGCCAGATGGCATGCGCACGGCCGTTCTTCACCGCCGTGAGCTGGTCGATGCCGGTGCGCGTGAGGGCGTGACGGAGCGATTCACGCGCGGTGTTTTCATCCGCCTCCGCGCCGAGATGAATGCGCATCGTCTGGCCTGCGGCGGTCGCTTTGGAGCCGATGGCGGTGCCGATGTAGATTTCCGGCTGCACGGCGAGGAGGTGCTCCAGGCTCAGCGTGCCGAACTCGCCCGGGATGAGGGCGTTGGCGATGTTGTCGCCGCCTGCGAAGTCGATGAAGCGGCCCATCATGCCATGAGCCATGGTGCCGCAGCAGTCATCGCTCAAGCCGACGCGGTTTTCGATGAAGACGGCGGGTTTGTGTTTCACGTCCTTCAGGCGCGAGGCCACGCGTTCCAGCTCCGTCTCGTAAAAGCGGACAAACTCGTCCGCCTCGGCCTCGCGGCCAAAAATCTGCCCGAGGAGCCGCATGCTCTTCGGCGTGTTCACCAGCGGATCACTGCGGAAGTCGATGAAGACGACCTTCACGCCCGCGGCGGTGAGTTTTTCGACCGTTTCCTTCGAATGCGCGGCCGGCCCGTGCCCGCCGAGGCCGAAGACGGCCACCTCCGGCTGCAAAGCGACCATGCTTTCCACGCTGACCGTGTCCTCGGTGATGCGGCCAAAGGTCGGCACCTTCGCCACCGCTGGAAAGGCGGTGACAAAGTGCCGGTAACCAGCCGGATCAACCAACGGAAAGTCTCCGAGCATCCCGGCGATCTTCGCCGCCGGGTCATCGCGCTCCAGCAGCGCGATGGCGGATAAAAAGCGCCCCTCGCCCAGCAGCACGCGCGTGGCGGGCTTTTCGATCTCGACGACGCGGCCCGTGACATCGGTCAGCGAGGCTGAGCGGACGGTGAGTGCCAGCGAGAGCAGAAGAAGGCAGGTGAGGCGCATGAGGGGAGGTGATTTTAGAACTGGTAGGCCACCGCCAGACGCAACCCGAAGCCCTGCGCGGGCAGGCCGGACACACGACCGAGCGTGGCGTTGAAACCGGAGGTGGTTTGATCGACGTAGAAGCGGTCGAACAGGTTGGTGATGGCGAGTTGGAGAGTGAGTTCCTTTGATTTGAGCGGCTTCCAGTTCGCGTAGAGGTTGCTCACGCAGTAGGGAGACTTGCCGGGAATGCCGGCAGGCACGGCGTCAAAGCCCTCGACATACAGCAACTCGTAGCCGCAGGTCAGACGCCAGGGCTGGTGCGTGTAGTCCACGCTGGCACGCCAGGCGCGGCCCGTGGCGGTGCCGAAGCCGAAGTCCACGTCCGAAAGCGCCGCACCGTTGAAGCGCGGAAAGGACTGCGAGACGCTGAAGCGCGCCTCGAGGCCGTCATGACGCGCTCCGACTTCCGCAAAGTAGCCCCAGCTTTCGAGGCGCCCGCCGTTGCCACGCGTGGCGCCGCTGGTGACGATGGCATTGTCGATGGCCTGATGGAACACGGAGCCGGTGCCAAAGAAAGTGCCGTCATCGTAGCGGAAGCCGCCGTCCACATTGTGCGCGGTCTCTCCGCTGGTGCCGGGGCGGTTGGTGGTGCCGCCTTCAGAGCGGGTGATGGAGTCGATCGGCGTGACACCGCGGAAGGACTGCGCGTAACGCGCATAGAGCGCCAGAGGCCGCGTGACCTGCCAGGTGACGCCCACGTTCGGACTGAAACCGCTGTCGCCAAATTTCTGGCCGAGGAAATCGGTGAACTCGTAGTTGTCGTAACGCAGGCCGAAGGAGATCGTCAGCGGGTCGAGCACCTGCCATTCATCCTGGAAGTAGAGGCCGAGGATGCCGAGAACCTCGTCCGGAGCGGTGGTGTAGGTGATCGGCAGGGCAAAGCCGACGCTGCGGCCCTTGCCGGTGAACTCGGTGAAGTCACGGCGGTAGTCCATGCCGTAAGTCACGGCGTGGCGGCCGAGCGTGGAGGTGTTCCGCAGGTCGAAGCCCAGGCTTTCGACGCCGAGCTCGTACTGCGTCTCGCGGTCGATGCGGTAGTTCGAATAAAAGAGCGTGGCCTTGAGGTCCACGAGCTGGCTGTCGGGATCGAGCTCATACTTGAGCGTGGCGGTGTCCCGCAGCGAATTGTTTGCCACGGGGATGTTCGAGGCGCGCGGATGGGCGAAGAAGCCGGAAAAGTTCGGCCGGTGGAAGTACACGGCGTCGTCCTCCGCCCGCTCGTAGGTGAGGGTGACCTTCTGCTCGTCGGTGAGCTGCCCGTCCACGCGGAGGAAGCCGGTGCGCTGCGTGTGCGCGGTGAGCGGCACGGTGTTGCCGTTGCCGTCTTTGTAGTCGCCCACGTCGAAGTAGGTGAAGGCGGCGAGGGCGCTCCAGTTCTCGGAGATGCGGCCGTAGAGCGCGGCGGTCTGCTGGAAGCCGTCGCCATTGCTGTGGTAGCCGCTTTTGAGGAACATGCCGAAATCCTGGCCTTCCTTGAGGAAGTCTGACGCGCCCTTGTGCTCCAGGCGGATGCTGCCGGCCAGCGTGCCGGGGCCGTTGGTGGCCGCGCCGGGGCCGGCGCTGACGGTGACCTGCTGCATCAGCTCCGGCACGATGATGAACTGGCTCTGATGATGCGTCAGGTAGCCGGCCTGCGTAGCGCCGTCGATGGAGACATTGAGCAGCTTGTCCTCAAAGCCACGCACATAGATTTTCTGCGCCGCCGGGATGCCGCCGCCGACGAGCACCTGCGGGTTTCCAGCAAAGAGATCGTCCAGATCCATCGCCAGCGTGTTTTGAATCTGCTCTGCCTTGATGGTGATCTGCGTGGGCGGAGCCTCTTTCTCGGCCTCGACGATGACCTCGTCGAGCTTCTTTGGCTCCTCGGTCTTTTTGACCTGCTGCGCCAAGGCGGCGTTGGCGGTGAGGCACAGCAGCAGCGCGGCCATGCGGGCGGTGGAAGGCTTCATGGAGCCTGTCCTGGCTCGGGAGAGAGTTTGGATTTTCATGGGCGGCCAGCATCCGCTTTTCAGGCGGGCGGATTCCACCCCGCCACGGCATGATTCCGCCCGCCGGCGGTCAATTGCAGCTTTTTCGGGTTCTGTCCGAACTGCTGGCGGAAGGCGGCGGCAAAGTGGCTCGGATTGGAGTAGCCGACGCTCAGCGCGGCCTCCATGACGGAGGCCGCGCCGGACTCCAGCAGAGTGCGCGCATGTTCCATGCGCCGTGTTTTCAGATAGCCAAAGGCCGTGGTGCCGAAAATCTGCTGAAAGCCCCGCTTGAGCTTGCTCTCGCAGAGGCCGGCCGCCTGCGCCAGCTCTGCCAGCGAAGGAGGCTGTTCCATGCGGCGCACCAGCAGGTCGGCGGCAAAGCGGATTTTTTCCTCATCAGCGCGCAGCAGCCGTGCCTGGCAGCGGCGGCAGTCGTCATCACCGGACAAGGCCTGCACCATCTCCAGCAGCAGGTCTGCGAACCGTGCCTCCAGCATCAGACCCCGCGCCGGTCCCTGAAAAGGGCACAGGCGCACCTGCTCCACCGCGTTGCGCGCCGCGAGGCTCAGCGGCAGCGTGATGTCCGGCCGCCCCTCACCCCGCGCCAGACGCATTAGCCGTGCCACGCCTGCGGAGCGGTCTTCCGCGAAATACTCCAGCAGTCGGTCCTGCCGCAGCGCCACGGTGAGATGGGTGGAGCGCTCGCTGCGCAGGGCGCAATGCATTTGCAGCGAGGGGCCGTGGATGAGGCTCATCTGCCCACCGGTGCGGCCAAAATCCTGCGTCTGGCCGAGATGCCGCTCCCGCCACGCGCCTTCGATGGCAAAGGCCATGAGCACCGCCGGCGGGGCTTCCTCGTCATCCTGCACGCACACGTCCGTGTCGAAGCGCCCGCTGCTCCAGTGCATGGCCGCCCAGGAGCGCGCCTGGTGGAAATGCACCGCGCCCGAGGCCCAGGGGCCGCGCGGCCTGGCCACGGCCTCACGCCCGTCCGGCGTGGAGGCGCAGTCGTAGAGTTCGCCGATTTGGCGGGCGGATATCTGGAAGCGGCTGGGCATGGCACTCTTTCGTAAATGCAGCACGCAGGATGTGCTGCGGTTCTTTTGACACAAACTGGTGGTGAATTGAGCCGCTCCATCACTCGGCGCAAATCACCACCAGTTTACGGCATCCACGCAAAAGCATGGCCCGGCAGCCCATGCCAGGATGGTGTCACATGGCAAAACCTCTTCTGATTCTTTTCGGCACCGTGACGGGCAATGCGGAAATCTGCGCGGAACGCGCAGCGGACGCGGCGCGTGCGCGTGGCTATGATGTCACCATCGAAAGCATGGCCTCCACGGAGCCGGAGGTGCTCACCCAGTTCCCTACCGCGTTGCTCACCACCAGCACCTACGGTGATGGTGACCCGCCGGACGGGACGGAGGCCTTTTACGAGGCCGTGGTGCACTCGAAACGCGTCCTGTTCACCCGCCTGCGCTACAGCGTGCTTGCCCTCGGCGACTCCTGCTACGACCAGTTCTGCAAGTGTGGCAAGGACTACGATGACGCGCTCGAAAGGCTCGGCGGCACCCGCCTCTACCCGCGTGCGGACTGTGACACGGACTATGACGACGGGGCTGACCGCTGGATCGAAGGTGTTTTTGCCGCGCTGGAGGAAGAACGCGCGCTGCTGGCAGCCTGAGGCCTCCCGTATTTGAAACTTTTTAACCACATGGAAAACACCCACAAAACCTCCCGCATCGCCTTCAGTTTTCATCGTGGCGCACTCGACGTGGATCGCATGTCGCCTGCCTGCTGGACTTTCGATGAAGAAACCGGCTGTGCGCATGCGCAGCTCGATGCCCGGTGGGAGCGGCTGCTGCCGGCTCTCGAAAAGATCGGCCTCATGATGGCCTGCGCACCCTCCGGGCCGGTGACGACGGCCACGGCGGTGGGGCGGCTGCGTTTTGCCGCCGTGCCGGATTCGGCCGAATGGGTGTGCCTGGAGACTGGCATTGAACTGTGCCCGGCGAACCTCGGCGGGGTGCTCGCCGCGATGGAGCCGGTGGAAGGCGGGCGGATGACGGCTTCATTGCAATTTTTCGACCGTTCGGGTGAAGGCTGCCTGAAGCTCATGCTCACGAATCACAGTGACGTGGTCGCTTTCGAGGATTTCACGCGCCGTCATGCCATGCCGCGTCACATCGCGCATTTCGGGCCGTCTGGAGCCGCTGCTTCGCTGCTGTTGGCAGGGGAGCCGGACGCCCGCGAGGTGCGCAGCCTTTGGTCCGGGCTGCGCCGCACGCTGCCGACGAGTGCCTTCCCGGGTATGGAGGGTGTCTCGCGGCTGCGTGCGCTCGCGGTGGCGGGTCCGCAGCATGCGTGGCAGGTGCGGGAGAGCGCGGTGCTGCCGCTGGTGCGGGCGATGACGCTGGCGGATGCGCCGCTGGGCGTGGGCGTGCGCAATGAGGCGGTCTTTCTGCCCGTGGGCCTGTGCCCGGGCAACTGGGCGGACTGCTGCTGCGGCACGACCTTTTTTGCCAGTGCCGCGCAGCTCACGCTGCGGCATGAGCTGAACGCCTGCCAGTGCTGGGTGACGCGTTTCGAGCTGCGTGGTTCCGAGGTGCTGAGCCTGGAGATTTACGATGCCACCGGCCGCTTCCGCGCCGGTCTGGGCCTGCGAAATGAGGCGCATCCCATCCAGCGCGAGCAGTGGAACCACTGGCTGCGCGAGGCGGCCTGCTGAGCGCACCGGTTTTCATCCTTTTACCCCATTGATCCACCATGAAGACACCCACCCGCCACAAACCGCTCTCCCGCGAAGCCCGGCTCAATCAAGCACGGCGCATCGCCTCCATGCTCGCCGCCTTGTCCGTGCTCATCGGCCATGAGGTCAGGCCACCCCGCCAGACATCATCCGCCGCGTCCAGTCTCACCGCCCTGTCCTCTTAAATCCCCATGAAAACCAAACCCGTCCGCCGCTCCAAGGCCCAAAACACCGTCCTGCTCACCGAAACGCTCCGCCGTTTCCCTCCCGCTCTCGCGGGGCTGGCTTTTCGTCACCTGCTGCCGCGTTGATCCCTTTCTCTCACTCTCATCTCATATCCCTCATGAACTTTTCCATGCTTTCCTCGCTTCGTTTCGCCCTCGCGGCGCTTTTCATCTTAGCCCTGCCACCAGGACGCCTCTTTGCCCATGCGGTGTGGATCGAGCCGCTGGAGGAAGGTGGTCTGGCGCTGCGTTTCGGAGAATGGGGAGAGGAACCGGAGAAATCGCCGGGCAATCTCGACCTGCTCATCGCTCCACAGGCCGCCGCTGCGACGGATGGCATGGCAAAACCGGTGACGCTCGAAAAGAAAGCGGATCACTACCTGCTCGCAGGACTCATGGCGGAGCAGGCAGCCACGGGGCAGGCGGATTATGAGGTCATGGTGCGTGGTGGCTCGGGCAGAAGGCCGATTTTCACTGCCCGCTGGTGGCCGGCTGCGCGTCCCGCTTTGAAGCCCTCCGGCGCGGCGCTGGACCTGCTCCCGGCTGAAGGCGTGGCAGGACGTGTTTTTGTGAGTTTTCGCGGGAAAGCGGTCCCGGCGGGCACGGAGGTGAAGTTTCATGCGCCGGGCGTGGAGATGCTGAAACTCGTGGTGGACGCCACCGGTCATGTGCAGGTGCCTGAGGTGAAAAACGCCGGTCTCTGCCTGCTGTATCTCGGCCGCTACTCCGAGGAGGCGCCAGGGGAGTTTCAGGGCAAAAAATATGATGTGGCCAGCCACAGTGCCACGCTCTGCTGGAGGGTGGAAAAGTGAGGTGCTTACCCCGGTGTCCCCCGGTGGAGCTTTCTTTGGCCGCGGCGCTTGTTTGACGAGCAAAAATGATCCAGACACGAAATCAGCCCACGCAGGATCGGAATATGGAGTCATCATGAGAAGTTGTCCGTT
Organism: Prosthecobacter sp.; assembly: GCF_014879935.1. GTDB lineage: Bacteria > Verrucomicrobiota > Verrucomicrobiia > Verrucomicrobiales > Verrucomicrobiaceae > Prosthecobacter. Next base: position 41,753 of record NZ_JACSRD010000143.1, read on the forward strand.
GTTTCACACCCATGAGCCGCCCAAAGAGCACGAGCCGTATCCGCACCCATGAGCTGGAGGAGGTGTATGCCCTGGTGCCGGGCGGCGGGGTGGACGAGGCGGAGGTGGAGTATGCGCCGCAGCTCAGTTGGTTGCGTGGAAACACCATCGCCCGGCAGATCCGGGAGGGTTTTTATGTGCATTGGGCCTCGGAGGTGTTTGACCGGGAGGTGCGACTCTGCGGGGTGGAGGGGCAGGGCTTTTTTGTCTTCACCTTCGCCCTCGCAGGCATGTGGCAGGATGTGGTGGGTGCCCGGCGGAAGCTCTTTGACCGCCCCGGCGGGACGATGGCGGTGCTGCGCTGCGATCATATCGTGGAGCACCGGGCGCTGCCGACGCCGGGTGCGATGCACCTCACCATCGCCATCGAGCGGGAGCAATTACTCAAATGGTTCGGCGAGGGCGAGTTGGAGCAGCATCCGCGGCTCGGCCGCTTTTTGCGCGGGGAAGGGGACGGCTGCCTGATCCTGCCCCTGACCGCCCGTGCCCGTGAAACCGTGCAGCAGATGCAAAACTGCCCTTTTCGAGGCCTGACGCGTTCCCTGGCGATGGAGGCCCGCTGCATCGACCTTCTCGTCGAGATGATCGAGCAGACGGAAAGGCCGCAGCAGCTGCCGCAGGCCGGAAAAGGCCGTTTTTTGGCCAAAACCGAGCTGGAGCGTATTCACGCGGCGGCGGAGCATCTTGCCGGGTGTCTGAACCAGCCGCCTGCTCTCGAGGAACTGGCCCGGCGCTTCCATTTGAGCGAATCGAAGCTGAAAGCCGGGTTTCATCAGGCCTTCGGCACCACCGCTTTTGGCTACCTGCGCCGCCTGCGCATGCAGGAGGCCCGGCGGCTGCTGGAAACGGGTGCTTCCAGCATTCTGGAGGCCTCCCACCTCGTGGGGATCAGCAATCCGAGCCACTTTGCCGCCCTTTTCAAAGAGCACTTCGGGGTGAATCCGAAGCAGTTCCAGATGAACGCCATTCGGCGAAAATAGACCGTCAGGTGGTGGATTCTCATTTGAGATTGCGTCTCAATCGCGATCTCCTATGAAGCCCCTCCTATCTACCCTCCTCGCCCTTTGCGCGGGTTCTGCCGCCCTTGCGCAGGCTCCCGCCACCCAGCCGCCTGCCTCTGCCACCACGGAAAATCCGCAAAAACTCCCCGAAGTCGTCATCACGGCGGAGAAGGACAAGGGTTACAAGGCGGAATCCCCCTCCTCGGTCACCCGCATGAAGGAGCCAGTCATCGACTCCGCCCGGTCCGTGCAGGTCGTGACGCCGCAATTGATCCAAGACCGTGCGATCGTGAATCCGCAGGACGCCATCCAGACCGTCAGCGGCGTGCAGCGCAGCGCCTATAACACCGGCCATAGCGAGACCTACATCGTTCGCGGTTTCCGCCAGCAGAACTATATCAAGGACGGTTTCCGCGCAGGAAACGTCGCCGGTTCGAATCCCGTCACGATCAATGCAGGTCCGCCAACGGACGTGGCCAATCTCCAGAGCGTGGAGGTGCTCAAAGGACCTGCCGCCGTCGAATTTGGCCGCGGAGAGCCCGGTGGGCTCGTGAACTACGTCACCCGTGACGCGGAGTTCGACAATAACCTGGGCATCCAGCAGATGATTGGCAGCTTCGGATACTACCGCGCTCAAGTGAACACCAACTGGACAGCAGTGCCGGAGGTTCTGGCCATGCGCCTGGATCTCGGTTACGAGCAGGGCGGCAGCTTCATCGACCAAGTGGACGGTGACCGCTCCTTTGTCTCCTCAGCGTTGCGCTGGAACCTCGCCGAGCGCACGACCCTGAGCATCAAAGCCGAGTACAGCCACGACGACCACATCAACACTCCCGGTCTGCCTTATCAAAATCGCGGTGTGTTCGACGGTGTGCCGACCGACCGGTTCATGGGGGAGCGGGATTTCACCCGCATGGGCACCGACAGCTTCCGTTCCCTTGTCAAACTGGAGCACGAATGGAATGACGCGCACAAAACCACGCTTTCGGTGCATGGCGTGGAAACCAGCCAGGAGGGCGGCTACTTCATCCTCTTCAACTTCGGCAGCCCACCCGTGCCCGCCGGCTTCCCCCGCGCCGCAGCGGATTTGCAACTCACGGAGCAGAACTTCACAGTGCGCCTTGATCACCTCTACAAGGCTGAATTCGCCCACGCCATCCAGAACGATCTCCTGGTGTCCCTGGAGTACGACTATCAGCGCAACAACACACACCGCTCCCTCTATTCGCACACCCGGCTCGATCCCCTCAACCCAGCCTACACCGGATTCGCCCCCGGACCGATCTTTGGTGCCTTCCCCCTCGACGAGTTTCTGGACGTCGATGCCGCGTCATGGTCCGCCATGTTCATGAACCGTCTGAACATTCATGAGAAAGTTTTTCTGACCCTGGGAGCGCGAGTCGAATGGTTCCAGGCATCGATGCTCAGCTTCTATAATTCCCCGTTCTTCCCCACGACGAACACCGAATCCGAGCAGCTGAATTTCAACCCTTCCGCCGGCATCGTGGTGAAACCCGCCTCGAATGTTTCCCTCTACGCCAGCTTTGCCCAGAGCACGAACTCCTGGCAGAACGTCAACCGTCGCACCGCCAGTGGCGGAGGCCTTGACCCGGAATCTTCGCGCATGTTTGAAGTTGGCACGAAGGCGGAGTTCTTTGACGGCAGTCTGCTCGCCAGCCTGGCCTTTTTCCAGATCGACAAGACAAACGTCGCTGCTGCTGATCCCGCCAACCCGCTCTTTTCCATCAACGGTGGCAGTGAGCGCAGTCGCGGCTTCGAGTTCGACCTCAATGGTGAGATTGCCAAGGGTTGGAACGTCTCCTTCAACTACGCCTACATCGACACCCGCATTCGCAGCAGCCAGGCCGCCGGTCTGAGCGGCAGCCGCCGCCCCGGTGTGCCGGAAAACAGCGGCGGCATCTTCACCACCTATGAAATCCAGGAAGGCGCGCTCAAGGGCCTCGGTTTCGGCGGCGGCCTGTTCATGAGCGACCGCGTGAACAACTCCCCCGGCAACGCCGGCACGCTGCCCGGCTATGCGCAGACGGACGCGCTGGTTTACTACAAGCTCGGCAAGGCACGCTTCCAACTCAACGTGAAAAACCTCTTCGACAACGACATCTATTTCTCGCAAGGACAGGCCACCATGGTGCAGGCCGCGCCAGGCCGCACCTTCCTTGCCAGCGTGCGCTTTGACTTCTGATGGATTGGTTGGTTCGAGGATCTATCAGGCCGGGGGCGGTCTCATGACCTGCCCCCGGCTTTTATCATCTGAAAACGCCTCCCACGAAACACATCCCCCTTTCCATGACCGCCAATGCCACCCGCCGCTGGACCACGCTGCACCGCTGGAGCAGCCTGTTTTGCACGCTGAACCTCCTCCTGCTCAGCGTCACCGGCCTGCTGCTCATCTTTCATCATGAGATCGAGGACATGCTCGGAACCATGCCCGAAATGCATGCGGAAGGGCAGACGATGCAGCCGGCTGAATCCATCGTGCAAACCGCCTGCGATACGATGCCCGGCTCGCATCCGCTGACCTATTTCGAGGATGAAGACCATCCCGGGCTGGTGTTCGTGAATCTGGCTCCCTCAGGCAGCTTCGACTTCGCGGCAGGCAAGATCGTGGCCGTTGACGGCTTCACCAACACCGTCTCCAAACTGAAGCTGCAGGAGACCTTCAGCTACTTCGTGCTCATGCTGCACGCGAACCTCTTCGCGGGCTTCTTTGGCGAGCTTTACCTCGCGCTCGTCGGCGTGGCGTTCTTCGTCGCGCTGATCAGCGGCACCGTTTTGTATGCTCCCTTCATGCGGAACTTCCTCTTCGGCATGATCCGGCGAGATCGCGGCAGCCGCATCAAGCAGCTCGACCTGCACAACCTCATCGGCATCGCCACGCTGGCCTGGTGCAGTGTGGTGTGCCTCACCGGCATCGTCCTGGAACTCAGCAAGCCGATCCTGATGATCTATCAAAGCATGGATCTGGCCGCGATGACGGCTCCCTTCAAAGACAAGCCGAAGCCGGAGAAAGTCGTGTCGCTCGACCAGGTTCTGGGCGCGGCCAGACAGGCATGGCCGGGCCATCGCGTGTTGTTTGCCGTCTATCCCGGCACCGCCCTCACCGGCGACCACCACTTCACGGTCTTCATGGCCGCCGAGGAGGGCATCGCCAAACGCGTACCGAAGCTCACCCTGGTCGATGCCGCCACGGGTGATCTCACGGTGTCGCAGAACGCTCCGTGGTACATCCAGGCGCTGTTTGTCAGCGGCCCGCTTCATTTCGGCGACTACGCGGGCCTGCCACTGCAGCTCATCTGGGCCGCGTTCACCGTTTTGACCATCATCCTGTGCATCACCGGCCTGTGGCTCTTCATTTTGAAGCTCAAAAACCGCCAGGAAGCCCCCGCCGCGTCATGATTGCCAATCTCCGCCAGTCCACCTGGGCCATCCCAGCTCTCCTCGCCCTCGCCACCCTCACCGGCCTCCTCCTCGCCCTCGTCGCCGAAGGCGTGTGGGACTGGCTCGCGTGGGTGCTGGTGGCGCTGCCGGTGGGCGTGGTTGTGCGGTTCGTTTACATGCGGAAGTGATCCTTGATCATCCGCACATCATTTCACCGCCAGCTTTGCGCAAACCGCCGCAAGCGCGGCCGCGTAGCCGGAGTATCGCAGAAGTCCCCCATGAAAGCTTTTTCCCTTCTTTCCCTGCTGCTGGCCGCGTCCCTGGCCTCCGCGGCATCTGACACGCCGCCTGATCTGCCGCTGCCGGTCGCCAGTTTTGGCGCGGCGGGCACGCCGGATGGCTCGCTGTATTTTTACGGCGGTCACAGCGGCAAGCGCCACAAGTACAACCGCGACGAGGTGCATGGCGATCTCTTCCGCTGGAAACCTGGAGCGGAGCAATGGGAGGCGCTGCTTAAAGACGAGCCCGCACAAGGTGCCTCGCTCGTGGTGGCGAAGGATGGCGTCATCCGCATTGGCGGCATGGCGGCGCGGAATGAAAAGGGCAAGGCGCAGGATCTGTGGTCGAGCGAGACCGCGGCGCTGTATCGCGTGAGTGATGGAAAGTGGCATCCGCTGCCAAAACTGCCGCAGCGACGCTCCAGCCACGACAGCATTGTGTGCGGTGACACGCTTTTCGTGATCGGTGGATGGCGTTTGGAAGGTGACAGCGATGCCGTGTGGCATGAAACCTACCTCACGCTCGATTTGAGCAAGGCGGACGCGGCTTGGGAAAGTCATCCGCAGCCATTCAAGCGTCGTGCGCTCGCGGTGCAGGCCATCGGCGCGAAGGTGTATGCCATCGGCGGCATGACCGATGAAGATGAAACAACCACCGCGGTGTCCGTGCTCGATTCCGCGACGGGAACGTGGAGCGAAGGCCCCAAGCTCCCCGCGGACAAAATTGGCGGCTTTGGGTTCGCTGCTGTGGCGCATGAAGGTCGGCTTTTCGCGAGCGGTGTGAGTGGCGAGCTGCTGGAGCTGCGCGGTGAGGCCTGGGTGAGCGTCGCAAAGCTGGCGCATCCGCGTTACTTCCATCGCTTGCTGAGTGGCGGAGCCGGAAAAATCATCGCCATCGGTGGTGAGAGCCGTGAAGGCCAAAAAGCGCCGCCGGAGGTCATTTCATTGCCGGCGAAAGATTCGGCTCCGTTGCTCGAAGAAGCCAAAAAGTCCGCCAGCACGCGAAAAGCCAATCCTGCGCCGGTTTTCACCACGACGACGAAAAAGACCGAGAGCGACTGGCCGCGCTATCAAGGCGCTCGCGGCGATGGAACAACGCCGGAGGCCGGTTGGAACACGAAATGGCCCGCCGATGGTCCGCCCGTGCTATGGAAGGCGGAGCTGGGCAAAGGTCTCGCGAGCTTCGCGGTGGTCGGTGATCGCGTTTTCACGAGTGGAAACGACAGCGCGGATCACGACACGGTCTTCTGCCTCGATCTCGAAACAGGCAAGCCGCTGTGGAAGCACTCCTTTGGAGTGCCGACCAAGGCGCACGAAATGAGCATCGTGCCCTACGGCCCCGCGACGACGCCGACGGTGGCTGATGGACGCGTTTACATCATCAGCCGCGAGGGCGATCTGCTCTGTCTCAATGCGCAAAACGGCGCGGTGAAGTGGCAGAAGAGCTTTTTGAAGGACTTCGGCGGCAAGCGGCCGGTGTATGGATGGTCCACGAGTCCCGCGTTGCATGACGGCCGGCTCTATCTCGATGTCGGCGGCGTGGAAGGCTCAAACGTCTGCCTCGATGCCGTCACGGGCGAAACGATCTGGCAGACTGGCAGCGGCGAGGCCGGTTACGCGACACCGTTTGTGTCCGGCAAGCTGCTCGTGCTCTTCAAAGGCGAAGCACTCGAGCTGCGTGCCATCGCCGATGGCAAACTGCTCGCCCGCCACGCCACGGAGACGCGTGATTTTTGCAACTGCGCCACGCCGGTGCGTCATGACGATCTGTTTTTCATCTCGCACACCGGCACGATGGGCAGCCGCGTGCTCGCGTGGGATGAAACGGCCCTCACCGAGCTGTGGAGCGAGCGTGAGGTGGGCCTGCTTTTCCAAAGCGGCGTGCCGGTGCAGGGCCACCTCCTTGCATTCAACGATGCGAAACGCGGGGTGAACGACCTGCGTCTCATCGACCTCGCCACCGGCCTCTCTCGTTGGCAGACCGCCGAGATCGACAAAGGCAGCGCGATGGTCTGTGATGACGGTCACACGCTCATTTTGACGAGCAAAGGCGAGCTCGTGCTCGCGAAGCTCCTCGCGGACAAAATCGACATCCTCAGCCGTGTTCAGGTGCTGGGCGGGAAAAGCTACGTGCAACCCGTTTTGGCCCACGGCCGCATTTTGTGCCGCAACAACGACGGCAGCGTGGTGTGCCTGGATGTGCGGTGAGGCCTCGGAGCGAAGGCGAATTGGCTTCACCCTTTTTTTGCACCCAAATTGAGACTGAGTATCAACTAAACAATGCCCGCCGACATCATCCCGCCGCCTCAACGACTCTGGCACACCGCGCCAGACCGCGTCGAGAGTGACTGGTCCGGCGCGGTGCTGCCGGAGGCCCTCGTGGCGCATCTCAATCTCCGCGGCGAGGCCGAGCTGCACTGGCAGGATGGCACGCAGACGCTTATCCCGCCGCGCACGATTTGCTGGCTGCGGGCCGGCGAGCATGAGCTGCGTCTCGCCCGACGCCTCGCCTCGCGGGAGCGTCACGAGTGCCTCACGCTCGTCTTTCCCGATGCCTGGCTGCGGCAGACGCTCGGCGGGCTCGACAGCGAACTGAACGAGTCCTTTCGACCGCTGGTGAAGGGGCTCGATCGTGCCCTGCTGCGCCTGCCTTTGACCGAGGAAGACGAAGGCTGGGCACGCGGACCGATGCAGCCGCAGCTCTGCGTGCAGGCACGGCAGCTCCTCGAAACCGCACGACTCACCGAGTATCTCATCCACGCGCTGTTTCGTCCGGCGAACGAGGCCGATACCGCTGTCAGCCGCACGCTGCGCACCTCGCAGGAACGTGTGCGAAAGGTGAAGGAAGCGCTGCTGGAGCAGCTCGATGCACCACCGAGCCTAGACGAGCTCGCGGTCATCGCCGGCTGTGCCGCCAGCCATCTCAGCCGCACCTTCACACAGGTCGAGGGCCTCACCTTGTCGAACTGGCTGCGCCGTGCCCGCATCGAAAAAGCCGCCTCACTCATCGCCACCGGCCGCTGCAACGTCTCCGAAGCCGCGCTCGAAGTCGGCTACCAAAGCTTCTCCCATTTCAGCCGCGCCTTCGCCGAGGAAAAAGGCGTCCCGCCGAGCCAGTGGGTGCGGCGGCTTAACGAGGGCCATTGACTTTCACCCCTCACAAGCCGGCGCTTTCAGGCAGTTCACCGAGACGTGCGATGATATCGCCCAGCCTGCGGTTGCGGATGACCTCGAGCTTCACCTCACTGCCGGGAGGCTGCATGCGGATGATGTCCAGCAGGTCACGGGGGGAGCGGAAGGCCATGCCCTGAAACCTGGTCACCACGTCCCCGGGTTTCAAACCGGCCTCCGCCGCCGGTGAATCGGGACTGATGTCGGTGATGAGTGCTCCGCGTCTCGCGGTACCCCACACCGGGTCGATGTCCACCGGCTCGCTGCTGACCTCCAGTCCGAGGAAACCGCGTCCCGATTTTTTCGTGCCTGCGGTCTTGGCGGCCGTGTCCTTGATCTCCTTCAACACTTCGTCCACCACCATTTTCGCGCTGTTCGAAGGCACCGCCAGCCCCACGCCCTGCCAGGCCTGCACCTTGATGTCGCCACGGAAGATCGCCACGTTCACACCGATGATCTCCCCCTTGATGTTCACCAGCGGGCCGCCGGAGTTTCCTGGATTGATGACCGTGTCCGTCTGGAGGTAATCCATCTGGCTGTCGCTGAGATGCCGGTCGCGTGCGCTGATGATGCCCTGCGTGACCGTGCCGCTCAAACCGAACGGATTTCCCACGGCAAACACGATCTGCCCCACACGCGCCTCGTCGGAGTTCGCGAACTTCAGCGGCGGGAAATCCTTGCGATTGCCCTCGATCTTCAGCAGGGCGATGTCGCGGCCCGGATTGGCACCCAGGAATCTGACGGGATACTTTTTGTTGTCGTTGGTGATGATCTCCACCTCCGCCACACCGTCGATGACGTGAAAATTCGTGAGGATGTGCCCCTCCTTGCTGATGATTGCTCCCGATCCGAGCCCGGGAACCAGTTGTGCCCTCTGGCCGACCAGGCCGCGCAGCGGATCCCAGCCGACGCGTCCTGGCTGGAGCGTTTTGGTGCTGACCGTGACCACCGAGGGCAGCACGGCGGCGGAAAGGGTCGCAAATTCGTCATTCAGCCGGCTGAGGACCGACATGTCCGCGAGATCGAGCTTGGGTTTCGCAGCCGGCGTGAATGCGGCAGGCGCACCGGGTTTGTCCCCGCGCAGCAGATTCTTCACCCCATACTGCTTGTCGTCCTTGCGCCAGAACCCGAACAAGACCGCGGCGACGGCGAAGATGAAGAAGGCAAACAGCAGACGGCGGAGGTTTTCCATGGGAAAAAATGCGCCAGCGTGGTGGAACTTCCAAGATCAAACTTCAGCTCCCGCCTCGATCCCGCGCTTCAAGCGGCCTTTTGCGGGCAGATGATCACGAGTTTCTGGCGCGGCGCTGGCGGCTCCGCCGGCTCGCTCAACGCCCGGTCCAGCGCGGTGGTGATCTCTTCCGGCTGGAAGGGCTTCGTCACGTAATCGCAGGCACCACGACGGATCGCCGTCACGATGTCCCGCGTCTCCGAACAGGCTGAAACCATCACGAACCGTGTGGAAGGTGAGGCTTCACGAGCATCGCGGATGACATCCAGGCCGTCCACATCACCCAGGCGGCGGTCCATCAGCACCACCTCGGGCGTCAGTTCCCGGATCGCCGCCAGTCCCGCCCGTCCGTTGTCAAAAGCCATCACCTCATGCCCTTCAGACCGGCAGAGCGTGGACAAGAGCTTCAAGACCGGCTGATGATCTTCAATAACGATGAGATTTGCCATAATGAGTCCATTTTTACCACTTCCCGCCCCGCACGGCAAGGCGGCGTGTAAGAAACTTGTAATTCGCCCGCTCTGCCATTCGGTGCCGCCCCGCATGAACCGCCTTCTCGTGAACTTTCCCCCTTCCCCGCCATGAAAATCGCCTTCGTGGGAGCTTCGGGGTATGGGAATGTCGGAGACGACACCTACCCGCTTGTCTTCGCCCAGGAGCTGCCAGGGCATGAGCTGGTGGTTTACAACTCCGACCTGCCCAAGGCACTGCCGGAGGACGTGGGGCTGCTGGTGCTCGGTGGCGGAGGCATCCTCTACAACAATCCAAAGGAGGGCCCGCAGGACGCGGAGTCGTCGCACTTCCGCTGCATGAAGTTCTACATGGATGCCGCCATCGCGAGGGGCATCCCGTGGGGCGTTCTTTCCTGCGGATTCCAGTTCCAGATCCATCGGGAAGGCGAATATGCGACCTCACTGAAGCCGTGGGTGCCCTACCTGCAAAAGGCGGCCTTCATCACGCTGCGTTCGCCAAACTGCGTGCGGCTCGCGCAGGAGATCAGCGGCCGGGATGACGCGCAGTTCTTCCCGGACGCCGCTTATCTCTATCGACCGGTGATTGAACCGCCGCCAGAGCCGCCCGAGTTCATCACGCTGGTGCCGGCGGGGCTGGTGAACGCGCGAAATGCGCTGCTGAACCACCAGATGCGCCAGTTTGCCGCCAGCCGCACGCCGGTGCGCTGGCTGGGCATGGGTGCACCGGTGGATGACGACAAACTGCTCGCGGAAGCGGCGGAACGTTTTCCGCAGACTCAGATCATCGCCCGTCCGGGACCTCAAACCGCGTTCGCCACCATCGCCTCATCACGTTTCGTCATCTCAGGCCGCTATCACGGCATGATCTTCGCCCGCATTCATCGCGTGCCGTTCATCACGCCCGTCGATTCGCCCTACAAGATCCGCATGGAGGATCTGGACGCGGACATCTCCGCTGCCGCCGGTCATTTTGAGGTGTTGCGGCGTTTCCTTTGATGAATCACCAGCGACGAAGGAACGCCTCCAACTCGCCCATGTCAGTGTCGGCAAACTCGCGTGCGAAGGTGCTGTCGCGATCCAAACCGAAGGCGTAGCCGGTTTTGCGTGCGGCCTCGATGAACTTTGGCGGATAGCACACGGCCAGCGGCTTGTTTTCAAACCACGCCGCCTGCTGCAGACTGGACCAGCTGCTGATGCAGGCGCGGCTGGACTTGATGAGGTTCAGCGTGGCCGGAACGCTCAGGTTGTCGAGCACGGTGACGTTACCGCCGGCGAAGGCCTGCGCGTCCTCGCGATCATGCTGCGCTTTTCCGCGTTCGGAGCGGGGATAGCTGCGGGTGAGGAGGTAAACCGGCCAGGGCAGCGTTCGCAGGAGCGCGACGATGCGTTCGATCAACGATGAAGGGAACGAGCGCAGCGATGAAACGCCCGCGAAAGGCTGGAAGACGATGTGGTCCTGTGAATCGACCTCGTCCGGCGCGTCAAACACAGGCACGTGGCCTTCGGCGGAGCCACGGATGAGATCCTCGTATTTCACCCCGGCAAATTCACACAGCGCCCGGCTGATGTCCGCACCACGCAGCCCGGCGTCGAGGAACTCGGCGTATTTGTGCCCCAGATCGTAGAGGATGAAGTTCTTCGCGTTGCGATGGTGGCGGAAGATTTCGATCGTGTAGGGATTGTGCGAGGCCACGATCACCGGCAGCGGCGATGTTGTTTCGCTCAGAACCCGATAGCTGGCGTTCAGGTAGCAGGTGCGGATCACATCTCCGAGTCCGGCGGCGAATAGAGCGACTGACATGTGCCAGCATTCGAGCGGGTCGTCTGACTGACAAGCGGCTTCTCACTTGGTCGTGCCAGCCGGCGAATCCGCAGGCTTGGCAGCGGCTGGAAGCGGTTGTTTGATCAGGTCGTCGCTGATCTGGAAGGCTGCGCCCTTCTGCCAACTGTCAGCACCTTCCGCGATCTCGCCCGGCTTGATCTCCTCCGCGCGATCCTTCCGCTTCTCGTTCGAGTCCGTGTCGAAATCCTTGTCGCGCTGCTCAACCATGGCCTGGTTGACCTGTCCGTCGGCGGTGAAGCCCATCATCAACTTTGGCAGGCCGAGGGGAAGCTTGTCGCCACGATCGATCTGCCAGGTGTGCCACGTCTTGCCGTAGGTGGTCACGAGCTTTTGCATCAGCTCGTTCTCCGCGATGGCGGGAATGCCGGGCGCGATGAGCTGGCCGCTCATCACCTCGTATTTGTGCGAGTGCCAGAGCTTCTTCTCGTCCTCCGGCAGCGTTTTGAACAAGGCCTCCGAGATGATGTACTCGATGCCGATGAGCCGGGCGTTCTTGTCATGGGAGTCGTAGATCACGCACTGCAGCACCTCCTCGTTCTTGTGGCCGCAGTAATGGTGCGCGCGCACCTGGCGCTTCATGTCGTCCGCGTAGAAGTGAAAGCCGCAGACGTGGGCGTGGATGCCGTTGATCGGCCCTTCGCCCTGCAGCAGCTCCGCTCCGGCCTCCAGCAGCTTCGTCTTCGTGGTCTTCTCTTTCCCCGGCGTCTGGTGGTCGTGTTCCTTGGAAGGCGGCTGCTGCGCCACCAGCATGACGCTGCCGATGCAGGCGATGAAGATGAGGGCGGCGGTCAAGGCGGGTGTTTTCATGGTGTTCGTGAGGTGCGGAAGGCGGATCGCCATCCATCACCCTCAGGGTCTTGCCTCATGCCGCCCTGATGAGCGACTCAGAGCACGGCCGCCGCAACGCATGTGCCTGTTTGCAGCCCAAAAAAACCCTGCGGAGGCGAAACACCACTTTCGCGCCCCGCAGGGAAGTGACCCAACCTGATTTGAGGGATCAAAAGGTGACGCTGCCGCCGACGTAGAAGTTCCGGCCGTAGGCGGGGTCGATGCCGTCGTTGCGGACGCGGGCGTAGTAGCTTTCGTCGAAGACGTTGTTGAGGCCGGCCATGACGGTGAAGTTCTCATGCACCTTGAACTCGGCGGTGAGGTCCCAGGTCATGTAGGCGGGGATGTCGAACTGCAAAGTGCCGCCGTCCTGGGCGTTGTGGTCGGCGACGAAGGTGCCGAGGAAGCCGACCTTCACCTTGTCACGGTATTTGTAGATGAGGCCGGTGCGCAGCATGTAGTCCGGCGCGTATTGCGGGGTGGCACCATCGGCAGGGCCGCCGTGGAGCTCGGCCTGCAGGAGCGAAAGATTGCCGTAGAGGCTCAGGGAGCCGGCACGATTCGGCTTTTCAGCGCCGCTGAGCGAGTCGGCCAGACCGATGAGGTCGATGTCGAAGGCACCATCCCAGCCGTAATTGATGCTGCGGCCGACACTGCGAAGCGTGCCGGCGTTGATGCCGAAACGGTTGTCCATGTCGATGAGGAACACGCTGGTGTCGAAGGTGAACCAGGTGGCCGGCTTCCCGCGAAGGCCGAGTTCATAGCTCCAGGTGAGGCTGGGATCGGCGTCGGTGGCGATCGTGCCGGGCTGGGCGACGATGGACTCGGTGAAGATGGTGGTGCGGTAGCTCTGGGAGACGTTGGCGTAGAGCGACGTCTCGTGGCCGAGGTCGTAGGCGATGCCGAGGCCGAACAGCGGCTGCGGTTCAAAGACGCTCTTGCTGCTCTCACCCGTGAAGGCTCCGGTGGCCGGGGCAAAGTTCCGCGTGTGGACGTTTTGATTGATGAATTCCATGCGGAAGCCGGGCGTGATGGTGAGACGACCGAAGGTGAACTTGTTTTCGAGAAACAGGGAGCCGTAGAACAGCTCACGGCGGGAGTCGGCGGTGATGATGCCGTCATTCGCATCCGCCGTGGCTCCGCGTTTGTCCACGCGGGGGGAGAAGTTGTAGTAGAACTGCATGCCTGCGGCCAGCGTGTGCTCATTCCCCCAGGCCTCCCAGTCGTGGCGGATGCGTGGCTCCAGGCCGAGGGTGTAGAATTCCTGGTTCTCGATCGTGTTGCTGGCCAGGTCGGGCACGGTGCCGAACTGCGCGAGACCGACGGCGCTGGTGCGCTGGCGCTTGCTCCAGCGCTGGTAGTAGCCGCCCCAGGCCTTCACGCTCAGCTCGGTGCCGGGCTTGATCTGGTGCTGCAACTCGGCGCTGCCGACGTAGCGGCGGAGTTCGAAGCGGTCATGCACCTTCGTGGTCATCTCCGGAGTGGAGGCAAATGCCGCCGCCGTGAGGCCGCCAGGCTCGCCATGCTCCTCCTCATACATGTCCACGTTGAAGATGAGGCGCGTGTCGTCATCGAAGTGATAGACCAGCTTCACGTTCCCGCCGTCGAGACGGTAGTCGCTGTTGAAATTGCGGAAGCCGTCGCTGCTGCGGTGGTTGAAGTAGCCGTAGTAGCCCAGATTGCCGATGGTGCCGTCGGCGGCAGTGTAGCTGGAGAAGAGGTTGTCCGTGCCGAAGATGTTCTGTGTGCGGAAACCGAAGGCTTTGTCACGCCGCGGCATGTACGTGATGTAGTTGAAGGCTCCACCGGGCTGCGAGCCGTACATCAGGCCGCCGCCGCCACGGATGAACTCGATGCGGTCCACCACATCCAGCGGCGGGGTGTAATAAGCCTCCGGGTAACCAAAGGGGTCAGCGTGGATGGGGATGCCATCTTTGAGCACCTGCATGAACTGGAAGCGATGCGGCTCGCCGAGGCCGCGATAGCCGACGCTGACCAGCGGTGTTGTTTCCTCGGAGAACAGCAGGCCAGGCGTCTGGGCCAGCGCCTGACGGTAGTTGTTGGCCTGCACTTTTGGCAGCGCGTCGAGGTCGATGATCGTGGCCCGCTTCCCGGCGAAGATCTTCGTGCCTTCCACCGCCTCAGGGAAGACCGGCTGCACGTAGTAGTCGCTCTCGGCCTCACCATACACGGTGACGGCTTCGAGTTCGATCGCCCCGCCAGCCGGTTTGGGCTGGGTCACCGGGTCATTCACGGTCTGGGCACGCGAGTGTGAGGCCAGGGCGAGGAAGAGCACAGCGGCTGCGGCGAGTGCCGGGCCGAGCGCTGCGGGAGAGGCTGGGAGGGATGGCTTCATGGTTGAAATTGAGATTCTGTCGCAGATTGAGGGCGCGGATGATATCGGGATCCCGCTACAACTCAAGTGCTATTTTGCGATAGAGTCTCAATTGCAGTTCAGTGCGCCAATTTTGCGGCCGGCGGCCGGTTCAGTGTCTGAAAAAGCGTCTCCAGGCCAGTGCAAAACCCGTCCAGACCAACAGGATGGCGCTCAAGGCACACAACGCGGCCACGGTCTGACCCAGGAGGCCGAACAGCTCACCCGTGTGGAGAAAGCGGGCGATCATCCGCCACTGTCGGCCAGGGTTTTGGCGGGAGAAGTCGTCGGGGCTCGTGCTGACCTTGTTTTGAGCCGTGTCGAGGCTCAGCATCGTGCGCCGATGCACCTCGCCACGGCCGCCGAGATCGATCATGACGGGAAATGGATCACCGGGCTTGGCAGGCATGCGCAGGCTGAGCGTTTGCCAGCCGGGATGCCGCATACGGGCCTGTTCGAGCAAAGGGACAAGACCGCCGAGCTGCGGCGGCGGTGAATTGGGACGGTCGCCGCCTTCCTTGCCTCCTTTAGTACCGCCGGGGCCGCCCGCGGGCCGCTCACGAGCTGGGGGCGGTTCGGAGCCAGCCAGGGTGAAGAGCAGGTGGTTGGCCCAGCCGTAGGACATGATCAGCCCGGTCAAAACGATCAGCAGCATGGGGAAGGCGCTCCAGAAGCCGATGACGTTGTGCCAGTTCCAATCACGGGCGCGGCCTTTGAGACGGCGATTGAAAACGGTGACCGCACGCACGTTCGGCCAGCGCCATTGACGCGGCCACCAGAGATAGAGGCCGCTGACGAGCAGCAGGCCGAAGATGAGGCAGCCTGCGCCGGTGATCGCTTTTCCGGCGTCACGTGACAGGCCGGTGCCGGTGAGGAAACGATGCCATTCCGTCGCGGCATGGAAGAAATCATGCCAGGAACGGTTCCCCTCGCCCAGGAACCCGCCTGTGTAGGGATTGGCGAAGAAGATGCCCTCACGGCCGACCGTGAGCGTGACCGGAGCGGCGGGATCGCCTTTCCACGTGATGCCTGTGGGACGAAAACCGGGCTTCGACTCCTGGATTCGGGCCAGCAGCGTCTCCACATCGAGATGCGCCGCGTTTTCCGCCGCTGGAACGACGCGCAGGTCGCGATTGGCCCATTCGGTGATCTGCACTTCGAAGGCAATCAGCAGGCCGGTGACTGCCAGCGATAGAATGACGAGTCCGGCGGCCAGACCGGCGATGAGGTGCGCCCAAAACACGGCGCGATGAAAGGTGAGACGCATGAAAGGAAGGCAAAGCCGCTTAACTCACATTTCCGCCCACTGTCGCAAAAGATTGTGATACACGCCGGTGAGCTGCACGCCGGTTTGTTCTGCGACGAGGTTTCCTTTCAGGTCACGGGCGAGTCTCTGGATGGAAAGATCGAGATCAAAGAGCAGCGAACGCTGCCCGTCGTCACGGATCATGCTTTGCAGCCAGAAGAATGAGCACACACGGGCGCCACGGGTCACCGGCGTCACGTGATGCAAGCTGGTGGAGGGATACAGGACCATGTGCCCGGCAGGGAGCTTCACGCTTTTCACGCCGTAGGTGTCCTCGACGCGCAATTCGCCGCCGTCATACTCCTCCGGCGCGGCAAAGAACAAGGTGGCGCTCAGATCGGTGCGGATGCGCTGCTGCGTGCCTGGAATCTGCCGGATGGCATTGTCCACATGCGTGCCGAAGGACTGGCCGCCGGAGTAGCGGTTGAACATCGGCGGCAGGATGCGCAGAGGCAAAGCAGCGGCGAGAAACAGCGGGTTCTTGGACAGCGCGGCGAGGATCATCTCTCCCACCTCCCGGGCGGCGGGACTGCCGTCCGGGAGCTGCAGGTTGTCCTTCGATTTGACGGACTGGTAGCCTGCCGTGCTGCGACCATCCACCCATTCGGCGGCATCGAGCATCTGGCGGGCCTGGGCGACCTGTTCGGCCGTGAGAACTTCGGGAATGGTGATGAGCATGGCGGAGAATGCGGTTCAATTCGGATCAGAACTTCACGGTGGCCGTCAGCGCCGCGGAGCGGCCCGCCCCGGGGACAAAGTGGCCGCCGCCCACGCGGTCGATGTAGCGTTCGTCGGCCAGATTGTAGATGTTCAGGCGGAAGCTGAGCTTCTCGTTGACCTTGTAGTTCAGCATGGCGTCGAGCGTCCAGTAGTCCGGCGCGGTGCGTGGAATGCTGGTGCCTGCCGCGTTGCTGGTGCCGTTGGAGCGGTCGCCGACAAACTGGGCTCCCAAGCCGACCTGCAGGGACTCCAGCAGGTTGTAGGTCGTCCACAGATTGAACGAGTGCTCCGGGGCATTCGAAAGCGCCTGTCCGATCTCATTGGCATTTGAAGAGGCCTCGGTTTCGCTCTGCATGTAGGCGTAACCGGCGAAGATCTGCCAGTTCTTCGTCAGATTGCCCGATGCGCCGACCTCGTAGCCCTGGACGATCTGATTTCCCGCCAGCGAGACAAGGCCTGCGGCGTCCGTGGTGCGCGCATTGCTCTTTTCCGAGCGGAACAGGGCAAAGGAGAGCGACAGGCGCTCGTCGAACAGATCCCACTTCGTTCCCAGCTCATAGCTGCGTGCTTCTTCCGGGTCCAGACCAGCCGTGGCGGCGGTGTTGCCGAGCCCGGTGGACACGGCCCCATCGATGGTGGGATTGAACGAGGTGCCGTAGCCGAAATAGACGCTGCCGTGTTCGACCGGCTTGAACACCAGGCCGAGCTTCCAACTGAACAAGTCGTCCGAGTTGGCAAATCCCGGCGCGCCATTCGCACCGCGTGCCTCAGCCTGCATGTGGTCGTAGCGCAGACCGCCGGAGACTTCCCAGTGGCGGCCGATTTTCACCGTGTCGAAGAGGTAAATCGCGATCGTGTCGAGATGCGCCTCCGCCGCGCCCGGAAGGCCCGGAATGGTGCCCGGGGCGATGTCGCCGGTCGCAGGGACGCCAGAGGGCGGATTGTCCACGGAAGGATCGAAAACATTCGTGACGGAGGCAATTCCCGCAGCATTCGCGTTCAACTGGCGCTCCCAATACAGTTCCAGACCCGCGACAAGCGTGTGCTTCAGCACATTGGTGTCGAATTCAGCGGTGACATTCGTCTGGTTGGCAAACACCTCGCTGGTCATCTGCCGCCGCTGCATCTGGCGGTTCAACGCGTCAGAATACTGCACGGCTCCACCTGCGGCGAGATCACGGAAACGCGGGGCGGTGTAGAGCGAGTCGCGATGCGTGCGCGAGTAGCGCGTCAGGTTCCGCAGGCGGAGCGATTCCGTGAAGTCGTGCTCGAAGATGCCGGTGAGGGTGTCGTTTTGCACGTGCTCGTAATCGACCCCGCGCAGACCATACCACGTGTCATAGCTCACGGGTGCCGGCAGATTGGCGTAACTGCCCAGACCCGCACCGCCGCCCGTCCAAGGGAGGGTGTTGTTCGTCGGAATCCATGGGATGCCGTAGTCGGGGATGTTGTTTTCCTCCAGACGCTGATAGTTCAGCGTGAAGCGCGTGTCCGTGCCGAGGCCGAAAGCCAGTGATGAGGCGATGCCGTAGCGCTCCTGGCCGACTTCATCGCGTCCGGGCGTGTCGGCGTGGTGAAACATGCCATTGAGGCGGAAGGCCGCATGCTCGCCCAGCGGTTCGTTCACATCCACTGTGGCGCGGTAGAGATTGCTGGAGCCGTAGGAGACGGTGCTCAGGTTCGAAGGAGTCAGATTGGCCATCTTGCTGGCCATGTTGATCGATCCGCCAGTGGTGCCGCGTCCGCCAGTCGTGGAGGAGGGGCCTTTCGCCACTTCGACCTGCTCCGTGTTGAAGGGATCGCGGTTGTAGGCCCCGAAATCACGCATGCCATCCAGGAAAAAGTCGCTGCGGGAGCTGAAGCCGCGGATGCTGAGGCTGTCGCCCGGCAGACCGCCGCCGCCTTCCCCCGCCTGCATGGAAATGCCCGGCGTGTTGCGCAAAACATCGCGCAGGCTGAAAGCTCCACGGTCCTCGATCACCGTCTGGGGGGATCACCGTGATGGTCTGCGGGATGTTGCGGACGGGTTCAGTGTATTTCGGCGACTGGAGGCGGCTGGGGTTATAGACCTGGCCTTGGGCCTCCACGACGACCTCCTGCATGTCGGTGGTGGGTGCGTCGGCGGCCTTTTCGGGCACCGGTTTGGTGCTGGCCGTTTGGGCGGCCAGGCTGCCAGCGGCGCAAAGCAGGGTGGTGGCTGTGAGAGCATCGGCCCGCGGCAAGCGGCCGACCGGATTCGGGAGGGTGTAGGGTTGCATGAGCGGTGAACAGAGTGGTTTCGCAAATGATACTGAGATGCCGTATCAATAACGATGTTGCGATTAAGTCTCAGTTGCAGAAGACGTCAACGGCTAAATCAAGAAAGTTTCGACCGGGTCCAAAATCGTCCCACGGCGTCTCCAGCCTCATGCAATTCGTTGATAATCAATCAGTTGAAACACAACGTGCCTGCCCGCATGGCTGCGAACAAGCACGTCGTGCCTTAACCACCAACCTACGGGGATCAGAACTTCACACTCGCCGTCAGGGCGATCGAGCGACCAGGACCCGGAATGGCATGATTGGTCGTGCTTGAGGTCTCGATGTACCGTTTGTCGGCCAAATTGTAGAGGTTCAACCGCAGGGTCAGCTTCGCAGAAACCCGGTAAGCGATCATGGCATCCATCGTCCAGTAGTCAGGAATGACACGACTGGAATTGGTGGGGTTGGCGATGACGTTGCCCATATATTGCGTGCCAAAGCCAATCTGCAGCGAGTCAATGACCCGGTACGTCGTCCACAGATTGAAGGTGTAATCTGGAACGTTGCCGAGAGGTCGGCCAACTTCGGCGGGGTTGGAAGAGCTGTTGAACTCCCCTTCCAGGTGGGTGGCACCGGCGAAGATCTGCCAGTTCTTGGTGAGCTGGCCGGCGATCCCAAGTTCGATCCCTTCCACGACCTGGTTCCCACCCAGAATGGTGGTGCCGGCGTTGCCTCCGTTCGTGGTCCGACTGGTCTTTTCGGTGCGGAACACGGCCAGATTCAGCGACAGCCGTTCCTTCAGCAGATCCCACTTGGTGCCCAGTTCATACGTCTCGCTCTTTTCCGGGTTCAGACCCCGGGCGGTGACCCCCGCATTGTTAAAGCTGGCGATGCCCAGACCGCCACCAACCGAACCGTCCGCGGTGGGGTTGAAGGCCGTCCCATAGCCGAAGTAGATCGTGCCATGGTCCACCGGCTTGTAAATCAGCGCGGCCTTCCAACTGAACAGGTCATCCTGGTTGTACACGGCCGGCCCTCCAAACTCGCCAAAAATGTCATTGGCATTGGTGGGATAACTGCCCCGCTGCTCCGCATCCAAATGGTCGTAGCGGGCGCCCAGACTCAGTTCCCAGTGACGGCCAAACTTCACCGTGTCGAAAATGAAGAGGGAGATCGTGTTCAAGTGCGCCTCCGCCGGCCCTGGAAGATCCTGCGGCGAGATCCCGAAGACCGTCGTTTCCCGGTTGGCGTTGACCGGGGACGCCAGGTACGGCAGCGGCGCATCGAAGCTCGGATCATAGAGGTCCGTGACGCTGGCGTGACCGGCACGGAGCGCGCTGACCTGGCGCTCCAGGTAAAGCTCCAGGCCCGTCACCAGGGCGTGTTTGACCGGCCCCGTGTCGAAGTCCGCCATGATCAGCGTTTGGTTGGCAAAGAGCTCATTGGTGACTCTGCGCCGCTGTTCTTCGCGGGTGAGAATGATCGTGTAGGTCGTGGGTGCTCCGGTTCCCCCTGCCGGATCCAGATCTCTGAAGCGCGGTGCTGTGACACGAGAATCCGAATGAACACGCGAGTAGCGCGTCGTGTTGCGGATGCGAAAGCCCTTCGAGAAGTCATGCTCGAAGATCGCGGTGATCATGTCAGCCTGATTCCGCTGGAAGTCGAAGTTTCGGCGTCCGTAGAAGCTGTCGTAGCTGACAGGCGCGACTTGATTCCTGTATGCGGCGAGGCCTGCTCCTGAACCCGCATAGGTTCCGGTGGGCTGCACGTAGGGGATGCCAAAGTCGGGGAGGTTGTTCTCTTCGAAGCGCTGGTAGTTCACCGTGAATCGAGTGTCCGTGCCCAGACCAAATGCCAGAGATGCAGCGATGCCGTAGCGCTCCTGGAACACCTCATCCCGGCCCGGCGTGTCCGCGTGGTGATACAAGCCGTTGAGACGGAAGGCGGAGTGCTCGCCCAGTCGCTCATTCACATCGAGGGTTCCGCGGTAGAGATTGCTCGATCCATACGTGAGGTCCATCTGGTTGTAGGGTGTCAGGCTGGCCATTTTGGTGACCAGATTGATGGAGCCGCCCGTCGTGCCGCGACCCGTGGTTGTTGAGGCCGGTCCTTTCGCGATTTCGACCTGCTCGGTGTTCCAGGGATCGCGGTTGTAGTTGCCGTAGTCACGGATGCCATCGACGAACCAGTCGCTCCGGGATGAAAACCCTCGGATGGTCAGGTTGTCGCCGGAACCTGCTCCGCTGATTCCTTCACCGGCCTGCATGGAGATACCGGGCGTGTTTTTCAGCACATCACGCAGGCTGAAGGCCCCGCGATCCTGGATCACCGCCTTCGGAATCACCGTGATCGTCTGCGGAATGTCACGCAACGGCTCGGTGTACTTGGGGGATTGCAGGCGGCTGGGGTTGTAAACCTGCGCGTTGGCCTCCACCACGATCTCCTTCAGGTTGGTGCTTGAGGGTTTCTCATCGGAGGGAGTCGTGGTGGCAGGGTTTGTTGAGCCCGCCGTTTGCGCCGCGAGGCTGCCGGCGGCACACAGAAGGGTGGTGACGGAGAGAGCTTCGGTGCCGGTTTTGAGAGCTCCGGGTCGTTTGGGGCGTGGTTGCTGCTTTTGCATACGGGTTGGGTGTGGGGTGAACAGAGTGACCGATGAATTCCATCGGCAGCCCAGCGGCATACCCCAGCCCGCGAAAAACCGTCAACGCCCCCGCCCGACGAAACCCGGCCGTGGACAGAAATCAGCCGTCAATCCGGCGGGTTGGCAGCATTTTGATCCGTTCCGCCGCCTGGTTCAGCGCCTGCAGCACCTCCAGCAGCCGGTCCATCCCGCCCAGCCCAAGATCCAGCGGTCCTCGCTGCCGCAGCACCTCCGCAGCCAGACGCAACGCCTCCAGACCGGCCTGGCAAAGATCCTCTGGTGCCGGTGTCTCGTTTTGACCGGGTGCGAGCACCTCGAGCAGAAACTCCGCCATGAAGTGCGGCTGGTAGGCCAGGTAGATGCGGCAGCCATACTCGAACAGCTCCAGGCGCAGGCGGTGGAAAGGCCGCGGCATGCCCTTGCCCTCCCACAGCAGGGTCAAAGCCATCGCTTCGTCCACCTTGTCGGTGGCCTGCATGATCCATTCCTCCGCGTGCCGGGCGTCCACCGGCGGTGTCTCCAGCAGCATCGCCACGGCATGACAAAACGTGTGCCGGGCCTTCAATCCGATCTCAGCAGCCAGCAGGTCGCTCGTTTCATCCTTCCGGGTCAAGGTCAGCACTGCATCCGCGCCCTGCAAGGCCTCGAGAGCCTTCGGACAGGGCAGCTCCAGCAGCAGTGCGGCGTGATTGGCCATCAAAGTCACCTTCAACGTCAGATCGGCAGGACGATCGGGCGTCTCGCCCTCTTCCAGCGTTTGTCGTGCCCGTTCCAACGCTGTCAGTGCCTCCTCCGCCTTCGACAGTGCCCGCAAGGCCAGGGAACGGTGCATCCAGCCCAGCACCAGCCGGCCGCGATACTGCGGGTCCTCGTCCAAAGGCAGCCGGGTGAGGTGAAAAATCGCCTCGTCGAAGCTGCGGACGGCCTCCGCCAGGTTGGCCTCGCCACCCAGCCGCGTCAGCACATCGCCCCGGTTCATCCAGCAGGCGGTGAGCAGCCAGCGATACCACGTGCTTTGCTCGAACGGCAGCTCCCGCCGGATCGCCAGCGCCTGCTCAAAGCAGTTCAAGGCCTCCGGAAGAGCCGTTTCATCGTTTGCGGAGAGAAGGGCGATGCCCCGTTGCATCCAGGCCTTCGCCAACGCGTTTCGGTCCTCGGGAGATTCGGTCGTCATGGGCTGGAACGGGGCATGGGGTCGGGCGGTATGGCAAAACAGGCAACACAAAGGACAATTCACGATCAGAATGCGACAGAGTCTCAATTGCAAATTGACAGTCGATTTTTTGCGCTCCATCCTCCCCTCCCGCCCGCGTTATGACTCACGCCCTGTCCACCACAATGCCCACCATGGGATTCGACTTTGCGAAGCCATCTGACAGCGCCCCCAAACCGGCGGCGGTCTGGCGGCGTGGCAGCACCCAGCAGGCTTTGGTGGCCCTTTCGTGGAATGTCGGCCTCTGCGCCGCCTTCCTGGCCATCGGCATCGCTGGGATGTTCGCCGATGACCTGCCGCCGATTCACCTCAAGACGCTCGAAGACGACCTGTCCTCCGAGCTTGCGATGGTCGAGACCTCCATGGCCGAGCTGCAATCACAGGCGGAGGAGGAAGCCACGACCGAAGACATCGCCGAGATGCCGGTGGAGATCCCCGACGTCGTCGAAACACCGATGGAGAGCCTCGACCTGCCTGAAGTGGCCGAGGCGATGACGATGGAGGACATCTTTGCCATTCCCACCGCTCCGAAGATCGAAGACGCGCTCAAACCCGTCGATCCCGTGGTCAAACCCAAGCCGCAGCCCACACCGCGTCCACGCACGCAGACGGTGGCCCGCACGAGCGGCACACCGGGCACCAGCCGCACCGGCACGGCTGGCGGTGCCCCTGGCGGCACCGGCAGCGCCACAGGCGGCGGTCGGGGGAAATTCCCCTCGCCTCCCTATCCCAGCTTTGCCCGCAGCAGCGGCATGCAGGGCACCGTGAGGCTCAGCATCAGCGTCGGACCCTCCGGTGCCGTGGAAGGCGTGAGCGTCATCAGCAGCACCGGCTACAGCGCCCTGGACAGCTATGCCTCCTCCTGGGTGCGGCGGAACTGGCGCTGGCCCGGGGGTGCGGCAAATCGCTACACCCTGCCGCTCACCTTCAGGTTGCGCTGATCGCCGCCGAAGCTTGTCTCTCTTTTTCAAACCCTCCCGCAATGCCCCTGCTAGCCAACGTCGTCGTCGAGCTCTTCATCAAAGGCGGTCCCATCATGTATCCCATCGCCGTCGTGTCGGTGGTGGCCGTCTGCATCTTCATCGAGCGCGTCTTCTGGTGGCTGCGCTTCACGGCCAAGCGTTCGCCGAAGCAACTGGATGACGTTTACAGCACCCTGGAGGCCGGAGATCTGGCCAAAGCCATCACGCAATCCTCCAAATCCAGCGATCCGGTCGTGCGCATGATCCATCACGGCCTCAATCACCGCCACACCAGCATGCAAGGCGCGCTGGAGGTCGCCGCAGGCCAGGAACTACGCGACGCGGGCCGCTTCTTGAGCGCGATGGACACGATTGTCACGCTCGCGCCGCTGCTGGGTCTGCTCGGCACGGTCACCGGCATCATGGGCAGCTTCACCAGCATCGGCAGCAGCGAACTCGCCGTCGAAAAAGTCACCGGCGGCATTGGCGAGGCGCTCATCGCCACCGCGGCCGGTCTCGGCATCGCCATCGGCACCCTGGTGCCCATGAACTACTTCCACGCCCGCCTCGCCGCGCTGAAATTCGACCTCGAAGCCGCCGCGAACAACGTCCTCATCCTCGCCGCCCAGCACGGCTTCGACAAAGTGAGCACCAAGGCCTGAAGGCCAATGACGAAACCCGAATGACGAATGTCGAATGAATGACCAAGCTCCAGCCGCCATCGTTCCTGATGCGTCCCGCTCCGGGCCTCACGAACTCCGGGCATTCGTCATTCTGCATTCGTCATTCGACATTCCTGCCTCCTCCCAGCCCCTGGACTTGCTGTGAAGCTCCACTCCCCCATTCCCGAGCGCAAAACCCGACTGGAGATCATCCCGCTCATCGACGTGATGTTCTTCCTGCTGGCGTCCTTCATGATGGTCAGCCTCACCATGACCAAGCAGCAGACCATCAAGGTCAATCTGCCCGTCGCCTCGTCCGCGCAGTCCGACTTCAAGCCGGACATGATCAATCTGGCCGTGAACGCCGTCGGCGATGTCTTCTTCGACAAGGAATCCGTCTCTCTGCCCGAGCTCGACCGCCGTCTGGCCGAGCGCTTCGGCAAAGATCCCGCCACGCCGGTTTACATCAGCGCCGATGTGAACACGCGCTACGCCGATCTCGTGAAAGCGCTCGATGCCGCCAAGCGCGTCGGCTTCACCAAGGTCGCCTTCAACGTCAAACCGGCCGGTGCCGCCAAGCCGAAATCCTGACGCATGAAGCGCCTGCTCATCAGCCTGCTCGTTTTGATCTCGCTCGGCCTCTGCGTCGTGTGCGTGGTGCAGTGGCAGCGTGAGGATCGCTATCGCGGTCACATCGCCGACCTGGTGAAAAGGCTGGAAGCCGAAAACGCCGCCAAAGTCGAGGCCCAGCGCAAGGTGCGGGACCTGGAAAAGGAAGTCGAGCGCATCAGCGCCCTGCGTGCCGAGGTCGAAGCAAAGCTGGTCGAGATGACCCGCGACTTCAACGACCTCACCACCGACAACATCGCCCGCGGCATCACCATCGCCATCTACATGAACGACCTGCGTCAGTTGCAGGGCGGACTGGAGGCCACCAAGCTCGCCGCCAGCCAGGGCGTGGACGCCATCAAGGCGCACAACGCCACGGTGACTACTCAGAATGCCGCATTGGAGAAGCAGAACGAGCTTCTCAAGCAAGTCGCCGCCCAGCGCGACGACGCCATCACCAAACTCAACGCCCGCACCCGCGAGTTCAACGAACTGGTCGAGAAGTACAACAAGCTGGCCAAGGAGCGCTGAAAGCACTCGAGCTCTCCATCTCGCCCTGGCTCAACGAGAGGCTTCCTTCGCGAACATTCCGTCGCCCCGCAATCGAGTCGGAAGCTTCACGACTCGAGTCGAGGCGGCGGGTGGTGGAGTGGGTGGTGCCATCGACTGGAGTCGCCCCGTCTTCGACTGGAGTCAGGGCCGGGTTCATGTCAGGTCGGCCTGCGTTCGAGTCGAGTCGGCGGTGGGTCGAGTCAAGTGGGACGGCAGGGGCACTCGAGTGGCTGTGGGGCCGACTCGAGTGGGAATCGTTCCCGACTCGACTCCCCCGCCGCCCTGCTTGAGTCGGGAAACGGGGGACTCGACCGGCCTTGACGGGCGCACGGCTCAGGCGGCTGACGGTGGCGCGGGCGGCGGGTTGCGCCTGCCATGGCGTTCGCGCATGACGGCACGGACCTGTTCGATCGCGGGTCCCACGGCGCTGCGCTTGAGATCGTCGTAGGCCTCGCGACCGGCGGCGTAGTCGTCGCTTTCGGCAGCGGTGAGGGTGTCCCGTGCGTCGGATGCCAGCTTTTCCAGCGCTTCGACGATGGGGCGGAACTGGGTGATGAAGTTGCGATCCTGCTGCCAGGCGGCCATAGGGAAGCTGGCGGCTAGCTGTCCGGCATTTTCCTGAGCGGCGGCATAAAACAGGTCGCACAATCCGGCATTGCCGAGGCCTTTTTCGAGGATGCGCTTCTTCGCATCGGCAGCCAGAGGCTGGACGAAGGGCATTTTGGCGCGGGTGGCGGTGATGTCGGCGATGACTTCAGTGACCAGCGCTGGCGCGAGGTCTGCGGCAATGAGGTTCTGGGACATGGTGTGGGTTGGTTCTGGTTGGTAGTAGCGAGCCGGGACTTTTCCGTTCCACACGAAGTCATTCCCCATGCCCCAACGCAGCGGCTGCCCGTCAGGGAGGGTCATGTTCCAGCGGAGCGGTTCAGGCTCGGTCATGGGAAAATTATCACCCGACTTCAGTCTGTTTTGCAATCCTGTTTTTTGCATGGTGGAAATGCACCGGAAGTTTTGCTTGCCGCAGAACGCAGCAACGGATAAAAGCCCCCTGCACCATCCTTTTTTTACACGAACCAGAGACTCTCCAACCACTGACATCACCAATTTGCGTGCTGCCTTCACGGGCAGCGGGGCTCCTCTGAAAACCGTCAACTTTCCGCCCCTTCGACAACGCCAAGGGAAACCGCACCCGAATGGGGCGCGGCTTGCTCTGCGCCTTGTCGAAGGGCGCTTGACGGTGCCTCAGAGGAGGGTGCGACAGGCCGTCGCCCTCTTTTATGTCCTCGCTGAGCCCTGAAGAGCCAGCCCCAACAGCGAAAGGACAACCTATGAAGCAAAGCCTATTGATTTTGACCTGCCTGCTGGCTGCGTCTCTCCAGGCGCAGGAGCCTGAAAAAACCGGCATCGCCCCCTTGGCGGCACCGCGCATCATTCTGGAGCAGACCGTGGTGCGGCAGAAGGGTGGCGGGACGGTGACGTTTCAGAAGATCGAGGCCCCGCCCTTGACGCCGCCGGTGGTGAAGGCTGCGCCGGTGCTGACGCCTGAGCAGGCGGCCCGACAGGCGGAGATCGAGGCGAAGAAGCCGGGGCTGCTGATGGTCTCCGCCACGGTGCATGCGGGCGGCCTCAC
>NZ_JACSRD010000223.1 GCF_014879935.1 Prosthecobacter sp.
TCAGCCGCGACCTGTACGAGGCCGCCTGGCAGGGGCACGGGCACGCGGCGGACGAGGTCTTGAAACGCGAGCACCTTGGGCCCATCGAGCACATGCTCGAGTTTCGGCAGGCTCTGGCCGGTGGTGGTGCGGGCGATGGCAATCTCTTCATCGCGGCTCGGGTAATCGACTCCGATCATGAACATGAAGCGGTCGAGCTGCGCCTCGGGCAGAGGGTAGGTGCCTTCCTGTTCGATGGGATTTTGCGTGGCGAGCACGAAGAAGGGCGAGTCGAGCGGATAGGTGCGGCCGGCGACGGTGACTTTGTGCTCCTGCATGGCCTCAAGCATCGCGGCCTGCGTTTTGGCGGGGGCGCGGTTGATTTCGTCGGCGAGGACGATGTTCGCGAAGACGGGGCCTTTGGCGAACTCAAAGGCGCGTTTGCCGCCGGGGAGTTCCTGCAAGATGTCGGTGCCGGTGATGTCCATGGGCATCAAATCGGGCGTGAACTGGATGCGACTGAAGCTGAGCGACATCGTCTCGGCAAGACGCGAGATGAGGAGCGTCTTGGCGAGGCCGGGAACGCCCATGAGCAAGGCGTGGCCTCGCGCAAACAGACAGATGGCGAGCTGCTCGACGACCTTGTCCTGGCCGACGATGATCTTTTTCAATTCAGCGCCGAGCCGGACGTAGGCGGCGCGGAGTTCATCAATGGCGGCGACGTCGTCTTTTGGAAGCGGTGAGGTGGACATGCGGGTTTGGGGAATGCGCACGCATGCCACCAGAAATCGAAGACGGTGACAAGCGCGGGCTGTGTAAATAAACTGTCAACGCGCGACAAACTTGGACCGATCAGCCCAAAAGTGTCTGGACGTGCGAGGTGACGGCGCTGGCAAGGCCACGGAGGTTGTAGCCGCCCTCCAACACGGAGACGAGCCGGTTTTGGCAGTGCGTGGCGGCGGATTCGAGCAGGAGTCTTGTGAGGGCGACGAAATCGTCATCGGTGAGGCGGAACTGCCCGAGCGGATCCTCGATGCGCGAGTCAAATCCGGCGGAGATGAGGATCAGATCGGGCTTGAAGCGGTCGATGGCAGGCAGAATGCGGTCGGTGAAGGCTGCGCCGATGTCTTGCATGCCGGTGCGGGCCGGGAATGGCAGGTTCAGCGTGCAGTTCTGGCCTTTTCCGCTGCCGGTTTCATTCGCATGACCGGTGAAGGGGTAGAGCGGGCTCTGGTGCGTGCTGGCGAACAGAACGCTGCCGTCTTCATAGAAGATGTCCTGGGTGCCATTGCCGTGATGCACGTCCCAATCGACGATGGCGACCTTTTGCGCGCCGTGCTGCTTCTGCGCGTGACGCGCGGCGATGGCGATGTTGTTGAAGAGGCAGAACCCCATGCCCTGGGCTGGGCGTGCGTGATGTCCGGGCGGGCGAACGGCACAGAAGGCGTTCTTCGCGTTGCCGCCGAACACGGCATCGACCGCGTTCAAGACGCCGCCGACGGCCTGAATCGCGACGTCATACGATTTCGGACAAATGGACGTGTCTCCAGTGCTGAGGTCGTCAAAACCGGCTTCGACGTCGTGCTTCGCCGTCTCGATGTAAGGGCGGTCGTGGCAGAGCGCGATTTCATCGACTGTGGCCGCTCGTGGTGTGATGGACTGGGCTTTGGCGACGATTCCGGCCTCCGTTAGGGCTTTCGTGATGGCGACGTGACGCTGGATGCTTTCCGGATGGCCCGGGCCGGTGTCGTGCTGCTGGTAGATCGGGTCGAGAAGGAGCGCGGTCATGGTTCCTACTGAACGGGCCAGATCATTGTTCTGACGCTGTAGAATCGCCGGGCGTTGTTCAAAAAGCGCAGCCGCCAGCGACAGACTTGCTGCGGGCGACGTTTGCGTGAGCGTTTTGGAGTGGCCCAGCCCTGGAGCTTTTCGCAGGCCGGGAGACATCCGAAAGCGGCGGAGGGCCGCCGCACTCCAGGACGCTGGCGCGGGACTCGCTGCTATTTCTTGGCAAAGAAATCGGCCAGGTTTTGCAGGTCCTTGCTGGCGGCGGGTTTCATGGCGGCGGCAATGGCCTGGTCCTGGATGGCGCAGAGTTCCTTGATGCCTTTGCGGCCGTATTCGAGCATGGAATGAAGCTGCGCCTCGCTGAAGGTGGCTTCTTCGCCGCTGCCCTGGATTTCGACGAATTCGCCGTGCTCGGTGAGGACGATGTTGCTGTCCACGTCAGCGGCGGCGTCTTCGGTGTAGCAGAGGTCGAGCAGGGTCTCGCCTTTGACGATGCCAGCGCTGATGGCGGCGACTTTCTTTTTGAGCGGCTGGCGGGTGATCTTGCCCTTTTCGAGCAGGCGGTTGAAGGCGATGGCGGTGGCGATGCAGGCACCGGTGATGGACGCGGTGCGGGTGCCGCCATCGGCCTGGAGCACGTCGCAATCGATGCAAAGCGTGCGCGGTCCCAGAAGCTCCAGATCGACGACGGCACGCAGGCTGCGGCCGATGAGGCGCTGGATTTCCGTGCTGCGACCATCCGGCCTGCCGCGGGAGCTTTCACGATCCTTGCGATCCAGCGTGGAATACGGCAGCATCGAATACTCCGCTGTAAGCCAGCCGCCTTTGACGTTCTGCACCTTCATCCAGCGCGGCACTTCCTCGTTGATGCACGCAGCGCAGATGACGCGGGTGTTGCCAAAGGCGATGAGGACGGAACCCGCGGCGTGGGGGGCGACGTCGAGGATGTAATCAATAGTTCGTAGCTGGTCGGGGGCGCGGCCGTCGGATCTGGGCATGGGCGTGCTTAGCACGGGCACTGACAGGGCCAAAGCAATTTTGCTCCGCGATTCATCGCTGGAGAAGGAAATGAATTGAACGCCCTGATGGCCGTCATTTCCAAATGACAAAACAAGCTGGCATTTGATATGCTCATCACAGCTGACAGCACAAACCTGATTGCCATGACGCGCTTCCCACGCCCTGGATGCTGGTACCGTTTCACCCCGACGGACTGGAGTTTCATTCGCGACACGCTGGCCCTGAACGAACGAGGACGAGAGAGCTTCGCCGCGATGATCGATGACCCGGAGGCCGTGCCGATCATCCTGGACAATGACAAGCTGTTCGAGGCCGCGTTGATTTCGCGAAAGGCGGCGCTGCTCTCACCGGAGCTGTTCTTTTTCATCGTCGTCCGCCACTCGCTGAAGGAAGTCGGCGTGACGGAGATGGCCGTGGCGGACTACATGGCGGTGGTGTGCGCGGATTTCGGCTGCGCACCGACAAAGGGCCCGGAGGAGATCAACCGCAACGTGGACAGCCTCTACAGCGTGGATTACCTCGAAGCGATCGAGAACGCGAGCCGACATCACAAGTTCTTCCTGCATGTGCAGTGCGCGAACCAGTTCCTGGTCCTGACGTGTCTGTATCCCGATTTTCTGCACCGCCGTGCGGAGCGTCGCGGTGCGCCGGATGTGGACTATTACGAGCGTGTCGTGGTCAGCCACCTCGACGCCGCGCGCAAACACGTGCTGGCGGAGGAATTCGCACTCGACGAGACCTTCGAAAAGGTCGCGCAGGCCTTCCCACCAGCCCGCCGGGCGATGAATCACACCGTGCGAGAGTATTTGAGCCTCGGACAGTGAAGTGGCTCAGACGGCGAGCAGACGGTCCACCAGTTTCGGCAGTTCGATGGCCGCAGGTCCGACAACGTGCTCGTGAAACTGGCGGGAGATGGCGGTGGGTTCGAGGTTCACCTCGATCAGACGGCATTGGGGGCGTTCAGCGGCGATTTGCGCGAAACCGGCGGCTGGATAGACGACTCCGGAGGTGCCGATGCAGAGAAACAGATCGGCACGCTTCAGCGCTCCCAGGATGGAATCCATCTCGAAGGGAAACTCGCCGAACCAGACGATGTGCGGGCGCAGGCCGCCGATGTCACCGCAGGCCCGGCAGCGGGTGCCAGGGGCAAGATCTTGAGTCCATGAAAACACCGCGCCGCAGCCTTCGCAGCGGGCTTTGCGGAGCTCGCCGTGCATGTGGATGAGTTTCTCGCTGCCAGCGCGTTCGTGGAGGTCATCGACGTTCTGCGTGACGAGCAGGAAGCGGCCGCGCCACTCGCGTTCGAGCTTGGCGAGGGCCAGATGACCGGCGTTGGGCTCCACGGTGTTCAAAGCGGCGCGACGCAGGTTGTAGAAACGATGAACCAACTCAGGATCGCGGGCAAAACCTTCGGGTGAGGCGACATCTTCGATGCGGTGGCCTTCCCACAGGCCATCGACACCGCGAAACGTGGGCACGCCGGATTCGGCGGACATGCCGGCTCCGGTCAGGATGACGATGCTTGCCTCCGGCTTGATCATGCGGCGGGCGGCGGCGGGAGTTTTTCGCGTGCGGCACCGAGTTTGGTGCGCAGTTCGTCGAGCTGTTCCTCGAGATCGGTGATCTTCTTTTCCAGAGAGGCGCAGTACTTGGCCGGATCGCGTTGCTGGAGGCGTTCGAAGAGATTCAAAAGCAGCGCGAGGCGCCACAGACGAGTCCAGAGGCCGCGGAGGCGATAGGCGCGGAGCAGTTTCCCCGCGCGGAACATGCGGACGAAGCGGAAGGCGTTCAAAACACGCAGGAAGGCCACCAGCGGCAGCAGAATGATGACGAGGTTGATCCAGTGCTTCAGGCAATAGGCGAGCCGGTTCGGCGCGGCGGCGACCATCCAGAGAAATTCCGCGGTGAACCCGATCCAGATGACACAGGTGGTCAGATGCGTGGCCAGGGCCATGCGTGGATGGTTTTCCAGCGACTCGCCGCCGGTGAGTTCCGCGCCGAGCACTGGCAGCACGAGCAGCGTGAGGATGACCATGGGCAGGGCCAGCTTTTGCTCCAGCTTTTCGGAAGTGTCCGCACCTGCGGGCTTCCAGCCGGCCCCAGGCAGCCAAAGCCAGCCCCGCGGCTTGCTGCTGGCGATGACCATGCGGACGGGCGGAATCAGAGAGGTGAACAAAAACCGGCATATTCGTGCTCCCAACGTGTCGGTGGACGAGAAGAGGCCGAGGAAGCCTTCGGCGACAATGACAGCCCAGAGCATCAGGATGGCGGGGCGGAAAAGCGCGTGACCCATCAGCCACTCGCGGAAAGTGTCGCCGCTGTCACCGTGGGGCAGCACGAGGCTGAGGGTGCTGAGGAAGGCGAGCGCCACAACGAGCATCAAACCATGGCGGAAATCGCCGCCAACAGGCCGGGGAAGATCGGGGCTCGCTTTGCTCATGGCCGGAAACGTAGAGAATGCCCCGGCATTTGCAAAGCGGCTTGAGGACGCCAGGAGCGAAGGGCAAAGAGTCACGAATCGTTCAGCCACGTTCTGCGGCCTTGGCGTGTCTCTTTGCTCTTCGCCCTCTGCTCTACGCGGTGGCTTGCGTCGCGGCGATTCTGCCCCATCTTCGCGGCCCTTTTCCGCCCCCATGCCCGAACTCGACAAAACCTACACACCAGCCGACGTCGAAGCCCGCTGGTATCAGCGCTGGCTCGATGACAAATGCTTTGAAGCCGATCCCGCCCGCGTCAGCGAGAAGCGCCCGGCTTATTCCATTGTCATCCCGCCGCCAAACGTCACGGGCATCCTCACGCTCGGCCATGTGCTGAACAACACCATCCAGGACATCCTCGCCCGCCGCGCCCGCATGCTGGGGAAGGAAGTGCTCTGGCTGCCCGGCACCGACCACGCCGGCATCGCCACGCAAAACGTCGTCGAGAAGACGCTGAAAAAGCAGGGCGTCATCAAGCACCGCGACGATCTGGGCCGCGAGGGCCTCGTGGCGAAGATCTGGGAGTGGAAGGAGAAGCACGGCGGCATCATCATCGAGCAGCTCAAGAAACTCGGCGCCTCCTGCGACTGGAGCCGCGAGCGCTTCACCTTTGACGACGACTACAACGCCTGCGTCATGCGCGTGTTCGTCGATCTCTACAAAAAAGGCCTCATCTACCGTGGCAAGCGCATGGTGAACTGGTGCCCGTCCTCCCTCACCGCGCTCAGCGATGAGGAGGTCGTCATGAAGGCGCAAAACGCCATCATGTATCACTTCAAAGTCGAGGTCGTGGATGACGATGCGGCCTCGATCTCCACCAAACCTGCACGCCCCCGCGCCGTTGACATTTCAGAACAAGAAGAACAAACTCTGCTCCATGAACACACAAGAACCGACCCACGCACCGGCTACCGCACATTCATCATCGGAAACCGCTTCGACGAACGAGCCGGGCCGGCTCTCTCCGCCGCTAACCGACGAGCAGTGGGGGCAGCAGCGACTTGCCTGGCTGAGTCTCACGGAAGCGGAACGGACGGAGAGGCTCGGTCAGCACGCAGGGAAGAGTTTCGGACTCTACTCGTTTCCGGCAAATTCCCGGAACTGAAGGTCATTGATCTGGAAAAGCTCGGCGTTCGTCCCAACGAGAAAGGCCAGCTCATTCCGGTTGATGATACGCTAAAGAAGCTCAAAGCCGGCGCGGAAGCCCAGCCCTTCGCCGATGTGAAGTCCGGCGTGGTTTATAAAGCATTCGCCGCCAACGCCCAAGGCTATGCAGGGCGTAAAATGGCAGTGCAGACCTCTCCCACGCAGCGTCCACATCTCGACTTCGAGCCTTCCAGCCCCATCGAAGCTCTCGAAAAGCTCGCGCTGCTGCATGAGATCGGCGGTTTGCCCACGGAGATCATCGGGGTCACGCCGCAGGGAGACTGGATTTTGGCGCAGCCAGAGGCCACACCCATCACGGAAGAAGAATACCGCGCCGCTCG
This sequence comes from Prosthecobacter sp., assembly GCF_014879935.1. Taxonomy (GTDB): domain Bacteria; phylum Verrucomicrobiota; class Verrucomicrobiia; order Verrucomicrobiales; family Verrucomicrobiaceae; genus Prosthecobacter. The sequence goes on from NZ_JACSRD010000223.1 coordinate 6,752, forward strand.
TGCGGAGGCCGTCGGCCTCTGTGGCGGCGTGCAGATCAATGAAAGCGGCCTGGAGGACATCCGCGTCGTCTGGCACCGCGAACAAGCCTGGATCATCGGCGATCTGCATCTGAAAAACATCATGCGAGATCACGAAGGCAAGGCCCGCATCATGGATGCGCTCATTTTGCCCCTGCCTAAATCGCTGAGTGCCAAATACGAATCCGTCCGCCAAGCCATCCGCGATGCCAAAGCCAAAGCGGGCGTGATCGAAGCCGATTCCCAAAACGATCTCTTCCCCGCGCCAAAGGAGAAAACCTATCTCACCATTGCCACCACGCGTCCGGAAGTCATCCCGGGCGACCAAGCCATCGCCGTGAATCCGAAGGACGAGCGTTATGCGCACCTCATTGGCAAACATGTGCGCCGTCCGCTGCCGGTCGAAAATCAAGAGTTGCTGCCGATCATCGCCGATGAGCATGTCGATTTCACCTTCGGCACCGGCGTGCTGAAAGTGACACCCGCACACGACAAGGCCGACTTTGAGATCGCGCAGCGTCACAACCTGCCCGCCGTCGATGTCATGCATCCGAACGGCGTGCTCAACGAGCTCGCTGGCAAGGACCTCGCCGGCATGGAGCGCTTCGCCGCCCGCAAACGCGCTGCCGAGCTGCTCGCGGAGATCGGCAGCCTCGTCAAAGAAGAGCCCTATCAGAACAACCTCGGCTACTCCGAGCGTGCCGACGTGCCCATCGAGAGCCGCCTCAGCGAGCAGTGGTTCCTCAAATACCCCAGCGTGAAGGAAAGCCAGGCCGTCGTGGCCAATGGCGAGATGAAATTCCACCCCGACCGCTGGGCGAAGGTCTATGACCACTGGATGACCGGCCTTCAGGACTGGTGCATCAGCCGCCAAGTGTGGTGGGGGCATCGAATTCCGGCTTGGTCGGGTGTTTTTAATGAAAAGTTCAAAAATGCCATTTCTCCTCAAGCGGCCGAAAAGTTGCCGTTCCCAGAAAATGAGAGTGATCAAGAAAGCCTCAGAGCATTCGTAAACCTTAGTGAATTGGTGTATTCAACGGAAGTCTCTCTCTCTGGCGAAAGCGGGCACACTACGGTGTTTCGTTTTCCAGAAGAGGACGGAGGTGTCGGTGATATTCGAGATCGCAAATATGTATTTTATGCAGTGACGACTTCAGAAAAAGAAGCCGCCGTTTTGGAGAAAAGTGAATGGACCCAAGACCCCGACGTCCTCGACACCTGGTTCAGCTCCTGGCTGTGGCCCTTCGCGACGATGGGCTGGCCGGAGAAGACTTCCACGTTGAAGGCCTTCTACCCCACGACCGATCTCGTCACGGGGCCGGACATCATCTTCTTCTGGGTCGCCCGCATGATCATGGCGGGCTTCGAGTGGATGGGCGAGCTGCCGTTCAAGAACGTCTATTTCACCGGCATCATCCGCGACAAGCAGGGCCGCAAAATGTCCAAATCGCTCGGCAATTCGCCCGATCCGCTCGAGCTCATCGCCAGCTACAGCGCCGATGCGTTGCGCTTTGGCATCATGCGCAGTGCGCCGCTCGGCCAGGACATCTGCTTCGACGAAAAGAACGTCGAGCTCGGCCGCAACTTCTGCACCAAGCTCTGGAACGCCGCCCGCTTCCGTCAGATGCAAGGTGGCGCCACCGAGACCGAGATCAGCGCCGCGCTGCTCAGCAGCGACGACAAGTGGATCCTCCTGCGCCTCAACACCGCCATCGCCGAAGTCAGCACCGCTTTGGAAGAATACCGCTTCAGCGACGCCACCGCCACGCTCTACCGCTTCTTCTGGAGCGAGTATTGCGACTGGTATGTCGAGGCCAGCAAAGCCGTGCTCCAAGGCAGCGACGAGAAGCGCAAAGCCAACACCCTCGCCGTCATCGACTTCGTGCTCGGGCACACGCTGCGCCTGTTCCATCCCTTCATGCCCTTCATCACCGAAGAGCTGTGGCACGGCATGGGCTTCAACGCTGACCTTCCCGAAAACCAAGGCGGCAAGAGCATCATGTTCGCCGTTTGGCCGAAGCCGCTGGATGAAGACGAACTAGCCCACTTCGGCATCCTCCCCGAGGACGAACAGGCCGCGAATGACAAGTACAAGGCCGTCGAGCTCGGCCGTGGCCTCAAGAGCACCTTCAACATCAACAAAAAAGTGCGTTTCGTGCTCAAACCGGCCTCTGAGCTGCCTGCGCACGAAATCGAGGTCCTGCGCATCCTTCTCAACGCGGAGCCCTTGGAGGTCGATTCGGCCTTCCAGCCGAAAAAAGGCACTCCAGCGGCCCTCACGCCTCTCGGCGAGCTGTTCCTGCCTCTCGACGGTTTGATCGATGTGGAAGCCGAAAAGGCCCGCGTCGGCAAGGAACTGGCCAAAGTGGACAGCGAACTCGAAAAAGTCCGCGCCAAGCTGGCTGATACCAACTTCACCTCCAAAGTCCCGCAGAAGGTGCTCGACGAGCACAAGCAGCGCGAGACCGACTGGGTCGAGAAGAAGGCGAAGCTCGACGAGATGATGAAGGCATTGAGTTAGGGAGGGCCTGCGTTGTCGGGGCTCGGGAAGCCCGAATTTTAAGCTTGTGGTGAAAACCGCTGGCAGGTCATGCTCTGGGGCGAAATCCCCGGCAACCCGAACCCACACCCACCATGCTCAAGCTCCTGAAAATGTCGTTCCTGCCGAAGTCACCGGACTACGGACTGCTGATCCTGCGCGTCACCCTCGGTTTTTCCATGCTGCTGCTGCACGGCCGCGGCAAAATGCTGAACTTTTCCGCCACGGCGGAGAAGATGAACGGCCTGCTCGGCCTGCCGGGGAATGTGAACGCGGGACTGGCCGTGTTTGCCGAAGTGATCTGCTCCACGCTGCTCATCGCAGGGCTGTTCACGCGATTCGCCGCGTTGATGCTCGCGATCACGATGAGCACCGCCTTTTTCTTCGTTCACAAGTCCGCGCTGGTGGGCGCGAACTCCGGTGAACTGGCGATGGTTTACCTGGCCGCCTATGTGACTCTGTTCTTCACGGGTGCGGGGAAGGTCTCCGTGGATCGCCATTGACCAGGATTTGAATCGCGAAAGCCCGGCGGTGAGAGCTGCCGGGCTTTTTTGTGCTTACAGCTCTCTTGCATTCCCGCGCATGCGGTGAACCGTCCGCGCCCTATGTCGAAAGTCACCCTCGGCCTGGTGCAAAGCCGGGCGTTTGCCAACAAAGACGAAAGCCTGCGCGAGCACGTGCGCCGCATTCGTGACGCGGCGGCCCGTGGCGCGCAAATCGTGTGCCTGCAGGAGCTTTTCAACACGCCGTATTTCTGCATCACGCAGGACACGGAGCTGTTCAACCTCGCCGAGGCCGTTCCCGGCCCGACGACGGACGTTCTGGCTCCGCTGGCGAAGGAACTGGGCGTGGTGATCATCGTGCCGCTGTTCGAAAAGCGTGGACCGGGCCTCTACCACAACACGGCAGCCGTGATCGACGCCGACGGCACCGTGCTCGGCAAATACCGCAAGATGCACATCCCGCAGGATCCGGGCTTCGAGGAGAAGTTCTACTTCACGCCCGGCGACCTCGGCTACCGCGTGTGGGACACGAAGTTCGGCCGCATCGGCGTGCTGATCTGCTGGGACCAGTGGTATCCAGAGGCGGCGAGAATGACCGCGCTCATGGGCGCGGAGATTTTGTTCTATCCGACGGCCATCGGCTGGCTGCCGAGCGAGAAGGCGGAACTCGGTGCGGCGCAGCACTGCGCGTGGGAAACCGTCCAACGCGGCCATGCGGTGGCGAATGGCTGTTTCCTGGCCGCCGTGAATCGGGTGGGCACGGAGCAGCAGAGCGAGTTCTGGGGCCAGAGCTTTGTGGCGAACCCGTATGGAGAAATCGTTGCCAAAGCGAGCGTAGATCAGGAGGAGATCCTCATGGTGGAATGCGACTTGCAGGCCGTGGAGGATTTCCGCCGCATCTGGCCGTTTTTCCGTGATCGTCGCATTGACACCTACGCTCCCCTGACCAAACGCTACATCGATGAGCAAAGCTAATTATCCGCAGAACTACCGTCTTCCCGCCGAATTTGAGCCGCAGGAGGCGATCTGGCTTTCGTGGCCTTCGAACAAGGAAAGCTGCCCGAAGACCTTCCACAAGCTGCAGGACAAGTTCGGCGAGATCGCCAGCGTGATCAGCCGCTACGAGCGCGTGCGCATCAACGCCCCGATGCTCAGCCACATGAACATCCGCCTCAGCATCGCCGACAACGAGGGCGACCTGAGCCAGGTGGACATCTACGAGCACAACACGAACGACGTGTGGTGCCGTGACCACGGCCCGATCTTCATCAAGCACAACGAGACTGGCAAAGTCGCGATCACGGATTGGGAGTTCAACGCCTGGGGCGGCAAGTTCCCGCCGTGGGACCTGGACAACGGTATTCCAGAGAAGGCGGCCAAGGTCCTGAACATGGAGCGCTTCGCTTCGAGCATGATTCTCGAAGGCGGTGCCATCGAAACGAACGGCAAAGGCACGCTGCTCACCACCGAGTCCGTTTTGCTCAATCCGAACCGCCATGGCGGCAAGCCCGGCAACAAAGCCGAGGTGGAGAAGGAGCTGAAGGCCATGCTCGGTGTGAAAGACATCGTCTGGTTCAAGAAAGGCATCGAAGGCGACGACACCGACGGTCACATCGACGACATCGTGCGCTTCGTGCGCGAGGACGCCGTGATCTGCATGGTCGAACCCCGCGATTCCGACCCGAACCACAAGGTTTTGAAGGAAATCCGCGAGCGTCTCGATGACGTGAAGGCTCCAGACGGTGGCAAACTCGAAATCATCGAGATCGAAATGCCCCAGGCCATCGAAATGAAGGACTGGCGCCTTTCCCGCCTGCCGGCCAGCTATGCGAACTTCCTGATCCTGAACAACGCCGTGCTCGTCCCGCTCTTCGGCAACAAGAAGAAGGACGCCGCCGCCGAGGACAAGATCGCCGAATGTTTCCCGGGCCGTGAAATCATCTCCATGATGGCCAAGGATCTCGTCACCGAAGGCGGAGCGCTGCACTGCATCGCGATGCACCAGCCGAAGTAAGTTTTGGGAGCTTGGCAGCTTGAATATTCAGGGGTCTGCAATGATGCCGCTGAATTTTTAGAACAGGCATAATGGGGCGGAAATAAACCCGACGCCCTTGCATAACTGTTACTTGGTCTCGCTGAGGTGGCTGACTAGCATCGCGGTCTTTATGACGGCTATGCGAAATCCTGCTTTGTCCCACTCTCTTCGGTTAGTAACGGGCCTTTTTGCTGCATTGGGCCTCGGATCGTGCGCTTTGCCCGATTCGGCGATGCAAAACTTCGCCGGTGCCAGCCGGCTGAACAGCATGCTCGGATCCTTGGGGAGCAATGTCCGGCGTGCGGAGAGCACCGGAAACCGGCCGCTCTACAATGGGGCGCTGTCGATGAATGTGCCGACGCACTCGTCCACGATCAATGATATCGCACGTCTCTTCGCCGGGCTTGATGGCGGCGGATTTGGCCATGTGCGTGGCTCCATGGCCTGGACCGCGCACAAGCAACGCATGGACCGGTTGTGGGCCACCCACGTCTCCCACCATCGCGAACCGCTGCAATCCTGGGCCTCCGCGGAAATTGGCGACGTGCAGGGCGCGAACGCGCTGTTTTACCCCTTCAGCGGTCCGGATTTCCTCTTTGCCAGCGTGATCTGCCCCTCGGCAGAAACTTATGTGCTTGCCGGATTGGAGCCTGCCGAGCCGCTGCCCAGGCTGGAAAGCCTGTCGCAGTCGGAGATCGAGAGCGGTCTGAACGGCCTGCACAATTCGGTCTCGACCATCATGACGAGCAGCTATTTCATCACCACGGAGATGCGCAGCACCCTGCAGGCCACCCGCTTTCGTGGCGTCCTGCCCGTCATCATGGCCTTCCTGGCCCGGACGGGCCATTCCGTGGACTCCGTGGACACCGTGCGGGTGGATGGCAACGGCAACGTCACTTTGGCAGGCTCCTCCGGGAACACAGGCCTCATGATCCGTTTTCACAGCGGCATGGGCCGGCCGAAGCGCGTTTTTTACTTCCGGCAGGACCTTTCGAACGGAGGCGGAGCTGGTCCTCTGCTGACGTATGTGTCACGCATGGGCCGGATTCCGACCTTTCTCAAAAGCGCCTCCTATTTGATGCATGATGGCGGCTTCTCCTCCATTCGCGACTTCATCCTGCGCCACAGCAGCGCGATTGTGCAGGACCCCTCCGGCATCCCGTTCCGCGATTTCGGGCGGTCGGGCTGGGATCTGTGGCTCTACGGCAACTACCGCAGCACGCTGGCAATTTTCTCAGGCTGCCAGCAGCCGGACCTCGCCGGAGCCTATTCCTCCCAACGCTACCCGGTGAAACCGCTGAACTTCGGCATTGGCTACCTGATGAACCCGGAAACCACCTGCCTCATGGTCGCCCGGCCGCGTCGGGGCTGAGAAAGCCGGACTTTTGGTTGACGCCCCGGACTCCTCGGCTAGTATCGCGGCCCCTTTCCCCCGAACCCCACTTTTTATATGGCTAAAGTTTGCGAAATCACCGGCGTTGGCGTCACCCGCGGCCACCACATTCACCGCAGCGGTAAAGCCAAGAAAGAAGGCGGTATCGGCCGTCACATCACGAAGCGTGTCAAGCGCGTCATCCTGCCGAATCTGCGCTCGAAGCGCATCTTTGTGCCGGAGCTTGGCAAATACGTCGAAGTGAAGCTCACCGCGCGTGCGCTCAAGACCCTCGACAAGAACGGTGCCTACGCGACGCTCAAGAAGGCAGGTCTCATCTGACCCTCCGGTTCACAAGCCATTTTTCATTCCTCAAACGGACCTGGCGACGGGTCCGTTTGTTTTTTACACACCGCAGGATCAAGATCAGCGGGCCGGAACCGAACTGCTGCCGGGAATTCCGACACCGGGAACCACGGCGGGTGGATTCGGTGCAACCATGCCCGGCACCGTGCCAAATGTTCCGAGCTGAGGCACGACCGGGTTGGCGAAGCCGCCCGGGTTGTAGTAGCCCAAGGTCGGACTTTGATGAATCTGCGGCAGGCCACTGAACAGAAAACCGCCGCTCTGGGGCACGTAGACGCCCCCGGTGCCAGGGACGATGGGAGCGATGCCCACTGCGTCCCAACCGCGTGGATGCGAGGTCTTGGAGCGGGGTTGGTGTCCAAAATAGGCCGAACCCCAGCCTGGAGCCGCAAAGCCGACCGCTGGCACGGGCCCCGGGAAGGGAGAAGCCGACTGCGCAAAGAGAATGACCGGCTGCTGGGCGGCACGCTTGATTTCCGCCAGCACCAGCGCCCGGCGCAATTCCACCCGGCGCTTCTCCTGTGCCTCCTGCTGCTCCAGCTTCTCCTTCCGCGCGTCCTGCCGTTGTTTGTCCAGCGCCGCCGCCGCCTGGGCGTTGTAGCCGAGCTCGGCCCGTGTGGATTCAGGCAGATCCTTGAACAGCACCCGAGCGGTCCCTTTGCGATGCGTGAATGCCACGCCATCGGCGTCACGCTGAACGATTTTGCAATCGAGGTAAGTCTTGCCGTGGAGAGTGTGGATCGTGTCCAGTTCCGTGGCTGGAGCGCCAAACCCAGAGGCCAGCGACAGCGTGATGAGGGCGGAAAGAATCGTTTTCATCGGCTTGCGCCCAGTGAATGCCGAGGTGGCTGGTTTGCCAGTGTTTTATGCTTCGTAAAACCGAAGCAACGGTTCATCGAAACAGACGGATGCCGCCGCCGAACGGCGTCACGCCGACTCCGATGCGCACGCCGCTCCCGACGTTCCAGGAACGATAAATCGTCGGACTCACATAAGCGGAGGGGTAGCTGTGACCGTGGTAAGGGTAGCCATAGGACGGATAGCCATACCCGTAACCCGGGTAGCCATGATAGCCGCCTGTGAACGGGAAGTAGCCGCCAAAGCTGCCGCGTCCATAAGAGCTTCCGCCCAAGGCGGGTCCGGTGACCGGTGTGCCGACCCAGGATGGTGTCTGGTAGCCCACTGTCAGTGTTTCACCCGGCAACGCCATCGACATGGTGGGCGCTGGAGCTGCCGCAGCGGCGGCCAGATAGCTCGCCTCCGCCATTTTCGCCTCCATCAGCTTTTCCTGCATCGCGGCCTCACGCTGTTTCTCGCGCTTCTTTTCCTCCTCCCGGCGTGCGGCCTGTTCCCGCTGGTATTCGGCCTCCTTTTGCGGGTCGTAGCGGAATTCGCGCCGCAATTCCTCTGGCAGATCTTTGAAGGCGATCTTGGCCGCACCATCGCGATGGGTGAATGAGACGCCGTCCGGGTAGATGCGCATGATTTTGCAGTCATGGAACACGCGACCAGTGCGGGTGGCGATGGTGCCGTACTTCTGCGGAGCGGCGACAGCTGGCACCGCCAGCAGCAGGACGAGGGAGAGGACGAATGGTTTCATGGGCAAGGCCTCCAGGAGATGTAAGAGACTACGACAACGACAGGCGAGCCGCCGTTGCATCGATTTCATGTCTGAAAACCTTGATACCCCGGTCCGGGCGCCGTCTTAGGCCGTCGGGCAGCTCAACCAGAAGGTGGTCGTGTTGTTTTCCGAGGCCACGCCGAGCTGGATGTTCATCTGATGGCTCAGCATCGCCGCAATCGTCAGCCCGAGGCCGAGGTGATTGCTGTTTTTGGAACCATGGAACGGACGGAAAACCTCCTGGATCTTCTCCGGCGGGATCTGGGAGCCGGTGTTGCTCACGAGGATGTCCACACGACGTTGTTCGGCGGGCGTGATCGCACCAGGACCACAAATCTTCAGCGCACAACGTCCGCCTCCCTTCGCCGCGGCCTCGGCGGCGTTTTTCAGCAGCTCGATCAGGATGTCTTTGAACTTTGTCGGATCGATGAGCACTGGCGGCAGGCCGGCCTGCACGTCAGCTTCGAGCTGGACGTTTTCCTTCTGAAACGGCTCCATCACAGCACCTTCGATGACGCCGAGATACTCGTTCAGGTTCAGCGCCTGCGGGCTCAGCTTGGCGCAGCCACCCGCCGCACGGATGCGCTCGCTCAGATTCGTCACACCCAGGGAGGCCTCGCGGATGTGCTGCATGTTCTCACTCACGCCAGGATCGAGGTCGTCCGTCATCAGGATGAGGCTGCTGAAGCCCTGAATCACCGCCAGCAGGTTGTTCAGCTTGTGCGTCAGCCCGCGCAGCAACTCCTGGTGAAAGCCTTCGCTGTGTTCATTGCCGAGGCTCAGGGACGTGGGAAAGTGAAACTGCATGGTGTGCGTAGGGGGCGTGGGACTCGGCGGAGTTATGCAGCCGGGGCGCGGAGACGCAATCGCGATTTTGGCGACTTGTTTGACGCGTGTGGAGCAAAAAACTGGCAAGCCCCTTTTGCGCCTGCCACTATCCCCGCCTCATGGCCCTCCTCGAAGTCCGACATCTCACCAAGCGCTGGCCCACCGGCCGTCTGGCGCTCGATGATGTGAGCTTTGACGTGCGGGAAGGCGAGATCCTCGGCCTCCTCGGCCACAATGGCGCCGGCAAGAGCACGATCATGGGCATCACGCTCGGAATGGTGCGGCCGGATGCCGGTGAGGTGCGCATCGGCGGCCGCAGCGTGCAGAGAAACCGCGGCGAGGCCCTGCAGCAGATCGGCGCGATCTACGAGGCGGCCGTGTTCTACGATTATCTCAGCGGCTGGCAGAATCTGCGTGTGCTCTGCTCCCTTTCCGGCTGGTGGGACGAGGCGGAGGTGAAACGTGTGGTGCAGATGGTGAATCTGAATCGTGCCATCCAGCAAAAAACCGCCACCTACAGCCATGGCATGCGCCAGCGCCTCGCGCTCGCCCAGGCCATGCTGCCGCAGGCCAGGATCCTGCTGCTGGACGAGCCCACCGATGGACTCGATCCCGAGGGCATCCGCGAGTTCCGCGAGCTCATCCTGCACCTGCGCAAGCACCACGGCATCACCATCATGCTGAACTCCCATCTCCTCGCCGAGGTGGAGCAGATGTGCGACCGCTGCGTCATCATCAAGGATGGCAAAAAAGTCTTCGAAGGCCCCGTCCCGTCGCAGGAAAAAACACGCCGCATGTTCCAGCTCGAAACCAGCGATCTCGGCCTCGCACGGGAGATCATGGACCGCGTCGGCGCCACGATGGACAAGCACGGAGTCGTCGAGGTGCCGCTGAACATGGAGCCGCACGAGCTCGTCTCCGCCCTCGTCCGTGGAAACGTGCAGGTGAACGCCTGGCAGCCGCACCGCCGCACGCTGGAGGAACTTTACATGGGGCTCTCATCGAAATCATGACGCTCTTCTTCCAGCAATGGTATGGCGAGCTGTTGAAGCTCTTCGCCCGTCGCCGCACTTACATCGGCTTCGGTGCCTTTGTGGCATTGGAGATCGTCATTTTGCTCCTGATCAAGAAATTCGGCATGGGGCCGATTCAAAAGGCCATCGTGGGCTCCGGTGAGAACTTCGACCACTACTTCTCCGCCCTCACCGTCGGCCAGACGGTCATGGGATTCTCCGCCTTCCTGCTGGGAGCGCTGTTTTTGAGCCTCGTGGCCGGTGACATCGTTGCCAAGGAAGGGGAGGACGGCCACATGCGTCTGCTGCTGGCACGGCCGGTGAGCCGTTTCCGCCTGTTGCTGCTCAAATACCTCACCTGCGTCTGTTATGCGGTGTTCCTCGTGGAGTTTCTCGCCTGGAGCTCGTTCCTGCTCGGCATCATCCTGCGCGGATGGGGCGGCGGCTACTTCGCCATCGTGCCTGAGATCTCCGTCGTCGCGTTTTATGAGTGGGGTCCCGGATTGCAGCGTTACACCGCCGCGACGCTCGCGCTAGGCCTCAGTATGACGGTGATCAGCAGCATCGCGTTCTTCCTGTCCTGCTTCCGCATCAAGCCGGCCGCGGCGACGATCGGCGCGCTGACGTACATCCTGGTGGACTTCATTCTGCGCACCAGCGGCTTCATGGACAATTACCAGCATCTCCTTCTCACGAAGCACATGGCAGCCTGGGGCCGCATCTTGGCCGATACCATCGACTGGCCGCTCGTCTGGCGGGCCTACGCCGTCATGTTCGCCGTGAACATCACCCTCTTCACCGTCGGCTACGCCGTTTTTGAATCCCGCGACCTCAAGTCATGAATGTCATCAACAACATCCGTCAGATCCGCTCCTGGCACACCATCAACCGTGGCACCCGCTGCGTTCTCGTGCCCACCATGGGCGCCTTGCACGAAGGGCATGCCGCGCTCATCCGTGCCGCGCGTGAACTCGCCGGCCCGAACGGCAACGTCGCCGTCAGCATCTTTGTCAACCCGCTCCAGTTCGGCCCGAACGAGGACTTCACCAAGTATCCGCGCACCCTCGTCGAGGATCTCGCCGTCTGTCGCGACAACGGCGCGGACATGATCTTCGCTCCCAAGGCGGAGGACCTCTACCCCGCCGACCGCAGCATCCAGCTTTTCGAGACCAGCCTCTCAAAGACGCTCTGCGGTGCCAGCCGCCCCGGCCACTTCGACGGTGTCTGCACCGTCGTCGCAAAGCTCTTCAACCTCGTCCAGTGCGATGACGCCGTGTTTGGCAAAAAGGACTACCAGCAGCTCGCGATCATCCGCCAGCTCGTCCGTGATCTGGACTTCAACATCGTGCTGCACGGCATCGACACCGTGCGCGAGCCCGACGGCCTCGCCATGAGCAGCCGGAACCGCTATCTCACGCCCGAGGAACGTGCGCAGGCGCCCGCCATCCGTGCCGCGCTCGTCGCCGCACGCGACGCGTGGAAAAATGGCGGCGAGCGTGATCCCGCCGCCTTGCTGCAACTCATCAAGCAGCATCTTCAGCAGCATGCGCCGCTCGGTCGCATCGATTACGTCGATGCCGTTGATGCAAACACCCTCCAGCCGGTCTCCTCGTCCACCGAGCTCGTGGTCATCGCTGCGGCGGTCTTCTTCGGTGGCGCCCGCCTCATCGATAACATCGAGCTGAAATGAGTAAACCGTGCGCTGATGCACTCATGGCTCACGAATGCAGGCGCTCATCGGAGTCGATGAACAGCCAGCACAGGGCCGAAATGAGGTAAGTCGAGGCCGCGACATAGAGCGGCACGTTCCAGTCGTTCTTCGACGCGTCGAGGATCCACACCACGGCCAGCGGAGCCAGCGCACCACCGAAGTTGCCCATCATGTTCATGCTCCCGGACACGGAGCCCGCCAGCTTTCCACCGATGTCCGTGGCCGCACCCCAGGCGCAGGGCATGGAAAGATCATTGAAGAAGCCGGACACGCCCATCGCCAGCATCACCAGCGTGGGATTGGACTGCCACGTGGCGGCCAGGATGCAAAATCCCGCCCCCACCATGCCCAGCACGCCCACCACACGCCGTGGAGCGCTAATTCCTCTACCGCCGCCACGCCTTGCCAGCCTCCGTGCCATCACTCCGCCCGCGTAGCAGCCGATGCCGCCGAAAAACAGCGGCGCGCCGCCCAGAATCGCCGTCATCGGATCCTTCATGTCCATTTTCAATGCCTCGCCCATGTAGGTGGGCATCCACGTGATGTAGAAGTACCACACGTAGCTGATGCAGAAGTAATACAGCCACAGCAGCAGCACGGAGCGTGTCGTCAGCAGGCGCTTCCACGGGATGGCCGCATGGCTGTCCATGTTTTTCTTCGCATCCTCCAGCAGCGCCAGCTCCGCCGCGTTCACTCCCGGGTGATCCGCCGGATCGTCCCGGAACCAGCGCGTGAAAAACACCACCCAGACCACGCCCAGGCAGGCAAAGACCACAAACGTCCACCGCCATCCCACCGCGCCCGACACGCCCAGCACCAGCAGCGGCGACAGCGCCCCGCCCCACCGTGCGGACATCCACGTGATGCCCTGCGCCACGTCACGCTCCCGGTGCGGCAGCCAGATGCTGAACATCTTCGCGATGTTCGGAAATCCGCCAGCCTCGCCCATCCCGAACAGGAAACGGCACACGATCAGGGAGAACCAGTTCCACACCGCCCCGGTCGCCGCGGTGAACACACTCCAGAACATCACGATGCGCAAAAGCACACGACGCGGCCCCCATTTGTCCCCCAGCCATCCGCCGGGAATCTCAAACAGCGCGTAAGCCACCACGAACGCCGAGAACACCCACTTCATCTCCTGCTTTGACATGCCCAGGTCCTGCTGGATCACCGGCGCGAGGCTTGAAATGCACACGCGGTCGATGTAGTGGATGATGCCCAGCATCACGGCAAAAACGATCACGCCATGACGCGTGCGGGAGGGTTGGAGGGCGGAGTCCATGCGGAAAAGACGCGCATGCTGTCATGCCGGCGACCTTCGCGTCAATCATTCCCTTCCAGCCGGATCACTCATGCCAAGTCCTCGCGATGCGCTCGATCTTGAGCGCCTTGCCGGTGGCAGGATCGATGGTGATGAGGGCTCCGTTCACCCGCACGGCTCCGGTGCCGACTCCGAAACGCGTGGGCATCATGGTGTGAAAACGCTCCAGCACAGGCTCGATCTGGCTGCCGATCACGCTGTCCATCGGGCCGCACATGCCTGCATCGCTTTGAAAGGCGGTGCCCTTTGGCAGCACGCGTTCATCCGCGGTGGGCACATGCGTGTGCGTGCCGACCACGGCGCTCACTTTGCCGTCGAGATGCCAGCCCATGGCGACTTTCTCGCTCGTCGCCTCAGCGTGGAAGTCCACAAAGATCACCGGTGTCTCCTCACGCAGTTTTTCCACGCATTCGGCGATGACGGGGAAAGGATTGTCGAGCTGCTGGCCCATGAAGGTGCGGCCTTGGAGGTTCACCACGGCCACTTTGCATTTTTTTGACTCCAGGACCACAAATCCGGCACCTGGCGTGCCTGCGGGATAGTTCAAAGGGCGCAGCATGCGCGGCTCATCGGCCAGGTAAGGCACGATCTCCTTCTGGTCCCAGATGTGATCGCCGCTCGTCACCACGGCGGCGCCGGCGCGCATGAGACCGATCGCGATCTTCGGCGTGATGCCACGCCCTCCGGCGGAGTTTTCACCGTTCACCACGATGAAGTCGAGCTTCAGCTCGTCCTTCAGCACCGGCAGCAGCAGCGAGACCGCCTTGCGTCCCGGTTCACCCACCACATCACCCAAAAAAAGGAGGCGGAAGAGTCCGTCCGCGCCGTCAGCCGTGTTGTCGTTCATCGTGTCACCACTTAGTAGATGATGAAGCCGGGGATCAAGTCTAGGATGTTGTTTATGATGAAACGAAAGTTGCGTGGCAGCCTGCCGGCGGCCTTGTGCGCGTGGTGCCTGGTGATGTCACCGGGGCAGGCGCAGACGATCGCGCCCGCGCCTCAGCCTGTTCCGCCTCCTCCAGCGCCTGCGCTCACCCCTTCGCAGATCATTCCAGGGACGAGTCAGGGCACAGCTCCGCCAACGCCCCCGCCAGCACCGCCTCAGGCACGTCTGGACAAAGTCAGCCCGCTCGGCACGAAGCCGGACTGGTCGCGCCTCCAGTCGTTTCATCAGACACTGACCCGGCCTGAGTTCGAGGCGGTGATGCGCGATGTCTATTCCGACAACTCCCCGCTCCCGCCACCCTGGACGCTGGACCCCGACGGCGTGGTGGTCAAAACCGGTGACCCATTGAAACCGGAGACGCGCATCGGCTTTGCCGCCACCCGCTCGAACGGCCCTCTCCCTGGCACACGCACCTGGCGGCGTGCTGCGGAATTGCCGCCGCTCAAAGGTCGTCCACCGCTCAGTGATGTTCACATCGCCCTCGATCCCGGCCACATCGGCGGTGGTTATGCGGTGATGGAGGAGCGCTACCTCAGTTTCGCTCCCGGGGAGGCCATCCAGGAGGGCAATCTTTCGCTCATCACCGCCCAAGTGCTCGCCGAGCGGCTGAAAGCGCTCGGTGCCTATGTCTCCCTCGTGCGCGACCGTCAGGACCCCGTGACCACTCTCCGCCCGTCCGATTTGGTGACCACCGCACGCCAACTCCTCGCCGAGGCCGGATTCCCCAGCCCGCAGGAGAATTACAACGACCTTACCGGCGATGCGAAGATCCTCACCGTGCAGTGGCAGAGCGAGAAACTCTTCTACCGCGTCAGCGAGATCCAGGCCCGTGCCCAAAAGGTCAACGACACCATCAAGCCCGACGTCGTTCTCTGCCTGCACTACAATGCCGAGGCCTGGGGCGATGCCGCCAAGCCTCAATTCTCCCCCATGAATCACCTGCACGTGCTCGTGAACGGCTGCTACTCGCTGCCAGAACTGGAGCAGCAGGACGTGCGCTTCGAAATGTTTTACCGCCTCTTCTCCCGCATGCATGAGGAGGAGCTGCCGCTCGCCGAATCCGTCGCCAACGGCATGCGTGCCGCCACCGGACTGCCCGCCTACGTTTACACCACGCCCAACGCCCGCCGGGTTGGCAGCAACGCGTATGTCTATGCCCGCAACCTGCTGGCCAACCGCGTTTATCAATGCCCGGTCGTTTACCTTGAGCCGTTCGTCATGAATCACGAGGAGACCTACCGCCGCCTGCTCAACGGCCACTACCTGGGCCGCACCCTCACCGCTGGCCGGCTGCAAACCAGCGCCATCGAGGACTACGTGCGCGGCGTCGTGGATGGCGTCCTCGCCTACTACCAAAAGAACCGCCCGAAATGAAGGTCCTCGTCGTTGGCTGTGGCTTCGTCGGCGAACGCGCGGCGGACCAACTTCATGCCGCCGGGCACGAGGTCATCGGTCTCACGCATTCACCAGAGTCCGCCGCTCGTCTCGCCGCCTGCAAGCCGTGGTGTGTGGAGTCCTGCGACGTGTCGAACCGCAACTCCGTGCTCGCACTCGCCGCCCGACTCGACGCCGGCAGCATCGACGCCTTCATCCACTGCGCCAGCTCCAGCCGTGGTGGAGCCGAGATGTATCAAAGTGTTTACGTCAACGGCATGCGTCACCTCGTGGAGGCGTTTCCGCAGGCCTTCCCGCTCTACACCAGCAGCACCAGCGTCTATCCGCAGATCAACGGCGAAACCGTCGATGAAACCAGCTTCGCCGATCCTGATCGCGAAACCGGACGGCTGCTGCGCGAGGCCGAAAACATCGCACTCGCTGCCAACGGGGCCGTCGCACGTCTCGCGGGTATTTATGGCCCCGGACGTTCCTTCGTTTTGAAGAACCTGCTCGAAGGCAAGGCCGCCATCGAGGGCAACCACGGCCAGGGACGCATGCTGAACCAGATTCATGCCGACGACGCGGCCGCGGCGCTCGTCCATCTCGTCACACAGAAGCAGGGCGGCATCTTCAACGTCGTCGATGACGCGCAGATGACGCAGCGCCAGTGCCTGGAGCACCTCTGCATGACTTTTGGCGTCAAACTGCCGCCAGAACGCGAACCGGACCCGAACCGCAAACGTGGCTGGAGCCACAAACGCGTCTCCAACACCAAGCTGCACGCCAGCGGCTGGAAACTGCGCCACGCGAGCTACTTCGACGCGTTGCGCGATGATCCGGAGCTCGCCTCTTCGATTCTGCACTTGGTGCAAACCGGTGGCGAGGTCGTTTCTCCCCGCCAGCCAAACATCGTGCTCATCGGACTCATGGGTTCCGGCAAAACCACCGTCGGACGCATCGTCTCGCAGATGATCGGCTTCCAGTTTGTCGATACCGACGCGATGATCGTCGAAACCGCCGGCAAAACGATCCCGGAGATCTTCGCCGCCGAAGGCGAAGCCGGGTTTCGTCTGCACGAGTCTGCCGCGCTCCGCTCGCTCCTCGGTCGTCGCGGTTGTGTCATCGCCACGGGCGGCGGCATCGTCACTCAGCCGCGCAATCTCGCCATCCTGCGCCACCTCGGCTACATCGTCTGGCTCGACGCCGACCCTGAGCGCCTCGCCCGCCGCACCGCAGCGAACAACAACCGCCCCCTGCTCGCCGGTGAGGAAGATCCCAAGGCCAAGCTCGAACGCCTGCTCACCGAGCGCAAACCGCTCTACAAGTCCCTCGCCGACCTGCGCATCCAAACTGCCGAGCTCACGCCACAAGAGACCGCCTACGGCGTCATGGAAAGCGCCCGCGTCTTCTTCGCGAAGATGAAGCGGTAGCACAACCGTCCCGGTTGTGGTTGAGCGCTTCGCGTTCGCCACACGTGATTTCCTATCTCGCCGCCACGCCCGGCTTCCGGATCTTCATCAAGATCGGAAAGCTCGTCTGTAAGCCGGCGCTGTCGTGTTCATTTCGTGTCGAGCTGATGGCACCATGGCAAAGTTTGTCCTGGTCCTTCACCCAATTCGCGGCGCGGAAGAAGATGGGGCGCTCGTTTTCGCCGGAGCGGATTTGGACGCCGTTGAGGCCGATGTCATCGACGAT
>NZ_JACSRD010000033.1 GCF_014879935.1 Prosthecobacter sp.
CGTGCCTTAATCATCGCAACAACAAGCTTCCTATCGCCACTCTTTGCCTCATAGCCTTGATGGCATTGGCCTTCAGGCGGAAAGGCTCAAGTCTCACCCTGCTGAGGCTCAACGTTCACCAACTCCCGTCGTTCTGGCACAACCGGCGTTCGCACGGTTTTGAACCGTCTGACCGGGATTTTCCGTCCTTGCCACCCCCCCCGGCTAAGCAATGCCTTAACCAGATTTGAGCCTCGCGAAGGCATCAGAAAGTCATGGCTGGTTCTATATTCCATGATGATTCTAAAAAATCGGCAATTCTCGGCGATTCGGAGGCGGTGTGCGACCTCAAGCGGGACGCGTGGCAGGGCCGGGTGGCTGCTGCCCTGGTTGCTGACCCTGCTGGCGGCCGGACACCTGCATGCGCAGCAGGGCACGGCCGTCTCGGCGCGATTCGCGTCGGTGAAGGGCGTGGTGATGGTCTCGACCTCCGGCGGAGGGGAACGCCAGGTGCAGAAAGGCGACAGCATCCGCTCCGGCACGGTGATCCAGTGTGGTTTGGAGGCGGGAGCGCTACTGCGGCCGATGCCGAAGCTCAGCGTGGTGATTTATCCCGAATCCAAGGTGCGCTATGAGGGCGCGGACGTGATGCAGGGCGGCAGCGGTCATCTGGCATGCAGCATCCTGGCCGGAAAGGCTCTGTTTCACATCGATCCGCCAGCGCCCGATGCCGATCCGGCCAAGGCACCGCGCATCGAGGTGACGGTGAACACGGAGGAAGGCGTGATCGTGAACCGCACGGGCGGCCAGCAGAAAACGGAGGCGGGGCAGCCGGCCGGACAGACGCGCACGGCGACGTGGACGGTGCAGCACGATGAAGGCCGCACCGTGGTGGCGGTGGGCGAGGGCTCCAGCGATGTGAGCATTGGCAAAGGCAGTGCTGCTGGAAATGGTGATTTTGGCGGACAAATCGAGGTGCCGGAGGGCTCCGTGATCTGGCTGTTCAATCGTGGCGGCAAGGTGGCCGCGGAACTGGTGGACACACTCACGGGCAAGGTGACGAACCTCACTGGCGGCCCGTCGCAAGGCGGGGACCTGGTGGAGCTGTCGAAGAAGCAGCTCGTCACGCCCTCCTCCAGCGGCACCACCACCACGCTGAGCCAGCCGACCACCAATCCGGGCGGGGGCACGGGCACGACGCCGACCACGCCGACGAATCCAGATTTCTCCAATCCGCTGCCGACGCTGCCGGTGGTCTCCGCCGACACCCCCTGACTCCCTCCGCATGATGAACGTGACTCCCGCACACCTCAGCCTCCGCTTCTCCCTGCTCGCGTGCGCCCTGTGGCTGCCCGTGTCTGCCGCCGGCCAGGATGTCCTGCGCGACGAGGCGGCAGGCACACGCGCTTCGCTGGCGCAGCCTGCGAACGGTGGCGCCATCCTGGACCCGAACGATCAGGACGACGCTTTTCTGAAGGAGTTCATGGAATATCAGATCCAGCAGCAGAAGAACTCCAAGGTGCGGTTATTTGCTGCCGGAAGCTGGCGCTATGACTCGAATGTGATGCTCAGCAACACGAACGAGCAGAGCGACACCATGTGGAGCTTCCGCCCGGGCGCCCAGTACTCCTACGGCGATGAACAATCCAAGCTGCAACTGCTCGCGGACTACTCCGCGCAGTTCAACTTCTTCGAGAAGTTCGATTCGCAGGACTCGGTGAACCAGTTCCTCAGCCTGTCGGTGAACTACCGGCTGAAAAAGACCTCCTTCAAGCTCAGCGGCCGCTTCAATGACGTCATGGGCGGTGATCTGGACGTGGGCGGCCAGGCGCAGCGCGTGCAATTCTCACCCGAGCTGCAGATGATCTACGAGGTGTCTGAAAAAGTGCGCGTGGGCATCTCCGGCCAGGTGCAGCGCAGCCATTATGACGCGCTGCTCTCCTCCACGACCTGGCGTTTCGGCACCTTTGCAGACTACGCCTTCTCCCCGCAGTTCCGCCTCGGTCTCCAGTTCAATGAGATGATCCAGGATGTGGAAGGCAGCGGCCGTCAGACCGGGCAGGACTACCTCGTGCGCATGGAGTGGGAGGCAGCGAAGAAGCTCTCCCTCAGCGGCACGGCGGGTGTGAATTTCATGCACACGATCTCCGCGGGCGACACCGTGCTGCCGGTCGGCAGCGTGTCCTTCCGTTACGAGGTGGGGCCAAAGACCTCGGTGTATGTGAATCTCTTCGCAAGGGCGCAGAATTCGCCCTCGCTCACCGGGCAGTACTTCCAATCGGAAGGCGTGTTGCTGGGCGTCCAGCAGCAGATCGGCAGCAAGATCAATGTGGGCGCTGATTTCGGCTACGAGATCTCCGAGTACGACACCTACCTGGCCGGCGTGGCCACCACGCGCACGGATCACGTCCGCTTCGTGCGTCCGTGGCTGAAGTACACGCTGCACCGCCACCTCGCGCTGGAGTTGTTCTACCAGCACACGCTCAACGACTCCACCGGCACCGGAGCGCAGCCTTTCGAACGCAACCTGGTCGGCGCCGGCCTCACCAGCTCCTGGTGAGCCGCACCTGGCACCTTTCTCATTCGCCTCATGAAAAACCTTCTTTGCCTTCTTTTCGTGCTTTGTCCGGCCGGCTTTCACGCGGGGGTCCTGGCGCAGCAGCCAGCCACGGCCACGGCGGATCACGCTGCCTTCGCCTCGAACGCCGTCACCATGGTGGCCAATGATTACGTGATCCGTGAGGGGGACATGGTGCAGGTGTCCGTCTTCAATGAGCCGGAACTGACCGCTGGCGGCCGGGTGCGGCGCGATGGCACCATCCAGTGCCCGCTGATCGGCTCCGTGAAGGTTCAGGGGCTCACCCAGATCTCCGCCGCGCGGGCGGTGGAGGAGCTGTATCGCAAGGATTACCTGGTACACCCCGAGGTGAACCTGTTTGTCTCGCAGTTTGCCGTGCAGCGCATCACCGTGCTGGGCCATGTGCAGCGTCCCGGCTCCCACGAGCTGCCGGCGGAGAAAAATCTCACCATCCTCCAGGTGCTCGGCCTCGCCGGCGGCCCCACACGCATCGCCAATCTCAAAAAGGTGCTCGTCAAACGCGTCGTGAACGGCAAGGAGCAGGTCTTCCGCGTGGACGTCAACAGCATGGCCTCCGGTGACAAGACGGTGATGTTCTTCGTGCGTGAAGACGACGTGATCACCGTGCCCGAAAGCTTCTTTTAATCCGCCGACATGCAAGCCACCTACCCCCTCACCCATTCCGTGCCCATGGAGATGCAGCGGCAGGACGCCGAGTCCGAATCCTCCTCCATGCTCAATCCCGGCCAGATGCTCGACGGCATCTGCCGCCACTTCTGGATCCCGCTCACCCTGGCCATCTTCGGCAGCGTCCTGGGCTATCTCTACTTCAAACGGCAGAAGCCCGCGTATGAGGCCACCAGCGTGGCGCAGTTCGGCGCGGAAAAGAGTTCGCTGCTCGGCATCGCCGGCGTCGGCAGTTCCGGCCTTGGCGACGAAAAGTCCATCAACACCCTCATCCAGGCCGCCAGGAGCCGCGAGGTGATGGAACGCGTCGTCAGCGAGCTGAAGCTCACCAAGCTGCCGCTTTTTTCCGGCGGACTGGCCGAGAACTCCAAGGACGCCGCCGAAAACGCCATCGCCGTCATCACCGGGATGACACGCGTCTCCTTGCGCAAGGACACACGGCTCATCGACTTCTCCGTCACCGGTGCGGACGCGGAACTCGTCGCCTCACTGGCCAATCAGGTCGCTCTCGGCCTCGTGGCGGAGCTGGAGAGCCAGAAAAGCCGCACCTTGCAGGGGGCCATCCAGTCCCTCGTGGCCGAAGGCCAGCGCCTTCAGGAAAAACTGAAGCAGTCCGAGATCGCCATGCACGACTACAAGCGCTCCAACCAGGCGATCTCGCTCGATGAACGCAAGGACCTGGTGCTCACGAAGCTCAAGGAACTCGGCGCCGAGCTCAACCGCCAGTCGAAGGAACGCCTCACCCTCGAAACCCACCTCCAGGCATGCAGGGACGGCAATCTGCCGCGTGACCAGCTCCTGAATCTGCCCACCATCGCCGATCATCCCAAGGTCGCCGGCATCCTCACACAAATCGGCTCGCAGAAGGCCTCGCTCGCCGTGCTGGCGGAGCGCTACAAGCCGAAGCACCCGAAATACGAGGCCGCCATGGCCGTGATCGACAACCTCGAACAGCAGCTCAACTCCATCCTCACCGACGCCGTCGGCCTGCTGCAGGCCAGTTGCGACAATGCGCGCGAGCTTGAACGCAAACTCCAGGAGCAGCTCAAGAAGCAGGAGTCCGAGGCCCTCGACCTCGAACAACTTGCCGTGCAATACAACGTGCTGAAGCGTGAGATGGAGTCCGATCAGGCCGTCTATGAGTCCGTGCTCACCCGCATCAAGCAGGTGGACGTGTCCAAAGGCATGGAGACACCGCCCATCTGGGTGCATCAGCTCGCCATGGTGCCGGGAGAACCCGTCTCACCCAACGCGAAGAAACTCGTCGGCAGCTCCTCCGCAGGCGGATTCATGCTCGGCCTCGCCATCATCGGCCTCATCGTCATGCAGGACCGCTCCATCCGCACCGTGGACGACGCGCGGGAGAAGCTGCGCACACCGGTGCTCGGCATGGTGTCCTCCTTGAATCCGCAGATGCTCACTCCGAAGCATCCCGACGCCGCGCGTGAGACCTCCGTGCTGCAGACCCACCGCGCGGTGGCGGAAAGCTTCCGCGAATTCCGCGCCATCATCTCCCGCATGGCCCGCAGCCCCCAGGCCTGCCACATGATCGTCAGCGCCATCCCCGAGGAGGGGAAAACTTTTGTCTCCACCCATCTGGCCGTGAGCCTGGCCAGCCAGGGGCTTCACACCCTGCTCATCGACATGGACCTGCGCCGCTCCCAGCTCGGTCGCATCTTCGGCGTGCCCTCCACCCGCAAAGGGGTGACCGATCTTTTGCTGGAGGAAGCCTCCTTTGCCGAAGCCTGCCTCGGCACCGGCATCGCCCACCTCGCCATCATGCCCGCCGGCCGTCGCATCGCGAATCCGGCCGAGCTGCTCTCCACCTGCGGCGTCGAAAAGCTCCGCAGGCTCGCCTTCGAGGCCGGTTTCGACCGCATCGTCATCGACACCGCCCCGCTCATCCCAGTCAACGACACCCTCGTGCTCGGCGATCTCGCCGACAGCACCTTCATGGTGGTGCGCTGCAACCGCACGCCCTCAGTGATCGTGCAGGAAGCCATCCGCAAGCTGCAGCAGACCGGCATCCCGCTCTCCGGCCTCGTCTTGAACCGTCTCCAGCACCGCTCCAAAGGCTTCGACTACTACTACCACCGCTCCTACTACAAGACGAACGAGGCCGAC
>NZ_JACSRD010000032.1 GCF_014879935.1 Prosthecobacter sp.
GTAAAACAAAACTGAGCACTGAAAACTGAGCACTTTTTATGCGTCACCTGCGTCACAGATCATTATCCAAAAACGGCTCCGCCCTCATCGCGGTGTTCTGGATGATCTTCGCGCTGGGCATGGTCCTCTTCGCGGCGACGAAGGCGCTGCATGGCGACACCGAATACACCCGCATGATGCGCGGGCGCATTTACGCGAAGCGCTACGCGGAAACCGGCCTCGAACTGGCTCGTCATCCGGCCATTCAGCAGGACGATCCGCTGCTGCACTTCGCGGGCGACATCGGCGGCGGCTTTGATGTCACGCTAAAGACCGAGGAAGCGCGTCTCAACATCAACTTCCTCCTCCAGAGCGGCGACAAGATCCTGCTGCGCCGACTTTTCACCCGCTGGGGCTTCAAGCCGGACTTCGCCACCGCGCTCGGCGATGCCTTGAAGGACTGGGTGGATGCCGATGACAACGCCAGCCTCAATGGCGCGGAGAAACGCGAGTATCAAAAAGCAGGCTTCGACGGCATGCCCTTCAACCGTCCCTTCAAAGAGGTCGAGGAGATGCTCCACGTGCGCGGCATGGAGATCGTGAATGCCGAGTGCCCCGACTGGCGGGAGTGGTTCACGGTGTATGGCGATGGCCGCATCGACATCAATGACACCAGCGCCGAGATCATCTCCCTGCTCGGCGATGTGCCCATGGAGCGCGTGCAGCCCATCCTGACCTTCCGCAATGGCCGCGATGGTGCCCACCGCACCCGCGATGACATGCGCCTCTCTAGCGTGCCGCAGGTGGCGCAGATGCTCGGCGTCTTCAATCGCCAGACCGTGGCGCAGCTCTCCCAGTGGATCCAATTTACCGGCCCCATCCGTCGCATCGAAAGCGTCGGCTACCTCGGGCCCCTGAAACGCAAACTCATCCTCATCACGCAGGGCGGACAGGCCGTCTGGCGTGGCGAAATCCCGATTCATGGCCAGGACTCGTAAAACCACCTCCGAGCTGCTGCTCCCCGGAGCCTCCGTCTGGCAAAGCTGGACCGGCGCCGATGGCGAGCTGTGCCAGCAAACAGGCGAATTCACCGCCGAAGGCAGCCGCTTTGGCAAAGAAGCCACGCGCCGCGTGCTGGCCCTGCCTTCCACGCACTTCTGGGTGCTGCCCGCCTGGCTCAAAGGCGAGACCGAGCACCTCCGCAGCATGGCGCTGCTCCATCTGGAACGCATGGGCGTGAAAACAAACGAGGACGAGGCCAGCGTGCAGGTGCGCAGCATCACCGGCAAGGAAGGTGCCAACCTCGCCCGCATCCTCGCGCTCAAAGATCAGCCCGTGCCGCTGAGTGACACGACCTACCTTCCTGATGAGGTCACGCATCATGCGCTGTGCTATCCGATGGTGCAAAACAGCATCACGCTCTTCCGCGAGCTGGGCCGCCTCGTCGTCGCCATCACCGCCGGATCGCAGCTCATCTACTGCGCCCCGCTTTCCTCGCCGCGTCTCGATGATCATGCGCTCGCCGAGCTGAACAACATCTGCCTCCAGCTCGGCTTTCAGGGTGTGCTCGGCCGTCTCGAAAGCATCGTGCTGTGGATCGACGAAGGCGATCTCGGAAAAATCCAGCGCGTCACCGGCCTCGCGCCCTTCCGCTGTGACATGCCCGCGCCCACGATGCCGCCGCGCGGCTCCAGCCTGCTCATGCCGGAGGAGCTCGTGCTCGAGCGTCAGCGCCAGGGCACACGCTCACGCACCCGCTTCCTCGCGATGAGCTTCGGCGCAGCCGCAGCCGCAGCCATCGCGCTCGTCGCCACGCTCACCGCCTTCGCTTTGAAGGAGCGGAACATGCTGCGTGAAAAAGTGGCCGAGCTCATGCCGCGTGCCTCACGCGTCATGGATCACAAGCGTGCGTGGATGGAGGCCGCTCCCGCTGTCGATCCCACCACCTGGCCTCAGCGGATGCTTTTGCATTGCATGGAGCCTGAATCGTCCAAGGAAGCCCTGCTCACGCATTGGGAATGGACGCCTGACATGCTCAGCCTCATGGGCCGCATGCCCAGCGCCTCCCTCGCGCTCGAATACACCCAGGCGCTGAAGGACAGCGAAGCACTCGCCCACTTCGGTCTCGATGGTCCGCCGCCGCTCATCGCCGGTGATCAAAGCGCCACCTTTGAAATGAAAGGAGGAGTCGCCCATGAAGAAGAGTGAAAAAGTCCTCCTCGGCATCTTCGCCGCCATCTTCATCGGCGTCGCCCTCATCGGCGGCGGCGCGTTTGCCTTCCGCACCTACTTCGAGGTCCAGGATGAGGTCGAGCTGCTGCGGGATCGCCTCGGCTCGATGAACCTCGCCGTCTCTCAAGGCACCGAGTGGGCGGAAAAGAACACCTGGCTCGAAGAAAACGCCCCCGGCTTCACCAGCAACAAGGACGCCAGCGCCAAGCTGCTCGAAACCGTCACCGCCGCCGCACAAAAGCACGATCTCACCATCGGCGGCACGGAGCTCCTCGAACGCACCCGCGCCATCGGCACCGACGGCCTGCCCGTCGAGGAGGAAGAGGAGAGCCACTTCGAGAAAGCCAGCATCAAGACCACCCTCACCGGCGTCAGCGAGCAGGCCTTCTACACCTGGCTGCACACGCTGCAGCAGCCGAAGAGCTTCATCGGCATCACCCGCCTCCAGATCAACCCCGCCGGTTCCAACAAGACCATCAACGCCGAGGTCGAGTTCACCCAGTTCTACCACGAGAAAGCCGCGCCCAAGGTCACCAAAGCGAACTAATCCATGAAAGTGCCCAGTTCTCAGTTCCCCGTTCTCAGTTTGGCGGTGTTTGCCGCAGTGGGTGCATTCGCTCAAGACAGCACCACGCCCGGCGAGTTCCCGAAAGTCGAGGCCTTTGCCGCCTTGTGGGAGCGCAGCCTGTTCACCACCAAGGACCTGCCTGCGCCGGAAGACACTGGAGGGCCGAATTTTGCCGACAATCTGAGCCTCTCGGGGGTTTATGAGATCGATGGGGCTGTGGCAGCCGTGCTGGTGGACAGAACGACGTCGCAAGTGACGGAGGTTCGGATTGGTTCTGAAAACGAACTGGGCATCAAGATCCGTCAGGTCACTCCAGGGGCGACGGTGGACAAGACACGCATCCAATTGCAGAAGGGCGACAAAACCGGCTGGGTCAGCTTCGCCGACCCGATGGCGGCGCAACCGACCGAGGTGATTCAACGTGCGGTGATTCCGACTCAGGCCGGGGGCGCGCAGCCTGCTTCTTCGACGGCTCCCCAGCGCAGATCGGTGAATGCGATGCCTCCAGTCAATCCCATCCTGCCACCGCCGTCCGTGCCGATCCCGACCGCGCAGCCGACACCACGCGCGGTGAATGATGTTCCGCTGCCGCCACCGTGAGCGGGCGCAAAAAAGCCGCACTCGCTCGAGGCGGGTGCGGCTGGTATTTCTTCAAGAGAGAAGGGTAAATCAGGCGGCCTTCTTCTTCTTGGGGGTCATTTCTTCCTTGGAGAGGGAGCCGTCGCTGTTCTTGTCCATCTTGCCGAAGCGCTCGGCAGCCTTGGCTTCATCCTTCTTGGCACCCGGGGAAGCCATGAATTCTTCCTTGGAGATGGAGCCGTTGCCGTCCTTGTCGAGCTTCTTGAACATTTCTTCCGGATTCGGGGCCTTCTTCTTGCCTGCTTCCGGCTTCTTGTCGCCTTCGGCGGCGTTGAGAGTGGCGGCGAGGGCGAGGATGGACAGGATCGAGGTGATCGATTTCATGATTTGTCGTTTTTGGTTTGGTTTGGACTGGAGCGCGGGTTTTTTGGTGTCCCAAGCCTGCGCAGGCGGGGTTAAACGAGGGAACACTGGTTCCGTTTCAAAAAAACTTGGGCGATTTTTGCCGCTGTGGAATTTCCACAACGAATGCATGTCACAGCAATCTCGCCGCAGCTTCCGCCAGAGCGCTGCGCTCTCCCTTCACCAGCGGAACGTGCGCTGAGAAGGTCTGCCCCCGCATGCGCTGGCGGGTGTACACGAGCCCGTTGCTGCGTGAATCGACATACGGATTGTCGATCTGTGCCGGATCGCCGACGAGGACCAGTTTGGAACCGCGTGACATGCGTGTGACGATGGTTTTGGCTTCCAACGGAGTGAGCTGTTGGGCCTCATCGAGCACAAAGAAGCGATCTGGAATGCTGCGGCCGCGGATGTAGCACAGCGCCTCCACTTCGATGACGCCCTGCTGGATGAGATGGTCGTAGGGAGCAGCGGGAGCCTGCACCTGCTGCGGATCGGGCATGAAGCGGTTCTTTTTGCGTGCTGGTCCCTGCTGATCGGCCTCAATCGGACGCATGAGCAGGTCGAGAGCATCATAGACCGGCTGGAGCCAGGGACGCATCTTCTCCTGAAGCGATCCGGGCAGGAAACCGACGGTCTGGCCCATGGCGACGATCGGACGGCTGACGGTGAGACCATGGTAGGTGCGGCCAAAGACCTGCTGCAGGCCGGCTGCGACAGCGAGGAGCGTTTTTCCGGTGCCCGCCTGGCCGTAGCAGGTGACGAGACTGATATCGGGATCGAGCAAGGCGTCGAGCAGACAGGCCTGGCCGAGGTTCATCGGCTTGATGGCCCGCCCCTGGCCCACCTTGATCGATTCCGGCGTATGCAGCAGCCGCACCAGTTCGCCCTGGGCGTTGAGTTTGGCCGGCATGGTGGCCTTTTCGCCCGCAGAAAGCAGCGCGTAGTCATTCACCACCATCGGTGCGGTGCGGCTTTCCGGCAGCGTGAGACGCCCGCTGCTGGCGAAGCGCTGGAGCTCGTGCTGCGACACCTGAAGGCGGGCGATGTCAAAGTTTGCCACTTCGCGCGGCTCCACTTTGTCGTGCAGGTAATCTTCGCACTCGATGCCCACGGCGCGGGCCTTGAGCTGCATGTTGAGGTCCTTGCTGACGAGAATGACGGGCGGTGAAAGCTGCTCGCTCAACCACAGCGTGCAGGCCAGAATGCGATGATCTGCTTTTTCGAGGTCGTGGAAGATGCGCTCGAAGCCTTGGATGCTGGGATACTTTCGTGCGTCCTCGGGATCGTACACCGCCAGCCGGATGGTGCCGCCTCCCTCGGTTGGGACACCCTCGGTCACGGAGGCGCCTTTGTTGGCAAAAATCTTCATCAACGCGCGATGTACCTCGCGGGCGTTCGATCCGCGCTCCGTCATCTCGTTTTTAAAGCGGTCCAGTTCGCTCAGCACATCCACCGGCACGCAAATGTGATGCTCGGCGAAGCGATGGATGCAGGCCGGATCGTGCAACAGGACGTTGGTGTCGAGAACGAAGGTCTTCGTGCCGACAACAGGACTGGAACGGCGGCGGCGGGCGGTGGA
>NZ_JACSRD010000206.1 GCF_014879935.1 Prosthecobacter sp.
GGCGGGGCCTTCGCGGAATCGGAATTCCGCGCTACAGCGCCGCCGCGCAAGCTCCAGAGTGTGAGAAGTTCGGGCTAGCGGGCGAGGGTCAGCAGTCTTGCCTCCTCGGGGAGGAGAAGAGTGTTGGAGATGTTCTCGGCGATCTCGTAGCCCGTCGCAGGATCACCGTTGGAGGCGATCATGGCGGCGAGGACTGCGCGTTGTCCGGCGGGAAGCAGGGCGTGTTTCAGGGCCTTGAGTGCCGCGAGATCGGGCATCGGCTGATGCAGGCGATGGGCGGCGAGGGCCTGGAGCAACAAACGCTGTTTCGCCTCCGCCTGGCTGCCGGCGCCGGCCTTTTGTGCCACCAGTTCGAGCGAATCGCCGACCAGCAGCGCCAGGTAGTCGGCACGGAAGGCGGCCTGCACGTTGTCCGGGTTCACTCGCGCCACATCACGCGCCACTTTGAGCATGGCGGAGGTGTTCCGGCCCTGCGCGTGGTAGGCGAAGGCCTTTTCCAGCAGCGCCACCTGGATTCGCATGGCTCCGTCTTGTTTCGCCGCGATCTGCTCGTAGAAAGCTCCGGCGAGATCGAAGATGCCGAGATCCGCGGCGGCTTCGGCGCTCCGCACCACGGCGATGCCGTTGTTGCTGCCTGCGGCGGCTTCAAATGCCAGCTTCAAGTGCTGACGCACCCGGGATCTCTCCTGGCTCTGGCCGGCCGCGAGACGGGCGCTCCAGAGATTGAAGGCCACGGGGCCGAGGGACTTTTCCACATCGCGGGTCAGCAGCGCCGCGACATCATTCCAGCGTCCGGTCGCGGCCAGGGAGGCCAGTTTCAGCTCGAGCTGGCCTGCCGGCAGATCCTTGGCCTTCACGTAGGCGGCCTCGGGCAGGGCCCGCAGCACGCGGTCATGCTCCTCGATGGAGGAAAGCCAGCGCAGAAACTCCTGCCGCTGCTCCTCGGTGCCTTTCAAGGCGGCGGCTGATTCGCGGTCGAGAATGGCCGGCCGCTCGTCGGGACGCAGGCGGACGAGCGCTGCCAGGGCGGCGAAGCGCATCTGCGGCACCTCGGGATGATTTTGCGCGAGCGTGGCGAGCTTTTCCGCCTCCTGGGGCGTGAGATTGGAGTCCTTGGTGAGCAACTGGATGGCATGCACGGCCAGGGGATCGTCCCCTCCGGCGGTTTCCCACAGAACGACGCGGCCACGCTCGTGAAGTGCCGGCAGCGGCTGCACATAATCGAGCAAGGCGAGCTTGAAGACGGACTCGCGGGTTTTGGGCGCGGCCAGGAGGGCATTCCGCAGCCGCTCCTCGGCCTCCTGGTCCCGGCCTTCGAGTTTGAGCATGAAGGCCTCCAGTTGGCGGGCATCCGCGCCGGAGCGTGCGTCGTCTGGCAGGCGTTTGAGGGCGGTGCGGGCGGCCTCCAGCTCACCCTGGGTCGCCTCGGCACGGGCCAGTTTGAGAAAGTCCTCCTCCGTGGCATCTGGCTGGTCGGTGAGGCGTTTCAAAGTCTGCGCAATCTCCGCAGGACTCGCATTGGCGCGGATGAGGAGATCCACCGCCGCGCGGATTACCGCGGGGTTTTGCGGCGCCTGCTGCCGTGCGGTGCTGATCAGACGCGCGGTCTCGGCGAGGTCGCCCGCATCCATCCGTTCCTTCGCTGTCTTCAGCACCTGTTCGATCTGGGCCTCGTGGGAATGGCGCTGGCTGTACCAGACGCCCCCACCGATGGCGACGACCAGCACGCCGGCCGCAGGCACGAGCCATTTCATCAGAGGCCGGGGGCTGTCGGTGGCAGCGGCAGGCGGAGTTGGATCAGAACTGGTCATACAAGGAAGTGAATCGACAGGACATGGCCGGGGTCAGGTGCCGAAACTCGCTCACGTGGGCGGCAACGCAACCACGGCGCGAAAAAGCCCGGCAGGCAGGGCCTGCCGGGCGGCAATGGAACGCGAGGGCTCACGCTTTCACGGCGCGGCGACGACGGAATGTGATGCCTGCGGCGGTCAGACCGAGCAACATGAACCGGGAGGGTTCCGGAACTGCCGTGGCACCGAAGCTCAGATTGTCGTAAAACGCGCCGGAGGGCAGCACCACCTTGCTGACGCCGGAGAGCGCCAGCGTCTCGTTCACCGTGAGGCCAGGGATGGTCTCATTGATCGGGAGGCTGTAGAGCAGCAGGTCGGCGGCGTCGTAGAACCCTACTTCGGTGCCGAACGGCGTGCCCAGGGTGCTGTTGTCGAGCACGACCCCGAAGCTGGTCAGATTGACGGCGGAGCCGAAGCTGAACATCACGGGCGAGAGCACGGCGTCCAGAGCCAGACCGTCGATGGCGAGGCCATAACCAGCAGTGGCAGGATTGCCGAGGGTGACGGGGCTGGGAGCGGAAGTGTCCGGTGTCCAGACGGGGGTGGCGAACGGATCGCCAAACTCGTCCTCGGTTTCCAGATAGGCATAAGCGATGCTGACCGACGTGGGGAAGGCATCACCCGTGGTGGTGGTGGCGGTGCCGGTGTTGAAATTGAACACCGTGGCCGCATGGCCCGTCCCGGCCGCGAGGGCCAGGAGGGTCAGAAGGCGTAGAAAAGATTTCATGACGCAGAAGGGGGAGGTTCGGGATTGTGTTTCGCACCACTCACTTGGCACCGCCGAGGGCGGCCTGCATGACCTTGAAGAACACGTCCACGTTCTCCATCACGCCGGTGAAGAGGCTGGCACCGCGACCACCTGCCGAGAGCGGGATGTCGGAGGCGGTGTGGACGGCGGATGAATTGCCCGCGCCACCCGCCTGTCCTGGGATGAAGAAGTCACCGGCTGTGTCGCGGGTGGCCGGATTGGCATTGGCGGTGGCGTTGGTGAGCCAGTCTTCGTAGCGGTCGCCGCTCGCGGCGTAGCCAATGAGCATCTTGTAGTCCACATCCATCGTCTGCGGATATCCGTCGCCCTGG
Organism: Prosthecobacter sp.; assembly: GCF_014879935.1. GTDB lineage: Bacteria > Verrucomicrobiota > Verrucomicrobiia > Verrucomicrobiales > Verrucomicrobiaceae > Prosthecobacter. Next base: position 2,931 of record NZ_JACSRD010000206.1, read on the forward strand.
ATGGCATACTGCGGGAAGCTGGCAGCGTCGTATGTGCCGACGACGCCTGTGCGCAACTGAAGCTGGCCGTCGGTGGAGGCACCAGACGCGCCATTGATGGCTCCGGCAACACCGTCCGTGCCGAGAGCGGCTGCGCGGGTGACGAGGGTGGCGTTGGTGACGGTGCTGGCGCCGACGATGTTGATGCCGGCGCACTCGTGGTCGGCGGTCACGATGATGAGCGTGTCAGCGCCCGCCGGAGTGGCGGAGAAGTCGATGGCCTTCTGGATGGCGCGGTCGAATTCGACGGTGTCGAGCACCCAGCGCTCGGTGTCCATGTTATGCGCCTGTTTGTCGATGGATGCCGCCTCGACCATGAGGACGAAGCCCTGGGCGTTGTTGCTGAGGACCTGAATGGCCTTCTCTGTCATCTCATCCAGCATGGGCTGGTCAGGGAAGGTGGAGATGGTGCTGCCCGCCGCCATGGCTCCGGTGCGGCGTTCCGCGATCTTGTCCATGGCGATGTCCATGTTGCCGGTGTTGAAGAGGCCCAGCAGCCTGGTGGTGTTCGACGGCACGCCAGCCAGGGTGGTGGCGTCCGGTGCGTAAGTGAAGCCAGCGGTCTGGAAGTCCGCGATGAGGTCACGTGTGTTGTCCACCGCGCCTGCGGGAACGCTCCAGCCGGCGACGATGTCCGCAGGCAGAGTGTAGTCACCGCCGCTGCTGGTGGTGCTTCCGACACGGCCGGAGCCGGCCGTGCCAAACGGGATGAACCACTTGCGCCCGCCGCCCATGAGGACGCGCAGATTGTGGGAGGCGGCGGCTTCATCGAGGAACATGTCGCAGATGCCGGTGCCTGCGCCGCGGTCCTGGGCATGGACGGCAAAGGAGGCGGGTGTGGCGTCTTCCACGTCCGCCGTGGTCACGATGCCGAGGGCCTTGCCCTGGGTGCGTGCCAGGTAGTTGCCCATGTGTTCGACACGCGGATTATCCCACTTGTTCTGGGCAAACCCGGAACTCGTGGTGTCGTCCGGAAAGACGCCTTCCTGGTTGTTGTTGGACTTGTTGCCCGTGGAATAGCAGGCGGCGCCAGGAGCGGAGTCGGTCACGATGGAGTTCAACGAGGCCGTCATCAGCAACCCTGTGTAAGGCAGTGTGTCCATGGCGAGGGGGGCGACTGCCTTCCCCTGCGACACGCCCTTGGCCACAATGCGCGCGGCGGTGCGGTGGGCGATGCCCATGCCGTCTCCTATGAAGTAGATGATGTTCTTCGCTTTGCGGCCGCCGGCGAGATTGATGCTGACGATCTCAAAGTTCCCGGTGGCGGTCGCCACCTGGCTGTCAGACTGCGTGGCTTCCACCGTGAGGGTCTTCACACCGGGGCTGGTGTTCGAGTAGGCGCGGAAGGTGGCGCTGAAGCGGTCGGATCCCAGCGAGGTGATCGCGCCGTTTGCGGGTCCCGGCAGAGTCGCCACCGTCGATCCGTTCACCTTGAAGACCACACCTGTGATGGTCTGGCCGGCGTCGGCCTGCATGGTGGCCTGGAGATCAAAGCGTTGCGCGGGCAGGAAGCGGGAGATGTAGGGTGGGGTCGCGTCGCCGTAGGTGAAGAGCGCGCTGGGTGGATTGAGCCGCGTCACTGTGGGCGCGGCGTGGACGGCGGCGGTCAATGCCGCCGTCAGCAGGGTCGTGATGAGTGTGGATTTCATGGGGTGGTGGTTGTCTGGCTTGCTTGTGCAGTGATCGTCCGAGAGGCGGGACGAAAAGAGTTCGGTGGACCCATGACCATGCGGTCACGCTGGAGCGCCAGCGGCTTGCGCAGCTCCACGACTTCGAGGGTGCGTGCGTCTGCCACGTGATCGCAGAGCAGCCGCACGTGTGACACACGCCCGTCGGCCTCCTGCCGGGGGCCGAGTTCCAGGCGACCCATGACGGTGATCCGCTGCGGTCTCCACGCGGGGGAGTCTCCGGGCCGCACGTTCATGATCACATGCACCAGGCTGGTCGGAAGGCTGTCTGCCAGCAGGTACTCAGCCTGGTTGTGCGCGGAAGGCACCGCGGTGAAAAGGAACACCGTGGTGTCCTCATGGTAATGGCGCACCATGTGGCCTTCCATGCGGACAGCCTTGCCCGCGAGGCCCTGGCACGTGGTTGTGTAAGAGAGGCCGCGTGGTCCCGCCGGGGTGACGAACAGGTCCTCAAATCGCAACGGCGTGTACAATCGCGACTCTTCCGCGAGCGACGGGGCGGATGGTGTGGCCGGAGGGCGTGGCGTGGCAATCTCCTGCGTTCCTGGCTCGCGCAGACCGGCCAGCATCAGGGCTGATGCCGTTCCGAGCGCGATCAGAATCACGAGGAGAACTAGGCAGTGTTTTAAAACCTCTTGAGCGGCTGCATCCAATCGATGACAGCGGCGAAAGCGAGCAG
>NZ_JACSRD010000031.1 GCF_014879935.1 Prosthecobacter sp.
CCAGCTTGCGCTTGAGCTTCCGCATCAGCTCGGAATTCGCCTCCAGCTCCTCCATCAGCAGCGTCAGCACGTCCAAAGTCTGCCGGCTGATGTGATGCTCCATGCCTTCCACATCCTCATGCACCGTCCCGGGATCGAGTCCGAACCCGGAGAGCAGGCGCGTGAGCACCTCGTGCCTGCGGGCGATCTCCGAGCCGACCTGCCCGCCTTTTTCCGTGAGCACGACGCCGCGATAGCGCTCGTAAACAACGAAACCCTCGGCGTCGAGCCGCTGGATCATGTTCGTGACGCTGGCCTGCGAGATGTCGAGGTTCTTCGCGATGTCCACCACCCGCGCGTAGCCTTTCGAGGCGATCAGATTGTGAATCTGCTCGAGGTAGTCCTCGATGGCGGGCGAATGAACATGAGCGGTGGTTTCCTGGCGCTTGGCTGGCATCGCGCGACGATTAACCCGGCCGGCGTGAGAGGCAAACCGCAATCGGTGGCGGCTGGCTGGAGGCGCAGCACGAAGGTTCGAGAGTTAGCCTGGGCTAAAATTTGGTTGCGAATCAGTCTGGAATGATGTTGTTAGCCGGAGCTAACTTTCTCATGAAAGCCAATCTTCTCTTTCCCAGCCTCTTTCTCTGCGTTGTGGCGGCGGTGGACGCGGCCGAGCCTGTCCGTGAGATGAGCACCGACCGTCCGGACACGACCGAATCCGGCTACACCGTGCCGGCGGGGATGTTCCAGGTGGAGATGAGCTTCTTTGACTACAGCCGCGATGCGGACGCCGTCCAAGGCACCTCCTCCGACATCTGGCTCTACGGCCAGGTGAACCTCAAGGCCGGCCTGACCCGCAGCATGGACCTGCAGGTGATCCTGAACAGCCATGCCGTGGCCGGTGAGTCCGAACGCGGAGACGACACTGCCACGACGGGTTTTGGCGACATCACCATCCGCCTGAAAAAGAACCTGTTTGGCAACGACTCCGGGCCCGTGGCGCTGGCTTTGATGCCCTACATCACCGTGCCGACTCACACCAAGGTGAGCGACGAGACGTGGGCGGGCGGATTGATCGTGCCGCTGTCCGTCACGCTCTCAGACCGGGTGTCGCTGGGGCTCATGATCGAAGGCGACCTCGTCCACGACCCGGAGACCGATGGCTACGACCTGGAGTGGCTGCATTCCGCCACGCTGGGCTTCGGCCTCACCGAACAACTCGGCCTCTACGTGGAGCTGGTCGGCATCGCCGGCCAGGACACGGATTACATCGGCATCTTCGACGCCGGACTCACCTTTGCCGTGACGGATTCGCTCATCTTTGACGCCGGCGTTCGTATTGGCATGAACCGCCCCGCGCCGGACTTCGGCGTGTTCAGCGGTGTCAGCTTCCGCTTTTGATCCTCCATGAAAAAACGTTCCCTCCTCATTCTCCTCGGCGGCGTTCTGACCGCCTGCGGTCCTTCCGCTGACCGGCCGAAGTCCGGCCCGAAGCGCATCCTGACCACCTTCACCATCATCCAGGACATCGCGCAGAATGTCGCCGGCACGGCGGCGATCGTGGAGTCCATCACCAAGCCCGGCGCGGAGATCCACGACTACGAGCCGACGCCGCTCGACCTCGTGAAGGCGCAGGAGGCCGATCTGGTGCTGTGGAACGGCATGGGGCTGGAGCGTTGGTTTGAAAAATTCCTCCAGCAGGTGAAGGACGTGCCCAGCGTGGTGCTCACGGAAGGAATCGAGCCCATGGGCATCAGCGAAGGGCCCTACACCGGCAAACCGAACCCGCATTCCTGGATGTCACCCGCGAACGCCGTCATCTACGTCGAGAACATCCGCAAGGCGCTGGTGCGGCTCGATCCTGCGAACGCGACGACTTACAACACGAACGCCGCCGCCTACACGGAGCAGTTGCGCGCCATCGACGAGCCCGTGCGCAAAAAGCTGGAGGCCATTCCCACGGATCAACGTTGGCTCGTAAGCTGCGAAGGGGCCTTCTCCTACCTCACCCGCAACTACGGCATGAAAGAACTCTACCTCTGGCCCATCAACGCCGACCAGGAAGGCACGCCGCAGCAGGTGCGGAAGGTGGTGGACACCGTGCGCGCCAGCAAGATCCCCGTCGTGTTCTCTGAAAGCACCATCAGTGACAAGGCGATGCTGCAGGTGGCCAAGGAAACGGGTGCGCGTTACGGCGGCGTGCTGTATGTGGACTCGCTCACGGCGCAAGACGGCCCCGCGCCGACGTATCTGAAGCTGCTGCAATACAACGCCGACACCATCGTGAAGGCGTTCACCCATCCCTGAACTCCCCGAATGCCCGACACCGATCCGCCGCTCTCCATCGAAGTCGATGACGTCACCGTGGCCTATGCGAACGGCCACACCGCGCTGCGGGACGCGTCATTCACGCTCGGAGCCGGCACGATTTGCGCGCTGGTCGGCGTAAACGGCAGCGGGAAGAGCACGCTGTTCAAATCCATCATGGGGTTCCTCCGTCCGGTCAGAGGCCGCGTGCGCATCGCCGGGCTGCCCGTGGAGGCCTCGCGGAAGAGGCAGCTCGTCGCCTACGTGCCGCAGAGCGAGGACGTGGACTGGACCTTTCCCGTCAGCGTCTGGGATGTGGTGATGATGGGCCGTTACGGGCACATGAACTTCATGCGCATCCCGCGTGCGGAGGACAAACGAATCGCCCACGAGTGCCTCGAGCGCGTCGGCATGAGCGAGTTCCAAGACCGCCAGATCGGCGAGCTGTCCGGCGGGCAGAAGAAGCGCGTCTTCCTCGCCCGGGCCCTCGCTCAACGCGGCCGCATCATGCTGCTCGACGAGCCTTTCACCGGTGTCGATGTGCAGACGGAGACCGCCATCATCGAGCTGCTGCGCTCCCTCCGCTCCGAGGGCCACATCATCCTCGTCTCCACGCACAATCTCGGCAGCGTGCCCGAGTTCTGCGACCAGGTCGTGCTCATCAACCGCACCGTGCTCGCCTTCGGCCCCACCGAGCAGGTGTTCACGGAGGACAATCTCTCCCGCGCCTTCGGCGGCGTGCTGCGCCATTTCCGCTTCGATCAATCCACCATCCAGGAACACGACGGCCGCACCGTGAAGCTCCTCACCGACGACGAACGTCCGCTCGTCTTCGGCAAGGACGGCCATCTCGAGTACACCGAGCGCCATGGACGCGAGGAACTGGTCAAAGAGCGTGCGAAGGAGGCAGGAGAGCAATGAATGACGAATGCAGAATGACGAATGACGAATGGCCCAATCATTCGTCATTCAAACTTCGTCATTCATTCGTCATTCGTCATTCGCCATTCGTCATTTCACCATGACCACCCTCCTCACGCCCTTCCACTACGAATACATGGTGAAGGCCATCCTCGTGAGCGGCCTCATCGGCGGCGTGTGCGCCTTCCTGTCCTGCTTCATCACGTTGAAGGGCTGGTCGCTGATGGGGGACGCGCTTTCCCATGCCGTCGTGCCCGGTGTGTCGCTCGCGTGGCTGCTGGGGCTGCCGTTTTCGCTCGGGGCCTTCGTCGCCGGGGTGCTGGCGGCGCTTGGCATGGGCTGGGTGCGGAACAACTCGCGTCTGCGGGAGGACGCGGTCATCGGCGTCGTCTTCACCAGCTTCTTTGCGGCCGGGCTGCTGATGCTGTCGCTCCACCCGAGCAATCTCAACCTGCGCACCATCATCTTTGGCAACATCCTCGGCATCTCTGATCCCGACATCTTCCAGGTGCTCGTCATCTCCGCCGTCTCGATCCTCGTGCTCGCGCTGAAATGGCGCGATCTGCTGCTCTACTGCTTTGATGAGGGCCACGCCCGCAGCCTCGGGCTGAACACGCGCTTTCTGCACTTCCTCCTGCTCGCGCTGCTCTCCGCCACCGCCGTCGCCGCCTTGCAGACCGTCGGCGCCTGCCTCGTCGTCGCCATGCTCGTCACCCCCGGGGCCACCGCGTATCTCCTGACCGACCGCTTTGGGAAGATGCTCATCATCGCCACGCTCAGCGGCATCCTGTGCAGCGTCACCGGAGCCTACGTCAGCTACTTTTTGAATGGCTCCACCGGCGGCTGCATCGTCGTCCTGCAGACTCTCATCTTCCTCGCCGCGCTCGTCTTCGCGCCCAAACACGGCCTGCTCGTTGCACGGGCCCAGCGCCGCGCAGCCGCATCCGCCACCGCATGAGCCTGCTCGCCCCCTTTCAATACAGCTTCATGACCGAGGCGCTGCTCGTCGGCGCCCTCGTCGGGGCCGTGTGCGCCGTGCTCTCCTGCTACCTCGTGCTGAAAGGCTGGTCCCTCATGGGGGATGCCGTCTCCCACGCCGTGCTGCCAGGCGTCGTCGGAGCCTACCTGCTCGGCCTGCCATTGGCCGTTGGGGCCTTCGTCTCCGGGCTGTTCTGCGCTGCCGCCACCGGCTGGATCAAATCCAACACCCGCATCAAGGAGGACACCGTCATGGGCATCGTCTTCACCGGGCTCTTCGCTTTCGGTCTCGTGCTCTTCACCAAGGTCGAGACCGAGGCGCATCTGAACCACATCCTCTTCGGCAACATCCTCGGCATCGAGCGTGCCGACCTCATCCAGACCGTCATCGCCTGTGCGCTCACCTTGCTGGTCATCCTGCCCATGCGCAAAGACCTGCTGCTCTTCTGCTTCGACACCGCCCACGCCCGCGCCATCGGCCTGAACACCCAGGCGCTCTACTACGTGCTGCTCAGCCTGCTCGCCGCCACCATCGTCGCCTCGCTTCAGGCCGTCGGCATCATCCTCGTCGTCGCCATGCTCATCACCCCCGGCTGCACCGCCCGGCTGCTCACGGATCGCTTCGACCGCATGCTCCTCATCGCCGCCGGCTCCTCCGTGCTCGCCAGTTGCCTCGGCGTCTATGTCAGCTTCTTCGTCAACGGCTCCACCGGCGCCTGCATCGTCCTCGCCCAGTCCCTGCTCTTTGCCCTCGCCTTCATCTTCGGCCCCAAGCACGGCCTCATCGCCACCCGCCGCGCCGCGTGAACGTCGGCTCGTTCGCCAGCACGAGGCTGGGACGGCCGCTCGTAGGCTCGTTCGCCAGAACGAGAAGGGGGGAGTGGTGGATGCTGGATGCTGGATGCTGGATGAAGGGAGCGCTGTAGCCTGGCTCGTTGAGCCAAAACGAGGCCGGCCAGCGCTCGTAGGCTCGTTCGCCAGAACGAGACGGGGGGCTTGCGCAGCGGCGATGTAGCGGGGAATTCGCTTCGCGACTTCGTCACCGATTCCGCAAAGGCACCGACTCGGTATCGGAATACCGAGCTACAAACCGCGCCCAACTTCAGAGGTAGGATGATTTTG
>NZ_JACSRD010000180.1 GCF_014879935.1 Prosthecobacter sp.
CGCGCCACGCGCCTCCAGCTAAACGAGTCTTGCCTCCGCCTCCTGCTCGGATACACTCCTTCACGTTAGGCCACTTCGATGCTCCAGCACATTCCAGACGCTTTGAGGGTTGATGTTGGCGCAGCGAGTTCGCATGAGGAGTTGCATCGCCTGCTCGCTACGGCGTTTCATTTCCCAGATTACTACGGCCACAATTGGGATGCGTTCGACGAGTGCATTCGCGATGTCGAGTTGCCAGCGCGTGTTGAGATTGCCGGACTTGAGGCGCTGCGCGCCCGACTGCCGAGAGAGGCCGAGTTGTTGCAGAGATGCGTTGCCGATTTTTGTTACGGAGACACACCATGACATCACGATACCAGTGGCCTAACCATGCGCTGCAGCGAACCCGGCCTGACGCCGCGGTTTGCAATCGTTGCGTCCCGCGGGCCGGGTCGCTGAGCTTGGGTCGTTAAACCGTAGGCCTTTTTGCCTCAAATCACCGGTCCGGCCACGTCCTTCCACTTGGCGTGCCATTCCTTGAAGACGATGGGGGAGATCTCGCTGGGCTTGATCTCGCTGCGGCCGCCCCAGAAGACGTTCGTGTATTCCAGCGGGATGCCGACATCGGCGAGGTGCTGGTCGATGGCGGCCTTGTGGGCGAGCACGGTCTCCTTGTCGCTGCCGTGGATGACGCCCATGATGTTCACGTTGGCGAAGCGGTCGCCGCCTTCACGCCAGTAGCAGTGCGTCATGATGGGATGACGGCCCACCTCGCCGCCGGCGCGTTCCTCCATGCCCTTCGGCACCTTCCAGTGGAAGAGCGCGTTGAAACGGGTGACGCGCTGGCCGCTGGCGCTGGGCTTCACGTGCTCCAGGAAGGTGGAGAAGCGGCCGATGACGCCTTTCTGATCGAGGCGCTTGGCGACTTCACAGAACTTCTCCAGGCTGACGCCGGCGTCCTGCGCACGGCCGGCCCAGGGCTCGGGGCCGATCTCCTCGGCCTTGAGGTCGCCTTTGAGATGGAGCAGCACATTCCACTCCTCCTCGTCGAGGTCGGCGATGTTGGTGGTCATCATCTTCGCAGGCTCGTCCGCCTTTTCACCGGGCTCCATGGTCTTGCGGCGGACGTGGCCGACGCCGAGGGCGAAGATGCCGTGCGCCTGCATGGTGTAGTAGTCGGAGGCGCCGATGAGGCGCATGAGCACATCGCAGTGCTCGTTGATGGCGCGGTCTTGGGGCACCTTCAGCGTGGTCCACAGACGGAAGTCACTGCCGCTGACCTCGCGGTCGGTGCTGCGCAGCACGACGTGGCCGCTGAAGGGGTCCTGCTTGAAGAGGAAATCGAACGCGGCGTCGAGCTTGTCGGTGGGCAGCTTCCAGGCGACGAGCGCGCCTTCAGCGAGCTTGTTGGCCAGCAAGGTCTGGCGCACGCGGCGGATGACGCCGGCCGCGAGCATGACGCGGATGCGCTCCACCACCGTGTCGAAGGGCACGCCGCTCTGCTCCGCGATGAACTGGAACGGATGCTGGTGAAAGCCCTGCACGCGGTCCTCGCTGACGGCGAGGATCTGGGCGTTCACGGGATCGGTGTGTTCGTTGGGAAGGGAGACGGCGGACATGATGGCTGGGGTCGGGGGAGGGCCATCTTTAACGGGCGGGAAGAAGAATGCGAGATTTGATATTTGCGATTTAGCACGCGCCCTTTGCCGTCTAGCATGCACCCATGAACGACCGCAGGCCCACGCCCAAGCAGATCATGCGCCACCGGCTCGTGGCGGCGTGGCGTGGCGTGGCCGATGGGCCGCTGATGGACCTGCCCACGGTCAGTGTGGCCGATCTGGCCCCGAAGATCGTCGCGCAGTGCGGTTTGGCGAACCGCGTGAAGCTGGAGGACGTGCTCGCCGCGTGGGAGGAGATCGTCGGCACGTTCCTGTTCAAGCTCACGCGACCGGACACCATCGAACGCGGCATCCTGACCGTGCGCCTCATGCAACCCACCGCGCATCACGCCCTGTCGCTGGAAAAAGCCAAGATCCTCAAGCGCCTCCAAGCCAAACTGCCCGACGCGAAAATCCGCGACATCCGCTTCCGGCATGGATGAAGGCACAAATGCCGAATTCCGAATGTCGAATGACGAATTGATTCCCAATCCGCCACACCACTCGTAATCCGCACCACATTCGTCATTCGTCATTTGATTCGTTTCACTCACCCTCCGGGCTCCCTCCGGTCGTCTGTCTCGCTTCGCTCGGCTGTCATTCGTCATTCGTCATTCCGCCTCCCGCCTTGAACTCCCACTCCCACGCCTCCCTCATCATCGTCGGCCACGGTTCCACCGTGAATCCGGACTCCAGCGCCCCGACGCACCTGCACGCCGATGAAATCCGCCGCCGCGGGCTGTTTCGCGAGGTCGTGTGCTGCTTCTGGAAGGAGGAGCCGAACATGCGCGAGGTGTATGAGATGATCGACAGCCAGGTCATCTACATCGTGCCGAACTTCATCAGCGAAGGCTACTTCTGCCAGCAGGTGCTGCCGCGTGAGCTCCGCCTCGACGGCCCGACCACGCAGCGCGACGGCAAAACGATCCATTACTGCGACCCTGTCGGCATCCATCCGAACATGACGCGGCTGCTGCTGCAACGGGCCGATGAAGTCGCCCCCGGCGTGCCGCGTGACAAGACGAGCCTCATCATCGTCGGCCACGGCACGAATCTGAACGAGAACTCCCGCAAGGTCATCGAGACCCAGGTGGCGCTGATTCGCGATGGCGGCCACGGCTTCGCCGAAGTCGTCGATGCCTACATGGAGGAGGCTCCGCTCGTCGCTGATTGGGCGAAGCTCACCAGCGCCCCGAATGTCGTCGTCGTCCCGTTCTTCATCGCTGACGGTCTGCACAGCTTCCAGGACATCCCGGTGCTGCTCGGCATGCGGGAGGAAACCGGTGCCGCGCTGAGCGAGCTCGGTGTCTTCCATCACAACCCGCACGAGCTGCAGGGCCGCCTGCTTTACTACAGCGGCGCCATCGGCACCGAACCGCACATGGCGGACGTCATTCTCGACCAGGTGCATGACTTTGATGTGAAGCACGGCGTCGCCAATGCCGACTGCCGAATGCCGAATGCCGAATTGCTGCCCGCCCTGGAACACTGGCTCAAGGAAGGGCGTGATGTGATTGGCGAGATCGCGATCAGCTCGAATGCGGATGGCAGCTTCACGCTTTGCCACATTGCCGACCGCGGCAAAGACGGGCTGGAGCCGCATCATGAGGCCGAGGCGGCCCGCACCCTCGCCCAATACGATGCGAGGGGCGCTTTCCGGCCGCTGCACACCGCGCCGACGCTGAAGCGCGGCTGGCGGCTCGATCTGCCCACGCTCGACGACGTGCGGCTGGCGCTCGATTTCTTCTATCCGGCGGCCGTGGGCATGGCGCACGCCTTGGAGCATGAAAAACTCACCGCCGTGCCGCTGCGCGAGGTTCTGGGCCGCCAGACGGGCATGTATCGCTTCACCAACACGATCCGTGACGATCAAGCGCACGCCATGGTCGGCAAGACCTGCGCGAATGAAAACTGCCTGCGCCGCATCCTCTGGCCGCTCACCTCCGCCCAACCGCTGGAGGCCGCCGCGGCGGCGAAAACGCAGCCCAATCACGCACCCAACGCCATTCCCCTGCTCTGCATCGAGGCCTGCACCCACATCGTCTCCGCCGCCCGCAAGATCGCCCGTGAGAACCACGAGGCGAATCAGCCCAAGGGCTGAGGCGATTCAGTTTCTGGCCACCACAAACGCAGACAGGTTCTCAAGCCTCAAGCCCGGCACGCTGGCAAACTCCGCTTCGTTCAGCGTCGCGACAGAATGCCCCTGATCGAGGGCTGTGGCCGCGATCAGCAGGTCATGCGGACCGATCACTCTGCCTGCCACCTCCAGTTCCGCCCACAACCGAGCATGTCGCCGGGCGACAGCCAGTTCGAAGTCGATCACAGGCAGCTTCCGCAACACCCCTTCGACATACAGCGAACGCTTTTCCCTCCGCTCAGGCGTGTTGGCACGCTCGACGCCGTGCAGCAATTCAGAGGCCGTGATGGCAGCGATGAAGAATTCTTCACCAGCCCTCGCACGAAACAGGGCTGGCAGGTCAAATCGGCCGCGCTCGTCCGCGATCAGGACTGAACTGTCAAGAATCACTCCCATCGGGACGGCACTGCGGGGAGTTTGCTTCGCGCCTCAAGCACGTCCGCCTCGAAACTGACAGCTTCGTCGCCCAGATGCGGTCCATCACGCCAGACCCGGGCCAGTTCGGCGCCACGGATTGCCGGAACGGCAGGGATCATCCGTGCTACCGGTGCTCCGCCTTCCGTGAGCAACGCACGCTCGCCATCGTGGCGCACGCGATGGATCAAACTGGCAAATTGACGCAAGGCGTCGCTGACAGACATCGAAATCACGGCTCAAGACTAGAGTAGAACCACCGCAGGCTCAAGCTCCCATCCGGCAGCCCGGCAATCACCCGCTCGGAGTTTGACAAGGCCACTCCTGCGAACTATCCCGCCGCATGCGCATCCGCACATTCCAAGGTCTCGTTCCCAATCCGAAATTCGCCGCTGAGGTCGCCGCCGTCCCCTACGACGTGGTGAATCGCGAGGAAGCCGCCGCCCTGGCGAAGGGCAAGGCCAACAGCCTGCTGCATGTGGACCGCGCTGAGATCGATCTCGACCCGGAGATCGACCCATATTCCGCCCCCGTTTATGCGAAGGCGAAAGAGAACTTCCTGCGCATGCAGAAGGAAGGCGTGCTGACGCGTGAGCCGAAGCCGACGATGTATCTTTATCGCCAAACCATCGCCGGACACAGCCAGACCGGCCTCGTGACCGTCTGCCACACGGAGGATTACGAGAAGGACATCATCAAGAAGCACGAGAAGACCCGCCAGGACAAGGAAGACGACCGCACGCGCCTCGTGGACACACTCGACGCGAACACCGGCCCGATCTTCCTCACCTATCGCGAGCGTCCCGGCATCAGCGCCTTGATTGAAGGCTTCATGAAGGCGGAGAAGCCCATCTACGACATCAACGCGCCCGATGGCGTGCGTCATCAGGTCTGGCGTCTGTCGCTGGGCATGTGCGTGTCATTGACGGGCCTGTTTGAAAGCCAGGTGCCCTGCGCCTACGTCGCCGACGGTCACCACCGCGCCGCCAGCGCCTTCCGCGTCAGCAAACTGCGCCGCGAGGCCAACCCGAACCACAATGGCAGCGAGAACTACAACTGGTTCCTCAGCGTGCTGTTCCCCGGCAATGAGCTCAAGATCCTGCCTTACAACCGTGCAGTGAAGGACCTCAACTGCAACGACCGCGAGGAGTTCCTCAAGAAAGTCGGTGAGATTTTCACCGTGAAGCCGACCACGATCAAATCACCCACACATCCCGGCCAGTGCTGCATGTATTTGAAGGACCAGTGGTATGAACTGACCTGGGAGGCGGCCAAGGACGCCAGCCCGATCGACCAGCTCGACGTCAGCATCCTTCAGGACCGCCTGCTCAAGCCGCTGCTCGGCATCGACGACCCACGCACCAGCAAGCGCATCGACTTCATCGGCGGCATCCGCGGCACGGCGGAGCTGGAGAAGCTGGTGAACGAGAAGGAGCACACCGTCGCCTTCTCGATGTTCCCGACCACCGTCGATCAACTCATGGCCATCTCCGACGCCGGCCAGATCATGCCGCCCAAGAGCACCTGGTTCGAGCCCAAGCTGCGCAGCGGCCTGTTCATCCACACGCTGGAAGGCTGAGAAAGGGGAGCGCACAGTCCTCTGTGCGGGCGTCGCAGTCTCCTGGTGACTTTATCTCACCAGCCCGTGTTCGAAAGCCGTCTCTGACAGCCTGTTGAAGGAAGCCAGCGCCAACGGCGCGGCATTCCTCAGCCCACGGGCGAAGCCCGGGTTTGCAAACGACGATCTCGCCTTCGATTGGGGTGAAGCCCTGAAAGCGCGGAACTCGACTCAGGACGATCTTGGCAGATGGATCGTCACAGGGAACACGGTGTCGAGTGCCGCCCTTGCAGGGCTGGCTTCATCATCGGTGTCGGGCTGACGCGGATCCCAGGATTGCATCCTGGGCTGAGGAGTCACGCGCCGTCGGCGCTTCTCACCATCGTGCCTTTCAAGCACGGCCCATCTGGGATCTCTCCCCCTGGGAGAGCTCTCTGGACAAGTGAGGTGTCTAACCTGCATTTCTCACACTCGTATGGCTTCAATATCCTGTGGGTGTCGCTTCGGAGGTTGGAGTCCAGGCTTTAGCCGATCCGCAGGCTGTGAGACGTTCGAATCGCCTAAAGGCTACACTCCAACCTCTGCCGATGAGTGCATGCTCTGAACAAGTGTGAGAAATGCGGGCTAAGTTTGCGGAGCCCCGCACAGTGGACTGTGCAGACCACCCTGAGTGCCCGACTCCCATTCACGCCACCCACAGCCGTTTCGCCTTGCGGCGCAGGTGTTTGTCGTGCGGCAGATTGATCTTCGCCGGCCCGCCGGGCGCGAGCATGTCCATCGCGGCCTCGATCACGTCGTTTTCAATGCCGCCGAGTTCACAAACCTCGCGCAGCCACGTCGCCAGCACTCGTGAGAGCACCGCTGGATGGAGTGCGAGCAGTTCCGGGTCGATCCGCAACGAACGATCCTCCCTCAAACGGCCTGGAGCCGACAGATGACCCACGGCTTGGTCCTGCAGGCAATCTTCATCGCGATCAGCCAGCATGCCGAGCCGAGTGATCAAGACGGACACATCACGGGCAAAAACATCGTTCAGCAGCGGCAGGACCTCGTGCCGCAGCCGGTTGCGCCGGTGTTGGGGAGAGGTGTTGCTGGAATCCTCGCGGAACTTGAGCCGCTTTGATCTGAGGAAGGCGTCGATCTCGCTGCGGCGCAGGTGCAGCAGCGGGCGCACGAAGTGCAGGCCTGAATCGAGCCGCTGAACCGCGCTCATGCCCGCCAGACCGCCCAGGCCACTGCCACGGCAGAGATTGGCCAGAATCGTCTCCGCCTGGTCCTCCGCGTGATGCGCCGCGAAGACGACCCAGGTGTCATGCTTCTCCGCCATTCGCAGCAGGAAGGCATGACGTGCCTCGCGTGCGGCTGTTTCGACTGAAATGCGCCTTTTCTTCGCCAGCACGGTCACATCCTCGGTTTCCACCTCGCACTTCAGACCGTGTTTCTTCGCCAGGCGGGTCACAAAGGCCGCGTCGCCGTCAGACTCCTCGCCACGCAGGCCGTGATTGAGGTGGCAGAGGATCAGATCCGTGAATCCAGCGTCCAAAAGCAGGTGCAGCAGCGCCACCGAGTCCCGTCCGCCGGAAATCGCCAGCAAAGCAGGCTGCGCAGGATCGCAGGCGGAGGGTAATTGGAGACTCGGGAACGACATTGGGAAAAGTAGCGTGGGCAATCCTGCCCGCGAAGAAAACTCTCGCAGCGGGCAGGATTGCCCGCGCCACTGCTTCCTTGCCATCCCCCCCAGTCTCGGCACTTTGGCCGCCCCTTTCCCACCATGGCCTCCAAAACCACCTCTCCTGGCATCTGTTATCTCGTCGGCGCTGGTCCTGGCGACCCGGGCCTGCTCACGATCAAAGGCAAGGAGTGCATCGAGGCGGCGGACGTGCTGGTTTACGACTACCTGTGCAATCCCGAGCATCTGCGCCATGCCAAGCCCGGCACCGAACGCATCTACGTGGGCAAGAAAGCGGGCGATCACACCCTCAAGCAGGAGGAGATCAACGCTTTGATCGTCAAGCTCACCTCCGAGGGCAAAACCGTCACGCGTCTCAAAGGCGGCGATCCGGTGCTCTTCGGCCGTGGTGCGGAGGAAGCCGCGGAACTGCGGGAAGCCGGCGTTCGCTTCGAGATCGTGCCTGGCATCACCTCCGCCATCGCCGGACCGGCCTATGCGGGCATTCCAGTCACGCATCGCTCGCATGCGTCGATGCTGACGATTTTCACCGGTCATGAAGACCCCACGAAGCCGGACACGTCGCTGGATTATGCGAAGCTGGCGCAGGCCGACGGCACCAAGGTGTTTCTCATGGGCGTGGAGCGCATCGAGGAGATCACCGGCGAGTTCATGAAGCATGGCGCCAAGCCGGAGACGCCAATGGCGCTCGTCCGTTGGGCCACGCACGGCTGCCAGCAGACGCTGGTGGGCACGTTGGGCGACATCGCCGCCAAAGTGAAGGCTGCAGGCTTCAAAGCGCCCGCCGTGGCGGTGATTGGCGACGTGGTGACGGAGCGCGATCAATTGAACTGGTTCGAAGGCCGGCCGCTGTTTGGCAAAAAGATCGTCGTCACCCGCACGAGGCAGCAGGCCAGCACGCTCAGCCGCCAGCTCATCCAGCTTGGCGCGGATGTGATCGAGATGCCCACGATCCGGATCGAACCGGCGAAGGATCAGTATGCCTTCGGCGAACTGGTGAACGACTGCCACACCTACGACTGGATCATTTTCACCAGCCCGAACGGCGTGGACGCCTTCTTCACGATGTTCGACAAGCTCTACAACGACACCCGCAGCATCGGCGGCGCCCGCATCGCCTGCATCGGGCCGGGAACGGCTGACAAGGTGAAGGCACGCCATCTGGCCGTCGATTTGATGCCGGACAAAGGCAACTTCGTGGCCGAGGGACTCGTGAAGGCCTTCGACAAGTACCAGAACATGGAAAATGTGAAGGTGCTGTGGGTGCGGGCCGAGGAAACCCGCGAAGTCATCGCCAACAGCCTCACCGGCATGGGCGCGATCGTCGATGAAGCCATCGGCTACCGCACCGTGGCGGAGACGGAGGACAATCTGGAAGCGCTCGCCCGCCTGAAGAACGAAGGCGCGGACATGATCACCTTCACCAGCGCCTCCACGGTCGAGCACTTCCTCGATCTCCACGTCGATCTGCCGGAGAACTGCAAAATCGCCAGCATCGGTCCTGTGACCAGCGCCGCGATCAAGCATTACGGCCTCAAGGTCGATGTCGAAGCCAAGGAGAACAGCATCCCGGGCCTCGTGGCAGCGGTGGAGAAGTTCTGGCGCTGAGGTGCTTAAATCTGCGGTCTGGGCTGCCACTGCGCCGACCTTGCTCTCAGATGAGTAGATATTGAGCGCCTAAGGGCCTTCTTATGAACCTTTGTTGGCTCTTCTTGCTGACAACCTCTAGGTTTCATAAACTGCTCCCTGCTCAAACATGCGTTCCGCAGCCTCCCCTCCCTCCTTCCTGCCGCGACGGCTACGTGAAGTGCTTGAGTCGGCCAGTTCGCGCACGCGTGCCTGGTGGGTGGCCGCGATCTATGCGGTGATGGCGACGCTGTGGATCCTGTTCTCCGATTACGGGCTCAGGACGCTGATCTCCAGCCCGGAACTGCTGCTGAAAGTGGGGACTTACAAAGGCCTGTTCTATGTGGTGGTCACCTCGGTGCTGCTGCTTCTGCTGATGCGCAAAACCTTTGGCGTGATCGACGACAACTATCTGGCGCTCAAACTTGAGCAGGAGCAGAAACAGCGTGCGGAGGTGGAACTGCGCAGGAGCGAGCAGCGGTTCCGTTCAACGCTCGACAGCATGCGCGAAGGCTGCCAGATCATCGCCCATGACTGGACCTATCTCTATCTCAACGACGCCGCCGTGGTCCAGGCGCGGTGTCCCCGAGAGCAGTTGCTGGGCCGCCGGATGACCGATGTGTGGCCCGGCTTCGAACAGACACTGGTGCACGACCACATGAACCGCTGCCTGCGAAACCGCATTCCCTTTCACGGCGAGACGAAGTTTACCTTCCACGACGGGACCACCGGCTGCTTCGATGTGCGCATCCAACCGGTGCCTGAGGGCGCTTTCGTGGTGTCGATGGACATTACCGAGAAGAAACAGACGGCGATGGCCCTGCAGCACACCCACGACCTGCTCAAAGCCGTGGCCGATGGCCTGCCCGACGCGGTCTTTGTCAAAGATCAAACCGGGCACTACCTCCTATTCAATGAAGGCGCGGCGCGGCTGGTGGGAAAACCGGTGGAGGAGATCCTCGGCAGGGATGACACCGTTCTTTTTGATCCTGAAGATGCCCGCATGGTGATGGCCTATGACCAAGCCGTCATGGCTTCAGGAGAGTCGCAGACTTCGGAGGAGGATCTCACGGTGGCGGGCTTCCAGCGCACGCTGCTGACCACCAAGGCACCGTTCCGCGACGCGAACGGGAAGGTCATCGGCGTCCTCGGCATTTCCCGCGACATCACCGAACGCAAGCAGAGCGAAAACAAGATCCGGGAGCAGGCCGCCCTGCTCGACCGTGCGCAGGATGCCATCATCCTGCGAGATCTGGACGACCGGGTGCTCTACTGGAATCGCAGCGCGGAACGGCTCTACGGCTGGACCACGGAGGAGGTGGTCGGACGCTCGATCAAGGACGTGATCTATCGTGATCCAACAGCCTTCAACGCAGCAACGGCGACCGTTCTCGAAAAAGGCGAGTGGATGGGCGAACTGCAGCCATGCAACCGCAGCGGTCAGCCACTCACCATCGAGTCTCGGTGGTCGCTGGTGTGCGATGAGGAAGGCAGGCCGGAGTCGATCCTGACTATCAACACGGACATCAGTCAGCGGAAGCAGCTTGAGGAACAGTTTCTCCGCGCCCAGCGGATGGAGAGCATCGGCACGCTGGCCGGCGGCATTGCGCACGACTTGAACAACGTCCTGACGCCAATCCTGATGTCCCTGGAACTGCTGCGGCTGGGAGAGCAGAACGAACGGCGGCTGTCGGTGATCAACACCATCGAATCCAGCGCCAACCGCGGAGCCGACATGGTGCGGCAGGTGCTGTCCTTCGCCCGTGGCGTCGCCGGCCGCCAGGTGGAGCTGCAGGTGCGGCATCTGCTGCGGGAGATGGAGAAGATCATCAACGAAACCTTCCTCAAGACCATCCGGGTCGTCTGTGACGTGCCATCCGACCTGTGGACGGTGACAGGTGACCCGACGCAGCTCCACCAGGTGCTGCTGAACCTCTGCGTCAATGCACGGGATGCGATGCCCAATGGCGGCCTCCTCACCCTTTCCGCGGAAAACGTGAAGGTGGACGAGCAATACACCAGCCTGAACCTGGACGCGCGTCCCGGACCGCATGTCCTCATCAAAGTCACGGACACCGGCAGCGGAATGCCGCCGGAGATCGTCCGGCGCATCTTCGAGCCGTTCTTCACCACGAAAGACATCGGCCAGGGCACAGGGCTGGGGCTTTCCACCAGCCTGGCGATCATCAAGAGCCACCAGGGATTCGTGCAGGTGCGCAGCGAACCGGGAGAGGGCACCACGTTCAGCCTGTTCCTGCCCGCGCGCACGAGTCCCTCTGCCGATCAGGAGACTGCCACTGTGGATGCGCTGCCACACGGCCATGGGGAAACGATCCTCCTCGTGGATGACGAGGAGGCGGTGATCGCCATCACGCGCGAGATGCTGGAGACCTTCGGTTACCGGGTGCTGACGGCGAGCGACGGGGCCGAGGCGGTCACCACTTACACCGCCCGTCAGAAGGAGATCGCCGTGGTGCTCACGGACATGATGATGCCGGTGATGAACGGCGCCTCCACCATCCAGGTGCTGCTGTCGATCAATCCCAAGGCACGGGTCGTGGCCGCGAGCGGATTGAATGTGGAAAAAATGGTCGCGCAGGCGAAGCACGCGGGCGTGAGACATTTCATCCCGAAGCCCTACACCGCGGAGACACTGCTCACGCTGCTGCACCAGGTTCTGCAGGAGGACGCCTGAGCCGCGTCAGCGCCCGTCACTCCTCCCGCCGGCTCGTCATCACCGTGACCACCAGGATGAAAAAGCACATCACAATGGTGAACAGCGGGAACTGCAGCGCGGGCGGCAGGCTGTAAACGAGGGCCAGAGCGGGCATCCAGATGAGCCAGTTCGTGACGAGCACCAGCGGGCAGGTGCGAGTCCAGAACTCGCGATTCAGCGTCGGCTTCGTGCGCGCCCACGAGCCGCCCATATCCGCCCAGCGCAGGGCGATGACATAAGTTGGCACGAACCACAGCGGACTCATGACGAACTGGTCGAACACGACCTTGATGAACAGCGTGCGCGCGTCATGGCCGTGACCGAACAACCAGCCCTGGAAACGGTAGAACAAGTCGATCTCCATGCCGCGATAGCCCCAGAACAAGGTCAGCAGCGCGAGACGTTTCCACTGCCCCTCTGAACGCAGCGTGCCCATCGCCATCTGGATGAATGTGGGCAGGATGGCCGCGGCGAACATGGTGGAGACGCACGAAAATACGAAGGACCAGCGCGTCTTGAAATCGCCCACGGCTTCCCAGAAGCCCGCCAGCGCCGGCACTTGGTAGTAGCTGGCCACCAGCGCCACCGCGAGCGCGTTCAGCACCAGGCAGGGCACGCGGTTCTGCCGGAACACCGTGGCGATGGTGGCGGTGATTCCGGCGGGAGGAGCTTCTGAGGCGGGCATGAGATGAAATCGTGCCTGACTACTCAGCGCAAAACAGCGGAAGATCACGCATGACGTGCCCGAAACTGGCGCGGGCGGTGATTCCGTCAACAACCGCCGCCGAAGGACGCTTGCGCGTCGTATCGGACATGCTCATTCATGCCTTCATGACCCCTGACCTCTTCCAACGAGTCACCGCGCACGGAGCCGCGGTGAACCTTTCCTCACGCGCCAAGTTCCGCCTCACCGGTGGTGACCGCGTCCGCTATCTCAATGGACAGGTGACCAATGACGTCCGCCGTGCCAACGCCGACGAGACGCTCTACGCCTGCGTGACGGATGCCAAAGGGCGCATCGCAGCCGATGTGTTCGTCCACGCGCATGAAGACACGCTGCTGTTAGATGCCGAAGGCGACGTGAGGGAGACGTTGGGCATGCGTCTGGAGCGCTACATCGTGGCAGACGACGTGGAACTGACGGACGTGACGGAGGAATGGCAGCTCTGGCATGTGTTTGGCAGTGCGGAGACGCCAGCTCACGCACTGCGTTCGAATCGCTTCGGCGTTCCAGGCTTCGACTTGTGGCTTCCCGCCGCCGCAGCAGCACCGACCTTTGATACAATCGACGTGCTGACCGATGCGGAGCTCGAAACGTGGCGAATCGTCCAAAAGGTGCCGCGTTGGCCGAATGAACTGAACGCGGAGATGTTTCCGCCGGAAGCGGGGCTCGAATCGCGCGCGATGGATTTCACCAAAGGCTGCTACATCGGCCAGGAAGTGCTCTCGCGGATCAAAACGACCGGGAAGATGCCGCGCGAGCTCATTGCGTTCGACACTGACAGCCCGGTGAACGCCGGTGATGAAATCCTTACCACCAAAGCAGTGGGATCAGTGACGAGCGTCACAGTCCATCCGGAAACGGGTCGGATCGTGGGCCTGGCGATGGTGCGTCAGGGAATGACCGCCGAGCCTTTGAGCACGAGCGCTGGTGTGCTTCTGCGTCCGCGTTGAGACGATCAGTTCGTCGGCCGCAGGTCGAAGCACACCAGCTTGTCCTTCTGCCGCACCAGCAGGCGGCCGTTCGTGATCGCGGGAGAGGAGCAGCCCATCGCATCCGTCTTGGCACGGCCGAGCTGCTCGTAGGCACCGTTGGTGGCCTTCACCATGCGGATGTGCGTGCCGTTGTTCTCGTAAACGAGCAGCTTGCCATCGGCCAGCAGGGGGGAGGTGATGGTGCTGTTCACTTCATTCACCTGCCACTTCACCGCGCCGGTCTGCAGGTCCACGCACTGGTGCTTCTCACCGCAGCAGAGGTAAACGTTGCCTTCGTGGATGATCGGGCTGCCGGTGTAGCGCCGGGTGGCCCAATAGTGCGACCATGCGGCCTTCGGTTTGCCATCCGCCTGCATCTGATAGGCGCGAAGGCCGACACCCTCGGTGCCGCTGTAGAGCACGAGCCAGTCGCCACTGGCCACGGGTGTGCTCTGGCTGCCGCCTTCGGCCGTCCACAGCATTTTTCCATCCTCGGGGTTCACGCCGTAAAGCGCGTTGTTGCCGTTGATGACGAGCACCGGCTTCCCGGTCGCCGGTTGCCACCATGTGGGGCTGGCGACGTTGCCCTTCGCCTCTTTCTGCTCCCACACGAGCTTGCCGTCGGCTTTGGAGAAGGCGCAGGCCTTTCCAGCGGCCATGTAGATGCGATCACCCATGACGAGGGGAGAAGCGGCCGGCCCGCTGATGCCGAGCGGCGTCGTCCAGATGAGTGCGCCATCGTTCTCGTTCACGCAGATCAAGTCCGTGCTGCAGGCGGCATAGACTTTGCCATCCACCACGCAGCAGGTGCTGGAGGACTGGCGTCCGCTGGGCTTGCCGGGCTTGGCATACTTCCAGACCTGTTTTCCGGTGTTCAAATCAAGGCACAAGATCACATCTTGAGCCACCTTCACCGTGTTCGGCACCGCAGCGATCATCTTCTCCTTCACATCGGGCGGGAAGCCCTCGTCATCGAGCCACTTGTTGAAGGCAGCCGCGTTTTCAAACGGCTTGCCCTGCTTGTCAGACATCTTTTTCAGCCATTCGAGGCCGATCGCGGCTTTGCCAGCCTTGAAACGCGAGGCGACCCAGCTGCCGATGTTGATCTCCTCCTTTTCGTTCAGGTTGTCCTTCCGCCACTGGGTGACCCACTCGTCAAATTTCGCTCCACGCAGCTTTGGCAGGTTGAGACGGGTTTCTTCGAGCTTTTTCGCCAGTTCCGGCGTGGTGCCGCGGTAGTTCAGCGTCTGCATCACCTCCGTGTCGATCTCGCGGGTCTCGGAGTTCACGCGTTCATGCCAGACGACACTGAGAAAGACGCGCTCGCCACTGACCACAGGGCTGCCATGCCCGCCGTACTCGTTGCTGGGGATGAATTCGCTCTCCCACACCTTTTTCAGGCCTTCCGCAGGGAAAGTCTCGGCGATCGGGCTGGTGTCCTGCGAGACGCCGTTGCGATCCGGGCCGCGCCATTGATTCCAATCACCCGCGAGGAGCGTGGAGGCGGACAAACTGGCAGCGGCGAGCAGGAACGAGCATTTCATAAGGGCGATCTGAACGCCGGCGCCACGGGTGAAGTTTCACGCCGGTGCCACGCACGTTCGCGAGTGCCGCCGTCTGATGCGCATTTCAGGCCATCCCGAATCCGTCCGTGCGCGATGCACACCCAAACGATGCGAAAAAACGGACCTGCACGTGAATGAAGCAATTGCGCGAGATTTTCCAATTCTGGCAGGCAAGGCTCGGGCAGCCGCTCGCGCTCGCGACCCTCGTTGCATCGCGTGGATCGAGCTACCGGCGTCCCGGAGCGAGAATGATCATCGACGAACACGGTGAATCCGCCGGAGGCGTGAGCGCGGGATGCATCGAGGAGGAGGTCAGCGCCGCCGCCGTCGCTGTTCTGCGCGATGGCGGGCCTCGAAGCATGACTTTTGACACGAGACTGCGTTTCGGCTGCCATGGGGCGATCGAGATCCGGGTGGAATGCATCGCCGATGAGCTGATGGCCGAATGGCATGCCTGCCTGAAACAACGCCGCCGCTGCACGCTGGTGACTGATCTGCACGGGACACGCATCGGTCGTGTGGAATCGACGGCCGGGGCGTTCGTGCAGACGATTGAGCCGGTGCTGCGGCTGATCCTGATCGGCAACGGCACGGAAACGGCCGCGCTGCACGCGCACGCCACCTTTCTCGGCTGGGACGTGATTCATCTCCCGGCGACGAGTGCCAGCCTGCCGCCGCTGGACGAACGCACGGCGGTGGTGCTGGCGACACACCACTTTGGCCGCGATTGCGCCGCGTTGCGTGAGCTGCTGCCTGCCGGATTGCGCTATCTCGGCGTGGTGGGCTCACGCCGTCGGCGGGAGGATCTGCTTTTTGATGTGATGCAGAGCGGCGTGAGGCTGGAATCCGAGCTGTTCGCGCCTGCGGGGCTGCATCTCGGCGCGGAATCGCCCGAGGAGATCGCGCTCTCCATCACAGCTGAGATCCAATGCGTTTTCGCGGCGGGCAACGGCCAGTCGCTGCGCCATCGGCAGTCACCCATCCACCATCCGGCTCCGGCCCTGACTCCATGCGTGGCATCGGCGGCCTGATCCTCGCCGCAGGCGGCTCGACCCGCCTGGGCGAACCCAAACAACTGATCACGCTGCATGGCGAGACGCTGGTGCACGCGGCCGTGCGCGCGGCGCAGGAGGGCGGCTGCGATCCGGTGTGCGTCGTCACTGGACACGCAGGCGGGGCCGTTGCGGAGGCTGTGGCTGATCTGTGTCCTCTGCGGGTGCATAACGATGAATGGCCGCGCGGGATCGGCCATTCCCTGCGGCTGGGACTGGCGCACCTGCCTCCCGTGTCAGCCGTTGTCATTCTCGCCTGCGACCAGCCTGCGGTGACCCGCGACATCGTGCGCGCCTTGATCGAACAACATCAGCAAAGCGGCTGCGCAATCGCCGCCGCGCACTATGCGGGCACGACGGGCATTCCCGCGCTGTTTGACGCCGCCTGCTTCCCGGAACTGCGTGAACTGCCGGATGATCGCGGTGCGAAAGCCGTGATCCTGGCCGATCCACGACGGGTGACGACCGTGTCGTTTGAAGCAGGCGCGTACGACCTCGACACGCCTGCGGATCTGCAAGCACGGGCTGGCGCGTCCGCGTCCCGACGAGTGCCTCAGGGACCCAATCCGCCGCCAACTCACATCCGAAACCGGCCAGACCGCCGATGAGCCTGAACGGAGCCCCGCCCATGCAACCGCCTGAAACCCATGATCTTTCGCGTCGCGATTTTCTCGTGCTGGGAACTTCGACGGTGGCATCCGCCGCAGTGACCTCCGACATGCCGGCGCAGGAAGCACCCGCCGCAGCTTCAACGCAGGATGCTGCGGCACCGGCGACCGCCAAGGCGTCATTCCAGGTCAACGGCATGCCCTGCGATCTGGAACTCGACACACGAACGACGCTGCTGGACGCCTTGCGCGAGCATCTGCACCTCACTGGCAGCAAGAAAGGCTGCGATCAGGGCCAATGCGGAGCTTGCACGGTGATCGTGAACGGGCGGCGCATCAATTCATGCCTCACGCTCGCCGTCATGCAGCAGGGCAGCGAGGTCACGACCATTGAAGGACTCGGCACACCCGAGGACATGCACCCGCTGCAGTCCGCCTTTGTGAAATGTGATGGCTACCAATGCGGCTATTGCACCGCCGGGCAGATCTGCTCCGCCGTCGCAATGCTGGATGAGATCAAGGCGGGCATTCCGAGTCACGTCACCGAAGATTTGACGCAGGCTCCGCAGCTCACGCCGCCTGAACTCCGCGAACGCATGAGCGGAAACCTCTGCCGCTGCGGTGCTTACTCGAACATCTTTGACGCGATCAACGAAGTCGCGGGAGGACAGGCATGAAAGCGTTCACGTATGAGCGTGCCGCATCTCCGGCCGAGGCCGCAGCGGCCGCCACGCGTCGTCCTGGGGCCAAATTCGTCGCCGGGGGCACCAATCTGCTCGATTTGATGAAGCTGGAGATTGAAACGCCGGTGCATTTGATCGACGTGAACGGTCTGGGGCTCGACAAGATCGAACCCACTGCGGAAGGCGGCCTGCGGATCGGTGCCTTGGTCCGCAACACCGATCTGGCGGCGGATGAGCGCGTCCGCCGTGACTATGGCGTGCTTTCGCGTGCCCTGATGGCGGGAGCATCGGGCCAGCTTCGAAATATGGCGACCACCGGCGGGAATCTGCTGCAACGCACGCGCTGTCCGTACTTCTACGACACGAACCAGCCCTGCAACAAACGCGTGCCTGGCAGCGGCTGCGGTGCCATCGATGGATTCAACCGCCAGCACGCGATCCTCGGTGTGAGCGAGGCCTGCATCGCCACGCACCCGAGCGACATGGCCGTGGCCCTCCGCGTGCTCGATGCCACCGTGGAAACCATTCGCGCAGATGGAGAACGGCGCACGATCCCCATCGCCGACTTTCACCGCCTGCCCGGCGACACGCCGCACATCGAGACGGTGCTTCGTCCAGGCGAATTGATCACCGCCGTGACGCTGCCGCCGCCCGTGGGCGGCACCCAGCTTTATCACAAGGTGCGTGACCGGTCCTCGTATGCCTTTGCGCTCGTCTCCGTGGCCGCCATCGTTCAAAGCGACGGCAGTGGACGAGTGGCCCTGGGTGGTGTGGCGCACAAACCGTGGCGGGTGGAGGCTGCGGAGGCCGAACTGCCACACGGAGCCGCCGCCGTGGCGAAAAAGCTGCTGGAAGGAGCGAAACCGACCCAGGAGAACGCCTTCAAACTGAAACTCGTCGAGCGCACACTCGCCGCCGTGCTCGCGGAAGCGAAAGGAGCACGGTTATGAAGTTCGACACGCCTGCGACGACCAATCCAATCGACCAGTTGAAAGTCGTCGGCCAGCCGGTCGATCGTGTCGATGGACCGCTGAAAACCACGGGCACAGCGCCTTACGCGTATGAGCATCCGGTTCCAGACGCGGCTTACGGCCATGTGATCGGCGCGGCCATCGCCAAAGGTCGCATCACCTCGATGGATCTCGCGCAGGCGAGGGCGGCACCGGGCGTGCTGGCCATCGTGACGGCGGACAATGCCGGGAAGCTGGAGAAGGGCGAGCACAACACGGCCACGCTGCTGGGCGGCCCGGAGATTCAGCATTACCATCAAGCCATCGCGCTGGTCGTGGCGGAAACGTTTGAGCAGGCACGTGCGGCCGCGCATCTCGTTCATGTCGAGTATGAAAGAGGCCGCGGTGCCTTCGATCTCGCGGCGGAGAAAGGCTCCAGCATCAAACCGAAGCCGGGCATCGGTGGCGAGGCTGACACTGCGGTGGGTGACTTTGCCAGCGCCTTTGCGGAGGCTCCCGTGCAACTCGACGCCACCTACACCACGCCCGATCAGACGCATGTGATGATGGAGCCGCATGCCAGCATCGCCAAATGGGATGGCGACAGGCTCACCGTATGGACCTCCAACCAAATGGTGGCCTGGGGCACCAAAGACCTGGCCAAAACCCTGGGAATTCCGAAGGAGAACGTGCATCTCATGTCGCCCTACATCGGAGGCGGATTTGGCGGCAAGTTGTTCCTGCGAGCCGATGTGCTGCTCGCCGCGCTCGGCGCCCGCGCTGCCAAACGGCCGGTGAAAGTGGCCCTGCAGCGGGCGCTCATGATCAACAACACGACGCATCGACCGGCGACGATTCAACGCATCCGCCTCGGGGCGGCCAAGGACGGCAGACTCACCGCCATCGGGCACGAAAGCTGGTCGGGCGATCTGCCTGGAGGTGAACCCGAAACCGCCGTCAGCCAGACGCGGCTGCTTTATGCGGGAGCGAACCGCATGACGTCGATGCGTCTGGCGGTGCTCGATCTGCCTGAAGGAAATGCCCTGCGCGCACCGGGCGAAGCACCCGGGATGATGGCGCTGGAGATCGCCATGGATGAAATGGCCGAAAAACTCGGCATGGACCCGGTGGAGTTCCGCCTTCTCAACGACACGCAGGTCGATCCTGAACATCCGAAACGCCCCTTTTCGCAGCGCCACCTCGTCGAGTGCCTGCGCAAGGGCGCTGACCACTTCGGGTGGGCCAAACGCACCGCCAGACCCGGCCGCTCACGCAAAGGTCGTTGGCTGACCGGCCTCGGCGTCGCGGCGGCCTTTTGTAACAACCTGCTGATGAAATCCGCAGCCCGCGTCCGGTTGGATCATCGTGGCATCCTCACCGTCGAAACGGACATGACGGACATCGGCACCGGGAGTTACACCGTCATCGCCCAGACCGCGGCGGAGACGATGGGCCTGCCACTGGATAAAGTCGTCGTCCGGCTGGGCGATTCGCGTTTTCCGGTCTCCTGCGGCTCAGGCGGCCAGTGGGGTGGGAACAATTCATCCTCGGGCGTTTATGCCGCGTGCATAAAACTGCGCCAGGCCATCGCAAAGAAAGCCGGTATTGACGAAGACGACGCGGTGTTCTCCGACGGCCACGTGACAGCAGGCTCCAAGCGAATGACTCTGGCCGAATTGGCTGGCGAAAGCGGTCTCGCAGCGGAAGACCAGATCGAATATGGTGACCTGGCTGAGCGCTACCAGCAGTCCACCTTTGGGGCGCACTTTGTCGAGGTGGCCGTGGATGCCTTCACAGGCGAAACCCACGTGCGGCGCATGCTGGCCGTGTGCGCGGCCGGACGAATCCTGAATCCCAAAACCGCCCGCAGCCAAGTCATCGGCGCGATGACGATGGGAGTGGGAGCCGCGCTGATGGAAGGCCTCCACGTGGACAAACGTCGCGGATTTTTCGTCAATCACGACCTCGCCAGCTATGAAGTGCCGGTGCATGCCGACATTCCGCATCAGGAAGTCATTTTCCTGGACGAGACGGATCCCGTCTCCTCGCCGTTGAAGGCGAAAGGCGTGGGAGAACTGGGCATCTGCGGAGCCGCAGCGGCCGTCGCGAACGCCATTTACAACGCCTCCGGCGTCCGTGTGCGCGATTACCCGGTCACCCTGGACAAATTCATCGATCGACTGCCGGAAGCAGCGTGATGGGCCGGCGGTCACCGTTTCAAGATGACCAGCGTGCCCGTCGTGGCGACGACATGCCAGCCTTGAGCGGCATGCTCGTTGAGCAGCCTTTCCAGGATGGCCGCCTCCGTGCCGCTGGCCGGCAGGACGATTTTTCCCAGGTCGATGACCTTGTAGCGCACCACGCTCGGCGTGATGACGACGGGAGCCGGCGTGGTGGCAGCCCCCTGTGCCCGGGGTGCCGGCGAAGCCGAAAACACAAGAATGGCGGCCAGCACGGCCAGGAGCGAGCACAGAAGAGTCGATTTCATGACATGCGGAGTTCCTGATCTCATCGCATGCGGCCATCCCGAAGGTCTCAATGAACAATCGCAGCTCAGGTGCCTGAAACTTGGAGGAAGTTTTACCCATTGGGAAACGCTCCACTCTGACCGCAAAGAGATTCGCGTTTTCGGGCATCAGCACTTCTTCTGAAGTGGTGCGCAGGGAGGGGATCGAACCCTCGATTCGATACACCCCCCTTGTATCGAACCTTTTTGTTCCCATCTCCCTAGAGAATCGGACTTTGTGGGAACACGCTGGACATGCGTGGATGTTCCCATTATGTTCCCGCATGGCTAGCGTCTTCACCCGCCCCGGTTCTCTGTTCTACTACGCGGCCTTTCGGCTGCCCACCGTGGACGCTGAAGGCAACAAGGGATGGAAGCTCGTGAAGCAGGTCACGAAAGTCCCCGTTCCAAAAACGCTACGGGAGCAGGAGAAAAGCCAGCAGGAAGCACTCAAGGTGGCTATGGAGTTTGAGAAGAACGCTTTCTCCGTGGCGGGCGCAGGCGATGACGGCTCGCAGCGCATTCTTGCCATTCTCCGCGAGGCTGCCGACAAAGCTGCACAGAAGCGCCTCACGGCCAATCTGGGGCGTGATTTCATCCGAAGACTGGTGGAAGCCAGCACTGGCGAAACCCTGCCCGCCGAGAAGACTATTGCAGGCTGGCTCAACGAATGGCTCAAGCAAAAGACAGGAACCACCAAGCCAGCCACACAGGCACGCTACAAGGCCAGCGTGAAGGCCGCTCTAAGCCATTTGGGCGAGGAACAGGCAGCTTTGCCCCTCGACTCACTTACTGTTGGCAAGCTCCGTGAGTTTCGCGACAAGCTCAAAGCCGAAGGCCGCACCGCCAAGACTACGAATCATTACCTCAAGGACTTGAACAGCGCCCTTCTTGCCGCAGTGAAGGAAGGTCACATTCAGCGTTCACCCGCTGACAATCTTGAGCCACTGCCCGAAGAAGATTCCACGAGCCGAGAACCTCTCACCTTTGCCGAAATCTCCAAGCTCTTGAAAGCCGCTTCGTCCGATGACTGGCGAGGGGTCATTTTGCTCGGCACATTTGGAGGGTTACGCTTGGGCGACGCGGCAAAGATCACTCGTGGCTGCATCGACCTGCAAGACAAGGTCATCCGCTTCAAGCCACAGAAAACGGCACGGAAAAAAGAGACGAAAAAGGCTCCCATCCTTCTCCCGATGCACGTTGAGCTGGCGCGCTATTTTGAAGGAATCGACCTTCCGGCTGATCTCGAAGCCCCCGTTTTCCCATCGCTGGCGCGTCTCAGCATCGCGGGAAACAACGGTCTGTCAGCGCGGTTCGTTCGCATCATGGAAGCCGCTGGAGTGTCACGAGGTCAAACACGGGAACATGTCGAAGGCACGGCGGGGCGCTCTGCTCATGCACGCTCATTCCACAGCCTGCGTCACACTTTCAACAGCAGCATGTTCAACGGCGGCATTTCACAGGAGACACGCATGAAGCTCGTCGGCCATGCAGACTCTCAGACCAACGCCGTTTACACTCATGCGGAAATGGCGGCTCTCCGCCGCGCTGTAGATGCCGTACCCTTGCTCAATTCCAAGCGGGTCGGGTGATAGGCTTACCCACAGCCAGAACCTCCACATGCTGGTGGACCCCACCACGGGGGCACCGGGGTAGGAGGGGCAGAGCAGCACCGCACCGGATATATGGGGATGACTAGCGGAAGGCATTTTCAACCGATTGAGAACCGATTGAAGGGGGTGTAATATCCGGCATGACTGCACCTTCCAAGAAGGCCAAGCGCCAGCGCATCACAGATGCCACGTGGCGCGAGATGAAAGCGGCGTTTTTCGTCGGCGGTGAGCTGCGGGCGCTGGCACGGGAGGCGGGCATCAGTGAGAGCACGGTGTTGCACAAGGCGATGCGCGATGGCTGGACTGAGCAACGACGCCAGGCGCACGCCAAGGCCCGCCAGACGCGTCAGGGAACGATGGATAACGGTGAGGAGGGGCAGCCGCATCAATCACTGTCAATCGCCCGTGAGGGGCTGCTGGAGCGGCATCTGTTGAATATGCTGGCCGTTGCGGGGCGACTGTCGGACTATTCGGCTGAACTGCCAGCACAGGCGGCGTTCGCCTCAGTTCGGCAAATCGACGTGGCCGACGGGCTGGCGCGGCGGCAGCTTGGCATTGATCGTGAGGAAAAAGTCTTGGTCAACGTGGCGGCGTTCAGCGGGGTGACGGTCAGCACTGCTCACCGGGCAGCAGATGAAGCAGAGATGATCATCGAGTGACTGGAGGGGAAGCCTTGATTTGTTGCTGCAATTCCATGCCTCGCTGTGTCCCTTGGGATTTTTGCGCAAGTGTTAGGTTTGCGCCGCACTCCTTGAGCGATTCCGCAGCCCCGGCGTATCCAAGCTGACTTGCCACATAAAACCATGCATAGGATTCCACGGAATTTTGAGCCACTCCCTCGCCGCGCTGGTAATGGACGCCAAGTGCAAATATCGCGTCCGCATTCCCGCGATTGGCAGATTCAATCAGCAGGTTGTAAGCGGTTTTCAGATCTTTCTCGACTTCGTCGCCTGTGTAATATCTGCATGCCAAGGCGAACTGAGCATCAGCATTGCCACTCTTGGATAAGGCACGCACTTCGTCCAAACTCAAATCGCTAAACTTTACCGTGTTCGCTTGAGAAGTTGCAGGCATGCTATTGCTGGCTGCGGGAGGGCTCGCCTGTTCAGTGCGAGGCTTCACATCATATCCGGCCTGAGCGAACAATTTCACCGCTTCCTCGTAAGCTGCGGGAGAGGCGATTTTCATCTCCGCCAACTTCATCATCTGTTCCGGCGTTAGTTCCTTGCCTGTCGTTGCTGGTGCTGCGGGAGTAACGGAAGCATGCGGCGATGCGGCGACTGGTGCTAGGCAGTGTTTTAAAACCTCTTGAGCGGCTGCATCCAATCGATGACAGCGGCGAAAGCGAGCA
>NZ_JACSRD010000117.1 GCF_014879935.1 Prosthecobacter sp.
CCATGCGCCTCCTCCTCGCCCTCCTCTGCCTCCTCCTCCCCTCCTGCATGCACGTGTTCACCTCCCGGCATGAATACCTCGCCAGCGGCACGGCTCCGATGATCGGCGGCACGGCCTTCCGGGCCGAATTCATCCCGCAGCAGCGGGAATCCGGGGCGGCGCTCAGCGCCATGGTCATCGGGGGAGCCTGGGTGTCCGAAGTCGGCCCCTACCAACTGCGTCTCCACGCCTTCGGCCAGCCGGGCGACCAGCGCTGGTTCGAGATCAAGCGCCTCCGCCTCACCGGCACCGACAACTTCAACGCGCCCATGGAACCCCGCGGCTTCGCCGGCCGCGCCGAGTTCGGCCCCACGCAGACCGCCGGGCGCACCCGGGCCAGCCTGCTGCTCGGCCCCCACATCTACCTCGACGACCAAAAGCAGCGCAGCATCACCCTGGAGGCCGAAGTCGATATCCTCCGCCGCGGCGGCCCGACCCGCGGCATCGTCCGCATCCCGCTTTCCCTCACCAAGACCGGCAGCCGGGAGAGCATCTTCATCATCACCGAGCTCATGCGCGATCTCCGCCAGCGCGACACCATGGACGACCTCCCCGACGCCCTGCCCCCGCCTCCCGAAGCTCCGTGAGGCCCGCCCAGCAGCGAACCGAGTACCGAGTACCGAGAACCGAGAACCGAGAACAAAAAAGTCAAAACTGGACAGTTCGCGCCCGTTCGTCTCAAATGCGCCCGCAATCGCCTCAGCGCGGGCAATTCTCCTAAACCCACAACCAACAATCACACCATGGGCAACATCCAATTCGGCTCCGAAGTCTATACCTGGTTCATGCAGGGCACCGGCAAGGGCTACGACAACAAACTCGACCACATGATCAAGGTCGCCTCCGAGGCAGGCTTCACCGGCATCGAGCCGATGGTGCTCGAAATCTCCGCCAGCGCCCTCGGCTGCTCCAAATACTGGCTCGGGCCGCAGATCGACCCGATCCTCATGAAGGACACGCTTCAAAAATACAACATGAAGCTCTGCGGACTCGCCCTCGTCTGCGCTTGGGATGGCGACACCGAGGCTCCGAACGAGAAGGAAGCCGCCGACTTTACCATCAACTACCTCAAGCACTTCCCCGGCGCCATGCTCGGCACCGTCACCCTCCCCTCCGGCCGCACGAAGGACCTGCAAAAGCGCCGTCTGAACGTCGCCAAGAACGTGAACGCCGTCTCCCAGCGTGCGCATGACGCCGGCCTCGTCTGCTCCTACCACCCGAACTCCCCGCCCGCCTCGCTCGTCCGCACGCAGGAAGACTACGACGTCGTCCTCAGCAGCCTCGACCCGAAGGTCACCGGCTGGACGCCCGACGTGGGCCACATCATCCGCGGCGGCATGGATGTCATCGCCACGCTCAGCAAGTGGCAGCACCTCATCAATCACATCCATTACAAGGACTTCTCCGGCAACGGCGCCGAGCCCTGGGCACAGATGGGCACCGGCAAGCTCGACTTCCACAAGATCACCGAGTTCCTCGTGGCCCGGAACTACTCCGGCTGGATCATCTGCGAAGATGAGGCCCACTGCGCCGTCGATGACCCCGATGGCGTGACCAAGCAGAACGGCGAATGGTGCAAATCGAACCTGCATCCCATCGTCGGCCTGTAAGGTTTGACCCTCATCTCAATTACCTGACGCCTTCTCCTTCGCGGGAGAAGGCGTTTTTCGTTCCCCGGAAAGGACGGCTTACAACAAGGCACAATCGCGAACCGAAAATCCATGCTACGAGTCCACATGACCGACATGACTCTCACCCACCAGCCCATCCTGGCATCGGATTTTGGCGTGGGCTTCTGGCTTTCAATAGGCACGCCTTTGGTTGTGCTGATCTTTGGCTTCATGGCATTCGTGTCGGCGATTTTGCTGGCAATCCCTCGTTGCCGCCTCGTCAGCCGGCACTTCAGCCTCTTCATCACCTTGGTCTATCTCACAGGCGGTTTGATTGCCTGGATTTGGCATGGAGACCTCCCCGATGAGTTTGGGGAAACACACTATGTGATCGGGTCTTTGATGCCCTTGTTCCTCGCCGTCTGGTGCATGGCTGCTTCCATTTGGATGAGCCGCTCTCTTCTGCAGAAACACAGACGCGCAAGCAGGCTGCTCTCGCTCACTTTACCGGCTTCAGGAATCGCTCTCGCATTGCTTTTCATGGCCATTCTGATTGGCTGGGCCGCATGATCGGCATCTCGATCACACCACATCTGTATTCCGATGCCACTTATGAATCCCCTGCACATTGTCTCATGGATGACGGTCATGATCATGGTCGGCTGCGGCTCTCGCCCTCAGTCCGGCCACCACACGTCCGAATTGGACTACGACAACCGGCCCCTTCCGGCTGACCGGCAAAACCTGCACCTCCAGGGACCGGCCACCACCATTCGCGTCCAGGTGCCGGCGGGCTGGCAGATCCAAAGCCAGCCGTATTTCAATTCACCGAGCTATACGCTCGCTCTTCTCGGAAGCCCGGGAAATCTACCCCTCCTCAACATCGCTCTCGAAACCGGCCATCGCAGCCGCTTGTCGGAAGATGGTTCCCACGACGCGCACCTCAATGACATCCATTCCAATTTTGGCTCGGCATATCACCAGTCCGCAGGTGCCATGATGTTGCTCGACGGGCGCAGGGTGGAGGTCCGCGAGTATGTCGATGGAGACGTGCCCGAACTCGCCGCCTTTATTCCCGAAAAGGGGCACGTCACAGCGATTTCGATGCAAGTGGGACCACCCGCCGACTGGGCGCGTCATCGCCCCGCCTTCGAAGCCCTTCTTCAATCTTACCGCATCGAGTCTGATGCCATGCCCCCCGCCCTCCCTTCCCCGTGACCCAGGAATCCATCCTTGAACACAAGCTGCGAGCACACTTTCCCGAAGCTCACCAGCACGCCCGGGCCACTCCTTGCAGAACGCAACGGGCGGAACGGCCATCTTGTCACGCTTGCCGCGACCAACCGCGCACCATCTCCCCTCAGCAGCACCAAGACTCCGGCTCAGGACTTCATAAATCATTGGCACCTTGACTGAGAGCCCTGAACGAACTTGGTCATTCTGCGAAATGAAAACGAGTCCAATCGCCGTAACTCTGATTGTGCTTGCTTGCATCACCACATCCGTGGCTGCTCAAACGCGCCTCTTCTCTGCAAGCAAACTGGCCTCTGCCAACCCCGTTTCGGATTCAAGATTCTCGATCACCACTTCCCAGTCTGGTGGCAGCATTGAGTTTATCACGTCAGGACTTTACACAGGGCTTCATCTTGGAGGGTCGAACACAAGCGGCACGTACACCTTCACATTCTCTGAGCCCGTCATCTCTGTCGAAATCGAATTCGATGCATTGTCGGCAAGTGAACACTATCAGGCAGAATCGATAGATGGGTTTTCCACAAGCAATGGTTCTGCTTCCATTGACTTCGTTCCGCAGGGCGGAACCAGCTTCAATGGCAGCGTGATTACGGCAACCGATCTGGATGGCCAGGGTGTTATTCAACATCAATCCTCCCAGCCATTCTCAAGCTTCACATTTCATCATTCTCAGCCGTCGATGACGAGCGGATTCGTGGTCGAACGATTTCAAGTTGAGCTTCCAGGCAGCGAAGCCATTGGCGGCGCAGGAGCTGTTTCCGGCTCACCTGCGATCACACGTCACGGGGTGACTTCCGTTCTGATGTCAGGGGATCCAATCCATCCGGGAGACATCGTCGAGACTGAGGATGGCGAATCTGTCAACCTCCTCTTCAGCGACGAGTCGAGCATTTTAGTCGGAGAGAATGCCAGGCTGGAGATCGATGATTACGTTTATGATCCGGAATCTGGCGAGAATAGTCAGAAGGTCAGCCTGCTTCGCGGTCTCTTTCTATTCACCAGTGGGTTGATAGGCCAGACCAATCACGATGATGTCAGCATAAAAACCCCCTATGGATTTTTGGGGATTCGAGGCACAGCTTTCTATACCGAGATTATCGAAGTTGGTTCCCTGATCGAAGTGACGGTGACGGTGACAAGTGGTTTGGTGGTGTTTGACAACTGGTGGACTGGTGAGAGCAAGGAAGTCCCGGCAGGAGAGAGTCTCCATGTCGTTGCTCCAGCGCCATCTCTCCAGACCATCAAGGGTCGGCTCATCATGGGAACAGAGCGTCTCCTCAATCTTTCCGGCTACACAGACCAGCCCTTTACCGTGCAGAGATCAACGGGGTTGGACCATTGGGAGAATTGGATGACCTTGCAGCCATCAGACCTGCCAATTGACCTCGACATTTCCTCGGATCCCATGCCCGCGGCACAATTCTTCAGGCTGTCCCGATAGGCCGAAGATGCCTAGGCCGAAGATGCCTAGGCCGAAGATGCCTGGCATTTTTCCTTCACGGGAGAGGGCGTTTTTGTTTGAATGGAACCTGCTCGGGCGATTTGTTCGACACTGCGGTCAGCCATGAACGGCACCCCATATCAAACCGAATCATGAAGGCCATCGCGCACCGGGGAGGAATGGAAAAGGGAATGCAGAACTCCCCCGACGGAGTGCGTCTGGCGGTGCGGCATCAGGCGGACTTTGTGGAACTGGATGTCGTGGGGGACGCACGCGGCGGTCTCCAATGCGCGCATGGGTGGGGCGCGAAGTCTCATCTGAGCGATTGCCTGAAAGCGCTGGAAGCAAACATGAGCCTCATCGCTCATCTGAAAGGGGACTATGCCGAGGGAGACATCGCATGCTTGACCGAGGCGATGGCATCCCACATTCCCTTGGAGAAAGTGGTCTTCGCCTCTCACAGGACCGGCGTTTTGCAGCGGCTGCGGAAGCTGCTGCCCGAGGCGCGGCTGGCGCGCTTCGGGCTGTTCCCTGCCCTCGCATCGCTGTGGCGGCAGCAGCCGTGGCAGTGCTGCATGGTCAACCAGGTGGTGCTCACACGCTGGCTGGTGCGGGCGCTGCAGCAGCGGGGCTATGAGGTTGTCGCAAGCTGTGTGTGGGAGCTGCGTTCCAGGCGGAGCGTGCAGCGGCTGGGCGTGGACGGCGCATTCGTGAATCTGCGGGAGCCACCGCGCATGCCACGCCCTTGCGGGCGCAGCCACGACCCGTAGCCGCCGCCGCAAGGCGGTGGCCGCCCGCCCCCATGCCAGCTCACCGGGCAGGCGATCTCCCACATCGCCTCCGCATGCCACGCCTTGCGGGCGCAGCCACGACCCGTAGCCGCCGCCGCAAGGCGGTGGCCGCCCGCCCC
>NZ_JACSRD010000030.1 GCF_014879935.1 Prosthecobacter sp.
ATAGCCCCCCAGCGTACTCCCCATCCAAACTCCCCTCACGCACCCTCCGCGCAGCGGCTCAGTTCAACGGCGCTTTCGCCGAATTGAAAGTTCGTCAAAGCGAAGGAACGCATGGCTGATTGATTTGGAACGCCTCGTGCTGCATACACTGGCCTTATGCTTCCCAAGCTTACCCTGGATGTGCCGGCCCTGCAGTTGCTGCTCTGGATTGCCGGGTTCCTGTTCCTCGCCTCCATCGTTCGCTGGATTCGTCTTTCCGCTGAAAACCGCCGCATGCGCCGCGAGGAACCGAAGCTGACGAAACAGATCAAGGACCAGCAGCATGAGCTGACGGGCATCCAGCAGGAGGCCGCCTCGTTGAGGGCGAAGTTGCAGCGGCAGTTCGACGCGCTGCGTGCGGATCTGGCCGTACGCCATCAGCAGTCCGAGCAGGGCAATCATCACGCACAGAAGAAGCACGATGAGATGTTGGACGAGACACTGGAGGCCGCGCTCGCGAAGATCACCGGGCTCGAAGCCCGTCTGGCGGCCAGACCGGCGCTGGCGGCGACCGCCGCCGCGTTGAAGACCGTGGCACCGGTGAAAAATGGCGAGGCACCCGCCTCCCTGCCTTCCCTGCCCAGCATGGAGACGCTGCGAGTGCAGGCTCTGGAACAAGAGCTGGCCGCTGTGAAGGCGGAACTTGCCAGCAGCCGCCAGCAAACGTCCGGCCTGCAACTTTCCCTGCTGCTGGCCCGCCGGCGCCAGTCTCCCGCCGCACGGAAAGCAGCGGCCCGTGGAGCCACGCGCAACGGCTGAGGCGTCCGGCTGGAGCTGCGGTTTAGAAATCAGCGGATCGCTTTTTTCCCCTCGCCAAACGGAAGGAGACTGTCTTTATTGAAAGCATCCAAGGTTGAGCGCATCATGCGCGTCACCTTTGCCGGACCTCCAGCCCCCTTCGTCCCCATGACTGAGAACCCCACCGCAGACTCTTCCTTCGGCGCAGCCTCGCCGCATGATCCGTTTCAAGCCGCGAAAGCCAGCGCCTTGAAGGCAGCCGAGGAGCTGCGTGCGGCGGCCGCGCAGAAGGCCAGCGAATTCCGCACCGCCGCCGAATCGCGCGCGCAGCAGATCCGCGCCACGGCGGAACAAAAGGCAACGGACATCAAGGACCGTGCCGGAGAGTTTGCCGATCACACTTTCACCGAGGCTCGTGAGCGTTATGCAGACCTCCGCGCCGAGGCGGAGAAATTCGCCCGCGAGAAGCCGCTGCAGGCGCTGCTCACAGCGTTTGGCATCGGTTTTGTCGTCGGCTCCATCCTGCGCCGCTGATCTTCGCCGCGCTCCCGCCCTCCGCCCATGAATCCAGGCACGCCGCACGCCGAGGAAAGCGCCAGCGCATCAGGACTACTGCGTTCCGTCGCGTTGTACGCGGAGGCACGCGGACGCCTGCTGCACATCGAAGGCCAGGAGGCCGGCGGCAGGCTCGCCGGACTCACCGGCATGTTCATGATGGCGCTCACCGCCCTGATCATCGGCTGGCTGCTGGCCACCCCCGCGCTGGTGTGGATCATCGCCGAGGCAAACGGCTGGCACTGGACCCGAGTGGCGCTTGCAGGAGCGGGTATCCATCTCGTCCTGGGTCTGCTGTTTCTCGCCGGGCTGAAGTCCAGGCTGCACGGTCTGCGTCTCTTCGAGGAAACCTTCAACCAATTCCGCCGCGATCGCGAATGGCTCGCCAGCAACAAGGACAACTGACGCCCAAGCAGCAGGCTTTGCGTGATCTGGAGGACGCCCGCGTGTCCCTGGCGCATCATGCCACCCTGGCAGCGGCCGAATGGAGCCCGCGTGCGATGGTCGCCCGTAGTTTTGAAAAACATCGGGCGCTTTGGCTCGGTGGCGCGGCTTTGGCAGGCCTGGTCGTGATGCGGCTCGCCTGGCCTTCCGCTCGGTCCGATGGCGGCGGCTCCTCCAGCCGGGGCGCCGGCCGCGCCTGGCTGCCCTTTTTGCTGAGCCCTGTGATCGGCCTTGTGCGGAAAAACGCCCTCGGCTACGCCTCCCGCCTGATTGAATCTTATCTGCACCAACGTCAGGTTTCTCCGAACGCTCCTGACACGGAAGCAGTCTAGTGCGCTCCCTCTTTTTCATGTCCGACACCAACCAACCTCCTCCTGAAGAACTCCTGCCCGTCCTCGGCTCCGTGGACGATTACCTGCGCTTCTGCATGCAGTATGACGCGTCCGACCTGCACCTCGCCACCGGTGCGCAGCCCGTCTGGCGTCGTTATGGCAACCTGCAGCCCATCTGGAACAACGCCGCCATGCTGACACCGGAGGACACGCGGCGTCTGGCCTACGGTTTCCTCGGCGAGGCACAGATCAAGCAGCTCGAATCGCGTGGTGACGTCGATTTCGCGTATTCGCCCAACTACGGCCGTTTCCGCTCCTCCGTGGTGCAGCAGCGCCTCGGGATCGACATGGTCTTCCGCGTCATCAAGACGAAGGTCAGCACCGTGGAGGAACTCGGCCTGCCGGACACCGTCAAGACGCTCACCCGTTTCCACAACGGCCTCATCCTCGTCACCGGCCCGGTCGGCTGCGGGAAATCGACGACACTGGCCGCGCTGGTCGATTCCATCAACGCCGAGCGCCAGGACCACATCATCACGCTGGAAGACCCGATCGAATACGTCATCGAGCCCAAGGGCTGCCACGTGAATCAGCGTGAAGTCCACACTCACACCGCCTCCTTCGCCGCCGCCCTTCGTGGGGCGCTGCGTGAGGATCCTGACGTGATCATGGTCGGTGAAATGCGTGACCTTGAGACGATCCAGCTCGCCATCACCGCCGCTGAAACGGGCCACTTGGTGCTCGGAACCCTGCACACCGGCAGCGCCGCACGCACACTCGACCGCGTGCTCGACGTGTTCCCCATCGATCAACGTGACCAGATCCGCATCATGGTGTCCGAATCTCTGCGCGGCATCCTTTCGCAGCAGCTCGTGCCGAAAATCGACGGCAACGGCCGCGTGATGGCCCTTGAAGTGCTGGTGAACACACCCGCCGTCGGCAACTGCATCCGTGAAGGCAAGACGTACATGCTCGCCGGCGTCATGCAGACAGGCAAAGGAGTCGGCATGGTCACCATGGATGACGCCCTGCGGAATCTTTACGCCACCGGCCAGATCAGCCGCGAAGAATGTGAATCCCGTGCCGAGGACAAGATCCTCATGCGCAAATACTTCGAGTCCTGACAGCGAAGGGCGAAGAGCAGAGGGCATCGAGCCCGGACCGCGCTTCGTCCTCTTCACCGCCCTCCACTCCCGTCCCCACCCACTGTCTCTTCGCTCTTAGCACTTAGCCCTCTGCGCTCATGCCAATCATTGACCAATATTTCCACAAGCTCATCGAACTGGGCGGCTCCGACCTTCACCTCAGCCAGGGCCAGCCACCGAAGGTGCGCGTCCACGGCAGCATCAAGCCCATTTCCGACCAGATCCTCGACGAACGCCTCATGGAGACCATGATGCGCGAGATCTGCGAGACCCGCGCCTGGGACCGCTACAAGGAAAAAGGCGACCTCGACTTCGCATACGAGATGGACGCGGACAACCGCTTCCGCTGCAACTACCTCCGTCAGCAGCACGGCTACGGCTGCGTCTTCCGTATCATTCCCACGAAGATCGCCTCGCTCGAACAGCTCGGCATTCCGCCCGTGGTGAAGGAGTTCGGCCACATGCGCAGCGGCCTCGTGCTCGTCACCGGCCCCACCGGCTCCGGCAAATCGACCACGCTCGCGGCCCTGCTCGATTACATCAACATCAACTTCCGCCGTCACATCATCACGATCGAGGAACCGATCGAATTCGTGCATCGCAACAAGAAGAGCATCATCACCCAGCGTGAGGTGCCCATCCAGACACCGAGCTTCGCCGACGGCCTCCGCGCCGCCTTGCGTGAAGATGCCGACATCGTGCTGGTGGGCGAAATGCGCGACTTGGAGACCATCTCGCTCGCTCTCACCGCCGCAGAAACCGGCTTGCTCGTCTTCGGCACCCTGCACACCAACAACGCCCGCAAGACCGTTGACCGTATCATCGACGTGTTCCCCTCCGACCAGCAGAGCCAGGTGCGCACCATGCTCGCAGCGTCCTTGAAAGGCGTCGTCGCCCAGCTCCTCATGAAGAAGTCGGATGGCAAAGGCCGTGCTGCCGTGAATGAGATCATGGTCTCGAACCCAGCCGTCGGCGCCATCATTCGTGAAGGTGCCACGCAAAAGCTTTACGACGTCATCATTGGCGGCAAGGCGCAGGGCATGCAGTTCATGGACGACGCCATCTGGCAGAAGCTGCGTGATGGCTACGTCAGCCCTATGGAGGCCTACATGAAGGCCATCGACAAGGGCCGCTTCAAGAACTTCCTTCCGCCCGAAGACGCCGAAGTCGCAGTCGCCGGTGGTGGTGATGCCAACAAATAACCGCCGTGCGCGGAGGTCCGTGGCAGATGCGTCTTGCCGCATCTGCCGCGTTGCGGTAACCTCCGCGTCAATTCACGGATGAGCACCGATCCTGAGGCAACCCCACACCTCCCCGCCTCATCACCCGTCGGTCAGCCGCCCGGTGCGCTCGCTCTTCTCACGGCCACCGCCCTTGGCGGCATTGTCGCCTCACGTTTGCCCAAGGCACCACTCGTCGTCGCCGCCGGAGTCACCGCGCTCGCCTTGCTGAAGCAGAAAAAAGCCACTGCTCAGCTTCCGAAATCCTCGCCGCCGTTCCCTCCGGCTCCACCGGCGGAATCTTTGCCACAGGATCCCATCGGAGAATGGCTGCGGCAGCAGATCCAGCGTGAAGCCGCCGCTCCCGCCGTCACCTGGCCTCCGCCCGACGAAGAAGCCGACGCACCTGCGGCTGAGGACGACTACACACCGCCCTCCTTCCTTCTCGATGATGAGGCGCAGGTTCATCCCCCGGCAGCGCATGATGTTTTTGCCAGTCTCACCGAGCCCCGCGACTTCCCCATGGATCCGGCCGCGTCGATGGCAGCGATAAAAGACTTTCATTCAGCCGAACCATCGCCCGACATCTTCGCGAGCAGTGCAAATCTGCCCGCAGAAGGCGCCAGTTCTGTCTCCGATGGGGTTCCACCCATCGCACCGGCTGTCGAGTACACCACAGCGCCTGCCGATTTCCCCGGCGCCTTTGTCT
>NZ_JACSRD010000119.1 GCF_014879935.1 Prosthecobacter sp.
TTTCCAAAGACGAAAAGCATCCTTATATCCGCGCATGTTGCCGACCAGTCTGGAAGAACTCGAAGAACGTCTCAGCCGTCCCACGCCCGCAGTGGTTGAAATGATGCGTTCGCTGCCCGGTGACATCATCGTTCTGGGGGCGGCGGGGAAGATGGGGCCGTCGCTCACGCGCATGGCGAAACGAGCCAGCGACGAGGCGGGCACGAAGAGACGGGTGATCGCGGTGTCGCGCTTCAGCACCCCGGGTTCGGCGGAGGAATTTCAACAGCACGGCATCGAAACCATCGCTGTCGATCTGCTGGCGGCGAACGCCGTGGCCTACCTGCCGCATGCGCCGAATGTGATCTACATGGCGGGCATGAAATTCGGCTCCACCGGCCAGGAACCGATGACCTGGGCCATGAACGCGTGGCTGCCCGGCCTCGTGTGCGAGCGCTACCACCGCAGCCGCATCGCGGCGTTCTCCACTGGCAATGTGTACGGCCTGGTCCCGGTGGAACGCGGTGCGAGCAAGGAGGAGGACACGCTGAATCCTGCGGGTGAATACGCGATGAGCTGCCTCGGCCGCGAGCGCCTTTTCCAGCACTTCAGCCAGACGCGAGGCATGCCGGTTTCCCTGATCCGGCTGAACTACGCGTGCGACCTGCGCTACGGTGTGATGGTGGACATCGCCCAAAAAGTCTGGAGCGGTGAGCCGGTGGACGTGCGCATGGGTTATTTCAACACCATCTGGCAGGGCGATGCGAACGCGCTGTCGCTCCTGAGCCTCGCCAAGGCGCAATGCCCGCCATGGATCGTGAATCTCACTGGCACGACGACGCTCAGCGTGCGGGAGGTGGCGCAGCGATTCGGCGAGCTGCTGGGCAAACCCGTGCAAATCGAGGGCCAGGAGGCCCCGGACGCGCTTTTGAGCAATCCTTACCGCAGTTTCGTCGAGCTGGGCATTCCCTTCGTCCGTGATGACGAACTGATGGAATGGGTCGCGGGCTGGGTCTCACGCGGTGGCGAGTCGCTTGGCAAACCGACGCACTTCGAGTCGCGGGACGGGAAGTTTTGAGGTTGGAGCAATCCCTCATTCGCTGATCCCACGCCTCGCCGTCCTCCTGGCCTAAGGTCTGGACTTCCTCCCGCGTTCTGCCCAGACTCGACCTCCCATCATGAATTCGTCCTGCCTCCGCGGCCTCGTCACGCTCTTCCTGGCCACCACCCTTTCCGCGCAAACGGCCCCGCCAGCAGTGCGCACCTGGACCAGCACCGACGGGCGCAAGATCGAGGCCTCCTTCGTGGCGCTGGCCGGGGAGAATGTGAAGATCCGCATGGCGAACGGCAGCACGTTCGACGTGCCGCTGGCCCGCTTGTCGGCCGAGGACCAGGCGTTTGTGAAAAGCCAGTCCGCCGCGCCCGCGACCATCGCCACCGCAGGAGCCCCGGCGGTCAGCGCCACGTGGCCGCGTTCGGTGTCGTTGGAGGACAGGCCTGCCATCACCGTCGTGAAGGAAGATGACGCGACGCGGGAGTACATCTACAGGTCGCCCCATTACGAGTTCCAATGTGACTCGAAGCTTGGCACGAATGTCGTGCGTGAGTTCGGCCGCATCTTTGAGTCCACCTGGCTGATCAACTCCATGCTGCCGCTGGACCTGAAGCCGCAGCCGGAAAAGCTGCGGGAGATCTTCCTGGCGCGTCTGTTCACGGCCAAGTCGGACTACATGAAGGAGGGCGGCATCGAAGGTTCCGCCGGTGTTTACATGACGGGCAAAAAGGCGCTCATGGTGCCGCTTTCCAGCCTCGGCGTGAAGATGGTCGGCAGCCGCGTGTCGCTGGAGAACAACAGCAACGACGACAACGCCACGCTCATCCATGAGATCACGCACCAGATGATGAACCACTGGCTCGGCCGGCTGCCGACCTGGTACATCGAAGGCAGCGCCGAATACGTCGAGATGCTGGAATACAAGCGCAACGGCGGCTTCAGCCTGCTCGGGCTCACCCGCCAGTTGCGGGACTATGCCCAGCGCATGGGCGGCGGCGGCAAG
This sequence comes from Prosthecobacter sp., assembly GCF_014879935.1. Lineage (GTDB taxonomy): Bacteria > Verrucomicrobiota > Verrucomicrobiia > Verrucomicrobiales > Verrucomicrobiaceae > Prosthecobacter. The sequence continues at coordinate 2,037 of NZ_JACSRD010000119.1, forward strand.
AGCATCACCCTGATCGATCTCGAGGAGCTCATGACCATTGATGGCGGCCGCTGGGCTGCGGCGCTCAGCAATGGCGGTCCCGCCTCCCTGAACTATGGCTCCGCCGGCCTGCTGACTTATTACTTCTACCACCTGGATGGCAAAGGCGACGCTGCGAACATGATCGCCTACCTGCGCTCCCTCGAAAATGTGAAGAACAACGAGGAGGAGCAGGCGGCCGTGAAAACCCACCTCCTGCGCGAACGCACCTACGCCCAGCTTGCCGAAGATGTGCGCAAAGCTCTGCGTAAAGAGGGCCTCGCCATCGACTATTTCCCGCCGGGCAAGAACACCCCGCGAAGCGCGACGAACTGAGCGTGCCGCTGCCTGTCGGCACCCGCCCTGAAACAACTTCGGATCAGTCAGGGGTAAATGATGGTTATTTTTATGGCGCTTCTAATTCGTGTCGGCTAGAATAGTCCAACTAGGGAGATGACCAGTTCTGATCGCATCCGCATCTTGATCGTCGAAAACGAGGGCCTCGTCGGCTGTGACATGGCCACGACACTCGGAAAATTCGGGCATCTCGTCGTGGGCATTTGTGATTCGGGCGAGGAAGCGCTCAAGCGCCTGGACGAATTCCAGCCGGACCTCGTGCTGATCGATGTCCACCTCGCCGGGCAGCTCGATGGCATCGACACCGCCCGGGAACTGCAACGCCGCAGCCGCGTGTCGATCGTTTATGTCACCGGCTGTGCCGACCGCGAAACGGTCGCCCGTGCGCGTGAAACACATCCCCAAGGCTACCTGCTCAAGCCCTTCAACCACGACGAGCTGCGTCTGGCGGTCGAAGTGGCCGCCCAGCGCCACTTTGAGGAAAACGAACGCCAGCGCCGCGAGCAGAGCTATTTCGAGGCCTTCCAAAGCCTGGCCGATGGTGTCATCGCCGCCGATTTGTCCGGCGGTGTCGTCTTCATGAACCCGGCGGCGGCCCGTGCCACCGGCTGGTCGCCGGAGGAGGCCGCAGGGCGGTCTCTGAACGAGGTGTTCCGCATTTACCAGGCCAGCGGGGAGCCGGCGGAAGTGCTGCCGGCCGAGAGCGCCTCTGAATCCGAGCGCACCGTGTTTTTGACGACCCGTTCCGGGGAACGTCTGCCCATTCATGACCGCACCGCCCCTCTGCGGGATGCCCAGGGGCAGCTAACCGGCCTGATCATCCTTTTCCGCTCCTCCGCCCCGCCCCCGACACCGGCCGTGGTCGCGAACCGTGGCACGGCGCCGCTCGTCGATGTCGTGGAGAGCATTTCCGATCCGCTTTTCTCCCTCGACTCACGCTGGCGCGTCACTTACGCCAACGCCAGCGCCTTGAAGCTCTTCAACCGCAGCCTGCAGGACATGCTGGGCCTTTCGCTGTGGGATCTGATGCCTAGCGTCGCCCGCGAGACGCACTATGAGGCCTTCTCCCGCGCCATGCTGCATCGCGAGGCGGTGAACCGTGAGCTCTATCTCGATGAGAAGCAGATCTGGCTCGAAATGCGCGGCTATCCCTTCGGCGAGGGCCTGCTGCTGCTCGTCCAGGATGTCACCGCCCGCCGGGAGGAAGCCGAGCGCCGCAACCGCATTGACCGCCTCGAATCGCTCGGCCTGCTCGCCCGTGGCTTCGCCCACGACTTCAACAACCTGCTTACCGTCCTCCTCGGCAACATCTCCCTGGCCGAGATGCGCCTGCGCAATGCCATCACGCTGCCGGAGCTGCACACGGCGAAACAGGCCACGCTCCAGGCGCAGAACCTCGTCCAGCAGCTTCTCACCTTCGCCCGTGGCGGTGCCCCGATCAAAAACCTCATCCGCCTCGGCGATCTCATCGACACCTTCTTCACGCATCACTCGCGTGCCGCCCGCATCGAGTATCGCATCGAGGTCCAGCCCGGTCTGCCGCAGGTCGCCATCGATGCCGCGCAGATCCGCCGGCTCCTGAGCAATCTCATCCGCAATGCCGAGCAGTCCCAGCCCGAAGGCGGCGAGATCATCATCCGCTGCTTCGCTCCCGACCACGCCGAGATGTTCCCTGGCGAGATGGTGACGGATCAAAACTTCCAGCCCTCCGGCCTCGCGATTGAAGTCGAGGACAAGGGCGAAGGCATCCTGCCGGAGCACCTCCCGCACATCTTCGAGCCCTACTTCAGCACCCGCAAAGCCGACAACGCCACCGGCCTCGGGCTCACCGTCTGTGAATCCATCGCCAAGGCCCACGGCGGCTCGCTCACCGTGCGTTCAGAGCTGGGACAGGGCACCACGGTGCGCTTCTACCTGCCGCTCGACTCCGACGCTGACGACACGGACGCCTTCGGCCTCAGCAAGGTCTTCGACGCCCCGCCGGAAGTCGCCGCGCCCACGCCGCGCATCCTCGTTCTCGAAGACGATCCGCTCGTCCGCTCGCTGATCGTGCGCAATCTGACCAGCAACGGCTTTGAAGTCACCGAAAGCGCCGAAGGCAGCGAAACCGTGCGCATTTACCAGGAGAACATGAGCCAGGGCCGCGTGTTCGACCTCGTCATTCTCGATCTCAGCATTCCGAACGGCATGGGCGGCGTCCGCACCATCGAAAAACTCCGCGCCCTCGATCCCGACGTGTTCGCCATCGTCTCCAGCGGCTACTCCGACGATCCCGTCATGGCCAAACCGGCCGCGTATGGCTTTGCCGCCGTGCTGCCGAAGCCCTACGAGCCGGCGGACATGCTCCGCCTCGTGCGAAACATCCTCGCCACCCGCGGACTCCGCCGCGCGTCATAATTCGGGCACATGCGCGAGCAGGATCTCCTCGACAAGCTGCGCAAAATCGAGCGCCTCCACGCCGGAGCCACGACTCCCGGCGAAAAAGAAGCCGCCGCCGATGCCATCGCCCGCATCAAACGCCGCCTCGCCGAGGCCGCGAAAGTGGACCGGCCGGTCGAATACAAGTTCACTCTCGCCGACGGCTGGTCGCGAAAGCTCTTCATCGCCCTCTTGCGCCGCTATTCGCTCCAGCCGTACCGCCGCGCACGGCAGCGGCGGAACACCGTCATGGTCAAAGTGCCGCGCAGTTTTGTGGAGGAGACACTGTGGCCGGAATTCCTCGAACTCAGCGAGGTGTTGCAGCAATACCTCGACGAAGTCACCGAACGCGTCATCTCCCAAGGCATCCATGCAGACGTCACGGAGGAGGATCTGCTCGAAGACGAGTGATTCCACCCACTTTTCTTTAGATGACGTCCGGAGGAGTCGAGCTATGAACGCGTGTTTCTGTAAGCTTTAGATGCCGCTCTTCGTCGTTATGTTGGCAGGGAGGCTGGTTTTCTTCTCCGCCTTGAATTGGTGCCATATTCAGTCGCGGTTTCACACAAGCTGTTTGCAGGCCGGTCATCAACAAGGCATCCATCTGCACAGCGCAGCGAACGGAGAATCTCCAAGCCGACTGCCTCGGCAAGTGGTGGAGGTACAGCGTTACCTATTTGGCTCCTGATGTCCGCGCGAGTGCCGATAAATCGGAACGAATCTGGGAAACCCTGCAGGCGGGCCGCTTCACGTGGCGTCAGTGGCCGGTCAGCCTTCGGATGGCCATAGCGGCCTCGTGTGAAGCTATCAAATCCTCCAGTGATCGTGGGACACTGGCCGTTCCATGCGAGGCGTCCATAAACATCCGGCCAACCTCCTGAAGAGGTGTCAACACGCTGATGGCAGGGCAGCCTCAATTCATAAGGTATGTCCTGCCACCCTCCGCCTTCGGGCACAAAAGAAAAACGTCGGATATTCTCTTCAGTGACTCGGGCTCGCTGGTGGTTCGCGTATTTCGGATGCTCGGAATAATCGTTGGGAGGTTCTGGTAGCCCGCGTAATACCTCACCCACTGTTGGCCACCTGTGACCTTCTCCTGCTGGGAAAGTGAATGAAACTTGCTGGTCAAGTCGTCGGCCTACTACCAGAAAGCGCTCTCTTGTCTGCGCGAGCCCGTAGTCTGCCGAGTTTACAAAGCTGAAATCAATGATGTAGCCTGTGAGCCGGTCATACATTTCCCGCACGTATTCACGACCTCTCTTTTGCCCAAAGATGGCCACGTTTTCAAAGAAAAAGAACCGTGGTTTGATCTCTTCGATCAAGCGGATGTAGTGGCCTACTAGATCGTTTCGTTCGTCACCTAGATGTCCCCCCCGACGTTGTTTTGAAAAGCCCTGGCAAGGCGGTCCACCTGCAAACAATGCCAGTTCTCCTTGACTGATTCCTGCACGGTTCAACAAAGTCGGTCCGGTGACCTCCCTCGCATCGCCTACAAAGGCGTGGCCACCAAGGTTGTTGTTATGCGTCTGGACTGCGGGCGCGTCGATGTCGAAGGCTAGAAGTGGGACAAGCCCAGCTCTCTGGAGCCCCAAAGTCATTCCACCCGCGCCGCAGAAACCCTCAATGAACCCGTGCTGTGGTCTCGTGTCGGGAAGATAAGATTTCAACATGGCAGGATGCTATCGGCTGGAGGAGTATTGTCAAGCCCGCCAGGGACTATAGTCCCCAGGCAAAACTGATGTTCCTCGCCAATGATGCATCAATGACACTAAACGTGGCGGAATCGAAGGTGGCCAACCTAGTAGGGTTGCTTGCGCGGCATCGGGAGCGAAAAGGGCTTTCTCAGCGGCAATTGGCCGCGCTGGCCGGCTTAAATCCCAAGACAATCAGCCTTTGGGAACGCGGGAAACGTAGTCCCACTCTTGTCGCGCTGCTATTGGTTAGCGCAGCCATGGACTATGACCTTGGCCAGAATCTCAAGGAGGTGCTCGCCAATGACTGAAGTTTTCAAGCGCTATCGAGAGGTCCAAAAGCATCTCGGAAGCATAGGGCATGGCGTGGAATCGAAAGCGGCTCTTATCGAGACTTTGTCCGCTGCTGCGGAGTATGTCAGCAATACGAAAAAGGTTGAGTTGAAATCAAAAGTGCCGGGCAAATCGTACTTTGGGTTCGCATCGGGCGATTCGATCAGCCGGCCGGTCAATCATGAGCTTTACCTCGAAGACTATAGCCTTGTCGAGCGGGTCATCCGGGCTTTGCATGACCGTAAGCTGGCCATGCTCGACGTGTCGCAGATCAACAGGGCCGTTTATTCTGCTGCCATCACCTTCTGCGCTGGAATTGACATCACCAAAAAAGGAGATCAAAAGACGCCCGGAACACTTTTTGAATACCTTTGCGCAACCCTGCTGAGTTCGTTGTTGATGTGTTCGCCGAAAGCGAGTGTCCAGGTTCTGAACATGGGTTTTGAAACCAAGCTCCCTACTGATCTGATCTTCGATCTTGGAGATGACCGACCCAAGTACCATGTGCCGGTGAAAACTTCGACCCGAGAAAGAGTCATTCAAGTCTGGGCTCATCAGAGGGTTTTGGATGGCGTGTACGGTGCGGGCCGCTTTCGAGGCATGCCTGTGATTCTAACGGAGACAAAGCTGGATTCCAAGAATCTGGAAGTGACGGAGATCTGCCTTCCCAAACAATGGCTGCTGTATCAAATGCATATCGCGCAGTTGTGGAGGATTGCGTACCTGGATATGCCTGATGCATATGCCAGGCTTTGCGGAGGATTTCCCCAAGTCCCTGTCTGCACCTTGGGTGACGTCATCCTGAGTGGCGATCTGCCGATTACACCCGTTGATCCATCGTCTTGAGGGTCGGCACGGAAATCGTTGCAAGCTGCTCACAGCGGCCGACCAATGGCGCGCCATGATCCTCGACACCCTCGACAACGCCGCCCGTTATGAATCCCTGAACTCTCGTTTTGCGCAGACGTTCGCCTGGTTGCGTGCGTTTGACGGCACCCAGGAGCTGGGGCGGCATGACATCGACGGCGGCCACTGCTTCGCGCTGGTGCAGACTTATGAGACGAAGCCGATCGAGAAGGCCAAGTTCGAGTCGCATCGCAAATACATCGACGTGCAGTTCATCCACAGCGGGCGCGAGACGATCCTGTGGGCACCGCTGGCGTCGATGAAGGAGGAGACCATGGCCTATTCGGAAGAGAAAGAGGCCGCGCTGTGGAAGCTGACGCCAGATTTCACGCCGCTGCATGTCAGCGACGGTCATTTCGCGATCCTTTGGCCGCAGGATGCGCATGCGCCATGCGTCGAGTGGGACAAGCCGGAGCAGGTGGTGAAAGTGGTCGTCAAAGTGGCGGTGGAGTAACCAGCAAAAAACGGGGGTTTCGGGCCGTAGGTTTGGCCCCCCGATGAAGCTGACGACTGCCGCCGCCCTGTTTTGTTCCCTGGCCGTGACCGCCTGCGGTGCGGAGTCCATGCTCACGTTTGAGAAGCACGTGCGGCCGATCTTGAAGACGCACTGCACGCATTGCCATGGCGAGGAGGAAAAGCCCGAGGGCGGGCTCGATCTGCGGCTGCGTCGCTTCATGGACAAGATCGTGACGCCCGGACAGCCGGCGAAGAGCAAGCTGGTGGAGTTGATCCGCAGCGGCGAGATGCCGGAGAAGGGCAAACCGCTCGCCGAGACGGAGATCGCGGTGATTGAGCGGTGGATCACGCAGGGTGCGAAGACGGCGAAGCCCGAACCGCTCGCTTTGGCTCCTGGACCGATCATTTCCGATGAAGATCGCGAATACTGGGCCTTCCAGCCGGTGAAGCGGCCTGCGGTGCCGGAGAAGGTCGATTGGAAGAAGGTTCGCACGCCAGTGGATGCCTTCATCCTGGCCAAAGCGGCGGAGAAAGGCCTGTCGCTGGCCGCCGAGGCGGATCGTCGCACCATGATCCGCCGCGTGACGCTCGATCTCACCGGTTTGCTGCCGACACCGGATGAGGTGGAGGCGTTTGTGAATGACAAGTCCCCGCTGGCCTACGAGCAGCTCGTGGAGCGACTGCTGGCTTCGAAGAATTACGGCGAGCGCTGGGCGCGGCATTGGCTGGATGTGGTGGGTTACGCGGATTCAAACGGCTACACCGAGGCCGACAGCGTGCGTCCGCAGGCCTGGCGCTATCGCGACTATGTGATCAGAGCGATGAACGACGACAAGCCGTGGGACGAGTTCATCCAGGAGCAGATCGCCGGCGACGAGCTGGCGAATGCGACGCATGCGGACTTCCAGCAGGCCGTTCTTGATCCAAAACGCACCGAGCAGCTCATCGCCACGGCCTACCTGCGCATGGCTCCGGATGGCACGGGCGACACCGTGGACGACCCGAAGCTCGCGAAGAACCAGGTGATCGCCGAACAGATGAAGATCCTCGGTTCCTCGCTCATGGGCATGACCGTGGCCTGCGCGCAATGCCACGACCATCGCTACGATCCGATCACGCAGGTCGATTACTACCGGCTGCGGGCCATCTTTGACCCGGCTTACAACTGGGAGGCCTGGCGTGCGCCAAACAGCCGCCTCTACTCGCTCTATTCGCCCGCCGAACGTGCGAAGGCCGCCGAGATTGAGACCAAGGCGAAGGAGATCGAGGCCGAGGCACGGGCGATGTCGAAGAAGTTCCTCGATGAGATCTTCGAGGTCGAGATCAAGAAAGTGCCGGAGGCCGAGCAGGCCGCGTTTCGGGTCGCACGCGACACGCCGGTGGCGAAGCAGACGCCGGAGCAGAAGGCGCTCATCAAAAAGTATCCCTCCGCGCTGGCCACCTACTCGCTGGATCTTTACGACAAGAAGAAGCAGGACCTCGTGGACGCGAAGATGGCCGAGGCCAAGAAGCTGCGCGAAACCAAGCCCGCGGAAGGCTTCGTCATGGCGCTCACCGAGGTCAAAGGGCAGGTGCCGGTGTCGAAGTTTTTCAATCGTGGCGACCACGACCAGCCAAAGCAGGCCGTGCAGCCCGGTGAGCTCAGCATTCTCGCCAGTCCGCAGATCGAACCCTTCAAACCAGTGTCCATGAGCAGCGGATCGAGCGGCCGCCGGCTCGCCTATGCGCAGTGGCTCACGAGCGGAAAGCACCCGCTCACCGCCCGTGTGCTGGTGAACCGTTTCTGGCTCAATCACATGGGCCGCGGCATCGTGAACACACCCGGCGACTTCGGCCGCCTCGGCGAGTTGCCTTCACATCCGGAGCTGCTCGATTACCTCGCGGATGAGTTTGTGAAAGGCGGCTGGAAGCTAAAGCCGCTGCATCGTCTCATTGTTTTGAGCAGTACCTACCGCCAGTCCTCGGTCAACGAGGCCTCCATGCGCAGCGATCCGGAGAACCGCCTCTACGCACGCTTCAAGCTCCGCCGCCTCGATGCGGAGACGCTGCGCGATGCGATGCTCGGCGTCACTGCCTCGCTGGTGCAGACCAGCTACGGTCCGCCGAGTGGCATCGGCCGTGATCCGCAGGGCCGCGTGATCACTGGCATCGACAAGAGCACGATCACCTTGAACAAGGTCGATCCTGCCGGTGCCGACGACTTCCGCCGCTCGATCTACGTGCAGATGCGCCGCAGCAAGCCGCTGACCGTGCTCGAAACCTTCGACGCGCCGGTCATGCAGCCAAACTGCGAGCTGCGTGCGCAAACCACGGTCGCTCCGCAGTCGTTGCTGCTCATGAACGACACCTTCGTGCTCGACAGCTCGCGACGCCTGGCCGACCTCGTCGAAAAACAAGCGCCGGAAGATCGGGCGAGGCAGCTCCGCCGCGTGTGGGAGCTGCTTTACGGCCAGCCTGCTTCCGAAGCGGACATCATGAAGTGCCTCGCCTACCTCGAGGAGCAGACGAAGGCGCTTACGCAGTATCACCACGACACCCAACATCCAAAGGGCGTCGTCCCGAATCCACCGCAGGAGGCCATGGCAAGCCTTTGCCAGATCCTCTGCTCCTCCAACCGCTTCCTTTACGTCGAATGAAACCCGCCCAACTCTGTTCCCGCCGTCACTTCCTGCACGCCAACGGCTACAGCCTCGGCACGCTGGCGCTTGCCTCGCTGCTGGAGAAGGACGGCTTGCTCGCTGCGCCGGTGAAGCCGGAAACCTTTGGCGAGATGCGCTACGATCTCACGCCGAAGAAACCGCACTTCGAACCGCGGGCGAAGGCAATGATCTCGCTCTTCATGATGGGCGGCCCGTCGCAGATGGACCTGTTCGATCCGAAGCCGATGCTCACGAAGTATCACGGGAAGAAATTCCCCGGCGAGGTGAAGTATGACAACCTCGCGCAGGCCTCGGCGAAGTGCTTTGGCTCGCCGTGGAAGTTCGCGAAGCATGGCCAGTGCGGCATGGAGCTGAGCGAACTGCTGCCAAACCTCGCCAAGGTGGCCGACGAGATCACGCTCGTGCGCTCCATGACCTCCGGCGTGAGCAATCACGCGCAAGGCCTCTACGCGATGAATGCCGGACGCATCACCGCCGGACGTCCGGCGATCGGTTCCTGGCTCACTTATGGTCTTGGCAGCGAAACGGACGAACTGCCCGCTTACATGGTGCTCTCGCATCCCAGTGGCCTGCCCACCTTCAGCGGCGAGCATTACACGAACGGCTGGCTGCCGGCATTGTTCCAGGGAACGCTCGTGCGACCGACTGAGCCGCGCATTTTGAATCTCGACCCGCCTGCATCACTCGCTGGAACGCCGCAGTCGCGTCAGCTCGCGCTGCTGAAGGCCTTCAACGAAGACCATCTCGCCGCGCATCCGGGCGAGCTCGACCTGCAGGCCCGCATTTCCAGCTACGAACTCGCTGCGAAGATGCAAACTGCCGCGAAGGAGGCGCTCGACATCTCGAAGGAGCCTGAGCACGTCAAAAAGCTCTATGGCGTCGATAATCCGGCCACCAAGGACTACGCCACGCGCTGCATCATCGCGCGTCGCCTCGTCGAGCGCGGCGTGCGCCACGTGCAGGTGCTGAATGCGGGCCAGTCCTGGGACCAGCATGGCTCTCTCGTCTCCGCCCTGCCAAAGAACTGCGAGGCCACCGACCAGCCGAGCGCGGCGCTCATTCTCGATCTCAAGCAACGTGGCCTGCTCGACACCACCGTCGTGCACTGGGGCGGTGAAATGGGCCGTCTGCCCGTGCTGCAAAACGACGCGGGTCCGGAAAAATGGGGACGCGACCACAACACCTACGGTTTCAGCATGTGGCTGGCCGGCGGCGGCTTCAAAAAAGGCTACATCCACGGCGAAACGGACGAATTCGGCCACAAAGCGGTCATCGACGAGGTGAAGCACTACGACTACCACGCTACGCTGCTGAAGGTCTTCGGCCTCGACCACACGCGGCTCACCTACAAGCGCAACGGCCTCGCCGCCTCGCTCACCGACAACCAGGGCGCGAAGGTGGTCGATCAACTGCTCGCTTAAGCCCTCAACTCCCCGCTTCATGTCCTGGTCGCGACGCTCCTTCCTCCTCGGATCGGCGGCCACCGTCGCGAGTGCTGCGGCAGCATCTCCACGCAAAAAGATCGCGCTGATTGCGACAGCCGTGTTCGAGAAGTCGCACGCGCAGCACTTCATCGACCGCTTCGCGCTCGGTTATGCGTGGAACGGTGGCTGGCGGAAGCCGGAGGTCGATCTCGTCTCGCTTTACGTCGATCAGTTTCCTTCCAAGGACCTCGCTCGTGGTCGTTCGGAGCGTTATGGCATCCCGATTCACCCAAGCATCGCCGATGCGCTCACGCTTGGCACCGGGAAGCTCGCTGTGGATGGCGTCGTCATCATCGGCGAGCACGGCGACTATCCCGTGAACGAGAAAGGGCAGACGCTCTACCCGCGCTACGAGTTCTTCAAAGAAGTCGTCCAAGTGTTCGAGGCCAGCGGTCGCAGCGTGCCCGTCTTCAATGACAAGCACCTCTCCACCGACTGGAAAAAGTGCGTCGAGATGGTCGCCGACTCGAAGCACCTGAACTTTCCCTTCCTCACCGGCTCTTCACTGCCCGTGACGCGACGTCTGCCCGCCATCGACCTGCCTTGGGGCACGCCATTAAGCGAAAGTGTCTGCGTCGGCTACGGCGGTGTCGAAAAGTACGACTTCCACGGCCTCGAAACCGCCCAGTGCATGTCCGAGCGCCGGAAAGGCGGCGAAGTCGGCATCAAGAGCGTGCTCGCGCTTCGCGGCGATGCGATGTGGCAGCACGCCGCCGGCTTGAAACAAACCCAGCGTCTCCTCCTCGCCGCTCTGAGCCGCAGCCACACGCTGCCAGTCAAAGAAGGCTATCCCACCGAGGCTCCGAGCTTCGAATGGGCGCGGAAGAACTTCCCCGACGCCTACGCTTACTTCATCGAGCATCGCGACGGCTTCCGCACCACGCTCTTCATGCTCGGCATTCGCGACTTCAACTACGCCGGCCTGAACTCTGAGACCGGCGAGATCACCTCCTGCCAGATGTTCCTGCCGATGCCTACCTCCGTCGCCACCACCGCCGATTTCTTCAATCCACTCGTCCATCACATCGAGCGCATGGTCCTCGAAAACCGTGCCGCTTATCCTCCGGAGCGCACGCTGCTGACCTCCGGCATGGTCATCGCCGCCGTCGAATCCCTGCACCGCGGCGGCAAGATCATCGAAACGCCCGAAATGGAGGTGCGCTACACCGCGCCGAAGGAATCCACGTTCTGGCGCGATTGATCCAAACCTTCATGAAACTCCCCCTCCTCCTCGCTTTGCTCGCTGTGCCTGCTTTTGCTGCTGACCCCGTCGTTTTCGTCTCTGCCTTCGCTTCGGGCGAAAAGGCCGGGATTCATGCGTTTGGCTTCGACACCGAAAAAGGCACGCTGAAGCCGCTGAAACGTGCCACGGGCGTGCAAAGCCCGTTTTTCATCGCGCTCTCGCCGGATCGGCGGTTCTTGTATTCCATCGACGAATTCGGCGGGAAGGACAATTTCGTCGCCGCTTTCGCGATTGAAGGTCGCAGCGGCGATTTGAAGCCTCTCAATCGCCAAAACACCCGCGGCACGGCCTCGTGCTTCCTCGAAGTCGATCCCACGGGCCAGTGCGTGCTCGTCGCCAACTACAGCAGCGGCAACGTCACCTCCTTTCCCTTGAAGAGCGATGGCTCGCTCGGCGAATCGGTGTCGTTTTTCCAGCACAGCGGCTCCAGTGCCGATCCGCAGCGGCAGAAAGGCCCGAACGCGCACTGCTTCGTCATCAGCCCCGGTGGCAAACACGCTCTCGCCTGCGATCTCGGCATCGACAAGGTCATGATCTACACCCTCGACGCCGCCACCGCGAAACTCGCGCCAAATGCCGCGCAGCCCTTCGCCAAGCTCACGCCCGGCAGCGGCCCGCGTCATCTGACCTTTCATCCCAACGGCAAGCTCATCTATGTCATCAACGAACTCGCCAACACGATCACCGTCTTCGATTGGAACGCCGCTGATGGCACGCTGAAGGAGAAACAAACCATCGCCACGCTGCCGAAGGACTTCACCGGCAAGAGCTATACCGCCGATTTGAAGATCACGCCCGACGGCAAGCACCTCTACGGCACCAACCGCGGCCACGACAGCCTCGCGAGCTACCGCATCACCGACGACGGCACGCTCACACTCCTCACCATCCAACCCAGCGGCGGCAAAGGTCCGCAAAACCTCCTCATCACCCCCGACAGCCGCTGGCTCCTCTGCGCCAACATGCCCGGCAACAACGTCGTCGTCTTCGAGATCGACTCCGCCAGTGGCTCTATCACAGCAAAAGGTGAACCCGTCGAAGTGCCGATGGCCTCGTGTATTCGGTGGATGGAGTGATCTGATGCGCGGCAGCGTCGTGGAACCGAAGCGAAGCGGAGATAGACAGCACGAAGTGCTGCCCGAAGGGAGAGCGAAGCGAATCAATGCGGTGGCAAGCCTTGGCGCGACACCGCTGTCGCCAGCCGGACAGCGATCAAAGGCCAAAGAGCATTCTTACCGCGCTCGACAGCGGTGTCGCCGGAGCACGTCTGCGCCTTGCTCCTCTGCCACCGCACTCCACGACGCTCTCGCGAGTTCGAAATTTCTGCGCATGCTCGAACATTCTTATGAAGCGCTCGCTGACATCCTTGATCCTCGTTGCCCTGCTTTGCGGCTTGCTCTGGCGTGCGGAACTGGAGTTGCGGTGGGGATGGACAAGTCTGAACTGGGCGTGGAAGGTTTATGCAGCGTTTCCTCTCAGCATGGCAAGTTTCGCGGCTTGGGTAGTCCTGATCACCCGTGTGCGTGAACGAGCCAAATTTGCCGCCGCGCAGATGGCATTCTTCATCTTGGCTCTGGTTTTCTTTTGGTGTTACCTCCGTTATGCCGTCGCAGCTTTGATGGGACCCTTTCCTGCTTTTAACTTCCTAGTGGTGTGGATGTTACCGGTGTTTTGGGTCTTCCTTCCACTTTCCTTCGGCTGGATCTGCCGCCTTTTCGGTGTCCGGGTGCATTTCGGTCTTCATTTGGTGTCTTCCGCTTTATTTACTGCAAGCTGGCCTCTGGCTGTCTGTCTTCTCGACTTGGTAGATCATCGTGGAGGAGCAGATCTCATTCACGCTCTCAAAAGCGGATTTGTGATTCCCCTGCTCGTTCTTTCGTTGGGCTTTCCGCTGCTCTTTGCCAAGCGGGCTGATGAGTCGTTAGCTTGAACGGCGTAGTCGTCCACATGCCCAAATTTCTTCTCTGCGCCCTCCTCATCTCTGCGGTGTCATCACTCAGCGCTGCCGAACCCGTGGACTTCACGGTGAAGCTCGAAACGGTGATGAAGCATGACGACGGGAAGTTCCTGTGGTTCCACCCGCGTGCCGCGCCAGTGCCAGGTGGCGTGGTGATGACGATTCAGAAGCATCTCAAGGTCTCCGACTACTACTCGGGGCTGCATTTCATGCGGCGCGATGGCGTGGACGGCGCGTGGAGTGGGCCGACGCTGCCGCCAGAGATCGACTGGCAGCCACAGACAGATGGCGTGACGCTCAGCGTCGCCGATGTGACGCCGGGCTGGCATGAGAAGACGGGCAAGCTCATCGCCATCGGCTGCCGCGTGCGCTACAGCCCGAAGGCCAACGTGCCTGGCAACAACGTCGTGGTCTTCCAGATCGACCCCGCCACCGGCGCCATCACGCTGAAAGGTGATCCTGTCGAAGTGCCGATGGCCTCTTGCATCCGCTGGATGGAGTGAGCCTTGCCAGAGAGGCTGGATCTCCATAGAGTTCCGCCATGCGCCTGTTGATCGTCGAGGATGAGCCGAAGGTGGCCCGCTTTGTCGAGCGCGGGCTGCGGGAGGAGCATTATGCGGTGGATGTGGCCGCGAATGGCGAAGAAGGGCTCGATCTGGCGCTGGTGCATGATTATGACCTCGTGATCCTCGATGTGATGCTGCCGAAAAAAGACGGCTTTGAGGTGCTGGAGGCGCTGCGGGCGGCGAAACGGCCCTGCAAGGTGCTGATGCTCACGGCGCGGGATTCGGTGAAGGACCGTGTGCGCGGGCTGGATGGCGGCGCGGATGATTATCTGGTGAAACCCTTCGCTTTCGCGGAGCTGCTGGCACGCGTGCGGGCGCTGCTGCGTCGCTCCGGCTGCACTGAGACGACCACGCTGAGCTTTGCGGACCTCGTGCTCGATGTGAAGGCACGCAAGGTGACACGTGCCGGCCAGCCGGTGGCGCTCAGTGCCCGAGAGTTCGCCGTGCTGGAGCATCTGCTGCGGCATCAGGGCGAGGTGATCTCCCGCACGCGGCTTTCGGAGCAGGTTTGGGATCAGCACTTTGACTCGATGACGAATGTGATCGACGTGACGCTCTACCACCTGCGTGAGAAGGTGGACCGCGGCTTTGCCTCGCCGCTGATTCACACTGTGCGCGGTGTGGGTTACGTTTTGAAAAATCCCGCCGCATGAAATCCTTCCGCGCCAGACTCGTGCTGAGCTTCACCGTGCTGACCGCGGTGGTTTCGGCCTTTATGGCGGCGTGGACGTATCAGAGCAGCGCGGAGGCGCTGCGGGATGACACCGACCGGCTGCTGCGGGACCGCGCTTATGTGTTGTCGAAATCGGTCACACCGATGTCGATGCGGCTGGCACCGTGGATGGAGGCATTTTTGGAGACGGACAAGACCGGGCTGCGCGTGCAGGTGATCGATCCCGAGGGCGAGGTGCTCACGCAGTCGGCAAACCTCGACGAACCGCTGCCGCTATCGAAAGCGGCACGTGAGGCGACGGCGACCAACATGTCCTCCTTCACCGAAACGGCTGTTTTGAAGGACGGCGGCACGGTGCGAGTAGCCTCAGTGCCGGTGACGACGTATCGGGACAACCAAAGCTCGGTGATTGGCTTCGCGCAGGCGGCACTGCCGGTGTCGGCGCAGGATGCGCGGCTGCAACCGGTGCGCCTGCGCCTCGTCATCGCGGTGCTCGCTGCCACGGTCGTCGCATGGTTGCTGGCGACGCTGCTGGCGAAAACATGGCTGCGCTCGGTGGATGCGGCGGCGGAGTCGGCGCATCGCATCGGCTCCGGCGAGACGTTGAGGGAGCGGTTGTTCGTGCCAAAGGATGAAGACGAGATCGCGAGGCTGGCGCGTGCTTTCAACGAGCTGCTCGACAGGCTCGAATCCGCCCACGGCACGCAGCAGCGCTTCCTCGCGGATGCCTCGCACGAGCTGCGCACGCCGCTGACGGTGCTGCGCGGCGAGATCGAGGTGGCTTTGCGACGCGAGCGGCCTGCGGAGGAGTATCGCGAGGTGCTCGAGAGCAGTCGCGAGGAGATCGAGCGCCTGGCGCGGCTCACGGAGAATTTGCTGTCGCTGGCACGGTCGGATGCCGGTGAGGGCATCGTGACGCATGAAGCGGTCGATCTGGCTGCTCTGTGCGCCCGCGTGCGTGAGGCGATGAGTGGCATGGCGGAGCAAAAACGCATGAAATTGACCGTGGAGGCTCCAGAACCTGTTTTCGTGAATGGAGACGCGGGCGCTTTGGAACGGGTGTGCCTCAATCTCATCGAAAATGCCATCCGCTACTCGCCTGCGGGTGAAAACGTGACGCTGCAGGTGGTGAATGAAAACGGCGAGGCCGTGCTCTCCGTGAGCGACACCGGTCCCGGCATCGGCGCGGAGCATCTGCCGCACTTGTTTGAGCGCTTTTACCGAGTGGACAAAGCCCGTTCCCGCGAGCACGGCGGCGCGGGACTCGGGCTCGCCATCGTCGAGGCGCTGGTGAAGGCACACGGCGGCTCCGTGAGCGTTTCGAGCGTGGTGGGACAGGGCACGACGTTCACGATCCGGCTGCCCTTGGCAGGCTAGGCTTGTTTCTGCGACAGCATGGTGGCCATCTCGCTCCGCGAGATGAGCCGAGCGCGTTGATTGCTACCAACGTTTTCGAGCTTGCGACGCCCTGCGTTCTTCTCGCGGAGCGAGAGGACTACTTTGCTTCGCGCTGGCGATGTCGTCCGCGAACATGAAAGCCTTTTCATCCGGCTTTCATCTTCGTTTCATGCGTGGCGGACGAGTCTCGGGGCGTGATGAACGCCACTGTCGAACCCGATCCCGCTTCCGCGATTCAGCGCTGGCTTGCCAGTCGCGATGAAAAGGCCGCGGCTTGGCTTTTCCATGCTCACCGGCCGCAGGTGCTGCGAACGGCGCGGGCGTGGGGCGCTCCGGCATGGATGGAGGAGGATGTGGTCCAGGAGGTGTTTCTGCGCGTGTTCCGTGCTCTGCCGCGTTTCGAGCCGTGCATGCCGTTTGCCCACTGGCTGGCAGTGATTGCGCGAAATACCTGCGCGAAGCTTCGTCGGCACTGGTGTCATCGTCACAAGCTCAGCGCCGGCTTTGCGAACGGCGCAGAGGAGTTGCTCGAAGATGTTTCGGGCAACCACGAGGCTCCGGATGACCGGCTCATTCACAAAGAGCAGATGACTCAGTTCGAGCACGCCCTGACTCAGCTCTCTGAACGTGATCGCCATCTGCTCGCAGGTTATTCGACGGCTCAAACACCCGCGCAACGCGTGGCGCTGCATCGCGCCCGCGCACGTCTGCGCAAGCTTTTTCACCAACCCGGATTCCCACCATGAAAACACTCGCCTTCACCACCTTCCTCGCGCTCGCGGCATTGTCGCGGGCAGACACCGTCATCCATGTGGACGACACCGTGCTGCGCACGGACACTCGTCGCTTTGGCATCTGCCTGGCGCAGCACAACTACTACGACTCCCATCAGATGATGAAGGAGCTGCTGTTTCGCAATCCGGGCTTCGAGGGGCTGCTGTATCAGTCGCTCGTGCGTCTTGGCCCCGGCGGCACAGCGAGCAGTGCGATCGAGGACCAGACGCTCGGCCAATGGCCCACGGGCTTCTGGGCGGGAGCGCAGTATGAGATCATCTGGTCCTCCGCGGGGGCGAAAGGTCGCACGGGCACGGTGACGACCAACATCGCGCCGAACCGCCCGAACCCGCCGAATGATCCCGCCGGCAGTTCGCAGGGCACGACGTATCTTTTTGAGCCTCCCGCGGGTGCGGTGCCGGCGAGCGGCGATTATCTGCTGCTGCGGCAGGTGATCACCGGCACGGGTGGCGGCTCGGCCTCGGGAAGCTGGGACATCAGCACGCAAGGCGGCGGCACCATCACGAGCGAGACCAGCGACCTGCCGCCAGGCACGCTGGGGCAGCAATGCGTGCGCCTGTCCGCGCTCTCGAGCGGGCAGCAGGCGACGATCAGTGGTCGCTTTGACACGTTGCAGGGCTTTGTGCGGCTGAACGGGCAGTTCAGGCTCGCCTTCAAGGCCAAAGGCACCGGCGGAGCGAACCGTGCGTTCATCACCGTGCGGCGCGGCAGCAGCCCGCACCTCAGCCAGACGGTGCAGCTCACCAGCGATTGGGCGGACTACACGCTGCCCTTCAACGCGGCGGAGTCGGAGACCGTCTCCGGCACAGTGTCAGTCGAGTTTTCTGCCACGGGACAAAGCGCCCTGCTGCTCGATGACGTGAGCCTGCGGCAAACCGACAGCGATGTGGGCAATCCCACCGAGTTCCGCGATGGCGTCGTCGCCGCGCTGCGCGAACTGAATCCCGGCATCCTGCGCTATCCGAACTGGCAGATGCTCGGCAACTCGCTCGACAACGACCTCGCGCCCGTCTTTGCCCGCAAGCGCTCCGGCTACTCCGCCTACGGCACGAGTGAAAACAACATGCTGCCCGGCCTGCATGAGTTTCTTGTGCTCTGCGAGTATCTCGGCGCCGATCCGTGGATGTCCGTGCCCTCGACCTCCTCGCCGCAGGAGATGACAAACCTCATGGAATACCTCGGCGGGGCCACGAGCACGCCTTACGGCCAGCTCCGCGCCGCACGCGGCCATGCTGCGCCTTGGACGGGTGTCTTCAGCCGCATCCATCTGGAGTTTGGCAACGAGCACTGGAACAACACTGCGTTCCGCGGCGGCGTCATCTCCGCAGCCATTCCGTGCGGTGCCCGCGCGAACGAGCTCTTCGGCGCGATCAAAGCCTCGCCGTATTACGCTGCCGCGCAGGTGAACTGCATCCTCGGCGGCCAGTCTGGCAATCCCGCTCCCGCCTTGCAGTTTCACAATGCTTCATTGCTGCACGATACCTTCACGCTGGCGCCTTACATGAGCGGACGCGTGGACACTTATGCGACCACGGAGGATCTCTTCGGGCCGCTATTTGCCGAGCCGGAGTGGTGGAGCTTCAATCCTTCTGCCACCAGCGGCCTCATGCGCTATGCCTTTGATCAAGTGCAGGCCTCCAGCCGTCCGGTGCCGCTGAGCATTTACGAGGTGAATCTGCACACCACGAGCGGCGGCATCAGCCAGAGCGCTCTCGACAGCTACACGCCGTCCGTCGGCGCGGCGGTGGCCGTGGCGGATCACATGCTCGTCATGCTGCGCGAGCTCGGCACGCGTGACCAGTGCATGATGTCGCTCGCCGGTCATCGCTACACCTGGCCGGACTCATCAGGCAAAACGGCCGCGCTGTGGGGCGTGACGCTCGACATGGACAAGACCCACCGCCGCCGACCCACTTTTCACGCTCTCCGCCTGCTCAACGACGTCCTCGGCGGCGACATGCTGCGCACCACGTCCAGCGGCGACAACCCGACGTGGAGCATCACCAACACCAACCGCGTCACCTTCACGAATGCGCACCATGTGCAGAGCTTCGCCTTCAAAAACGGCACGCAGCGTGGCCTCGTCGTCTTTAATCTTCATCGCACCGATCCGCTCGACGTGCGCTTCACCGGCCCCAACGCTCCTGCGGGCACTTTGACCCTCCGCCGACTCACCTCCGCCAACATCACCGACAACAATGAGAGCGCCGAAATCGTCGCACCGACCTCGCAAACGCTCACCAGCTTTGATCCCGCGCAGCCGCTCTCGCTGCCGCCTTACTCGATGACTGTGCTGCAATGGACGCCGCCCGCCCGCCAGGCCTGGCGCTATCTATACTTCGGCACTGTCGCCAGCACTTCGACTGCCGCTGACGACGCCGATCCCGATGGCGACGGCCTGACCAACCTCCTCGAATACGCCCTCGGCACGCTTCCGACTCAATCATCGAGCACGCCATGGGTCACGACTACCACCAGCGGCTATCTCGGCCTCAGCATCACCAAAAACGCCAGTGCCTCCGGCATCACCTGGAGCGCCGAATCGAGCGATGACCTCCTCACCTGGCACCCGGCGCAAACCGTGACGCTCATCGACAACGCCACCACCTTCACCGTGCGTGACAGCGTGCCCATCGGTGCTGCCGCGCGTCGTTTTCTCCGTCTTCGTGTCACAGCGGCACCGTGAGACCGGTGGCCGTGTGAGATGAAACGAGTTGGAGCGTTTCATCCAGATGTTGCTTCGTGCCCTGTGCCTTCTGCTCGCCTCCTGCCTCGTTTTGCCGGCAGCGGACTCCCGTCCAAACATCGTCATCATCCTCGCGGATGACATGGGCTTCTCCGATCTCGGCTGCTATGGCGGGGAGATTCAGACGCCGAATCTCGACAAGCTGGCGGCCGAGGGCATGCGTTTCACGCAATTCTACAACTGCGCCCTGTGCGGCCCATCGCGGGCGGCGTTGATGACCGGACAGCATCCGCACCGCGTCGGCATCACGCAGTGGACGGGGCTCTTGAAGGGCAACTGCGTGACGATGTTCGAGGTGCTGAACCGCGCGGGCTATGAAACCTGCGCCGTCGGCCGGCTCGACATGCTCACGGCGGAGGACTGGCATGCGCCTGAGAACCTCTCGCGGCATGTCGCCCGCTACTTTGGCAGCACCGGGCATCAGGGACCGGGCAACTACTTCGCCGATGTGCGCAACACGGCCTTCTATCGTGATGGAAAGCCTTTCTCGATCCCCGAAGGCGGCTACAAGACCGATCTCATCACCGACTTCACGCTCGAATTCCTCCAGCAGCGCGACAAATCGAAGCCCTTCCTGCTCTACATGTCCCACTACGCGCCGCACTGGCCCTTGCACGCGAAGGAGGCGGACATCGCAAAGTATCGGAAGCTCTATCGCGAACTCGGCTGGGACACGGCGCGCGAGCAGCGGCTGCAGCGTCTCATTGAAAAAGGCATCCTGCCCGCGGGCACGAAACTTTCCGCACGCGACCCTGCCGCGAAGCCGTGGAGCGCTGCGGAGCATCTCGACTGGGAAGCGGAGCGCATGGCCGTCTTTGCTGCGCAGATCGACTGCCTCGATCAGAGCGTCGGTCGCGTGATGGAGGCGGTGAAGGGCACCAACACGCTCGTCTTCTTCCTCAGTGACAATGGCGCGTCCGACAAGGCCGTCGGCCAGCTCGACAAAAACGGTCAAACATGGCGCAGCGACGGCAAACGCACCCGCGTGGGCAACAAACCCGACATCATGCCCGGCCCGGGAGATACCTTCGTCACCGCAGGACCAGCCTGGGCCACGCTGTCGAATACACCTTTCCGATCTCACAAGCAGACGAACTACGAAGGCGGCATTTCCTCGCCGTTGATTGCCTGGTGGCCCGGAGTCGTGAAAGCCGGCCAGATCAGCCCCGAGCTCAGCCACATCACCGACATCACCGCGACCGTTTTCGATGTTTCCGGTCAATACTACCCCGAAGCCTTCGACAATCGCAGCGTGGCTCCGATGGACGGAAAATCGCTGCGTCCTGTGTTGGAAGGAAAGCCGCGAAACAGCCACGAAAGCCTCTGCTGGGCCACGAGCGGCCACAAAGCCGTGCGGATCGCCAACTGGAAGCTCGTCGCCGCACCGAAGGGCAAGTGGCAGCTCTATGATTTGAGCGAGGATCGTGCAGAAAGCCGCGATTTATCGTCCGCCCATCCTGAACGCGTCACCGAGATGGCGAAAGTGTTCGGGGAATGGCAGCAAACAGGCACCCACTGAACCCGATCTACGATGAAGCTCTCCTCATGTCTCATGATCCTGGCGGCCGCATCGTGGCTTCATGCCGCCGAGCCTGTGGACTTCACCGTGAAGCTCGAAACGGTGATGAAACATGACGACGGCAAGTTTCTCTGGTTCCACCCGCGCGCGGCGGCCGTACCGGGGAAGGGGAGGGACGGCGCGCCCCTGGCCGTCATGACGCTCCAGAAGCACCTCCAGGTCTCGGACTTCTACTCCGAGCTG
>NZ_JACSRD010000271.1 GCF_014879935.1 Prosthecobacter sp.
ATAGCCCCCCAGCGTACTCCCCATCCAAACTCCCCTCACGCACCCTCCGCGCAGCGGCTCAGTTCAACCTTCGCTTGGTTTGTGATACTTCATTCACGTCAAAAGCACACCTTAAAGACCACGAAAAACTGTGGGCGAATCTGATTCGCCCACAATTAAGTGTGGATAAACAACGCTCACCAAACCTCAGCACACCATGCTCGCAGGACCAGAGACCACGAAGATAGTCCGTGAGAGGCAGGAGGACGCTTGCCGAGACTTCACATCACGAGTTGCAGCCTTGGGATTCTCCAGATCGAAGAAGATGTTCTGGACTCGCAGGCACGAGCACACGGTGGATGTCATCCATCTTCACCGCGGTGGCAGCAGCTATGGAGGCCCCATCAACTTTAAAGTAGAGTTCGGAGTTCACTTCGGCATTCGCGTGCTCAACGACACTTTTGAAGCGGTCGCACTGAATGGTCCGATGAGTGACTCCACTCGCATGAGGGTGGGCCACTATCATCACAGCTTCAACGCCAAGAGCGGGCACATGTTTGAACGTTGTATTGAGGATCTGTTTCGCTTCGTGACTGAACAGGGAGATCCCTGGTTTGCTGCGTATCGTGAACCGAACCGACTATTGACCGTCGATTCTCCTTTGCAGGATACAGGACGAGAGCATCTACGGTCAGCTCTTGCGGGCCACTCCGATTCAGAACGCATCGCGGCATCACTCAAGCTGCTTGGACTGAAGCCATGACCAATCATCACGACCACACAAAGGCGAACAAAACGGATGCAGGCCTCGGAGGCTGTCTGTCGTGTATTAAAGTCCACCCCTCGCCGTCGCCTGATCCTGGACGTTACATGCCGCTGGAGGGTTTCTATGCTTGGCCATCCGCCATCTTTCAAACTTCCGACAGCACCGCCTGAACCGAAACCACCGCGCCGCCCTGTTCGCGGCTGCGGATGCCGGCGATGATGACGGCCATGAGTTCGACGGTTTCGTAAAAGGGCAGCGGACGCTCACCGGTGCGGAGCATGTCGATGAAGGCCACGAGCTGGCCGCGGAATGCGTGGTAGGTATCGGTGAGCTTCACGGCGAGATCGCCTTTCGTGCCGTAAAGATGCACGGCTCCGAAGCTGCCATACGCATCATACAGCGCCCCGAGGGTGACTTTGACGCCGCTAATCTGAACGCGAAACAATCAGCGCCGCACGTCTCCGCCCGCAGGCCCATCAGCGACGTCCAAACTCCCGCATCAACACCTCCTGCATCGTCGTCTCCGGCTGGCCATCCAACGGATGCCGCACCTCGCATTTCACGCCGAGAGGCTTCAAAGTGTCCTCAAGCATCAAACCGAGCACAGCGCTGTGCGTCGGGTCTTTCTGCGGCTCGCCTTTGACGGGAGGTTTGTCCTCCTTGGTCGTCAAAAGGACCGCGAAAGGGTCGTCGGCGCTCGCGTGGGACATGGGTGACCATTCGCGGAGATCGGCGAGGTGCTTGTCTCGATTGGCGAGGAAGGGAGCGAAGGTCTCTTTGCGCGTTTTGCCGATGTAGCCGAACGCATGGCCGCCGTATTCGCTGTTGGGGATCCATTCGACGAGCTGTTTCGGATCGAGCGACGGCTGTGGAGCCTTGGTGACCGTGAAAAGCACTCGCGTGGACTCGCGGGCGATGGGATCAGCGCTTTTCACATCGGCCATGTCGCCATGCATCGCCAGCCAGAGGCTGGAGCAGCCGCCTGCGCTCACGCCACTCGCGGCGATGCGTGTTTTGTCGAGGTTCCACTCGCTGGCTTTCGAGCGCAGATGCTGCAAGGCACGCGCGGCATCCATCAGCGGCCATTGCAGCGGCGGAGTGACCTTCGCGGCGTTCGCATCGGCGAGGAAGCGGTAGTTGATCGAGGCCACGGAGATGCCGGCATCGAGAAAAGCCCGCACATCGAGATGCTGATGAATGTCCGTCTTGTCCTGCGCACCCCAGCCTCCGCCGTGGATGTAAAACACGACCGGCGTCGGCTTCGCGGACTTCGCGAGCCACACATCCATCGTCTGGCGAAAGTGCGGGCCATAGGCCACATCGACGTGGGTCGCGGGCGTGGCATCGGCTTTGTCGGTGGCGTAGAGCTTGCGCACCTCGGCGGGTGGCATCCAGCCGTTCGGTCGCTGCTCATCCGGCTCGTAGGCGCAGGTGATGAAGTAAAGGCCGTCTGCGGCGAGTTTTTGCGGCGGCACGTTCACCTGCACCTGCGTGAAACCATCCGCGAACCAGCTTTCATAGCCATCCGCCGCGATAGGCTTCAAAGCGCGACCGTTAAGCCGCACATCGAGCTTTGTGGGCGCTCGATACGGCAATCGCATCCGAAATCCGATGCCCTTCGTGATCGTCGCGTCCGTCGTCGCGGCGAGCAGTTGCTCGTTCGGCGCTTCCATCGCCACTTTGAGCTCTGGACCGGCGCCGATGAACTTTTTCACGGCTTCGGGAAACTCCTTCGCGACGATCTTTTTCTTCGCCGCGGCCGTCGTGGCCACCACGAGGCTCTCGCGGCCCACCGTCTGCGGATAAAGAAAACCGAGCGCGAACTCGCTCTGCTGGTTCCAAAGCTCCACACGGCTCGCACGGCGCTCCGTCGCGTTTCGGCCATACGCGGTCACAAAATGCCCGACGAAGTGCCGCATGCGATTCACGGGATAACCAGGCACGTTTTCATCCAGCCACGCCTCGTTGCCGATCTTCATGAGGCCTTTCATCCTCGCCACGAGGCTCTGCTCCCACGCCACCTCCTGTGTGATGACCATCGTGTGATACTTCGCGTAGCCGTAGTGCGCGGAATAGAAGAGCGGCATACCGTGCCAGAGCTTTTTGCCGAGCGGCGCGAGTTCCGGTCCCCAAAACGTGCGCTGTGCATCCGCCTCGAAGCGATCCGATGGAAAACCCGCCTCCTTGCCCGCCGCGATCATCGCCTCGGTCACACGCCAGTCCCACGGACGCAGCGCGTAGTTCGAATACGCCCCACCCGTAACCTCCGTCATGATCTGGCCCTGATACATGCGCCGCGAGCCGAGCTGATCCGGCGCATACTCCTGCAAGCCGGTGCCGTGCAGGTCCGCATGCACCTCCGGTTGGTATTCGTCGATTACTGAGAGCACCGCGGCGAGCTCCGGTGCTTGTTCCGGCTTGTTGATCGTTAGCGACTTCACATCCCAGATTTTTCCCACACGTCCGGTGCCCGTGTAAGGATCAACGCCGTGCTCATTGCGAAAGCGATCCGTGTAAAACATCGCCAGCGGATTCACGCACGGCATGATGAGCACGATCTGTCGTTTCCGCGTTTCCACCGCCAGCGGATCATCGCTCAGGCACCACTCCGCAAAGGCCATCGCCCCCGTCGTGCCCGTGCGCTCCGGCCCGCTGTGCAGCGTGGTGACGAGGCACACTTGTTTGTCCACGTTCTTCACCCTCGGATCGGTGATCTTCAGCAAATACACCGGCATGTTCTGCCCGCTCATCCCACGCGATTCGAGCACCGCAACCTTCGGAAAAGCCTTCCGCCAATGCGCCAGCGTGCCTGCATACTCCTCCCAGGTGAGCCGATGCATCGGCGCATGTTTTTCCTGTGCGAGCAGAGGCGAAATCAGGCCGAGGAGGACGAGAAGCAGGCGTTTCATGGTCTGAAAGTCAAACGTGAGTCACAGGCGGGTTCTGTGCCGGGATCCCAGAGCGCGGCAGGACCGCCTCTGCTCCCAAGGGGCGCGGCCTGTCGCGCGCCAACGGTTCGGGACGATGTTTGATACATCTCCCGGGATTGCGGGGTGCGAATAACACGGTTTCAACCTTGTGCCCACTCCCCGGCCGATCATGTCCGAGCCCTCCGCCCCTCTTCCCGTCTCCAGCCAGCCCCGCAGCCCTTCCACCTCTGGCGTCGTGCTGCTGGCGGGTCTGGCGGCGGTGCTGCTGTTCTTCGTGGCGAACATCGTGGTGTCGTATGTGAACCTGCAGCGGCTGCGGGAGATGACGGGCAAGGTTTCGCACACGTATGAGGTGATGACGACGTTGAGCGATGTGTTTTCCCTGATGAAGGATGCGGAGACGGGGCAGCGCGGGTTTTTGATCACCGGGAATGACCGCTACCTGGAACCCTATGAGACGGCGAACGCCCGCATCGGCGACCGGCTGGCGGATGCGGAGCGGCTGACGGCTGACAATCCGGAACAGCATGCGCGGGTGGCGGTGCTGAAGAGCCAGGTGGAGCTGAAGCAGCAATATCTGGCGGAGAACATCACCCTCCGGCGCACCTCGGGCTTTGAGCAGGTGCGGCAGTCAGTGATGACTGACCGCGGCAAGGTGGCGATGGAGGAGGTGCGGCGGACGATCACGGAGATGCAGCAGGAGGAGCGGACGCTGCTGCGCGAACGATTCGCGGAGACGGAGGCGGCGTTCAGCACGGCGATGCGCAGCGGTTTGCTGTCGGGGCTGCTGGGCATCGCGCTGGCGATCGCGGTGGCGTGGCTGGTGCGAAAGACGGATCTGGCGCGGAAGCAGCAGGAATGGCTGCAGACGGGCCAGACGCTGCTGGGGGAAAAGCTCATCGGGGAGCCGGATCTGGCCCGGCTGGGCGACAGTGCGCTGCGTTTCCTGTGCGAATACACGGGTGCGAACGCGGGCGTGATTTTCATCGAGGATGATGGCCTGTTTCGCCGCTCGGCGGCGTATGCGCTGCCTCCGGGGGCGGCGGTGCCGCAGAGTTTTGCCCTGGGAGAGGGACTGCTGGGCCAGGCGGCGAAGGATGGGCGCACGTTTGTGGTGGATGATGTGCCGGAAGGTTATCTGGCGATTGGCTCGGCCTTGGGACAGGAGCGGCCGCGGCATCTGGTGATCGCGCCGGCTGAGGTGGATGACAAAGTGATCGCGGTGGTGGAGCTGGGCTTCTTCGGGCCGGTGCCTGAGAACGGCACGACACTGCTGGTGCGCACGGGCGAATCGATCGCGGCGGCGGTGCAGGCGGCGAAGTCACGCGCACGGATCGAGGAGCTGCTGGAGGAGACGCAACGACAGTCGGAGGAGGTGCAGGCCCAGAGCGAGGAGCTGCGCGTCTCCAATGAGGAACTGGAGGAGCAAAGCCAGACGCTGCAACGCACGCAGGCGCAACTGGAGCAGCAGCAGGCGGAGCTGGAGCAGAACAACATGCAGCTCGAGGCACAGACGCGGCAGCTCGAGACACAGCGGGATGATCTGGTGGAGGCGAAGCAGGGGCTGGAGGCGCAGGCGCGGCTGGTGGAGCAGGCCAGCCGCTACAAGTCGGCCTTCCTGGCGAACATGTCGCACGAACTGCGCACGCCCCTGAATTCAGCCCTCATTTTGGCCCAACTGCTGGCGGAGAATCGTGGCGGGAACCTGACGGAGGAGCAGGTGCGCTATGCGCGCACGATCCAGGGCTCGGGGAACGACCTCCTGGCGCTGATCAATGACGTGCTGGACCTCTCGAAGATCGAAGCGGGTCGGATGGATGTGAAACCGGAGTCCATCGAGGTCGCACGGCTGCTGGAGGGCCTGAGGGGGCAGTTTGAGCCCGTGGCCGGACGGCGTGGCCTGATGCTGGACCTGCATGCGACACCGGGTGCGCCCGCCACGGTGACCACCGACCCGCAGCGGCTGGAGCAGATCCTGCGCAACCTGCTTTCCAATGCGTTGAAATTCACCGAGCAGGGATCGGTGACGCTCGAAGTGGCTGCCGCAGGGCGTGGTCGTGTCTCTTTTGCGGTGAAGGACACGGGCATCGGCATCGATCCGGCGCAGCAGACCCTGGTGTTCGAGCCGTTCTGCCAGGGAGATGGCACGACGAGCCGGAAGTATGGAGGCACAGGGCTGGGGCTGTCGATTTCCCGCGAGCTGGCACGGCTGCTGGGCGGGGACATCCAACTGGCCAGCCAGGTGGGCAAAGGCAGCGTCTTTTCCGTGATCCTGCCGGAATCTCCGGGCACGGCCACTCCGCCCTCGCCGGGCCTGGTTTTGCCGCCGGAGATCGCTCCGCCGCCTGCGGGTGCGCGTCTGACGCCCCGCTCCACCGCAGCGGCGGCTTCCATGCCCAAGGATGATCGCGACCGTCTCACGCCGGGCAGCCAGGTGATCCTGCTGATTGAGGATGACCTGCCCTTTGCCGAGGTGCTCGCCAGCCTGGCCCACGACCAGAATTTCCAGTGCCTGATGACCACCAGCGCGAACGAGGCGCTGGCGCTGGCACGCGAGCATGTGCCCAGCGCCGTCCTGCTGGACATCGGCCTGCCGGATGGCTCGGGGCTCTTTGTGCTGGAGCGGTTGAAGCACGATCCGCGCACGCGGCATATCCCGGTGCATGTCATTTCCGCCACGGACTACGCGGAAAAGGCGCTGGCCATGGGAGCGGTGGGCTACATGCTGAAGCCGGTGACGCGGGAGAGCCTGGTGGAGGCGTTTCAGAAGCTGGAGAAGCAGCTCGCGCATCAATTGCGCCGCGTTCTTGTGGTGGAAGACGACCCTGTGCAGCTCGGGGCGCTGTGTGATCTGCTTTCCTCCCGCGAGGTGGAGACGGTGGGCGCCTCCGACGCGGCATCCTGCCTGCGGCAGCTCGGCGGCGGCACCTTTGACTGCATGGTGCTGGATCTGGCGCTGCCGGACTCCAGCGGATTCTCACTGCTGGAGAAACTCAGCGGCAGCGACTCCTACCCCTTCCCGCCGGTGATCATCTACACCGGCCGTGAGCTGAGCGAAGAGGAGGAGCAGCAGCTCCGGCGCTACTCGAAGGCCATCATCGTGAAAGGCGCCAAGTCTCCCGAGCGCCTGCTCGACGAGGTGGCGCTCTTCCTCCACCAGGTGGTGCGTGAACTGCCGGCCGACAAGCAGCGCATGATCGAAAAGGCCCGCAGCCGTGAGGCCGCGCTGGAAGGCAGGCGCATCCTGCTGGCCGAGGACGATGTGCGGAACATCTTCGCCCTCACCAGCATGCTGGAGCCGCTGGGTGTGCACATCCAGGTGGCACGCAACGGCCGCGAGGCGATCGATCTGCTCGACCGCGTGCAGAAATCCCCCGCGCCGGTGGATCTGGTCCTGATGGACATCATGATGCCGGAAATGGACGGGCTGGCCGCGATGCGGGCCATCCGGCAGCGGCCGGAGTGGCAGAAGCTGCCCATCATCGCCCTCACCGCCAAGGCCATGCCCTCCGACCAGCAGCAATGCCTGGCCGCCGGCGCCAGCGACTATCTGGCCAAGCCTTTGGACATCGAAAAACTGCTCTCCCTCATCCGCGTCTGGATGCCCCGCTGATGAAAACTGCCGCCGCCGAGACCGAGGACATCGAACTGCACCTCCTCATGGAAGCCATCTTCCAGAAGTATCATTACGACTTCCGCGACTACTCCCCCGCGTCGCTGAAACGCCGCCTGCTGCAGGCGCGGGACCGCTTTGGCTGCACGACCTTCTCCGCCTTGCAGGAGCGGGTGCTGCATGATCCAGGCATGCTGCCGCAACTGCTCAGCCACCTGACCGTGCAGGTGAGCGAGATGTTCCGCGATCCGGGCTTCTTCCGCGTGCTGCGCACGGAGGTGGTGCCGCATCTGCGCACCTATCCATCGCTGAAGGTGTGGATCGCCGGGTGCAGCAGCGGGGAGGAGCTGTATTCGCTGGCGATCCTGTTCCGCGAGGAGGGACTGGAGGAACGCACGCTGTTTTATGCCACGGACATCAACTCCACGGCGCTGCGCAAGGCGGAGGCCGGGGTGTATGACCTCGCCCGCATCGCCCAATTCACCACCAACCACCAGCGCTCCGGCGCGAAGCGCTCGCTCTCGGACTATTACACCGCCGCGTATGGCGCGGCCGTCTTTGACAAGTCGCTGCGCAAACGGGTGGTCTTCTCCGACCACACGCTGGCTTCCGATGCCGTCTTTGCGGAGGTACACCTCGTCTGCTGCCGGAACGTGCTCATTTACTTCAACCGGGAGCTGCAAAACCGCGCCGTGGGCCTGTTCAAGGACTCGCTCGTCCGCAAAGGCTTCCTGGGGCTCGGGAGCAAGGAAAGCCTGCACTTCTCCGCCCACGCGGGTGACTTCGCCGAGTTCTCCCGCAGCGAACGCATCTACCAGAAACGCGGATGAATCACGAACCCGCCCACCGCCAGTTTCGTGCGCTCGTCATCGGCGGTTCCGCCGGGGCGCTGGGGGCGATGTTGCGCTTCCTGCCGCTGCTGCCGCGGCGGTTTCCACTGCCGGTGATGATCGTCGTGCATCTGCCGCCGGACGGTGAAAGCCTGCTCGCCCCCCTGCTCAACAGCCG
Organism: Prosthecobacter sp.; assembly: GCF_014879935.1. Classification (GTDB taxonomy): domain Bacteria; phylum Verrucomicrobiota; class Verrucomicrobiia; order Verrucomicrobiales; family Verrucomicrobiaceae; genus Prosthecobacter. Next base: position 8,297 of record NZ_JACSRD010000271.1, read on the forward strand.
CTGCCAGCTCAGCGTGAAGGAGGCGGAGGACAAGGAGCCGATCCTCCCTGGCGTCGTTTACATCGCCCCGCCGAACTATCACCTCCTGGTGGAGCCCGATTTCGTGCTCTCCCTCTCCCAGGACGAGTGTGTGCTCTATTCACGCCCGTCGATCGATGTGCTGTTCGAATCCGCCGCCGATGCCTATGGCGATGCCCTGGCCGGAATCATCCTCACCGGTGCCAGCAGTGACGGTGCCGCCGGTCTGAAGGCGCTGGTGGACGCCGGTGGTCGCGCCTACGTGCAGGACCCGGCCACCGCCGAGGCCTCTGCGATGCCGGAGGCCGCTCTCGACGCCTGTCCGACGGCGCAAATCGTCGATCCATCACAAATCGCCGCCTTGCTGCTGCGGGAACTCGTCCCCGCGCCGTCATGACACCGCCCACGATCAAATTCCTGCTGGTGGACGACCTGGAGGGCAATCTCCTGGCGCTGGAAGCCCTGCTGAAACGCGACGGGCTGGAACTGCTGAAGGCACGCTCCGGCTTTGAGGCACTGGAGCTGCTGCTCGTCCACGATGTGTCGCTTGCGCTGCTGGATGTGCAGATGGCGGGGATGGATGGTTTTGAGCTGGCGGAGCTCATGCGCGGCACGGAACGCACCCGGCGCGTGCCGATCATCTTCGTCACCGCCGGCGCCATCGACCAGCAGAGGCACTTTCGCGGTTACGAGGCCGGCGCGGTCGATTTCATCTTCAAACCCATTGAGCCTCACATCCTGAAGAGCAAGGCGGGCATCTTTTTCGATCTCGCCATGCAGCGTGAGGCCCTGCGGCAGAACATGGAGGAGGCACGCGCCGCCAACCGCGCCAAGGACGACTTCCTCGCCGCGCTAAGCCATGAGCTGCGCACACCGCTGACCCCCGTCCTGATGGGCGTGGCCGCCCTCCAGGAAGACGCCAGCCTGCCCGCCGACGCACGCGAGCAGCTCACCATGATGCGCCGCAACATCGAGCTGGAGGCGCGTCTCATCGACGACCTGCTCGATGTCACCCGCATCAGCCATGGCAAGCTGACCATCGAACACGTGCCCGTGGACATCCACGACCTGCTGCGCCACTGCCACGAAATCATCCGCAGCGACGGACCCGGCAAGAATGTGGACATCGTCTTCGACGTCACCGCCGCCCGCCACCATGTGCTGGGCGACCCGGCACGCCTGCACCAGGTGTTTTGGAATCTCCTCAAGAACGCCTTCAAATTCACCGCCGAAGGCGGCACCATCACCGTGCGCACGCGCAACTGCGCCGACGACCACGTGACCGTCAGCGTCGCCGACACTGGCGTCGGCATCAGCGCCGAGGCCATGCCGCACATCTTCAGCGCCTTTGAGCAGGGCGATGTCGCTGGGAAGCACCGTTTCGGCGGCCTCGGCCTCGGTTTGACGATCTCCAAAGCCATTGTCGATGCTCATCACGGCACCATCCAGGTCGCGAGCCCCGGTGCCGGGCGAGGCGCCACCTTCACCGTCACCCTCGCCACGGCGGACGCGCCCGGCCAAGCCGCGGCGCAACACACCACGCCTCCGCCTCCCGTCCAGGCCCTGCGGTTGCTGGTGGTGGAAGATCACGCGCCCACTCGTGACGCTCTCACGCGCCTGTTGACCCGTAGCGGGCATCGCATCACCGCCGCCGGCTCGCGCCGGGAAGGCATCGCCGCCTACGAAACCGGGGAGTACGATGTCGTCATCAGCGATCTCGGCCTGCCGGATGGCAGCGGCCTTGACCTCATGCGTTCCCTTCAAGCCATCCGCCCTGTCATCGGCATCGCTCTCAGCGGCTACGGCACTGAAGAAGATGTGCGCCAGGCCAAGGAGGCCGGATTTCACGCCCACCTGACGAAACCCGTCAAAATCGAGCAACTGCGCCACATCCTCGCCGAACTTCCCGTTCCGCCATGACGTCGTGCAGCAGTGCAGTGCAGTGCAGTGCCGCTCGTCTCCACAACGCTCAGCCGTCCGTCAGCCGAAACGCCCGCCGTTTCAGTTTCAACACAATGGCCGCACCGTCCTCAGCGCGCAAAATTTCGAGGGTCACGATCGTTCCGGCATCGCCCCGGATCATCTTCACGCACTGCTCCAGCGCCAGACCGGTGGTCTGCACGCCATTGATCTCCCGGATCATGTCCCCTTCGGCCAGGCCCGCCTCCGCCGCGGGTGATCCTGGGAAGATCTTGGAGACTTTGGGCATCTTGGTGCCCTCATCAATGCCAAGGGCCACGCCGATCCCCACCGACTCGCCAGCCCCCACGATGACGGGACCAGCCAGAACCTCCGGCTGCACCTGCGTCGGAGACGACACCCGGTTCGCCGCCAAACAGGGCCACGCCCAAACTGCGAGTCCAACAACGACAAGCAGGAGGCCATGAGGCAGGAACAAGATTCGGGCACAGGTCTTCATAGTCGGGAGGCCGGCATTGAACGGCTCTTTTCGCTGCTGTCGAGTCCCGAGACGGCCACATCGCTGTCTCTGCGGTGATCTCCCGGCCCGGGACCGGCCCGCGAGCCCTCTTTTCCCGCCGTCCCGTGCCCGAAACGTTTTTCAAACAGGGAGCGGCGACATTTTTTCCTTGTCGCAACGAAGGGCGGCACCTAAAACACGCGCTTTCCCGACAACCACACCCACCAACCCACACTCCACACCTCCTCTATGAGCGAAAACAATCGAATGAGACTTCTCTGGGCCGGCTTCATGGCCATCCTCGCGGCCGGCGTCGGCTTCGCCATCCGCGGCGGCATTTTTGACAACTGGGCCAAGGAGTTCGGCTTCACCGGAGCCCAGCTCGGCGCCATCGGAGGCATGGGCTTCAATGGTTTCTGCTTCGGCATCATCCTCGGCGGGGTGATCGTGGACAAGATCGGCTACGGCAAGCTCGTGGTCCTGGCCTTCGTCCTTCACGTCGTGTCCGCCCTGATCACCTTCACCGCCAGCGGCGGCAATGCCTACATGGTGCTCTCCCTCGGCATGTTCGTGTTCGCCTTTGCGAACGGAACACTGGAAGCCGTGGCGAATCCGCTCGTCGCCACGTTGTTCCCGGAAAACCGCACGCATTACCTCAACATCCTGCATGCCTCCTGGCCTGCCGGCATGGTGATCGGTGTCGTTCTCGGCTGGTTCCTGGATGACAAGATGGAGATCAACTGGCGCATCCAGCTCGCCCTCTACCTGATCCCGACGGTGATCTACGGCCTCATGTTCATGGGCCAGACCTTCCCGAAATCCGAGGCGGCCGCCAAAGGCGTCAGCTTTGGCAACATGCTCAAGGACGTCGGCATCCTCGGTGGCCTCGTCGCCTGCGCCCTGCTCGCCCTGTTCTTTGGCGACTTCCTGAAGGGCGTCATCGGTCTTGAAGCCGGGCTGGCCAAAAACCTCGGTTTCGCCATCGGTGGCCTGATTCTCATCGTCGTGGCGGTGATCACCAAGTTCTCGCTCGGTTCGCTCGTGCTGTTTGTTCTCTTCGTGACGCACGCCCTCGTCGGCGCGGTCGAACTCGGCACCGACGGCTGGATTCAGAACATCACGGGCAACCTGTTCACGCCTGAACAGGGCAAGGCGCTGTTCCTCTGGACCTCCGCCATCATGTTCGGTCTCCGCTTCTGCGCCCACTGGATCGAGAAGACGCTCAAGCTCTCCCCTGTCGGCCTCCTGTTCGTCTGCGCGGCCCTGGCCGCTGGCGGTTTGACCATGGCCTCCGGCATGAACACCTTCACCACGGCGCTCATCGCCCTCGGCATCTATGCCTTCGGCAAGACCTTCTTCTGGCCCACGATGCTCGCCGTCGCCTCCGACCGCTTCCCGCGCACCGGTGCTGTTGCCATCTCCATCATGGGCGGCATCGGCATGCTCTCCGCAGGAATCATCGGCGGTCCTGGCCTCGGCTACATGAAGGACCGTTTCGCTGGCGAAGACCTCAAAACGAAGAACCCGGCTCTCTTTGAAACCTACAAGGCTGCTGAGCCCAGCAAGTTCCTGAACTTGAACGCCACAGCGGCACTCGGCCTTGATGGCAAGAAGCTGGCCGAAGCGAAGGAAGCCAAGGAGAAGACGGCTGAACAGCAGACAGTCGTGACCGCTGACCAGCAGGGCGACCGCATGACCCTGAAGTTCGACGCCTACATCCCCGCCACGATGGCGGCGATCTACCTCCTGCTCCTGCTCTACTTCAAGGGCATCGGCGGCTACAAGGTGCTCTCCATCGACGACGAGAAGTAAGCATCTCTGGAAAACAACTCGCTCACGCGGCGTCCCCTCACCGGGACGCCGCTTTTGTTTTCCCGGCTTGCACCCCATTCGTCATTCGACATTGATACGCTGCGCCACCCTCCGGGCTCGTTTCACTCGTCTGTCTCGCTTCGCTCGGCTCTGGCTTCGTCATTCCTCATCATGCCCACCTACGTTTACGAAACCATCCCCCAGTTTGAAGGCGAACAGCCAAAGCGCTTCGAAGTTCGTCAAAGCATGAAGGACGCGGCGCTCACACAGCATCCCGACAGTGTTGAACCCATTCGTCGCGTCCCCGTCGGCGGCACAGGAATCATGGGCGGCACCAGTTCAGCCCCCAAAGGCGGCGGAGCCGGCTCCTGCGGCAGCGGTTGCGGATGCCATTGAATGAAATGTGAATGGCGAATGCGGATTGCGGAATCTCTGATCCGGTCATTCCTCATTCCGAACTCCACCTTCCGCATTTCTCATCAACCTCGCGGCATAGAAGCCATCAAAGCCCCCCTGCTCCGGGTTGCGATGCAGTTCCTCCTCCAGCGTCCATTCGCCGCCATGGCGGGCCAGGAATGACTGCACCTGCCGTTCATTCTCGCTCGGCAGGATGCTGCAGGTGGCATAAACCAGCTTGCCGCCGGGAACGACCATGCGGCTGTAGCTTTCGAGGATCTCGGCCTGCAAAAAGGTGAGGCGTGCGATCTCCTCGTCGCTGAGCTTCCACTTGGCGTCGGGATTGCGACGCAGAACACCCAGACCGGAGCACGGCACATCGAGCAGCACACGATCCGCGCTTTTGGCGAGGCGTTTGATCGTTTTCGAGCCGTCAATCTCACGCGCCTCGATGATGTCCACACCGGCGCGTGAGGCCCGCTTGCGCAGTTCGGCCAGTTTCCAGGCGTGAATGTCCAGCGCGAGGATGCGCCCCTTGTTACGCATGATCGCCGCGATGTGGAGCGACTTGCCGCCACCGCCGGCACAGGCGTCGATGACGCGCATGCCGGGTTCCGGCTGCAAAAAGGGTGCGATGAGCTGGGAAGCCGCGTCCTGAACCTCGAACAATCCTTCCTTGAAGGCCTTCGAGCCAAACGTGTTCGCCCGCTGCTTCATGCGCAGGGCGCTGGGCACATGATCGACAGCTTCGGTCTCGAATCCCTCCTGGCCCAGTCGTTCTTTCAGTGAGCGGCGGTCGGTTTTGAGCGTATTGACGCGGAGAAACACATCCGCCGGCTGGTTGAGCGCCTCACGCAGCGCCGGCCAGGCGTCTGCCAGTTCCTGTGTGCCGCGTTGCTCCAGCCAGTCCGGAATGGAGGCGCGAATCGCCGGAGGCGGCGTCTGTTTCGCGCGCTTCAGCATTTCCCCGGCGGAAACCTCGGGCGCGTTTTCATCGTGCGGCAGCTCGCGGCCGTTCGTAACCCAATAAGCGGCCCACACGCGCCAGATCCGTTCCGGTGTGATGGTTTCCGCCTGCCCGTGCTCCGCATCCGGCAGCCCCGCCACAAACCAGAACCAGCGCCACCAGCGCACACACTCGTAAACCGATTCGGCGAACATGCGGCGGTCACGACTGCCCCATTTCCGATGACGCTTGAACACAAACTCGATCACCCGGTCCGCATAGCGACGGCCGGCGAACACCTCGCCAAGGGAGGTGACGATCTCATCGAGCAAATGGGGCGGCAGTTTCATGTCTCATCCCAGTAGAACAGCGCCTCCGCCCGCACAACCGCCACAGCCAAGAAATCACTGGCCCCTGCTCCCAAGCAGTCTAATCTCCGCGACCCCCAAACGAAATGCCCACAGAGTTCGACATTCAATATGCGCTGGAAAACACCCAGGTTTTGCATGAGCCGGACCGCCGCATCGACACCTTCGGCAGCACCCAGTTCGAGTTCCAGATCGTGACCGAGCTCATGGACACCGTGGGTGCCGTGCGCGTGCGTGAAGGCCGCATCGAGGCCGAGAAACCGCTCATCCTACGCCCGGAGATGCCGGGAAATTTTGACTTCGAAGGCTTCGGCCCGGAAGTGGCCGCCTTTGGCGACTTTCTGAAGGAAAACCTGCACAAGCTGGCCATCCTGAAATACGGCTTCAAGTTCCGCAAGGGGGAGATCACCGAGCAGATCGTCCATGAATCGATGGATCACGTCTGCGGCAAGCTGCTCTCCGACATCCGCACCAGCGGCAACCCGATGCGGGCAGTGATCCAGGGCGTGGACGACACCTGGGAGATCTGCCTGCTGAAGTTCACCGTGGAGATGATTGAGAAGTCCCAGAACATCAATCTCTTCGATTTCAAACGCCGCGGCCTCCTGGGCTAAAAAATCTGAAATCTCAAATCTGAAATTTCAAACCTCCTAGATGGCCCGGACTCAGATCAAACTGCTGATTTTCCTCATCACCGTGGGCCTTGTGGCCGGCACTCTGGCGATGGGCTACTGGGTTTACATGAACATCCTGCTCAAGGAGAGCCAGGTGGAGGAAGACATCGCCGCGATGAAGGGCAAGGACCGTCCGCGCATCGATCCGGGCGTGCGTCGCTTTGAGGCTGCCGTCGATCTCATCCGCGAAGGGAAGATCGAGGAAGGCCGTGACGCGCTTTACAAGCTGCGGCAGCAGTTCCCGGACTCCGCCACCTGCGGTGACGCCATCCGCATCATCGGCGAGATCAACATGGACCAGCTCTACTCGCCGGAAAACCTGGGCGGGAAGAAGGATTACATCGTGCAGCCGGGGGATTCGCTCAATCTCATCGCCACGAAGCAAGGAACGACCGTGGACTCCATCATCCGCTCCAGCGGCCTGATGAGTTTCAATCTCCAGCCCGGCGATCACCTCACCATCATTCCGATGGACTTCCATCTCGGCGTCAGCCTGTCGAAAAAGCAGGTCATGCTGCTGCGGAAGGTCGGGGAGAAGGAGTATCTCTTCAAAGTGTATGAGGCGAAGGACATCCGCCTGCCGCCCGGCACACGACTGCCGGTGGAAATCCAGATCGCGGGCAAGAACGCGATCCATGAAGGCAAACAGGTCATTTCCACCGATCCGCATTACCTTGAGGCGGAGAAATGGATTCCAGGAACGAAGCCCGGCGTGGTCATTCGCACGCCTCCCGTGCCTCGTGCGCAGCCTGTGGAAGAGCCGAACCAAGCCGAGGCGGGCAAAAAAGGAGCCACTCCCGCCGCCGCCGTCCCGCCGCCCGCCGCCGAGTCAGAGACCGGCATCTTTCTCGCCCGTGAGGACATCGAAGAACTCTTTGCGCTCGTGCGCAGAGGGTCAAAGTTGAGCCTCGTGAGGTAATCACTCTCAAACCTCTTTTCCCGACCGCCCCGCCATGAAACAAGTTTTGGAATTCGAAAAACCCATCGTCAAACTCCGTGAAGAGATCGACGAGGCCAAAAAGAAGCTCTCCCTGAAGCCGACTGACAAGCTGACCCAGCAGGTGGCCGATCTGGAGCGCAAAATGGGCGAGTTGCAGCGCGACATTCATGCCAACCTCTCCCCCTGGCAACGAGTGCAGATCTCCCGCCACATCGCCCGGCCCTACATGCTCGATTACGTGAAGCACATCTGCGACGAGTTCGTGGAACTGCACGGCGACCGCCACATCGGCGATGACAACGCGATGCCGGCCGGCTTTGCCACCATCGGCGGGCAGCGTGTGGCCATCCTCGGCCATCAAAAGGGCCGCGACACGAAAGAGAATCTGTTGCGCAACTTCGGCAGCGCCCATCCCGAAGGCTATCGCAAAGCGTTGCGCCTCATGCGCATGGCGGAGAAGTTCAGCCTGCCGGTCGTCGCCCTGATCGACACCCCCGGAGCCTTCCCTGGCATCGGTGCTGAAGAACGCAACATCGCCGAGGCCATCGCCTTCAACCTGCGGGAGATGATGACGCTGCGCACCCCGGTCATCGCCATTGTCATCGGCGAAGGCGGCAGCGGTGGCGCACTGGGCATCGGCATCGCTGACAAGGTGCTCATGATGGAGAACGCTTATTACTCCGTGATCAGCCCCGAGGGCTGCGCCGCGATCCTTTGGAAACATCGTGAACACGCCCCGGAGGCCGCGTCAGCGCTCAAACTCAGCGCCCAGGATCTTTCCAAGCTGGGCATCATCGATGGCATCATTCCCGAACCGCTCGGCGGGGCGCACAACGACCACGCCACCGCAGCCGCATCCCTCAAAGATGCCCTGCTGGCGACCTTGGCCGAACTGGCGAAGACACCGGCCCCGACGCTGCTGGAGCAGCGATACCAAAAATTCCGCGCTCTCGGCCAGTTCACGCAGGGGTGAAGCCTTTTGGCATCCGGCACAGTCGAAACCGCCGGCGAATCGCCCACACAGCAGCCCGGCCGGCTCACATGGTCGTTTTTTATCCCACGCCGGCACGTGTTGGGTTGTTTTTACCCAATTGCACAAAGCAACACGGAGGAATGCGTGACAAGAGCATCAGGGTTTGCCTGAATGCGTTGCTCAACGCCCCTCCCAATCATGCGCCGTCTATCGATCCCGTTGTTATTCGCCACCTTCGCCACCGCCGGACTTTCTGCCGAACCAGCACCGGACGAAAAGAAGAGGGCCCGCAAGTCTGAAGCGCTGCCGGAAAGGATCATCACCGCCAACCGGACCGAAACCGACGCTGGCAAAGTGCCCGCCCTGGTCAAGACGCTGACGAACAAACAGATGGAGGAACGGCTCGTGCGGACCTTTCCCGAAGCGCTGCGTGAGACGCCGGGTGTGGCCATTCAAAAGACCTCCAACGGCCAGGGATCGCCCTTCATCCGAGGCTTCACCGGATTCCGCACGCTGCTGATGATCGATGGCGTGCGCTTCAACAACTCCACCTTCCGCGAAGGCCCGAACCAGTATTGGAACACCATTGATCAATACTCCCTCGGCCGCGTCGAGCTGCTGCCATCGCAGGGCGGCACGCTATACGGCAGTGACGCCATCGGTGGCACAGTGAACGCCTTCACCAAGGGCTCGGGCTACCTCAGTGAGGCAGAAGGCAGTTTCTTCACGCACGGGCAGCTCGATTACCGCCACTCGACGGCCGAACACAGCAATGTGGAGCACCTGGAAACCAGCATCGGCGAAGGTCAGCGCTGGGGCCTGCACCTGGGCGCCACCCTGAGCGAGTTCGGCGATGTGACAGACGGCAGCGGCCAGCGCCAGCGCAACACCGGCTACGACCAGTGGGCTTTCAACGCCCGCCTCGACATCTCCCTGGATGACCACTGGGCCTTCACCGCCGTGCACCAGCAGCTCCGCCAGAACGATGTCTGGCGCACGCACGACACGACCAGCGGCGTGTCCTTTGAAGGCACCATTCCCGGCACCAATCGCATCCGCCTGTTCGACCAGAACCGCAGCTTGTCCTACGCACGTCTGGCAGGCACGGACTTCAACAGCTTCATCGACGCCGCCAGCCTCACCGTTTCGTTCCAGACGGCTGGCGAGGAGCAATACCGCGTCACCGGAGGTGGTGCCACCACGTTCCAGGACGTGGATGTGAGCACCCTGGGCGTGGACCTTCAGTTCGAGAGCAGTTCGCCGATTGGAAAGCTGGTCTATGGCATCGACTATTATCACGACTGGCTGGAAACCGACGGCGCGAACAATTTCGCAGGCTCTGTGGCCGACGACGCCAGCTACGATCTGCTGGGCATCTTTCTTCAGGATGAGATCGACGCCGGTGACCGTGTGCACCTGACCCTCGGCGGCCGCTACACCCATGTCCGTGCGGATGCGGGCAAGTTTGAAGGCCGCAATCCGACCACAGGTGCCGCCACGGGAATCAGCAGCTACGCGGACGAGTATCAGAACTTCTCCGGCAACTTCCGCTTCCTCGTCGATCTCGACGACCAGGACCGCTACCAGATCTATGGCGGCGTTTCCCAGGCCTTCCGCGCCCCGAATCTCTCCGACCTCACCCGTGATGATCTCTCCCAAGGTGCCAACCGGGAAATCCCGGCTCCAGGTCTGAGCCCGGAAACCTATCTGACTTATGAAATCGGCCTCAAGGCGCAGACCGAGACGATCAGCGCCAGCTTTGGCTACTTCTACACGAAGATCGACGACATGATCGTGCGCAACGTCATCGTGACGGGCCCGCCCGTCACCTACAACAAGAGCAATGCCGGTGACGGCTACATGCAGGGCGTGGAGTTTTCCGGCCGCTGGCAGATCAACCCCAACTGGAGCATCTTCGGCCACATCGCGTGGGTGGAGGGGGAAGTGGACCAATACGTCGGCAATTCGACCGCGGACAAACGCCGCGAGCCATTGGGCAAGATCTCGCCACTCGTCGGCTATGGCGGCATTCGCTGGCAGAGCACGGACAGCCGGTTCTGGACGGAATTCGTGTGCCTCAGCTATGGCGAGGCCGCCCGCATCAATGCCTCTGACATGACCGACACCGGCCGCATCCCGCCGAACGGCACTCCTTCGTTCTGGGTGCTCACTCTTCGGGGGGGCTGCAAAGTCACGGAAAACCTCATCCTCACCGCCTCCCTCGACAACCTGCTGGACCAGACCTATCGCTACCACGGCTCAGGCAGCAACGAGCCAGGCTTTGGAGCCACACTGGGTGCCACGGTGAAGTTTTGATCAAGCGTCGGGCTTTACAGATCATGGCCGGCAGGGAAACTGGCGGCCATGAAATGGCTCCTCCGCATCATCATCGTCCTGGTCGTTCTCATCGGTGCCTTCCTGTGGTTCGGGTGGTCGCAGCTCGACAAGATCATCAAGTTCGGTATTGAAAGCGGCACTCCGCCGGTCGTGCAGACCAGTGTGACAGTGGCTGCGGTGAAGCTTTCGCCCCTTTCAGGCACCGGCGTCATCGAAGGCTTCGTCATCGGCAATCCCCAGGGATTCACCGGGCCGTATGCCCTGCGCATCGGCACCACGGACATCGCCCTGGACACCCACAGCGTCAGTGGAGACAAGATCGTCATCCAACACATCAAAATCCTCGATCCCGAGATCAATCTCGAAGCCGGACTGGGCGGCACGAACCTCAAACACATTGCCGACAACGCGAAGGCCTTCGCCTCGCAGCAGGTGCCTGCCGCCGCCGCGGCCAATCCACAAACGGCACCCTCGGCCGATGGCAAACCCAAGAAGACCATCAAGCTGCAGGTCAACGAGATCTTGATCACGGGCGCCAAAGTGAGCGCCAGCGCCGCCGGTCTCGTTCCAGGAGCCAGCAAGACTGTGACACTGCCGGAAATCCATCTGACGGGTCTCGGAACAGGCGCTGAAGGCATCACTCCTGCCGCCTTGACAGCCCAGATCCTCAGCCGGCTGAGCTCCGAAGCAGCCAAGGCCAGTGCCGGCGGCGCTCTCAAGAACCTGCTGCAGGGTGAAAACGGCGCCAAAATCGGCGGCGGAGTGAACAAGTTGCTCGGCAGATAGCCGGATCAGGCATCCACGACGCGCAAGGCGGCCTCGCCAGCATTGCCCCGCATGACACGGCTCGTCAGGCCTGCGATGCCGTGGCGGCCCGCCGGTTTCGCGATGCGCTGCGCCGCTCGTGAGGCGATGTCCCACTCCAGGTGAAGGTATTCAGCGATCACGTTGGCGAGACTGAGTTGGAAAAAATGTCCCACAGCGGACCACACGACGGCGATGTGACCCTGACATCTCCCCTGCTCCACCGCTTCCCGCAACCGGCCCAGAACCGCCTGGTAGCGGGCATGGCGGGTCGATTTCAGCAACACCGCGCCCGCTTTGATGCTGCGCCGCGCCAGTTGTGGATCAAGGGCGGCAGACAACGAGGCATCGATCTCGATGAGAGCTTCCAGATCACCCTTCTGCGCGGCCTGCCAGGCTCGTTTCAGAGCTGGCCCCACGGTTTCGAGAAGCACACCTTCCGTGAACTGCTCCCATGCGGCCGCCAATGGATGATCGAGGGCCACCGAGAGCATCTCTGACCGCGAGCGGACACTGCCCAGCAGCCACTTCACCCAATCGAGCCCCCGGGCCCAATCTTCGATGATCTGTCCGTTGTCCGCAGAATCATGCGGAGGCGGCAGCAAGGTGATGGATGGCAGCAGATGAAATTTCATCGGGACAACATCACACGGCACCGCTGGTCGCGGCGCGGTCCAAACCATCGTTGCACGAGTCGATTCATCGCACGAAGTATGCCCTGCATGTTTTCTTTGTGCGAACAGAATACTTTTCATGACCGCAGTCTCGCAACTTGACACCCCGACGCCCTGGTATGCATGCCAGCGCTGCGGGAACTGCTGCCGCTGGCCGGGAGACGTGCGCGTCACTGACGAGGAGGTGGTCCGCATCGCCGGCTTCCTCGACATGCCGGTGCAGGAGTTCATCGAACGGTGCACGCGCCTGAATGCCAACCGCACCGGCTTGAGCATCATCGACAAGCCGAATGGCGAATGTCTTTTCCTCGAAGGCATCAACATGTGCCGCATCCAGCCGGTGAAGCCGGTGCAATGCGAGGGGTTTCCGAACGCCTGGAATTTCCCCGGTTGGCGGGACCAGTGTGAAGCCATCGAAGCCCCACGCCCGGCGGATCAGCCTTGAATTTTCACCGTCGGAGCGGCGGATTTGTTGAAGAGGACGACCTTCTTGTAGGCGTAAGGTTTGCAGAGCACGACCTTGCTCACCTCCGTGCGGATCACGGTGAACTTGTGATAGTCGTCCGTTTCGCAGTATTTCCGGTAGTAGGCCTGCGCCTTGCCAGGCATCTGGTCCCAGTAGCGTTTCGCCGCCTCGCCCTCAAGGACGCGGGTGAAGCCCGAGAGATAGACCAAAGTCTCCATCGAAGCCGTGGAGAACATCCATTCCGCCTGCGGATTCCGGCGCAACTGGGCCACCTTTTGCGCCGTGGGCGCTGTGATGGAGAATACTTCAGCAAGGTCATCGGTGACTTGCGTGGTCATCCATGTTGAATGCGGGCAGCCTTCATGATCCGCGGTGGCCAGCACCGCCGTCCGGGCCTTCTTCACGACTTGCACAGCCTCACGGGCGAGATCGTTGTCCAGTTTCATGACGAAACTTACCCGCCACGCGCGAACAGAACTCCGCCTGACTTGGTGGAGACTGTGTTTCTTTTGAAACGGGCGCCGCCGCTGGACAAAACGTCGATTCGGTGACATCTCCCCGCCAAATGAAGCCCCAAACCATCGTCACTCTCGACCTCGAAGGAGTCCTCGTGCCCGAAATCTGGATCGCATTCGCCGAAAAGACCGGCATCCCCGAACTGCGGCGCACCACCCGTGACGAACCCGACTATGACGTGCTGATGAAAGGCCGGCTCAAGATCCTCGACGACCACGGATTGAAGCTGCCGGACATCCAGGAAGTGATCGGCACGCTCTCGCCGCTCGATGGTGCCAAGGACTTCCTCGACGAGCTTCGTTCCTTAACGCAGGTGGTCATTTTGAGCGATACCTTCGCCGAATTCGCCCAACCACTGATGCGGCAGCTCGCCTGGCCGACCATTTTGTGCCACCAGCTCGAAGTGGCGGCCGACGGCCGCATCGTGAACTACCGGCTGCGGCAACCGAACCAGAAGCAGAAGTCCGTGGCCGCGTTCAAGACGCTCAATTACCGCGTCATCGCGGCTGGCGATTCATTCAACGACACGACGATGCTCGGCGAAGCGGACGTCGGCTTCTTCTTCCACGCGCCAGCAGCCATCAAAGCCCAGTTCCCGCAGTTCACGCCGTTCGATGACTACAACGAGCTCCTGACTGCGATCCGTGCGGCGCTTTGAAGCGCGTTGCCACGTGGCGCATTCGCGTCCAGAATGCGCGCTCGCTTCCCGCCACGCATGCCCCAGCTTCATCTTCAGCCAGACTTCGCCACCTTCCAGACACTCGCGCAGAAGGGCAATCTCGTTCCGGTGATGGCCGAGTTGACGGCGGATTACGAGACTCCGCTGTCGGCGTTTCAAAAGATCCACGACGGACGCTGCGGCTTCCTGCTGGAGTCCGCGGAGCTCACGCAGCATTCGGGGCGCTACTCGCTGCTCGGCAGCTCGCCACGTGCGATCTTCACCTCCCGCGGCCGCGAGATCGAGATCGAAGAGCGTGGCAAGACGCGCAAGTTCACCACGAAGTCGGATCCACTGACGGAGCTGGAGACGCTGATGAAACCATTCCGGCCGTTGGAGAACCAGCCGCTGCCCGTCTTCCATGGTGGTGCGGTGGGTTACCTGGCCTACGACATGGTGCGTTTCTTTGAACCGACCCTGTCGGCCGCCAAAAAAGACGAACTGGGCCTGCCGGACATGGTTTTCATGATCACTGACACGGTGTTGGTGTTCGACCACCGCACACGCCGGCTTTCGATCGTCGCCAACGTTCACACCGACGAGCACGCGTCGCTGCAGGCCGCGTACGACTGGGCAGGTGTGCAAATCGCGGAAGTGATCGCGAAGCTGGAGAAGCCATTGACGGCCAAACCGCTGCAAACCTTCTCCCCGGTCGCCAACGAACAGCTTCCACCGCCGGTCAGCAACACCACCCGCGAGGAGTATGAGGGGATGGTGCTGAAGATGAAGGAATACATCGCAGCGGGAGACATTTTCCAAGGCGTGCCGTCGCAGCGATTCGAGACGGAGTATCAAGGCAGCACGCTCGACCTTTTCCGTGCCCTGCGGCATGTGAATCCGAGCCCCTACATGTTCTGCATGGACTTCCCACAAGGATTTGCGCTCGTCGGCAGCTCGCCTGAAGTGCATGTGAAGTGCCTGAACGGCCGCATCGACATCCGTCCGATCGCCGGCACCCGATGGAGGGGAAAAACTCGAGAGGAGGATGACGCTCTCGCCAGCGAACTGCTGAATGACCCCAAGGAGCGTGCGGAACACATCATGCTGGTGGACCTTGCCCG
>NZ_JACSRD010000227.1 GCF_014879935.1 Prosthecobacter sp.
CTCCCTCACCTCCCTCACCTCCCTCACCTCCCTCACCTCCCTCACCTCCCTCACCTCCCGCATCCTGCGCACCGTCGATCCGCTTTGCCTGGCGAAGATCGGCTGGAATTTCGGTTACAAGGGGGCGCGCTCGGTGATGCTGCACAAGCAGCGCATGAAGCAGGGCCAGTTCTTCCCGCCCTTCTTCTACATCTCCATCCTGAACTCCTGCAACCTCCGCTGTCAGGGCTGCTGGGTCGATGTCGATAAGCCGCGCGAGTCGCTGAATCTCGACGAGCTGAACAAGATCGTGAACGACGCCAAGCGACGCGGGAATGCCTTCTTCGGCATCCTCGGCGGCGAGCCCTTCATGCACCCGGAGCTCTTCGACTTCCTCGCCATGCACCCGGACGCCTACTTCCAGGTCTTCACGAACGGCCAGATGATCACCGAAAAGGCCGCCACCGCCATGCGCCAGCTCGGGAACATCACCCCGCTCGTCAGCATCGAGGGCACCGAGGTCGTCAGCAACGAGCGCCGCGGCAAGACGGACGTGCTCACCCGCACGCTCAAAGGCCTGCAAAACTGCCTCGATGCCAAAGTGCTCACCGGCGTGGCCACCAGCCTCTGCAAGACGAACATCGACGACCTCCTCACCGAGACCTGGCTGCGCCGTCTCATCGACATGGGCGTCCACTACGCCTGGTATCACACCTACCGCCCCGTCGGGCCGAAAATCAGCGCCGAGCTCGCCCTCACGCCCGATCAGATCACCCAGGTGCGCCGCTTCGTCGTCAACATGCGGGCAAAGCTGCCCATCGCCATCGTCGATGCCTACTACGACCACCAGGGCCAGGCCCTCTGCCCCATGGCCAATGGCATCAGCCACCACATCAGCCCCACCGGCGCCATCGAGCCCTGCCCCATCATCCAGTTCGCCAAGGAAAGCGTCCGCACCAGCGACGACCTCTTTGATGTCTTCACCAAAAGCGAGTTCCTGCGCGACTTCCGCACCATCGCCGCCGAAAACACCCGCGGCTGCATCGTCCTCGAGCGCCCGGACCTCGTGAAGGCCGTCGTCACGAAGCACACCGCCAAGGACAGCACCATCCGCCAGACCGCCATGGCCGAGATCGAGAGCATGACCCCGCGCACCAGCCAATGGCGCGAAGGCGAGGAGATCCCCGAAAAGCACTGGATGTACTGGCTCGCCAAAAAGTTCTTCTTCAACGACTTCGGCGTCTATCGCGGGCTGGAGAAGAAAAGAGGGACGTGAATGGGCAACTCAAGCCGAGACGGGCTGGGCGCACGCGGCGCTTCCGAGCCTCGCGCCCCGCCGCCCGTTTCCAGCGCATGACCATCATCCCGACACAGCCACGTCATCATCACAACTCCCACATCAGCGGAGCAGGCCGCGCCATGTCGTGGAAAGACGTGAGCGCATCCAAACGCACCCTCCAGGGTCGTTCAGGCCGCCAGCAAGCCGTGCCAACGCAGCGCCGCCTGCATCATCAGCCACTGAGAGAGTTGCAAGGCACCGAGAAACACGGCGAGCCGCAGCCTCAGAGCCACAAGCACGCCAAAGCAAACCGCAAAAGGCCCCACGCTTCGGCGAAGTGCGGTGGAGGCTCCACCACGGGCTTGTTCAACAACCGTTACCTTTGAAGTCGGGCCAGGACACTCAAGACCTCATCCTCACCCATCGACGCCCGATTCAAAGCTAACTTGAGGGTTCGGCCTCATGGCGTTTGGATGTGTCTTTCGAGGCCAAGAGAATCCCGCAAGTCGTCAATAGCAGCGATGTCAGGCTCCTTGTTGGGGTCGGCTGGCATAGGTAGAACAGCATCAATGGACGCAAGAAATGATGCCGCACGGACTCGGTCATGGTCATCAATGAATCTGGCGAAAACTGTCTCGATCAATTCACGCCGCTCTCGATACGAGAGCCCAAAGCCATAGCAGATGTTCATGGCCGAAAAGGGCGAGCGGACGAAATCGGGGCACATCACCCGCCATCTCTTCTCGTCCGGCGGTCTCAACATGATCTGCAGATACACTCCTGAGAATGGGTCGTGCGGCTCGGCAGTTTTAGTGTGAACAGGAATACCGAGAATCCTTGTGGTGACAAATCTCTCCTGCCTGAGGCTGTCATAATGATACCGAGAGTGGTGCTCAACTCGGTAGGTCATGGCCGCCAACACCGCGAGCGTAGAGAGCGTCATAAGGAGGAATCGTCTCATAGTGCGGCGGACGCCGAAGACCAACGGCGCCTGGCTGCTGCATGAAGGCACGCGTGGCATGAATCTGGACTGCTTCGTGATGTTCTCGTCCGTTTCGAGCATCTTTGGCAATCCCGGCCAGGCCAACTACGCCGCAGCCAATGCCTTCCTCGACGCGCTGGCCCACCATCGCCATGCGCTCGGCCTTCCAGCGCTCACCATCAACTGGGGCGCTCTCGGCGGTGAAGGTTACGTGGCACGCAATGAACGTGTGGCCGAATATCTCGCCCGTCAGGGCACGATTCCGCTCGCGCCGAACGAAGTGCTGCTGCTGGAGACCTTCCTCAATGCCGGCACGGCGCAGGCCATCGCGCTGCGGGCGGATTGGGCCAAGTGGCGTCAGTCCTTCCGTGGCAGCCAGGAAAGCCCGCTGCTGGAGCACATCTTCGCGGCCGGTGTCGAAAGCGCCGAATCCAGCGGCGGACGCAGTGACTGGCGTCTCAAGATCGAATCCGCGGCAGCGGACGAACGCACCGGCATCATCAGCCAGGCGCTGCGTGATGTGATCGGCGGTGTCTTGCGGGTGAAGCCGGAATCGCTGCGCGATGACCAGCCGCTCACCGACCTCGGCCTTGATTCGCTGATGGCGGTGGAGATCGAGAACTCCATCGACCGTGCCATTGGCGTGGCCTTGCCACCGGCCAGCCTCATGCGGGCACGCACGATCGGACAGATCGTGACTTTGATCGCCGAACACCTCGGCGGCAGTGCGAAAACGACCACCGCGCCAGCACCCGCGGCGATTCCCACGCCAGAACCGGCTCCGCCTGAGGACGTGGATCTTGAGGCCCTCTCCGACGAGGAGATCGACCGTCTGCTGGAAGACGAGGCCGCGCACGAAGCCGAGGAGCAAAGCTGGAACTACGAGACCGAATCATCCACATGCCGCAAGACAGTCGAGCACGTCTGAAACAGTGGCTGGAAAGCGGAGAAGCACGCCTGCAGCCGCTGACTCTGACCCAGCGCGAGCTTTGGGAGGCATCACCCGTGCCTCCCGGGGATGTGTCGAACCACATCTGCGCCTTCATCCGTGTGCGCGGCCCGATCACGCCGGAACGCTGCGAGGCGGCTTTTCACAAGGTGGTGGACCGGCAGGAGGTGTTTCGCCTTTCATTCATTCCCGGCAAGGAACGGCCGATGCAGTTGATCCGGCGCAGCAGCCGGCCTTCGCTCATTTTTCGCGACCTGCCATCATCGAAAGCGCGGCCGGAGGCCATTGAAGAAGCCGCGCAGGAGATCTTCCAGCGGCCCTTCGACCTCGTGGCGGGGCCACTGTATCGCTCGGAGGTGTTGCGCGTCGCACCGGACGACCACGTGCTGGTGTTTTCCATTCATCACGCCATCGCCGATGGATGGACGCTCGGTGTGTTTGTGCAGGACTTGTTCGCCGCCTACTTGCTCGGCATCCAGTCACCGCAGGCAGCCCTGCCGCCGGTGCCGCTTTCGTACTCCGCCTGGGGCGCGACCGAGCGTGCGTTCTGGACGCCTGCGGAAATCGAGCAACGCGCCGCATTCTGGAAGCCTGCGCTCGCAGACACGACACGGCTCTGGAAGAATCCGCCCGCTGCTCGTGGTCCACGCGGTCGCTGGGTCACGCAACTGCCGGCCGATCTCGGTCGTGCGCTGCGTGATCTCGCCCGGCGCAACGGTGCCACGTTGTTCAGCACCTTGCTGGCGGCATTTCAGATCACGCTCTCACGCTGGACAGGCTCCGACGACATCCTGGTGGGCACTCCCGTCGCCAATCGCAATCGTCCCAACATCCGCGAGACGATGGGTTACTGCGCTGGCATCGTTCCGCTGCGTGGCAGCATCGATCGTGCGCGCAAATTCACTGACAGCCTGCGTGAGGCCCACCAATCCGCCGTGGATGCCTTCGCCAATGCGATGCCTTTCGTTGAACTGGCGAAGCTGATGAACGACAGGCCCGAGCCCGGCCGCAATCCGGTGTTTGAAGTGCGTTTCGCGCTACAGAACCATCCGGTGCCGGAGGTGAACATGCCAAACCTCGGCCTGCGGCTCAGCATGGGCTCCACGGGCACCTTCCGCTTTGAACTGGCCTGCGAAGTCACGGAGGAAGGCGATGCGCTGGAGGTCGTGTGGCTGTTTCGGGAGAACATGTTCGCCGCCACCGACATCCACGATCTGCACCGCCTTTATCAGGCGACGCTCACCGGCGTGTGCCGGTCGCCGGAGATCCTGACCTCGGCCTTGATGACCGCAGCGTGAATGCCATGGAAACAAGCACGACAACCATGGAACCGCACGAGCCTCACTGGCTGAGCCGTTCGGCATTCCAGGTGGTGATTCTGCTGTTTCTCGGCCTGGAGGTGCTGCTTTGGAGACTTCTGCAAAGTCATGCCTCGTTGTGGCTGATTGTCCCGCTCGTTCTGGTCATCAGCCATCTGATGCACGGTGCCGCCGTCGGCTTCCATGAGGCGACACACGGCCTGCTGCGCCGCAATCGCGGCCTGAATGAGTTCGACGGCGTTCTGCTCGGGGTTTTGAGCTTCATGAGCTTCAGCCTCTATCGAGCCGCGCATCAATTGCACCACATGCACCTGGCCACGGAACGCGATGAGGAACTGTGGCCCTTCGTTCACACTGGAAAGCCGCGCTGGCTGCGCATCACGGCGGCGATCATCGAATTGACGATGGGCCTGGTCTTCCTGCCGTTCTTGTTTCTGCGCATCTTCCTGCGCCAGGGCTCGCCCATCCGCAGCCGGAAGGTGAGAAGGCGGATCTGGATGGAGCTGGGACTGATCGGGGTGGTGTGGACTTCGATCCTGTCCGCCGTCGCCTGGCTGGATGGCTGGCATTTCTTCCTCTGGATGTATCTCGTGCCTGCGTGGATCGCCGCCAATCTGCAAAGCTGGCGCAAATACATCGAGCACGTGGGACTGACGGGAAGCACGGTGAACGGCTCGACCCGCAGCATCGTCGCGCGAGGATGGACGGGCCGTCTGGTGGCGTTCACGTTGCTGCACGAGCCGTTTCATGGCCTGCATCACATGCATGCCGGCATCCCACACGCCGAACTGCCACCTCTGGCCGATGAATTGCAGCCGCGCACACCGGACGAGCGTCCACCGTTCCGCAGTTACTCGCACGCGCTGGTTCATTTGCTCCGCTCGTTGAACGACCCGCGCGTCGGTGCGCAGTGGCGCAGGTCCAGCGCCAGAACCTCATGAATGCCGCCGCCTCCAACGCGGCGACGCCGCAAACGTGCCTGTTTGAAGCCGTCGGGCTGCAAAAGGAATTCGATGACGGGCGCGTGCAGGCGCTGCGGGGCGTGGACCTGCGCATCTCGGAGGGCGAGTTTGTCTCCATCATCGGCCCGAGCGGTTGTGGCAAGACAACGCTGTTACAGATGCTCGGAGCGCTGGATCACCCGAGTTCGGGCGAGCTGAAGTATCGCGGCAAATCAATGCTGCACGGGCTCGATGCGGCCACCTACCGCGCACGCGAGATCGGTTTCATCTTCCAGGCCTTTCATTTGCTGCCGACCTTCACCGCGGTCGAAAACGTGCAACTGCCGATGCTGGAAACGACGACGAAGGCCTCCGAACGGCGCGAGCGTGCCGCCAGTCTTCTCAAATCCGTCGGTCTCGAACACCGGACCGATCATTTCCCGGCCAAATTGTCTGGTGGCGAACGTCAGCGCGTCGCCATCGCGCGCAGTCTCGCCAACCAGCCCTCCGTGCTGCTTGCTGACGAGCCCACGGGCAATCTCGACAGCGAAAATGCGGTGATGATCCTTGAACTGCTCATCCGCATCCACCGTGAGCAGAAGATGACGCTGATCCTGGTCACGCATGACCTCAGCATCGCCCGCCAGGCCTCGCGCATGATCGAGATGAAGGATGGACGCGTCATCAACGACCTGAGAGGAGCGCTGCGGCCATGACTTTCCCGACCATCATCGTTCGCGGCCTGATGCGCCGGCCTGTGCGCACCGGATTGACGTTGTTCGGCATCTCCATCGGCATCGCGGCCGTGGTGGCGCTGGTCGGCGTGTCGCGTGGCTTTGAAACGAGCTGGAATGTCGGCATGCGCACGCGTCACATCGACATCGTGGTCAGCACGCTGGGCAGCGGCATCACGCCAAAGCCGTTCGACGCCTCCGTGCGTGACCGCGTGGCCGCCGTCCCCGGCGTCACCGACACCTGCGCCTTGTTTGTCGATTTCACCAGCGTGGAGGATTCGCCCATGCTGATCGTTTCCGCGCGTGAATGGGGCGGCTTCTCGTGGAATCACCTGAAGATCGTGTCGGGGCGCATGCCAAACGACGCCACGGAGCCCGCGGTCGTTCTTGGCCGCACGGCGGCGGAGACGTTGAAGAAAAAAGTCGGTGATCCGATCCAGATCGACATCCGTGAGCTCAAAGTCGTCGGCATCGTGGATGGCGGAGCCTTGGTGGAAAACGGCTCGGTGATGCTCTCCCTGGATCTGATGCAGGAAATCACCGGCAACGAGGGCAGGATCAACATCATCGACGTCCGCGTGAAGCCTGGCTCCAGCGAGGAGGAGATCCAGCGCGTGTGCGAGGCGATCAACCGTGTTGTTCCGGAAGCGAAAGCCATGTCCGCAGGCGAACACATCGCCAGCAGCGAGGCCTATCGCTTCGTGCAGGCAATGAGCTGGAGCACGTCGCTGCTCGCAGTGATCATGGGAGTGCTTGGCGTGATGAACACGATGCTCATGACCGTGTTCGAGCGGAAGCAGGAGATCTGCATCCTGCTGGCCATCGGCTGGCGGCGGCGGCGCATCATGCTCATGATTTTGGGCGAATCCGCGCTGCTGGGACTGCTGGGCGGCATGGTGGGCGTGCTGATCGGAGTTCTCGGTGTTAAGGCCATTCACGGACTGCCGGGCATCCGAGGTCTGCTTGATCCAGATTTAAGCCCACGGCTGTTCGTGACCTCGGTGACGATCTCCATCGGCGTGGGCGTGCTCAGCGGGCTGTATCCGGCCTGGCGCAGCTCGCGTCTGACGCCCAGCCTTGCTTTGCAGGGCTGATTTGACTTCTCACCTCCAAACCTCATGAAAAACCGCCTCTCCACGGCGTTTGCCTGTGCCTGCGTCGCTTCCTTTTCGCTGGCTGACGACACCGCGATGTCCGCATCTCAACTTGCCGCCCGGCTCAACGCCCTGCAGCAGGATGGAAACTCCCATGTGCGGCTCAAGATGGAGATTCACGCCGCCGCCAGGGAGTCGCTCCAACTTCAGATCAAACAGCGTCGCACGTCTTCCGGCACGGACATCGTCTATCAGATCCTGTGGCCGAAGGAACGTGCCGGTGAATCCGTGCTGCTGCGCAAATCACCGGGTGACGCGGCCCGGGGCACCTTGTTCGTGCCGCCGAACACCCTGCGTGCCATCGAACCGGCCCAGTTGAAGGAACCTCTCTTCGGCAGCGACCTTTGTTATGCCGATGTGATCGACAACTTCTTCGCCTGGGACCAGCAAGCCATCGTGGGCAGCGAGGTCGTGGATCGGACGACGTGCCAGATCCTCGAATCCCGTCCCGGTCGCGGCGAACGCTCGCCCTACGCCGTGGTGCGAAGCTGGATCGACACGCGACGCCTGGTGCCGCTGCGCATCGAAAAATACTCGTCCGCAGGCAAACTGATGCGCCGGATCGAAACGACGCGCGTCGTGAGCGACGATGGCCGCCATCTTCCCGCCAATCTGACCGTCACCAGCCCGCAACGGGCGTCCTCCACCGAGATCGACGGATCGCGACTGCGGCGTGGCGTGGCTTACACGGACCGTGATTTCACTCCGGAGGGTTTGAAGGAGCTCGCCACGCCACGCGCCGGTGCGGACTGAGAGCGTGTTCATTTCGTTCTGACCACCAGCACGCGGCGGTCGAGCTGCTTCTCCTTCTCCGAGCCTTGGGGATGCTGCGGGAAGTTCTCGCCATAGCCATGGGCGCTCAACACGCTGGCAGGGATGCCATAGCGCTGGGTCAGCTCCTCGAACACACGGCGTGCGCGGTCGGCGGAGAGCTGGAGATTGAATTCCTCCGTGCCTTCGGTGCTGGTGTGGCCCTCGATGTCAAACATCGCGCCCGGGGAACTCTTGCTGACTTCGAGGATCACGCCGGCCATCTGGTCGAGCGCGGCGCGTGATTCCTTGTCGAGCAGTTCGGCCGTTTCTTTTTCGAACAGCACCGGCAGCGTGACGTAAGGCAGCTCCACGCTTTGATCCTGCTGGACCACGACGACCACGTTGCGGCTGGCGTCATAGCTGCGCGCACCTTTGCCGGGCTCCACCACCGTGGTCCGGGGGGCTGGCGCCGGGACCACCACGACTTTGGGCGCCATGGAGAGCTGCCGGCGCTGCTCCTTGGCATCGACCACGACGACAGCCGGGCGCACGACGACCACGTCGTCCTTGCCGGATGATTTGTTTTGCGCGTTCAGCGGCTGGCAGGCAAAACCGAGGACGCAGAGAAGAGGAGGAAGTGATTTCATGAGTGTTCTTTTTCAGGGTTCACCGAGGATTCGAGGGCTGTGCTTCAGGCGGTCGTATGCTTGTGCCACGAGTGTCAAAACACGTTCCGACTTTGATAAGACCGTGCGCTGCTGGAGAAGCGATTCCTCAGACCATGCGTCACCCCCGACTTTGATTCCCGCCGATGAACAGGCTCTTTGCGAATGTCGAGATCAAAGGCTCCCTGAAATTCTCGCAGCAACTGCTGCTGGAAGGCAGGATCGAGGGTGATGTGACCTCGAACGGCCATCTCGTCATCGGTGAGAAGGCCGTGGTCAAAGGCACCGTGCAAACGGGCAGCGCCCTCGTTTTCGGCAGCGTGGAGGGCGACATCATCGTGCAGGACCGCTGCGAGGTGAAGACGACGGCGATCGTCGTCGGAAACATCAGCGCAAAGACGCTTTCGATCGAAGAAGGCGCGACCTTCAGCGGCCGCGCCAGCGTGACGCAAACTTCCAAACCGGCCGAGAAATCCCATGACCGTCGAAACGCAACGTAAGCCCGTCACCTTGCCCCCGCAGCCCCTCACCAATCCGCTGAGACTGGCTGTGGTGGATGATCACGCGATCATCCGCGGCGTCTTTGTCACCCTCGTTGAAGACGCGCCTGACATGGTCATGGCGTGGACGGCGTCATCGCTCACGGAGGCCCGTGACAAGCTGCACCGCTCACCGCCGGACTTCCTGGTGATGGATGTCTCGCTGCCCGATGGCAACGGCTTCAGCTTCACCCAGGAGATCCTGGCGGAGCTGCCCAAGCTGCCCGTGCTGATCGTGTCCGCCAAGGAGGACCAGAGCTATCCCGAACGCGCGGCCGCCTGTGGCGCGCGTGGCTTCATCCCGAAGGAGGCGTCCCTCGAACAGCTCGTGGAGGCGGTGACAGCCATCCAGCAGGGCCGGAACTGGTTTCCAGCGTGACAAAACGAGGCGCGGCACAACCGGAGCGTCGCTGGCAGGCGATGTGAGGATGATGCAAGTGGAAGCCGAACCTCTCACCAAATCCGCCGACTTCATCGACCTGGCGTGTTTTGACGGCCACTACGCCGCGGAGTACTGCCGCGCGGAGCTGGAGAAACGCGGGATCGAAAGCCAGATCTACGACGAGCGCAATGTGCAGACCTTTGTCTTTCTGACACAGCCGAAAGCCAGCTACAAGGTGATGGTGAAAGGCGCGGATTACTCCCGCGCGGTCGAATTGCTCATCGAATTCGAAAAAGCCGACCCGCAGGTGGCCTCGCTGGTGTACTCCTGCCCGGAATGCGGCTCCTTCGCCGTGGAGTATCCGCAGTTCAGCCGGAAATTCATCACGCCGCTGTTCATGGAATGGATGAGCAACCTGGGCGTCTTCAAAAAGCTCTGTTACTGCCGGAAGTGCCACGCCACGTGGCCGCGGACGGTCCGGAAAGGGGTGAATGCCAAGCATCACCACCCTGATTCATCGGTCCTTGTCCCGCCACCCGCCTGACACCGACGGCGAATCCCCTTCCCCCCTTGGAGGTTCTTTGTCATGAAACTCAATTCACCTGTTTGCTATCTCCGAACCACTGAACTGGAAGCCGAAGCCATGGTCAACGAAGGCGGCGCCATCCGTCAGCCGACCGTGCTCCATCCTGAGGAACCGCCCACGAGCGGCAGACACGCCACCAGCGCCTGGCGCGGCTTGCTGCACGATCCCACGACGATGTTCTGGACCGGCTTCGCCACCGGCCTGGCCTTCTCCCTGCTGGAAAGACATTCCGCATGCGATAACTGAAGCACTGGACCGGCTGCGCGGACTACAGGTTCGCCTCGCGATTGACCCACTCGACGGCTGCCCGCACCAGCTCGGGTGCGGTCTGCAGATTGAGCTTCTCCTTGATGTGGGCGCGGTGTGTCTCCACGGTTTTGACGCTGAGGAAGAGGCTGCGGGCGATCTCACGGGTGCCACGGCCTTCACCAATCGCACGGAAGACCTCCAGCTCGCGGTCGCTGAGCTGATCCACGGCGGAGGTGCCCACGTGGTCGCCACGTCCGCGAAGGAAAGTGTCCAGCAGGCGCCCGCCGATGGCTTCGCTGAGGTAGAGGCCGCCGCTGAGGACGCGGCGGATGGCATCGATGACCTTTTCCGGCTCCGCCTCCTTCATGATGTAACCACGCGCTCCGGCCCGCAGGGCCCGCTCCGCGTAGGTGTTCTCGTCGTGCATGGAAACCATGAGCGCCGGCAGGTTCGGATGCTGGGCCCGGATCGATTTCATCAGTTCGATGCCGTTGGTGCCCTGGATCGAGATGTCCACGACGATGATGTCGGGCTTGAACTGGTCCACGGCTGAAAGGGCGTGAGCGGCGGAGCAGACGCCACCGCAGACTTCCAGGTCCGGCTGGTGATTGATGAGCTGGCTGATGCCGTCGCGGAAGATCGGATGATCATCCACGATCAACACACGCCGTTTCGCGACACCGGCAGGTGTCTCCTTCTTTGCGGGTCCAGGTGCGGGAGTCGGGACTTTAACCATGGAGGTCGGTGTTCGCAGGAATCAGTTCAATCACTCTGATGCAGACAAGATAAACAAAGTTTTCGCAGACTTCACACAATCAAATTTGAGGCGGTCACCGCCTCAACGCGGGCCATTGACGGCTTCAGGCGGCCACTTGGGATGAAAATCATGCCGCGACGGCGGCCACCTCCGCCATGCCGGGCCCGGACCAGTCCACCACGGTGCCTTTGATGCAAGGCGGCAGGCTGTGCGGCTGGTAGAGATACTTCAAACCGCACAATACTCCCAGGGTCACCCGGCCGTCGGCCAGGGCTTGGGAGTTCAACAGGCATTGGGCGCACATCTTCGTGCCCTTCCACGGGCAGCGCCAGGCGCAGGCTTGGAGTTGTTGGTGGTTCGACATGGGGGTGTTGGGGGGTGACTAGGACGCGGGGCGGAGGCCCTTCTCAGGCGTGGGCTTGCAAACAGGCCCTTCATCGCGGCCGACGGCTCCTGCAGGCCGCCGGTCGTCCGGCCCGCAGTTGGTGGCATCTTCAGCCAGCCACCGGAGGTAGTCCTGGTCCGCGACTGCCTCCGAGAGGGTCTCTTCGCGATGGATGAAGGACGTCATTGAAAGATGAAACGTGAAGGCGGATCAGCGGGTGAAACTCTGCGCGGAGAGCTCCTGCTCAGCCTGCTGCCAGTTCTCCGCGTCACAGCCTTCCGGGCAGCCTTTCTGCTGCCAGATCACGTAGGCGCGAGCGGCGATGTGTTCCCGGGAAACGGCAGGCACGGCGGTGCTGGCCTCACTGAATGCGGCCGTGGTCGGCCCGGAGGAAATTCCGGCCTTTTTGCTGCGGGGCGCGCTCGTTTTCGAGGCACCAGGGCTCTTGGCTTGGGGGCGTGTTTTGGTTGTCATTGGGTGCTGATGATGAATGGGCCTCTGAGTCTCGACAATCGGGAGGGGGCCTGCTCGCTCAGTCAGGCAAACCCTTATTTCCGCAGGTCATTCCGGGGCGGCATTGCGGGCGCAGTGCTCGCAGCAGTAGATCCGCCCGTCGGTTTCAAAACCATGGCCGATGATGCGGCACTGGCAGTGCCCGCAGACAGGTGCCAGGCGTTGGATGGCGCACTCGAAGCTGTCGAAGGTGTGCGCCTCGTCGTTCAAGGTCACTGTGAACGCTTTCTCGTAATCATTTCCGCAGGTTTCGCAGGTGGGCATGGCTGGGGGGATATGGGGACGCGGAAAGGGCGATCCGGGCCCTTTCCGCGTCTGAGTTTGCTTTGTGGATCAGGGCCGGATCATTCCTCGCCAGCGCCGACGGCGGCGGCCTCGGCGTTGATCGTGTTCTCAGCCAGTTCGGTGAGTTTCTCGTCGGTGGCCTTCTCCTCATCGAGCGTGAGGCCGAGCAGCTCCACCGCATCATCATAGCCAAGGCACTCCGCCAGGGCGCGTGCGGTGCCATAACCGGCGATCTCGTAGTGCTCCACGCGCTGGGCCGCGCCAATGAGGCCGGCGTCGCGCACGGTGTTCTCAGCGTCCTCGCTGATGAGCTCGCTGCCTTCCTCAATGAGGCCTTCCATGGCCTTGCAGCGATGGCCGCTGAGCTTGATCTCGCACGTCTGCGCGATCTGCTCCAGGCGGCTGACGTGTTCCTTGGTCTCTTCCAGATGCGCCTCGAATCCGGAGCGCAGCTCCTCATTGCTGGCGGCTTTCATCATCTTGGGCAGTGCTTTGACGAGCTGGTTCTCAGCGCTGTAGAGGTCTTTGAGTTCGTGGACGAAGAGGTCCTGAAGTGTTTGCAGTTTCATAAAGAGGTATTGGGGTTGCAGGGTGCCGCACAGTTCGCCTCCGCGTTTCATGCCGGCCGTGTGTGCCGTGACGGAAAATGCGCCTCATGTCCGGTTAGGGCGGGCGCCTGACATGGTGCCTCAAGGGCAGGTGCGGCGCAGCAAAATGAAGCTGAGCCCCGGCAGCATGAGCTGCGTCTCCGCCTTGTGAACCGGCTGTGGTGACACAAAGCCCCGTTCGTCATTCGTGTCGATGCACACGGTCCATTCACGGGCGCCATGATTCGGCAGCGTGAAGGACACGCCATCGTGGGAGGCGTTCAGCAGCATCAGGAAGGTGTCGTCCTTCACCGGGGAGCCCTGCCAGTCACGCACATCGAGGGCACCGCCGGTGAGCATCACGCCGAGCGTCTTGACGAAGTGCGTGTTCCACTCCTCATCGCTCATCTCCCCGCCGTCCGGATTCAGCCACATGATGTCCTTGATGTCCGCCCCGCGCACCTTGCGGCCCTGGAAGAACTTCGGGCGGCGGAAAGTCGGATGCTTGCGGCGCAGCGCGATGAGTCCCGCGGTGAACTCCGCCAGCCGTTCCTGCTCCTCCGTGCGTTCCCACTGGAACCAACTGATCTCGTTGTCCTGGCAGTAGGCGTTGTTGTTGCCCTGCTGGGTGCGGCCGTATTCGTCCCCACCGCAGATCATCGGCACGCCCTGGGACAGGAACAGCGTGGCCAGGAAATTGCGTTTCTGCCGGCGGCGCAATGCGTTCACGGTCGCGTCATCGGTCTCGCCCTCGACACCGCAATTCCACGAGTGGTTGATGTTGTCGCCATCACGCGCTTCCTCGCCGTTCGCGTCGTTGTGCTTCTCGTTGTAGGTGACGAGGTCGTGCAGCGTGAATCCATCGTGCGCGGTGATGAAGTTGATGCTCGCATAGGGCCTGCGGCCGTCGTCTTGATAGAGATCGCTGGAGCCGGTGAGGCGTGCGGCCAGTTCTGCCACCTGCGAATCGTCGCTGCGCCAGTAGGCACGGGTGCAGTCGCGATACTTGCCGTTCCATTCCGCCCACCCGACGGGAAAATTGCCCACCTGATAGCCGCCCTCGCCGACATCCCACGGTTCCGCGATGAGCTTCACCTGCTGTAGCACCGGATCCTGGTGGATGATGTCAAAAAAGCCGCTGAGCTTGTCCACATCATGCAGCTCACGCGCCAGCGTGGACGCCAGATCGAAGCGGAAGCCGTCCACACGGCATTCGACGGCGAAGTAGCGCAGCGAATCCATCACCAGTTGCAGCACACGCGGGTGGCGCATGTTCAGCGTGTTTCCCGTGCCGGTGTAATCCATGTAATGGCGCGGCGAATCATGCACACGGCGGTAATAGCTCACGTTGTCGATGCCTTTGAAGGACAGTGTCGGCCCCAGATGATTTCCTTCGGCCGTGTGGTTGTACACCACGTCCATGATCACCTCGATGCCGGCGGCGTGCAGGTTCTTCACCATCTGTTTGAACTCCACCACCTGCTGGCCGCTGGTCTTTCCGGATGAATAGCGTGAATCCGGCGCGAAGTAGCCGATGGACGAGTAGCCCCAGTAGTTCGTCAGCCCGCGACCCTCGAGAAAGCTGTCATTCACGAAGTGATGCACCGGCAGCAGCTCCACCGCGGTGACGCCGAGCTTGCGGAAGTACTCCACCGCCTGCGGGGAACCGAGCCCGGCATAAGTGCCGCGCAGTTTCGCCGGCAAAGCTTTCCACAGCTTTGAAAAGCCCTTCACATGCAGCTCATAGATCACCGTCTCCGACATCGGGCGGTCGATGCGGCGGTCGCCGGACCAGTCAAACTGGTCGTCCACCACCACGCAACGCGGCATCAGGGACGCGTTGTCACGGGTGTCCATCTCAAGGTCCTCATTCCCGCCCATGCGGTAGCCGAACATCTCATCCTGCCACGTGAAGCCTCCGGTGATCGCCTTGGCATAAGGATCGAGCAGCAGCTTGTTCGGATTGAAGCGATGCCCTTCCTCGGGCAGCCACGGTCCTTTCACGCGATAACCGTAAAGCATTCCGGCCTTCACATCCGGCAGGTACCCGTGAAACACGTGGTCGGTCCTCTCCACCAGCCTGCGCCGCGCCACCTCCCGCGTGGGATCATCCGGATGAAACAGACAGAGCTCGACAGCCTCCGCATGCTCGCTGAACAGCGCGAAATTGGTGCCTTCAGCATCACAAGTCGCGCCGAGCGGGTATGGGTTGCCTTGCCAGATGCGAAATGGATTCATGTACCTGCTGGGAGTGGGTTTGCACCAGCTAATCGGTTCCTGCCAAGCCCCCGGATGTGCTCAGCATGCGGCAGCCTGATGCTCATCCGCTCATGCGCAGGTCGGCAGCGCCACACGCGTGACCAGGCAGCCAGCCTTGTCATCGAAACGCTGCTCAAACGAGGCACCATTGGCCTCCGCCATGCGCCTCGCCGTCCACAATCCCAGTCCGTGGTGGCCATGACGTGTCGAACGGAAGGGCTGCATCCATGCCGCCGGGTCCACAGCGGCTGTTTTCGGCTCGGACACCTCGAAGACCGCCATTCCGTCCTCCAGTTTCCCCGTCACCGTCACCAAGGCGCCCGCGCTGAACGCGGCGGCGTTGTCCAGCAGCTCCATGAACACGCGGCCCATCATCTCCTCGTCCACATTCACGGTCTCCCCGTCGAGATGATTCACCCACGCCACCTCGCCCGCCTGCGGCAGCACCGCATGTTTCTCACGCCAGATCTGCAGCAGCACGGATGCCGCGATCGGCGACGCCTCGGGTGAAAGCTCGTGAAACAGGACAGAAAGCGAGCGCAGCCGCTGCTCCATGCCGCGCAACTGCTGCCGGATGTGATTCATGCTCTCCAGCGCCTCGGGATCGGACTGGAGTTCCTGCAACAGTTCCATCTCCAGGTCGATGCCGTTGATGTCGTTGCGGACATCATGGGTGTGCTGCCGGAAGAAGGCGGCCAGATTCGCCCACGGGACGGCAGAGGGGCTCGTGTCCATGCCGCTCCCATAACACGAGACGGGAGGGCTGTCGTGTGTGGCTTTCATTGGAATGCGGGAGGAGGGATGCAGGTACGGTCACGTCGCCGCGGCGGGCTTTCTGGACGCAGCCGCCGGTCGCGTGCGCCGGCTCTTCGCCGAGTTCTTCCTGGCGAGGCTCGTGACTTTGTGGACAAAAAGGATCTTCCGCACCGTCGTCACCGAAAGGACGAACGGATTGAAGGTCGCGTGGCCCAGACTGGCCGCGAGTTCGTTAAGCGCGGGAGACAGCCGTGCCCAGCGGTTCAAAACATCGAGGAACTCCGCCTCGCTGCCAGCCCCATGCACCAGTTCGATGCCTGCCTGTGAGCGCCGCACCCAGCGGCCCACCGCCTTGAGAAACACCGAACTGGCTCCGTGACCGTTTGCCAGCACCTCGGCGGGTGTGAAAGGCGTGAAGGGCAGCGGGATGTTCTCGCTGGCCCAGCCAAATGACTGCGCCGTCTCCACTCCATCGAGCACATGCAGATACTGCGCCCAGGTCTCGGCCCAGTCCTCCCACGGATGTGCCGCCGCATAGCTGCTGATGTGCGTGGCGGACGCTGGCGCGGGCGGCCCGCCGCTGTAGTGCCGCTCCAAGGCGGCGGCGTAGTCCTCGCGTTCATCCCCAAACAACGTGCGGAACTCGGCGAGCAAAGGATCGCCCTCGTCACGACCGCCGAGGAAGCGGTCCCAGTAGTAATGACCCAGCTCATGCCGGAAGTGGCCCACCAGCGTGCGATAGGGTTCGCCCAACGCATGCCGCTCCCGTTCGCGATACACATCGTCCGCCTCGAGGATGTTCAGCGTGATCACGCCTTCCTTGTGCCCCGTGATCACCGGCTGGCCATCGACCGGAGCCAGAAAGTCAAACAGCAGGCCGGACTCATCCTCCCGCTGATCCACCGGAGCGATCCCGAGCCGCAACAAGCTGTAGATCACGCGACGCTTGGCGGCCTCCATCCGCCGCCACTGCTGCAGAGCCTCGGGCACCGTCAGATCGGGCACGGTGCGATTGAGGCGGCAGGCCGCACAGAAGGCGGGATCGCCTGCCGGCACCAGCCAGTTACAGGCGACAAAGTCGGTTCCATTCCGGCACAGTGCCCACGCGCCCCCCTGCGGCCGCATCTCATTGCCACCGGGATCGTAACCGACCGCGGCACCGCATTGCAGGCAGGCGGTGTTTTCGAAAAAGAGGGCGTTTCCGCAGGTGCATCGGAAGTGAATCATGAAGAAATCGGCGGCGGGAAGGCGTGACGGTGACTCATTCGCTTCTGTGCCGTCGCACGGTCTTGTTCCTTTGGGGGAAAATTGCATTTTGCACCGTTTCACCGCCCTCATCAGGCGCAGGGCGGATCGTTGCCTCAGGCCCGCCACGCCGCGCTGCCCACGACGCGCATCGACGCGTTCCTCGACGAACTGAGATGCTATGAAAACACGTACCTTGATCCTCCTTCTCGGCTTGGGCGGCCTGCTGCCCCTGCCGGCCTGTGTCTCGTTCGATGACGACGATGACGACACGCCTACCACGACGACCACCGTCACAGAGGAGACACGGCCGCTCTATTCATCCGGTGTTCCGGCCACCACGATGACCGAAACGACGGAAACCACCACCTACCGCCGCTACTGACCGGCACAGGCGATGAACGTGACCCGCATTCAAAGGTCGTCGGAGGAGTTCTGCATCCTCCAGACGACCGAACGCACCCAGACGGCCACGATGCGGCTCGAACCCGGAGCGGCCTCGTCCGACAAACTGGCGACGCATCCTCATAGCGACCAGATCCTCCTCGTGCTGGAGGGCAGCGTCGTGGCTGAGGTCGGGCATGAGCGCACCACGCTTGAACCCAACCAGTGCATCCTCATTCCCGCGGGCACAAAGCACCGCTTCTACAATGACAGCGATGCACACGTGTTCGCCTTCACCGTGTATGGCCCGCCTGCTTACCCAGCGGGTGGGGAAGACCGCCCATCTGATCCGAACCAACCGTCATGACGCTCCACCAGCTTCCCACCATCGATCGCAGAAGCCTGGCGCAGTGGGCGGAAGACGATCACCCCTTTGCGCTGATCGAAGTGCAGCCCGATCACGATCCCGCCGCCAGCCAGTGGGGTGTTTCGGCCGCCTTTCTGGCCCACACTGACTTTCTCGAGCAAATCTCCGCCCTGCGCCTGCGCAAGACGCGGCCCGTCGTGCTCTACGAGTCAGGCCGGGGCACGGTGCGGGCGGAGGAGGCGGCCGATGCGCTGCTGAGTGCCGGATTCTGCGAGGTTTATCGCTTCGTCGGGCCGCAGACCGCCTTTTACACCACCCAGCACAGCTACGATTGACGCCGCGCGGGCGGTGTCTCCGATGCCACGCGGATGTCGTGATCGGCTTCTTCGAGACCGTCATCCACAAGCTGCTCGGCGATGGCGTTTTCATCATCGAGCGGTGGCGTGGGCACGAGGTGCCCCGTTTGTGTCGGCGGCTCGTCCCAGGTCGTCACCTGCTCCAGCATTTCATCGGCCTCCGGTGCCTCCGTGGTGGTGCCGCCTCCGGCGAGTTCGGCTGCGCCATGGCGAGGTCGGCATCGGAGATGAGTTCGCGGCCGTCACTCATCGCGAGTTCGGCGGCACGTTGTTCGATTTCAATCTGGCTGCCCTGGCCGAGGCCGGGAGCGCCCGCGCGGAGGCGGGTGGGAAGTACGGTGTCTGCGCTCATGATCGTTTTGAAGTTTGAGGTTGGGGTGAATGCTTCGCTTCGGCTTTCTCCTGAATCTCCTCACGGCTGAAGATGCCGACGATGCGCATGTCGCGATCCACCACGGGCAGGTAGCTCAGGTCATGCGTCTCCATCAACTGGCGGGCCGTCGCGCAATCGTCATCCTCATGGCAGTAAAGCAGATCGCGGCTCATGATGTGGCCGACCTGCCAGTCTTTCGGGTCATGGCCGTGGCCGCCGATCTGCCAGTCCGGGTTTTCCTTGTCGATGATGCCCACCAGCTTGCGATCTTCCGCCACGGGCCACATGGAGGCGTCATGCTCGCGCATGCGTTCGCCGGCCGTCTCCACGCTGTCGTCAGGATGGAGGACACCGGCCTTTTCCGCGGCCAGTTCCTTCAATGGAACGGCATCAGGTGAGCTTGAGGATGAGGATGAGGATGGCATGGGTGGATGAATCGTTCTTCATGTGTTTCGGCATCGCAGGCGGCGGTGGATGTGCTTTTCCGAGGGCGGAGGCCTCAATCATCCGGCCTTTTCACAGCGTTCATTGTGTGTTGGAAATCGGGACAACCAGATGCCCGTGCAATTGCGAAAGTGGTGGAAATGCAACGCCCTTTCGTCAGCGCCGTGGAGGCGCATCCCGCACGTAACTCATGAACACCCTAGCCCCTGCCGCTCCGCGTGTACCAAGTGTGGTCACGGCTGGCAAGCGTCTGCTCGTCGTCGATGACCATCCCGTGTTCAGACATGGAATCTGCCAGTATCTCGGCCAGGAGTCGAACCTCGTCATCTGCGGCGAGGCACCGAACGCCCAGCTCGCCCTTGAAGCCATGCGCCAGCTCAAGCCGGACATGGTGCTGCTGGATGTCTCCATGCCCGGCACCAACGGCATCGAACTGATCAAGCACATGCTGGCCGAGCAGCCGAAGCTGCTCATCCTCATGCTTTCGATGCATGACGAGTCGCTTTACGCCCTGCGGGCGTTGCGGGCGGGAGCCAAGGGCTACGTGATGAAGCAGCAGGCCATGGAGACGATCCTGGATGCCGTGCGCAAGGTTCTCGGCGGCGGAATCTATGTGAGCCCGCAGTTCAGCGAGAAGCTCATCTTCAAAAGCATCGCCGGCAGCACGGATGACCTCGGCTCGCCCGTGGACAAGCTGTCCGACCGCGAACTGGAGGTGCTGCAGCTCTTTGGCCGCAACAAGACCACCAAGGAGATCGGCGAGTCCCTGCACCTCAGCGTGAAGACCATCGAAACCCACCGTACGCACATCAAGGAGAAGCTCGGCTTCAAGGACGCGGACAAGATGGTGGAATTCGCCATCGAGTGGGTCACGGCGATGGAGGGGTAACCCAAGCGACACGTTGGCATCCACAGCCCAAAAAAGACATTTTGGATGCAACTTTGACCCGTCCAATCCGGCGGCGAATGGCGATGAGTTCTTCACTCAGCCCCGAACATGCCCCAGCCTTCCGCCACGACCATCCAGATCTCCCAACTGTTTGAGACCTCCCGCGCCCAGCTTTTCGATGCCTGGACCGACCTGAACCTCCTCAACCAGTGGTGGGAGCCCGATGGATTCGTCACGCAGGAGTTCGAGTGGGACGTCCGCCGCGGCGGCATGCTGCTGTGGGCGACAACACCGGCCCGCAACATCACCCTCACCGCCCGTGGCAAGTTCCGTGAGGTGCGCCCGGATGAGAAGCTCGTCTTCAGTTGGTATTGGGCCGATGATCCCGGATGGAAGGACGTGGTCAGCGTCGTCACGGTCGAATTCCGCGCCAAGGAGCCCGGCATCACCGAACTGCGGCTCACCCACTCCGATCTGCCGGACGCCCGTTCACGCGACAACCATGACGCCGCATGGAACAACGCCTTCGACCGGCTGAGACGCTTGTTTGACCGCCTGCCACGCTCGCAGGATCGCAAGACCAAGCCCCAGGAGAAGCGGCTCGTGTATTATTGATTGAGGCACACCTGCCTTCAGCGGTCACGGCTGACGAATCGATGCAGCACGGCCAGCAGTTCGTCCGTGTCCACCGGCTTCGAGAGGAAGGTGTCAAATCCCGCGATCATCGCCCGCCGGCGGTCATCCGGCCGTGCGAATGCCGTCAGGGCCAGCGCCGGGATCTGGCGGTTTTCGCCTGATTTGCCCGCACGCACTTCCTTGATGAATTCAAAGCCGTCCATCTCCGGCATGCCGATGTCGCTCACGATCACATCGAAGGCCTGTCGGCTGAGTTCCTCCAGCCCTCGGGCCGCAGTGAGCACCACGACGGCCTCCGCGCCGTGATTGGTGAACAGACGCCGCAGCATCTCGCCGTTGTCGGCCTCGTCATCCACGATCAGCACCTTGGCACCGGTGAGATCGGTGGGGTCGGGGTCGCCCTCCTTCGTCGCTTCTTCCGCTGCGGGATGCATGCGAGCCCCCCCCGAGTTCCAGCGTGGCCACCGGCAGCGGCAGGGAGATGCGGAAGGTGGACCCCTGCCCCGGCCCCGGACTTTCGGCCGTCACCTTGCCGCCGTGCATCTCGATTAGCGTCTGCACCAGCGCCAGACCGAGCCCCAGGCCGCCATATTTCCGAGTGATGGTGGAGTCCGCCTGGCGGAAGCGGTCAAACACGTGCGGCAGGAAGTCCGGCGCGATGCCCATGCCCGTGTCACTGATGCTGATCTCCACGTGCGAGTTCACACGCGCCACCACCACCTCGATCTTCCCGCCTTCCGGCGTGAATTTGACCGCGTTCGTCAGCAGATTCCACAGCACCTGCTGCAGCCGTGAGGGATCGCCCCGCACCGGACTGGCACGCGGATCGACGACGCACAGCACGCGGATCTTCTTCGCCGTGGCGCTCGGCAGGATCGCATCCTCCGCGGTCTTGATGATCGTGCGCAAATCCACCGCCTGCAGATCCAGCCGGATCTTTCCGCTGGTCACGCGGCTCATGTCCAGCAGGTCCTCCACCAGCTTCGCCTGCGCCAGCGTGTTGCGTTCGATCACCTCCAGCCCTCCCGCGAGTTCCTCCTGGCTGTCCGTGTCCTTCAGCAGATGCGCCCAGCCGAGGATCGCGTTCAAAGGCGCGCGCAGTTCGTGTGAAAGCACCGCCAGAAACTCGTCCTTCATCCGGTTCGCCTCCTCGGCCTCCCGGCGGGCCTTGCTCTCCATCGCCAGCAGACTCTCACGCTCTTTGTCGGCCTTCTTGCGCCCCGTCACATCCGCCAGCGTGCCCACCATCCGCCCCGGCTTGCCGTTCGGCCCCGGAACGCGCCTGCCTTTGGCGGAAACCCAGGACTGGCCGTCCTTCTTCGCGATGAGGAACTCCTCATCCACCACCGCGCCATTCTCCACCGCCTTGCCGAATGATCCCATCACGTGGCCGCGATGTTCCGGCACCACCACATCCAGCACAGCGCCCCACGGGTACACGCCCGGCCCGGGCAGCCCGATGATCTCCGCCGAACGCTTCGAAAGCTGGCACATCTGCGTGTCCTCATCCCACGACCAGTCACCCACGCCCGAGTGCTCCATCGCCAGCTCGAGCCGTGTGGAGGATTCCTGCAGCGCGGCCTCGGACTCCTGGCGTTCCCGCACCTCCTGCCGCAGTTGCTCGTTCAGCTTGGTCGTGCCGGGCAGTTGCATGGCTGCGGGCAGGATCTTGATCAAGGCACCCACCGTCGCCCACGACAGCACGGCGGTGGTCACCTTCACCAGCGCGGAGAATCGATACCACGGATGCCAGAAGATCGACGCCTCCACCAGATGCGTGAAGCCGCAGGACAGGATGAAGCCGGCAAAGAGGTAGTACAGCTTCGGAAACGCCACCTCCTGCTTCTTGGAGAGGATGTAAGCCGTGATCGAGATTGGAATGGCCGCGTAAGCACCGAAGATCGCCAGATCGGAGATGATGTGCAGCCATCCGTGCGCCTCGCTCCACTGCCCGCAATGCCAGCGCGGCGGAAAACCGCTGGTGTCGAACAGTTTGGAGAAAAAATCCAGCATGGGCGGGAGGTCGCGGGCAAAGCAAGAGGCGCGGGACCGTTGGAGGTCTCGCGCCTGACGATCACTTCTTGGTCTGCTCTTCCTTTGTGGGGTCGAGTTCTTGATCGGTGATCACCCATGGATCGCAGCCGCCACCGCCGCCGGATGCCTCACACGCCATTTTTTTCGACAAATGTGCGGAAAACAGGCCGTGGCACCCGCCGGGCCGAAAAATCCGCCATGGCTACGGTCACCAAGCGCCGCGCGCCCGATAGGCCCATGAGGGCATGAACCGACCCTCGTTTCCCCGCATGAGCCTGTCTTTCAAACCTCAAAACCTGAAGCGCTATCGCGACCTCCTCATGTTGTTTCACAAGTATGGGCATGGCGACCTGGTCAAGAAGGCGCCGGTGATCGACGATCCGCTGCCGCACTCCCCGCCGCCGCCCGTGCCGCTCCAGGCCAGGGAGCTCGCGGATGACATCGAAAAACTCGGCCCCACCACCTGCTGGATGTCACCTTCAGAGAGGACCACTGCCAAGTGC
>NZ_JACSRD010000145.1 GCF_014879935.1 Prosthecobacter sp.
GCTCGCTTTCGCCGCTGTCATCGATTGGATGCAGCCGCTCAAGAGGTTTTAAAACACTGCCTAGGGTTTAATGTTGGAGTGAACCCAGAGACGAGCAACGTGCATGTCCGCCTGGGACTGCGCCAGGAAGTGGGCACTATCGTTCCCAAAGTGGATCTCAGCGATGAGGAGGACGGCCAGGAACAATCCGATTCCGGGGTACGCAAGACGAAAAAATTCAATGCGGCTTCCGCATATGCGGCGGTGCGCATGAATACGCGGGAAATCTACATGGCACCCGAAGTGAACGAGATCGTCGCCAGCGGTCAGGCCGCCATTAATCTGGCCAGCAGTCCGAAAAAACTGGATCCCTTTACACAAGACAACACGACCAGCGGAACCTCCAGTCAGGGAAGCCGGTAACCGACATCTGCCCCATCCAGATCTCTCCCCAGACATGAATACCCAAATTCTCCTGCCACTTTTTTCCCTGCCAGTCTTGGCGCTAACATCTTGCGCCAACATCACATTTATCGGTCATGACCGGGCCTATGATATCAACGCCCAGCTCAAGCCTGACCTTACTGCTCCGCTGGCGATGAACGCGGGCTTTGAGAGCAAGTCCATCCTCGCCGTGCCTCCCCGCGAACCACAGCCTCTTGGCGGCCTCATGAACCGCTTCAGTCTTCCAAAAGGGGACGTGCTTTCCACCATCTCCAAGCTGGATGTCACTCGCATCGCCGCAGACAGCACGGATCCGAAAAAAATCGCAGGGATCAACTACGCCTCGGTCATTGCCACCGGGCAGGCTGCCGTGGCGGCCACCTCAGCCTCGCCTTCCACGAAAGGGGTCCCGGCAGAAACCGCCCCGCCTGCCAACCCAGCACCAAATAACGCGGATGTTCTGGAAGCCATGAAGGCCATAAGCAACACCGGGACCACCAACCAATAACCTGCCATGCTCGAAAGCCTCGACACCCTTATCGCTTTCGTCGTCATCATCAGCGTCGCCAGTCTGGTAGTGACGGTGGTGGTGCAGACTCTCTCCGCGCTGTTCACTTTGCGCGGCCGGCAGCTCGCCCGCGGGCTGCAAAATGCCGGGAACACCTTCTTTCCTGCAGCCAGCAAGGAACTGGCGCATGCACTGCTCACAGAACCCAACTTCATCCGCTTGAACCGACTCGCCAGCGCGGTGCGGCCGGATGAAATCCACGAGCGGCTGCAAAAAATCGCCCAAGGCAACACTACTGTGTCTATCGAAGCCGCTGCACTTCTCAAGGCACTGACGCCGGACACGCAAAAAGCCGCCGCAGTGGAAGAAATCCTGGGCGGGCTGGTGAAGACACTGAACGTCACCTGTTTCTCATCGACGGAGCGCCAGACGCTGAACACGGCCATTCAGACTGCCAGCCAGCAGCTCGTGCAGACCGTGGACAACACCAAGACGGCGGTGGAAGCGTGGTTCAATGACGCGGTGGACCGTGCGCAGCAGTGGTTTCTCGGCTGGATCCGCCTCATCACTATCGGGGTGGGCTTGATTCTGGCCTTCTGGTTCCAATGGGATGCTGTGGAGATCTTTCAGAAGGTATCCGGGCCAAACAACACCCTGCGCGACGCCTTGGTTGCGAAATCCGCCATCGTGCTGGAGAAAGGCGACGGTGTGTTGAAGGTGAGCGAGGTCGGCGGCGGCCTGCTGGAGCGGCTGCAGAAGCAATGGAACGCAAAGGCCAAGCCCGACCTGAAGCTGGAAAGCCTGGAAGGCATCAAAAAAGCCCAGGACATGGAGAACAGGATACTGGCGCTGGTGAAGGACGATGAAGCGGCGGCCAAAGCTGCCCTCAATGCGGAAGTCGCACAGAAGATTCCTCCCGGCCCTGCTCCGACGGAGCGGGAGATCGCAGCCAAAAAGGCAGAAATGACTGACGCCAGAAGGACCGAAGTGCAAAAGGAGTTCGATGCCATGATTGCCATCGAGACGAAGGCGTATTTCGACAGCCAACAGGACGCCATTACCGCGCTGGCGAAGGAAGTCTCGCAGAGCGGCTTTGAATTGATTCCGCAAAATGGTTCGCGATGGCCGAAAGAGGGCCGGAGGCCGCACATCCTCGGCATGCTCATCTTTGCCGCGTTGCTGAGTTTGGGAGCGCCCTTCTGGTTCAACCTGCTCAAAAACCTCTCCGACCTGCGCCCCGCGCTTGCGAAGCTGCTCGACCCAGAGACCAAGCCCTCAGCCACACCCGCGAAGTAAGTTTTTGATCTTGTCACAGCGAATTCCAGCCACCACAACCATATGAAAATCATGTTCGTTCACGGAATCGGCTTTCACGAGGAGAACAAAGTGCTCTCCGAATGGGTGAAAGCCTGGAGCACGGCCATCCGCCAGTCCTGCACCAAAGCTGGAGTCGCGCTTGATTTCATTGATCCTCTGGGGCTAGACGGCAAACCCGGAACGCCGGGCGACGACCACGGCGTTCTTTACTATGAAGAACTGATCCGCCGTCATCCGGCGCCCACGGCTGGAGAATACGTGGAAGTGGTGGGCAGTTTGTTGAAGAGCTACCTCGCCACCAAGGTCCAGGACTTTTTCAGCCGGGAGCGCGGCCTCTTCGACCTCATTGATGATGAGATGAAATGGAAGGCGCGCGAGGTGGCTGTGTGGGCACATGACGACCGCCTGCGGCAGAAGCTGCGGCAGCGTGTGGTGAAGGAAATCCGCGCCAAGAACCCGGATGTCGTGATCGCGCACAGCTACGGTGGCCTCATCACCTACGACGCCTGCATGTTCGAGGATCCCGACCTGCTGAAGGATCGCTACTATGTGACGCTGGGCACACAGATCGGGAATCCGCTGCTCCGACGTGAGTTCGGAGGGCTGCAGCCTCCGGTTAACGCGAAGCACTGGTTCAACCTCTATAATCCTGGAGATCCGGTGTTTGTGGTACCTTTGGATCATATTCGTGCGGACAACTTCACCCATTTGGAAACGGCGCATGACAGCGGCCACGACGGTGCGGCCTATCTCGGACATTCCCGCACGGCCGATCAGGTGTGGCGGGCCATCAGTCAGGGGGATGCATGGCTGGGTCGCACCCGCAGCCTGCGGGCACGACCGCCAGTCAAATCGACTGTCCCGCGCAAGGCTGAAAATCGGGCACTTTTGGTCGGGATCGATGAGTATGCCAGCCCGGAAGTGCCACCGCTCAAAGGTTGCGTGAACGACACCTACCAGCTTAGTGCCGCGCTTCAGGAAAGCGGCATGGAGCCCAAGTCCATCCGCATGCTGCACAATGGACGTGCCACGCGGGAAACCTTGCTGGCGCAACTCCGCTGGCTGCTGGAAGATGCGCAGCCGGGAGATCACCGCTTCTTTTCCTTCAGCGGCCACGGTCACCGCATGGCTTCCGTCAATGTGGAAGGCGAGGCCGATGAGATGGAAGAGATTCTGGTGACTTACGATTATGCCTTCACCCACACCACCGGCCTGCGAGACAGGGATTTTCAGGACATCTACGCCTATCTCCCGCGCGATGTGCATTTCCTCATCTTCCTGGACTGCTGCCACTCCGGCGGCATCACACGCTCCGGCGGGCCGCTGGTGCGGTCCTTCATGGGCCCGGCTGATCTAGAGCATGAATACATGGAGTGGGCACCCAAACTCCAGATGTGGAGGCAGATCGGCCTGGCGGGCAAAAAAGGCCTCAACGCCAAGTTTTTTCCCACCACCTACAAGACCAAGGACTGGCGGCAGGAGGAACATGCGCGCTACTACGGTGCCAGCGGCGACCTGCGCCGCATCGGTCGGGCCACGCCGCTGCGCGACCTCCCACACGACAAGTTCGACCGCATCGCCGGGAAAATGCGCGCGCTTCACTGCATGCAGTCCGTCGGCCCCTACCTGCCGCTGGTTTTCATGGCCTGCGGGGAGGCGGAAAAGGCCTGCGAATACGTCCACGGCTCCGTGAGTTACGGCGCCTTCACGTATGCCATGGCCCAGGCGCTGCGCGACACCGCCGCCAAGGCCGGCAAACCGCTTTCTTATCAAGGTCTGCTGAACGCCGCGAAGCACAAGCTGCGCACGCTCGGCTACACGCAGAAGCCGGACATCCTGGGACACGATGAACAGAAAAGCGCCATCGCGCCCTTCGGCGCGGGAGCCTCCGCAGCGGCGGTCAAGACATCCTCCCGCCCGAAGAAAGCCTCCAAACAGCGCAAATAGCCATGCCTGACTTCGAGAACTCCGCCGACTTCAAGAACATCGTTGAGGCGGTAAGAAAACGCGAGGTGGTGCTCTTCTTGGGCGCGGGAATTCATTACCACGGCGAACGAGGCAAGCTGTCTTATCGAAAAGAAGAACGACCTCTGCTGGCCGGCGAACTCGCCGCCCGGCTTTCATGGAGCAGCCACTGGTATGACCGGTTCAACACCTACGACCACCCGGCGAAGATGAACTTCACCCGCGTGGCGATGGACTATGAGCTTTTCAGCGAGGAGGACTCAGATGCCGCCAAGAAGCAACAGGTCAACTCAGCTCCTCCCAGGCTGGAGCCTCCAGATGCGGCGAGATACCGAAGCAATGGACGGCATAATTTGGGAAACGAGGTTCATAGCGCTGTGCAGCTAGGTCGCCAGCCCTCGCCGCTGCTGCGTCTTTTGGCGGACCTTGGCTTTCCCATCGTGGTGACGACCAATTACGACACTCATTATGAAGACGCTGTGAAGCTCAACAATCCGACAGCGAAATCTGAAGTGCGGTGGTATCACGCCAAAAAAGAACTGCAACCGGACACTACTTACCCCATTGGCAAACAGCCCAGCGAAACAGCGCCCTACATTTATAAAATTCACGGCCACATCGGCACTCCTGATTCCATCGTCGCCACGGACGAGGACTACATTGATTTCGTGATGCGCATGACAGCCGAAAGACCTGACAGTCCGTTTAGCCCGCTGCCCCTGAAGATCCTCAGCCGCATGGCCGAGGTGCCCACCCTTTTCATCGGCTATAGCCTGATGGACTACAACATGCGGCTGCTGCTCAAAACACTCAATTATGGCAGGGAAATTTTCAGCAACCGCGGCGGCATCAAATCTTATGCGGTGAGCAAGAATCCTGATCCGCTCATTCGCCGTGTATGGCAGGACGAGAAGTGTGCCATCGGCTTTCTGGCGGAGGACATCTGGGATTTCATCCCGTGCCTGCATGCAGCGGTGAAAGGAGCCAACCCATGACCACGCGGGAAATGCTCGCCTCCGCGCAGCCGCCCTCGGCGCCTTTTCGTGGCGTGCTGTCGTTCCGGCTGATCGACCGCCCCATCTTCACCGGACGCCAGCAGGAGTGCGAGAAGCTCTACCAGCTCGTTCGTGTCTTTCGTGGTGTGCTCCTGCACGGCGACTCCGGGGCGGGCAAATCCTCCCTGGTCAATGCCGGGCTGATTCCAGCAGTCATTGAAGCTGGCTTTGAGGTGGAGCGGCTGCGAGTCCAGCCACTGGAAGGCGCTGAGCTGGTGATCGAGCGCATCCCGCTCACCGAAGCGGCTGACTCCGAGGCGCTGCCCTCCGTTTTCACGCGGGACCGCTCCCAGGCAGGCGTGCGCCGCACGGCCTCATTGGACGATTTGATGGCGGCGCTCACCGAATATCATTCCTCTGCCAACGCCCCCTGGCGGCTGGTCATTTTCGACCAGTTCGAGGAACTGGTCACTCAGTTCGAGGACGCCCAGACCGACAAGAGCGCCTATGACGCGGCAAAAAAAGTGCAGCACCAAATCGTCCAGACGATCTGCCGTCTGCTGGTGGATCGGCAGTGGAGCATCAAGCTGCTGCTCGTTTTCCGGGAGGACTACTTCGGCCGCCTCGCCGAGCTGTTTCCCGCCTTCCCGCAGCTCAAGGACCAGTCTCTGCGCCTCACTTCTCCATCGGTGGACAGCCTGAAGGACATCACTCAGAAACCGTTTGAGGCAGTCCGCTTTTCCCACCAGCTCTCCGCTGCCGCGCAGGCGCATGTCATCGCCGGTTTCACGGCGCTGAGTAAAAACGGCTTCGTCAACCTCACCGAAGTTCAGATCGCCTGCGCTTCCTTGTGGGACAATCCCGGCCTGGAGGAGGAGTTCCTCTCCAAGCCGGACCCGCGCACCGCCGTGGAATGGATTTTCGAGGGCTACGTGCCGCGCACCCTTGAAAAACTGCCTGCACGGCTGCAGGACGCCGCCATCGCAGCCTTATGTCGGCTCATCACGCCTGCCACCGCCACCTCCAGCGGCACGCGCAACATCGTTTCCGAGGTGAACCTGACTACCGTCCTCCAGCAGGAGGATGGGCACGATCTCCCGGTCATCCAGGACGCCCTCGCGGCCCTGTGTGAGGACGCCCGCCTCGTGTTCCTCCAGACCCGCGGCAACACCCCGTTTTACGAGATCGTCAGCGAATTCCTCGTGCGCGGCATCGCCGCCAGACGCCCCGGGGTGGAACAAGCGCGCGAACAACGCCGTGCCCTCCAGCTCCAGGCCGAGGTGGACCGGCAGACGGCGGAACTCACGACCAAAACGACTGAGCTGGAGGCCAAGAACAA
The DNA here is from genome assembly GCF_014879935.1 of Prosthecobacter sp. Lineage (GTDB taxonomy): Bacteria > Verrucomicrobiota > Verrucomicrobiia > Verrucomicrobiales > Verrucomicrobiaceae > Prosthecobacter. Next base: position 6,548 of record NZ_JACSRD010000145.1, read on the forward strand.
GACCCTCGACGAGCAGAACGGCAGGCTCAGAACGCGGACCTATGGCGTGGTGGCCGCATTGATGGCAGCAGTGGCGCTGGCCGGCCTGGCTTATCACAAATCTGACCAGGCGGAACGCAGCCGCCTGGTGGCGGTGGCAGAGGCAGCCATGGCTGCCCAGGAACGCGACATCGCCAAGCGTGAAAAAGACAACGCCGACGCCGAGCGGAAGCTGCAAGTGGAGCAGTTGCTGGCCCAGCGTGACCGGGAGCAGCAGCAACGGCAGCAACTGCAGGCCACGCTGAAACAAACCGAAACTCGGCTGCTGGCCGCCGCAGTGAACAAGGCCGAGGTCACACGCGCCTTCACCCAAGCCATTCAGGAGATCAAAGACCCGCTGATCTCACGGCTTGCGGGAGCCACGGCAGATGTGACTATCGCGGAATACTCGCCGGACGGCCGATTCATCGCCCTGGGAGCGGCGGACAAGAAAATCCGGGTGTGGAATCGCCTCGGCGGGACAATGCTCGCTCAAGCCGTCGCCAGCGCCTCCACCGGCGGCGTCACCACTTTGGCATTCTCCCCGGACGCTACCATTCTACTGGCTGGCAGTTCCGGCAGCACTTTGCGGCTGTTTGATCCGCGCCAGCCTGACCTCGACGCGGGGAAGGAGATCAAGGTCCACTCCGACTCCATCACGCATGTGGAATTCTCGCCAGATGGCAAGTTCAGTGTCTCGTGCGGCGGGGATGGCACTGTGGCTCTGTTGGACTGGAGCAATTACCCAAAGATCATCCCTTCCAAATCTCTCTCCAACTGGCGGCATGAAAAGGCCGTGACCTTTGCCACCTTCAGCGCCGATGGCTCCCGCGTGGTGACTTCCGCCGATGACAGTGAGACAAAGGTCTTCGCGACCTCGGGCAGCTACGGCCTTGTGCCGGTGACTTACGGTGGCTCCTCCCTCAATCCGCTGGATGTCGATCCCGGCGCTGCCTTGCACACGCCCGTGCGGAAAATGCGCTTCAGCCCCAAAGATCGTGACCTCGTGGTCGGCGGCGCGGGCAATCGGAAAGTCATCTGGTGGGATCTGAAGGGGAAGCGCATCGCTCTGTTTCGTGATGACAAGAAGAGCGGCCTGTTTTTCCACGAAGGAGCCGTGCTGGACGTGGCCTTCCGTCCCACTGGCACGCATGCGGCCACGATCGCCACTGACGGCCTTTGCCTGATCTGGGATGCATACGAGGCAAAGACCATCGTCAGCGTGCCGACGGAGATTCAGGGCCGGCTGTTCGGTGTGGCATGGCAGAAGGATGATCTCCTGGCGCTTGTGGGCGAGGATGGCTGGCTGGAACTCTGGGACATGCAAAACCCCTCCGCGCCAGAGCAGGTCTTCGCCACGCAGGCGCATGCTGGCGTGGCGCGAGGCGTGCGCTTCGACCCGCTGGGGAGGCAGGTGCTCACTTGGAGCGGTTATCAGGACGGTTACACCAACGCCAGCCTGCCCTACCTGCCGGACGCGAAGGGCAAAGCTGCGGCGCTGAAATTCACCGGCAAGGACCGCCCATCCGACAACACCGCCGCCATCTGGGACATCGAATCCGCCAGAGCGCGGGGATGGACCAAGCACCCTGCCCCGTAAGGAGGCAGCAGACTTTTTTGCTCCGAAATCACCCACCTATCCACACAGGCCATGAAACGCTCAACTGCCAAAAAGAAGACGACCAAGCCAAGGAAAGCCTCCGCGAAGAAACCTGCGGCCAAATCCGCCGCCAAGGCCCTCGTGGTCAGCCTCACCCATGTCGATCCGCGCAAATACGACGGTTGGGACGGGCGCAACGGCTGTTACGGTTGCGGCATTGATGCTGCACGCATCGGCGAAGCGTTGCAGCGCACCGGCTTTGGCATCACCCATCTGGCGGATGAGAAGGCCACCTGCAAAGCGGTGCTCGGCGGCCTGCGTGCCGCCGCAAAGGCCGCGAAAGCGGGCGACACCTTCTTCTTTTACTACTCCGGCCATGGCGGACAGATGCCCGACTACAACGGCGATGAACAATCCGAGCGCGGTGGTCGTGCCGGCTCGGATGAAACGCTGGTCTGCTACGACAAGGAGCTGATTGATGACGATCTCGACGACGTGTGGCTCAGCTTTCCCAAAGGCAGCGTCATTTACATGGTCAGCGACAGTTGCAACTCTGGCACGAACTATCGCAATCTCCTCACGCAAGGCCCCACACCGGTCCGTCCCATGAACCGTGCCACCGCGCGGAAGATGAAGGCGCGTCTGCTGCACATCGGTGGCTGCCGGGACGGCTTTTCCAGTTACGGCGACCCTGACGGCGGCAGCCTCACCAAGGCGCTCGTCCGCGTCTGGTCCGGCGGGGTCGGGCCGCAGGCGTGGAACTCTTTGTTCGAGCAATCCTGCGAGCTGATCACCGGCCAGAAGCCGCAGCTCAACACCTATGGTGACGCCGCCGTGGATCTGATGCAGGCGCGGCCTTTCTCGCCTTGGACGAAGCCCGTCGCTCAGGCATCTGCCTCCACGCCACGCACCCGCTCCCTTGGCCTGGAAGCTCTGCTGGACGATGGCGCCTCGGGTGATCCGCTCGCCTCGGGTGCCCAACCTCTTTCACTGCTTCAAACCACTGCGGCGGCACCACGCACGCGGGACATCGGCGCACGCTCGCTGGATCTGCCGGTGAACGAGTCACAGGCGCGGAAGGTCACGCGCTGGCTCATGCAGCACTTTGGCACCCAATTGCGCACAGCCGGCGCTGGCACGCTCTTTGGTCCTGACATCCTGTGTGCCATCGTCTGCCAGGAGACGGCCTACTTCTGGCTGCCGCTGCTGGAAAAACTCCAGACACAGCCGCCTTATCAAAACAATCCCGGAGCGCTGGCGGATCTCCTCGTGGCCCGGTGCGTGCTCGATGCCAGCGGCGATTATCCGGGCACCTCGCGCAGCGCCTTTCCGCGCAACACCGCAGCCTTTTTGGAGCGGTATGGCAGCAGCTTCACGAACTTGCTCATTGCCGAGGCCAATGAAACACGGCGGCTGCGCGGTTATGGTGACAAGCAGTGGGTTTATAAAGGCTACGGCATCTTCCAGAACGACCTGCAAGCGGTCGTCGATGACGAAGATTTCTTCCGCGAACGCCGTTGGCATGACTTCGACCGCTGCCTGAATCGTTGCATTGAGGAGCTAAAGGAAAAATTCAGGGCCACCAACGATCTCTGGGAGGCTGTGCGTGCCTACAACGGCTCCGGCGCTGCCGCTCGCAAGTATCGTGACAATGTGAAGCAGTTCGTCGTCTGGACGAAGGACGAGATCGAAAAAATCGGTGGAAGCGTTCCGTCAACGCCTGTTCCCAAACCTGCCGCGCCTTCAAACGCCAAACCCGCAGTTCAGATCGCAGGAAATGTCCCGGGAAGTCGGCCGCGTCTTTCCCAGCAGGATCTGGCTGCCAAGCTTGCCAACATCAACCTCGACCGGCAGAAGCACCCGCTCATCATCGTCGGCATTCGCGGCTATTACCTCGACACCATGGGCAAGCCCGGCGTCAACGACCGCGGTATTTACGACGATGCCATCTTCATCGACAGCGCGGACGGTTTTGCCAGCTACAACGGTAACACCGACCCTTCCAAACGCCGTGAAGGCAGCGGCACTGGTTCCCTGAAAGGCATGGCCAAGCTCAAGGCTGGCGCATGGTTCGCGCACAAGTTCGACACCCACGGCGGCTCCGTCCCTCATCCGGCGATCTGCCAGCGCCTGGGGGACGTCACGGTCATCCGTGATGGTAAAAACGGCCAGGACTACGAGGACACAGGCAGCTTCGGCATCAACATTCACAAAGGTGGCTACAATGGCACCTCAAGCGAAGGCTGTCAGACCATCCATCCTGACCAGTGGGGCAGTTTCTATGCACTCGCCAAAGACCTGGCACAGCGCTACTACGCCGAGAAGTGGAACAAAGTGGTGATTCCCTACATCCTGCTCGAAGAGATATCTTGATCGCCATAGCGCGGCACTTTCTACATATAGAGCACCCGGAACGGGCGCAGCCAGGTGATGAGGACGCCGATCAGCAGGGCGAGCAGGCCGGTCATGCCTGCATAGGGCAGTGACAGATGCCCGAACGCCGAGATCGCGGCATAGATCGCGCCCAGCCCTGAGAACCCGGCTGCGATGGCATAGATGTGGCGGCCGACATGGTGATCATTGGTGAATGCGGCGGCATTCGCCACGGCCGCCAGCACAAACGTCAGTGCCACGGAGCCGGAACGCGGCTCGTCGAAGGCATAGCCCAGTCCCATGGATGCCAGGGCAAAGAGGATCAGCCAGCCAACGACGACGCCTTCCCAGTACTCGCGCGGTCTCAGGGCCTGACGGGCAAAGCGGTCCATGGTGACAAAGAACGTGCTCAAACCACGGGCCAGATGTGACCAGAGCGCGAAGATGAGCCAGGCACCGATGACGACGTTGGCCCAGAAGGGCGATTCCCCCTTCAAGTAGCCGCTGAGCACCTTGTAACCGATGAAGCCGCCGATCATGATGGCGTTCTGGCGGCCTTCCGTGAACTGGTTCATCCAATGGCAGAAACGGAGGTAGCTGCGGTAAAACCAGGAGCGGGCGCGATACGACTCGATGAGCCCCATGCGGGCGTTTTCGTTCATCGGGTTGAGGCGCAGGGCCTCCAGGAAGTGCTGGTTGGCCGCTTTGTGGTCTCCCTTCATCACCGCCATCCAGCCGGCGCTGGTGTGCGCGCTGTCATCCTCCGCATCGCGTTCGAGCTGGTAACGGATGAGGTCCTGGTTGTCCGCGTCCTTCTTCTGATTCAGCAGGGCGATGGAGAGGACCTCCGCCGCCATGCTGTTCTCGGTATCGAGCGCCAGGGCGGCGCGTGCGGCGGCCTCGGCCTTCGGATAGTCGCGCAGGCGGAGGTGGAGGCGTGCGAGCACGGCATGGCTGAAGTCGCTGTCGGGATGGAGGCCGACGGCCTCCTCCGCCTGCTGGAGCGCCTCTTTGATGGCCGCAGTCTGGCCGTCTTTGGCGTTCGCGTTCATGGCGAGCGCCAGCACGCTGTGGGCAAAGGCGTCCTCGGGTTCCAGCGCCACGGCACGCCTGGCGGCATCGAGCGAGTTCGGCGCGGTGTCATCTTCATTCATCCAGCACAGCGCGAGCATGATGAAGCTGGGCGTGTGATGCGCATCGAGCTCCAAGGCCTGCTTGTAGCAGGCGATCGCGTCTTGAATGCGGTGCTGGTTCTGCAGCAGCCGCCCCCGGGCAAACGCGGCCTCAGGCGAGGGATGGAAATCGTCAGACATGGGGCGCTGCTTGGAATGGGTCAGCGTTTGAGGAGGCCGAGGAACTTCAGCACATCGTCGTAGAAGCCGCTTTGGTTCGAGTACATGGCGTAGTTTTTCGCGCTTTCGAACCAGGCCTTGGTCGTGGGCTTGTGACGCGAGGCCGCTTTGATCAGATCCTTGGTGGTGAGGGGGATGACCTTGCCGTTTTTCATGGCCTGGTTCAAAACCTCCTCGGTGGCGAGATCGAAGACGGCCTTCAGGTCGGCACCGGAGAAACCGTCGGTCTTCTTCGCCAGGGTGCGCGGATCCAGCTCGCCCACCGGCTTCTTCTGCGCCATCACCTCGATGATCGCCGCACGGCCGGCTTCATCCGGCGGCGGCACAAACAGTGTGCGGTCGAAACGGCCCGGGCGGCGGAAGGCGGGATCGATGTGCCAGGGCGCATTGGTGGCACCGATGATGAGAACGCCGTCGTTGTCGGATTCAGCGCCATCCATCTCGGAAAGGAAGGCGTTGATGAGGTTTCTGCCCGCGCTTTGACGCAGGTCGCGACGGTCGGCGGCGAGGGCATCGACTTCATCGAAGAACAGGATGCTGGGAGCGTTCTGGCGGGCGAGTTCGAAGACTTCGTGCATGTTCTTCTCCGAGTTCCCGATCCACATGTCGAGGATCTGATGGAGGCCCAGGGCGATGAAGTTTGCCTTGATCTCCCCGGCGGTGGCCTTGCTGATGAGCGTCTTGCCCACGCCGGGCGGGCCATAGAGCAGAACACCGCCGCCGATCTTCTTGTCGTAGGCTTTGAAAAGCTCCGCGTGTTGCAGCGGGTAGATGATCTTCATGCGGATCTCTTCTTTCAGCGCCTCCATGCCGCCGACATTGGAGAAGTTGAGCTTCGGCTTTTCAAAATCCGCGAGGCCCAGATCGAAGGCCGCACCGCCGCGCGGATGGCCGTCGTCATCATCGTGATCCTCCGCAGACTCCACCTGACTTCCGCTGGAGGTGATGCCCGCCCGCTTGCGCCCGGCTCCTTCGTCAGGGGACAATTTCACGCCATGGAGGTCCTTTTCGATGCCAGGATCGGCGAGGGAGCGGTTCAGGGCGACGCCTTTGTCATACAGGGCCTTTGCTTTCGGGAGATCGCCTTCGGTGATGTGAATGCGGGCCAGCAGAAGGCAGGCGGCAGCACAATCGGGTGTGTCGGAGAGGATCTGCTCCGCCCGCACGGCCGCTTCGGAGGCCTTTCCCTGCAACAAGGCCACCTGGGCGAGGCCGATACGCGCTTCGGCATGAGATGGAGAGCCGTTGAGCACCCGGTGAAAGCTCTGCGCGGCCTCTTCGAGCATTCCTTCGTCCAGACAGCCTTCGGCGAACAGCAGGAGCAGCGGGACGTTGTCGGGGGAGTGTTGCAGGGCGAGGCGCAGTGCGTCGAGATTTTGAGGCATCGGCGGATTTCAGCGGGCAGTTCGCGTCGAGGCAACCGTTTTATCCGTCCGATGGTCATGATTCGGCGGAGGCGTGGCAGCCATGCAGAATGCCAGCCCGAAGTGCGCAGTTTGCATGAATTCGCGTGGTGTTTGGGGAGGTTTCCCCAGTAAAAGCGGGTGGCACGAGTTTTGCCCAAGAGAGTGGATCGGCGGACATCGCCTCAACCCTCAATCCCAACCCCCATGAAACTCAAAGCGCTCTGCCTCATTCCCATTCTCGCCACAGCGTCGCTGTCGTCCTGCGCCAGCGGGCCGAATGCCCAGCGTGGCACGGTGATCGGTGCCCTTGGCGGTGCCGCCGCAGGTGGCATCATCGGCAATCAAAGCGGTCGTGGCCTGGAAGGCGCTGCCATCGGCGCCGGTCTCGGCGCCCTGGCGGGCAATGCCATCGGCAACTCCCAGGACCAGCGCCGCTACTACCACCGTGGCCGCTACTACGGTTACCGGTATTGAGCTGCCAGCTTCGAAAACCCCGGCCGGGAGAGCACGGCCGGGGTTTTTTCACAGTCTGATTTTCGATTTTTCCACCTTCCACGCCATGAACTCACTTCTGCAACCTCACATCTTCGCCCAACGTCAGGCCACCCAGGTCTTCCCCCTCCACAAAACACCGGAGCAGCCGGTCTGCCGGAACTTTCTTTTCCTCATCAGCCATCCGCTGTCGAAGCTGGACCGGCTGATCGTGGATTCCACGGCGCACAAGCTGGCGGAACACGGCTACGTTTACATCGCCGATGTGCAGCAGGAGTGCGTGGAGGACCGCGAAGACATCCGCTACCTGCCGCTGCGTGATAACAATCTGCCCAGTTTCGGCTCCCTTACCGTGGTGGCGGTGCTGCATGACAATGCGCTGGCCCGTGTGGCGGCGCAAAACTACCCGGACGCGACGGTGTACGTGATCGACCACGATTTCAGCGAAACCGGCTCCCGCTGCGTGAGCTGCGTGGTGGGGTCATGATCGCAGGAGGCTTGGCCGGGCCTCACATGGCCCGGTAGTAGGCATTCACCCGGGCGAGGAAGGCCTGCCACTTCGCGCCCGGGCGTCCGCGATCCATCAGGAAATGCGGGCAGTTCTTGTGCCCGAGGTCGCGATGGTCGTCATGGCGGATCATCCGCCAGTGCTGATGGGGCACGACATGGCTCAGCGGGATGCCGTGCTGCTTCATGAGCCAGGCGGCGAGTCTTGCGGTGCGATCCACCGTCACCGTGCGGTTGTTGCCCCGGTTTTCACACATTTCGATGCCGATGGAGTGGCGGTTGCCCGGACCGTCATAATCGGCGTGTTCGCCGCGCTCGTTGACGGGCAGGCTTTGATAAATGGAGTGATCGTCCACGGTGAAATGCCACGACACATAGCCGATGGCATTGTGGCGGCCCTTGAGAGCGCCAGTCTTCTGCATCTGGGCGTGGGCACGCGCCCCGGCGCTGCGGGAATAGTTCTCGGTGGCGTGGATCGTGATGAAAGTCGGGCGCATCGTCCGGTGGCGGGCGCGGGCGTAGCGGCCATTCGGGATGAGATCGACCGTGACTCCAGGCGGGGTGCCCTGCGGCACCATGACGGCACAGGAGCTGAGCAGGCAGCAGCCGAGGAGCGAGCGACGGAGGACGTGGGGAAAACTCATAGTCGGAAAGGGAGCAGATAGCATGACAAGATCGGGAGGAACAAGGGTGGCGCAGGCATGATTTTCGTCTGGATTTTGCGACTCATTGGTTTTCAATCAGTTACGCTTCGGCGGCTGAAAAACACCCCGATGGGCCAATCGGGCCGGATTTTGACGCGGAGAAAATTTTTTCGCCGTGGAACCCTTGAAACAGCGGCGAGAAACGGTTTCCGGCACAACGGCTGGGAAAAAATTCTCGCCAGCCCACAATATCTTGTGCATGATTGCCCCCTAGGCCCTCAATATATAGTATTTATAGTGTTGGCTGGCTTTTCTCCTGCTTTCCCTGTTTCTCCACTTATTCACACCCTCCCCCACCCGAAATCGCCATGGAAAAGACCTACAAAATCGGCAACCGAGAATTCCCCCTCGACCAAGACAAAGCTGAGGCTGCTTTCGCAGACAAAAAGGTCATCAATGGCCGGAAGTCCATGACCTTTAACCTTCTGCCCCTGAAGTATCAGTGGGCTTACGACCTCTACCGGGTCATGAAGGCGAACCACTGGGAGCCTGAGGACATCCAGATGCAGAAGGATGTGGAGCAGTGGCGCGGAAACGAGATCACCGACAACGAGCGCTGGATCATCATGATGGGCATCGGCTACTTCTCCGCCGCCGAAGGCATCGTGGGGGACAACATCCAGCATGTGGTGCGTGAGCTGGTGACCGCTCCAGAGCTGAAGCTGGTGCTCGGCCGCCACGCGCACGAGGAAAACATCCACGCCGACTCGCTGTTGTACATGATTTCCTCCCTCGGGATCAACCCGCATGAGTGCGAGGCCATGTTTGAGCAGATCCCGACGATCGTGGCGAAGAACGAATTCGTCACCCGCATCTCGAACACGATGCGCCGGGACATCGACCTCACCAAGCTGGAGAACAAGCAGCTCCTGGCGAAGAACATCTTCATGTTCGGCCAGTGCATGGAAGGCACGCAGTTTTATGGCCTCTTCGGCATGATCCTGGCCCTCTACCGCCAGAACAAGTTCCCCGGCATCGGCCAGATGTTCCGTTACACCCTGCGTGACGAGTCCAACCACATCGAGGTCTTCCGCAATCTGTTCATGGACCTTGTCGAGGAGAATCCCGACCTCTGGACGCCGGAGTTCCGCGAGGAGCTGGTGAACATCATGCGCGAGGCCATCACACTCGAGAAAGCCTTCATCCGCGACTGTCTGCCTGTGAACGCCGTGGGCCTCAGCGCCGCCGAATTCGAGCAGTACATCGACTACATCGCCGACCGCCGCCTCGCCGGCTGCGGCCTGCCGGCCCTCAGCCCTGGCGTCCAGAATCCGCTGCCCTGGCTGGCCGAGATGATGGATGTGCGCAAGGAGCAGAACTTCTTCGAAGGCAAGGTCACCGACTATCAAAAGGGCTCCGCCCTGGTGCAGACCTCCGACGACGACCTCTGATCTCCGGCGGATGTGAACAACCCTCCGAACAAGAAAGAATAACTTTCGCTGGAGGAAGACTCACACGTTCCGCATCCTCACAACCCCCGAATTTCCCGCCCGCCTCCGTTCAACCCTAGCACCACGCTCTCCGCCATGATCACCACGCTGCTGCAAGAGGACAAACTCCTCAAAATCGTCACCCAGACTCCGAAGGATCAGAAACCTCAGTTCCAGTGGAGCTCCCTGGCAGTCACGGCCCTGGACGCCTCCACTCCGGCCTCCATCAAGGTGAACATCGGCGGTGCGGAGCGTGACTTCGATGCGAAGGAGATCGCGGACACCGTGGGCAGCGCCTTGACGGACCTTTTCCTGGCCCGGCAGAAGCAGGAAGGCGACATCTTCAATGAGGTGAATCAGCAGCTCGTGCAGAAGATCTCCAAGGCGGTCACGGAGGAGATCTACCAGCGCACAGCCCAGCTCGCCGAAGGGAACGGCAGCGCGGCCACGTTGAACGCAAAGGACATCTACCACTGCATCGAGCGGGCGCTCATCACCAACAACGCCCACGACGTCGCCCGCACCCTCGCGGAGCGCCGGAAGCGCAGCACGGACCCCTTTGCCGACTCCACCATCCAGCCGCTCATCGTGAACACCAAAGTCATCCGTCGCAGCGGCCAGCTCGTGCCGTGGAATCACAACAAGATCGAGATCGCCGTCCGCAAGGCCTTCCTCTCCATGGAGCTCGATTCCTCCCCCGCCGTCGCCATCGCCGACGCCGTCAGCCGTGTGATCTCCGAGGAAAACAAGCAGTTCATCCACATCGAGGACGTGCAGAACCTCGTCGAGGAGGAGCTCATGAAGCAGGGCTTCTTCAAGGTCGCCCGCGCCTACATCCAGTATCGTGCGCTGCGCAGCACCATGCGTGAGGTGGACGAGCAGGAGGCCGCCGCCGCCAATGAAATCGAAAGCCAGGACCAGCAGTCCCTCATCCTCGTCAAGACCGCCGACGGCAACAGCTTCCTCTGGGACGGCACCGATCTGAAGAAGCGCATCGACTTCGCCATGCTCGGCCTCGATTTGTGCCTCACCCGTGCGGAGATCGAGATGGAGCTGCGCCGCTCGCTGAATTCCGACATCACGCTCGATGACCTCAAAAAGACCGTCATCCTCAATGCCAAGACCTTGATGCAGCGCGATGCCGACTTCGCCAAGTTCGCCGCCCGCGTGCTCCTCAGCTACATCTATGAAGAAGTGCTCGGCTGGGACATCGTCCGCGATGGCATCGACCAGCTCCGCGAGTTCCACCGCCGCACCTTCCGCCGCAATCTCGCCCGTGGCGTCGAGATCGATCGCTACAACCCGCGCCTGCTTCAGTTCGACCTCGACAAGCTCGCCGACGCCCTCGATCCCGCCGCCGATCTCGACTTCGACTTCCTCGGCATCCAGACCCTCTACGACCGCTATTTGATCGTCGATAAGAAGATCAAGCCCGCCAAGCGCCTTGAGACGCCCCAGCTCTTCTGGATGCGCGTCGCCATGGGCCTCAATGTCGGCGAAAAGGAAGGCGCTGAGGACAAGATCATCGGCATCTACAAGATGTACAAAGGCCGCCGCTTCTGCTCCAGCACGCCCACGCTTTTCAACAGCGGCACGCTCCACAGCCAGCTCTCCTCCTGCTACCTCTACAAGGTGGACGACAGCATCGAGTCCATCATGATTCGCGGCATCGCGGAGAATGCCTTCCTTTCCAAGTGGGCCGGCGGCCTCGGCGGCTCCTGGACCAGCGTCCGCGGCACCGGCGGCTACATCAAAGGCACCAATGGCGAATCCCAGGGCGTCATTCCCTTCCTCAAGCTCCACAACGACCAGCTCATCGCCGTCAACCAGGGCGGCAAACGCCGCGGTTCCGGCTGCGCCTACCTCGAAGTCTGGCACAACGACATCGAGGACTTCCTCCAGCTCCGCATCAACACCGGTGACGAGCGCCGCCGCACGCACGACCTCAACACCGCGAACTGGATCCCCGACCTCTTCATGAAGCGCCTTGAGGCCCGTGAAAACTGGACCCTCTTCCGCGCCAACGAAGTCCCCGACCTCCACGAGCTCTACGGCTCCGCCTTTGAAAAGCGCTACGCCGAATACGAAGCCCTCGCCAAGACCGGCAAGATCTTCGGCAAGGACATCGCCGCCGTCGATCTCTGGAAGCTCATGCTCAAGGCCATCTTCGAGACCGGCCATCCCTGGATCACCTTCAAGGACCCCTGCAACGTCCGCAGCCCGCAGGACCACGTCGGCGTCATCCACAGCTCCAATCTCTGCACCGAGATCACGCTCAACACCTCCGCCGATGAGACCGCCGTGTGCAACCTCGGCTCCGTCCTCATCGACAACCATCTCGACGACGCCGGCAACATCGACCACGCCAAGCTCCGCGAGACCATCCGCAGCGCCGTCCGCGCCCTCGACAACGTCATCGACATCAACTTCTACCCCACCGAGGCCGCCAGGACCTCGAACAGCCGCCACCGCCCCATCGGCCTCGGCGTCATGGGCCTGCAGTATGCCCTCTATCGCAAAGGCATCCCCTTCGCCTCGAAGGAAGCTGTCGAGTTCAACGACGAGATGATGGAAGCCATCGCCTACTACGCCTACGAGGCCTCCAGCGACCTCGCCGCCGAGCGTGGCCAGTATTCCACGTATAAAGGCAGCAAGTGGGACCGCGGCCTCCTCCCGCAGGACACCCTCGACCTCCTCGCCAAGGAACGCGGCCAGGACGTCGATGTCCCCCGCGGCGGCAAGATGGACTGGAGCGCCCTCCGCGCGAAGATCGCCAAGCAGGGCATGCGCAACAGCAACGTCCTCGCCATCGCCCCCACGGCCACCATCTCGAACATCATGGGCTCCAGCCCCTGCATCGAGCCCCTGCTCAGCAACATGCTCGTGAAGGCCAATCTCTCCGGCGACTTCATGCTCCTGAATCCCTTCCTCATTCGCGACCTCAAAAAGCGCGGCCTCTGGACCCCGGACATCCAGAACAAGCTCAAGTACATGGACGGCGAGATCGACGCCATTGAAGAAATCCCCATCGACCTCAAGCGCCGCTACGCCACCGCCTTCAGCATCGACTGGGCCTGGGTCGTCGATGCCGCCGCCCGTCGCCAGAAGTGGATCGATCAAAGCCAGAGCGTGAATCTGTTCTTCGGCGGCAAGGAAATGAGCGTCCTCAGCCACATGTACCGTGGTGCCTGGCGCAAAGGCCTCAAGACCACCTACTACCTCCGCACCCGCAGCGCCTCCAACATCGAAAAGAGCACCGCCGAGTTCCAGAAGGAGATCCGCAGCACCGTCATCAGCGGCGCCAAACGCGAATACACCGCCGAGGAAGTCCAGGCCTGCTCCATCGAAGCCATGCGCAATGGCGGGACGTGCGAGGCGTGTCAGTGATCAATCGTTCAAGTTTGAGAGCAGGGAGCAGCGCTAAGCTTTCTTGCTTATCAATCGTATTGCAGATGGCTGAAACGATGCTCACTTGAACAGCCATGGACTATCCGGGCCAACTCGCAGCCATTTTGAAACCTAGGCGCTCGTCTGGGTTACTGGCCGTCGATTTGTTTGCGGGATGCGGTGGATTGGCTTTAGGGTTCGAAGCGGCAGGTATAGAAACAATCGGCTTCGAAATAGATGCCGACGCCTGTGAAACTTACCGGAAGAACCTGAGAGGGGAATGCCATCAAGTCGTTCTTACTCCTTCAACATCGCTGCCTGCGTGTGACATTTTGATTGGTGGCCCTCCCTGTCAGCCTTTTTCAGTTGGTGGCCTTCAGCTAGGTCTTCAGGATTCACGGGACGGCTTTCCGGCATTCATTAGCGCGGTGAAAAGGCTGCGGCCAAAACTTTTCCTGTTCGAAAACGTCAGGGGAATGCTCTACGCAAACCGTTGTTACTTCGATGAGATAGTCGCGGCGTTGGCTAAGCTTGGTTATGCAATCAGCTATAAGCTGCTCAATGCCGAAGAGTATGGTGTGCCTCAAAGGCGTGAGAGACTCATTGTTGTTGGTCATGAGACTCACTTCACTTTTCCTTTGTCAGTTGGCGATCCTGTGACCGCTGGTGACGCATTGCTCTCACTGGCTGTCTCGACTCCGCCCGAGTCTAAATTTCTGACCGCAAGCATGGACCGCTACGTGGCGAACTATGAAAAGGCATCGAAGTGCATTCGCCCGCGTGATTTGCACCTCGACCGCCCCGCCCGAACTCTCACCTGCCGAAACCTCGCAGGGGCAACGGGTGACATGCAACGCGTGCGTCTCCCAGACGGACGCCGTAGAAGGCTGCTCATTCGGGAAGCCGCGAGGCTTCAGAGTTTTCCTGACTGGTTCGACTTCGTTGGTGGAGAAACGAGTCGTTACAACCAAATCGGCAATGCCGTCCCTCCATTGTTTGCATGGCACCTTGCCAAAGCCGTGTTGCGGCAGCTTGGAACACGGCAGCTAGCCGAGCCTCGTGTCGTCAAAGTTCGCACACAGCGGCTTATTCAATCTGAACTTGCAGTCTAAATGCCAGATCACGCTCATAAAGCACCAGCGATTCAAAAGCTGATCAATGAAGCAGTTCATTTGCTGGAAGTTTGTGGGCTTCCGATGAGCGAAAAATCTCCACGTCAGCGGGAAAAATCAGCCATGAGCTTCTTGGCAGTAGCTGGAGTGACCCATTCTGCTGCTTGGCCTTCCGCTGGCGAGACTCCGCCACTGGGAACCCGCAAGATCATTCATTTCATCAACGCTCACTTTCAAGAATCCATCTCTGAAGGCTCCTATGACGATATTCGTCGAAAAGACCTGAAGGATGCTGTTCAAGCTGGGCTGGTGATCGCAAGCGCGGGAAAACTTGGGGCCTCGGTTAACGATCCCACTCGCGGTTATGCACTAGAGGAAGACTTCGCCAAACTTGTCCGCACTTTTGGCCAAAAAGGCTGGCAGGCTTCCGCTGCGGCGTTCATGGCAAAACGAGCTTCGTTGGCTGAAGAACGACGGGCAAAGGCCGTGTTCGAAACGATACCCGTCATACTTCCGGACGGGAAAACACTCGCTTTGAGCAACGGGCCTCACAATCTACTTCAGAAGGCCATTGTGGAGCAGTTTTTGCCACGTTTTGGTCACGGTGCGAAGGTTGTTTACATCGGCGACACGGCTCAGAAATCCTTGCATGTCGATCCGTTGCTTGCCGAGAAACTGCATCTCGACCTGAACCCTGCAAAGAAGATACCAGATGTGATCGCCTACTCGGAGTCCAAAGGCTGGCTCTACCTGATTGAGGCAGTGCATAGTTTCGGTCCCATTTCCAATGAACGCCGAATGGATTTGGAAAAGTTCGCTGCGGAATCACGCGTTGGCTTGGTTTTCGTAACGGCCTTCTTGGACTTGAAGGCCTTTCGCAAATGTGCGGCCGATATCGGATGGGAAACTGAGGTTTGGATCGCTGCTGAACCCGACCACATGCTTCACTGGAACGGCGATCGATTCTTAGGTCCACGCTGAATTCTGTGGCGCCCTGCTCCTGCGATTCTCAAGCCCAACGGGCTTGCGTCATGCAGCCTCGGAGTGCCGAGCGCCAGCGAGTGCTCTCCGGGGACCCCGCATCCGCCCCACGCACTCCGTCGGAGCACGAACCGCCACGCGGTTCCGTCATCCGAACGTCCCCGCGACCCCGCCACGCCCCTGACGGGACCGCGATGCGGTCCGCAAACCGGGCCGGGGAGGCATCACCCGGTTTCCCAAGGGAGCGCTCGCCCAAGGCTCAGCACCCTTGGGCTGCAAGGCGGAACCGCGTGGCGGTTCAGCACGACGCGAAGCCACGCAAAGGGCCAAAAAGAAAGCATCGCCGGGAATACCGGGAGTTTCGCCGGTGAAGCGTGATCTTCTGCCGGAACCGCGCCCACTTCCGCCGGACCCCAGCGATTTCCCTCCGGAACCACGGGCACTTCCGCCCGAAGAACACGATTTTCTGCCGGAAGAATGCATTCTTCTGCCGCAACCACGAGCACTTCCGCCAGAAGAACGCGCTTTTGCGCCGCTACCTCGCGCAGTTGCGCTGCAAACACGGGCCCTTGCGCCGCTACCTCGCGCAGTTGCGCTGCAAACACGGGCTTTTGCGCCGCTACCTCGCTCACTTGCGCTGCAAACACGGGCTTTTGCGCCGCTACCTCGCGCAGTTGCGCTGCAAACTCGGGCTTTTGCGCCGCTACCTCACGCAGTTGCGCTGCAAACACGGGCCCTTGCGCCGCTACCTTGTGCATTGGGAAACAAAGTGTCCGTCCCTCTATGGCCCGAGTCTGAGCCAGCGCTCTCCGGGGACCCCACATCCCTCATCCTCCCCGCCGCCCCGCGAACACCCATCGGGCCTCCCGGGGTTCCGTCACCCGAACGTCCCCGCGACCTCGCCACGCCCCACGAAGGTTCTTGTTTTTTCCCACGGATTGGCTGCGCCTGTCTTGCGGCTCAGGGAGGCCAGCAGATTTCTTCAGAA
>NZ_JACSRD010000131.1 GCF_014879935.1 Prosthecobacter sp.
AGATGTGTATAAGAGACAGGTGCACCACAGCGTGCATCCGGACATCGACAAGCCGGTGAAGTTCGTCTGGGGTGCCTGATCTCCGCCCGGGCTGGCTCGCTTGAACACCGGCGGCAAGCGGCGACCTCCAAACCGGGTTATTCCCAGGGAAGCGAAACGGCTCCTTCACTCAATCCGCAGAGCTGTTTCTACCGGGGGCTGGGAACACCCCTGATGAGGCCAAAGCCTGCGGTGGCTGCCATACAGCTCCGCCGGGCTGACTGCGTTCTTTTTTAACGCCGAGGGATCCCCAGGCGGCAGGACACATCCACGACGCGACCATGGCGCGATGGCTGGGAAACAACTTCCTTTGCCATGAATGAGACGCCCGACCCGCACCTGAGCCGCGAGGAAATGATCGATCTCCTGAACGAGGACCTCGCTCGCGAGTACCAGGCGATCATCGCATACGTGGTGTACAGCCAGACGTTGAAGGGCGCGGAATACACGAGCATCGCCGATGAACTTGCGACACACGCCGCGGAGGAGCTCAGCCACGCGCTTCAGATCGCGAAACAGATCGACTATTGCAATGGCACCCCGACGACGATCCCCAGGGAGGTGAAGGTGTCCGACAAGCCGAAGGACATGCTGCGGTTTGACCTCGAAAACGAGCAGGAGACCATCCGCCATTATCGCCAGCGCATCCGGCAGGCGGAGACGATGGGGGAGTATGCCCTCAGCGAAGTGCTGCGCAAAATCATCGCCCAGGAACAGGAGCACCTTCAAGACCTGGCTGACGCGTTGGGAATCGATAACCCGGTGGTTTAGCCGCTTTCACTTCATCTGCCTCCCGTGAGAACGATCTTTTTCCTCCTTCTCGCCACCGGAATGACCTGCATGGCGCGGGCGGAGGTGCGCCTGGCCGAGATCTTCAACGACCACATGGTCCTCCAGCGTGACCGACCTGTCCCCGTCTGGGGCTGGGCAGAGGCGGGCCGGGCGGTCACCGTGAAATTCGGCTCGCAGACGAAGACGACACGGACAGGCGAAAATGGCCGCTGGAAGGTGATGCTGGACCCGCTGCCGACCTCTGAGCTGCCGCAGAATCTGATGGTGTCGGCGCAGACCTCCGTGGCGGTGGTGAAGGATGTCGTCGTGGGCGAGGTATGGCTGTGCGCCGGCCAGTCAAACATGGGGATGACCGTGAAAAACGTCAGGAATGCGGAGAAAGAGATAAAAGCAGCGAATTTCCCGCTGATCCGGATGTACTTCGTCCGCTCTCCCGCCGCCTCCACGCCGCAGGAGCATGGCCAGGGCCTCTGGCACGCCTGCGCTCCACGCACTGTGCCGAATTTTTCAGCCACCGCTTACTTTTTTGGCCGTGCGCTGCATCAGCGGCTGAAGGTGCCGGTGGGACTGATCCATGCATCGGCCGGGGGCACGAAAATTGAGGCGTGGACGAGCCTGGCAGCGATGGAAAAGGCCCCCGAACTTCAGCCACTGCTCGACCGGTGGCGCAGGGACGTGGCCGTCTTCGAGCAGCCGGACCATCTGCCGCGGAACGAAGCCGCGAAGAAGGAATGGCAGGATGCCGTGAAGGCCGCGATCTCCGCCAAGCAACCGCTGCCGCCCACACCAGCCTACCTGGGCCGTGATCCGTTGCATCCGAACCGCCCCGGCAACCTCTTCAATGGCAAAATCGCGCCCCTGATCCCTTTCGCCTTCCGCGGAACGATCTGGTATCAAGGCGAGGCCAATGTGGCGAACGGCCCCCTCTACGCCGTGCAACTGCCGCTGCTCATCCAAGACTGGCGCACCCGCTGGGGCGCGGATTTTCCCTTCGCCTGGGTGCAACTGCCGAACTTCATGAAACGGGAGCCCGATCCCGACGCGGCATCGACTTGGGCACGTCTGCGCGAAGCGCAATCCCAGGCGCTGTCCGTGCCGAAAACCGGCATGACCGTGAACATCGATCTCGGCGACCAGAACGACGTCCACGCGAAGAACAAGCAGGAGATCGGCCACAGGCTGGCCCTGTGGGCGAGGGCGGAGGTCTATGGCGAGAAAATCGAATGGAGCGGCCCGCGCTACCAAAGCCATGCCATCCGCAGCCGCGAGGTGGTCATTCAGTTCAGTCATGCCCAGGGCTTGAAGACCAAGGACGGCGGCGCGGCCGTCAATGGCTTCGCACTGGCAGATGGCACGCATCACTGGCGCTGGGCGGACGCCCGGATCGAGGGCGGGCAGGTGATCGTGTCGCATCCGGAGATCGAATCCCCGGCCGCCGTGCGCTATGCCTGGGCCAACAACCCCGAAGTCAATCTCGTCAACGCCGCAGGGCTGCCCACCGCCCCTTTCCGCACCGATGACTGGCCCATGGATCGTGCATCCAGGCCGCAAACGGCGAAGGCAGGCGCGGAATGAGCCACTCGTGGAAGAGGGCGGAGGTCAATTTGAAGCTCGTGCCCTGGCCCCCCCGGGGTTTTCTCTCGCCATGGCCCGGCACCTTCGGGTAGCTTTCGCGTTTCCCGCCATGGAAACGCCGCTTTCGCCTCTCGACTTCGCCCGCCGCGCCCGCCGACTTTATGCTGACCGTGAATCTGTGGTCGATGGCAGTCTGCGGCTGACGTATCGCGAGTTCTTCGAGCGCTGCGACCGTTGGTCGTCGGCTTTGCAAAAACTCGGTGTGCAGCCCGGTGACCGTGTGGCCACCATCGCGCCGAACACGCATGCACACCTGGAGGCATTTTATGCGATCCCGCAGATCGGCGCGGTGATCGTGCCGATCAATTTCCGCCTCACCGCTGCCGACTTCGCCTACATCCTCAAGCACAGCGGCGCCAAGGTCGTATGCGTGCATGGCGATTACCTCGACGCGGTCGATTCGATTCGCGGTCAGGGGCTCGACGTGGAGCATTTCATCGCCTTTTCGGGCCAGAAAGCCGGTTGGATCGATTACGAGTCCGCGCTAACTGCGGCGACGACGGAGTTCACGCCTGCCGAGGTCGTCGAGACGGAGATGATCGCGCTGAACTACACCAGCGGCACCACGGCCAATCCGAAGGGCGTGATGGTCACGCATCGCAACACGGCGATGAACATCATGGGCCATCTCATGCACACGCGCATCAGTGCGGCGGACCGCTACCTGTGGGTGTTGCCCATGTTTCACGCGAACGGCTGGTGCTTCGTATGGACGATCACCGCCGTCGGCGGCCGCCACGTCTGCATCCCGAAGGCCGATCCGCGGCTCATCTTTGAAACAATCAAACGCGAGGCCGTCACTTTGCTGTGCGCCGCGCCCACCGTGCTCATCAGCATCGCCAACGCCCCCGAAGACGTGCGCAAGGATGCGCCGCGCGGTGTGCGCGTCTTCACCGCCGGCGCTCCGCCCGCCGCGGCCACGATTGAGCGCGTGGAAGGCGAGCTCGGCTGGGAGATCACCCACGTTTATGGCCTGACAGAGGTCTCGCCGATTGTCACCATCAGCGAGCCGCGTCCCGAGCACGCGTCACTGCATCCCGCCGTGCGCGCGGTGATCAAATCCCGCCAGGGCGTCGAGTATCTCGGCAACGCGGAGGTCCGTGTCGTCGATGACGAGGGCAACGAGGTCGCGCCGGACGGTGCAGCTATGGGCGAGATCATCATTCGCGGCAACGCCGTGATGAAAGGCTACTACAACGACCCCGCCGCCACCGAAAAGGCCATCCACAACGGCTGGTTTCACAGCGGTGACGCCGCCGTCGTGCATCCCGACGGTTACATCGAAATCCGCGACCGCTGGAAGGACATCATCATCAGCGGCGGCGAAAACATCTCCTCCGTCGAGGTCGAAGGCGTGCTGCTGCGTCATCCCGCCGTGCAGGAAGCCGCCGTCGTCGGCTTGCCGCACGAAAAGTGGGGCGAAACACCGCAGGCCTTCATCGTGCTCAAACCCGCCGCCGAGACCACGACCGAAGCGCTGCGCCTTTTCTGTCGCGAACACCTCGCCCACTTCAAAGTGCCGCACGGCTTCGAGTTCATCGCCGAACTGCCCAAGACGGCGACTGGCAAGATTCAGAAGTACGTCCTGCGCGGCGGACGGGCGAATATCACGAAACAGTGACTGCGGACACGGGCGCATGGCGAAGCCCGTTCGCCACCGATTTATCGCCTGACCTGCCTCGTCCTCCGATACTGCAACGGCGTGGTGCCCAGATGCTGTTTGAAAACGTGGACGAAGTATTTCGCCTCATCGTAGCCGATGCGCCGGCCGATTTCGGTGACGCTGAGATCGGTGTCCTCAAGGAGTTCACGTGCACGGGCGATTCGCAGCCGCATCTGCTCCTGCTTCGGTGAACGTCCGAGCTGCTGCCGAAAGCGTCGGTAGGCGGCGCTTCGGCTCAGGGGCACATCCCGCAGCACGGCATCGACGCTGATCGCCGAGCACGCTCCATCGCGGATGCGCCGTGCCGTGCTGGCGACATGGTGATCCTCCACAGCGATGATGCTGGTGGATTGCCGCTCCACGATGCGGCGGGGAGGGAAGAACCTGGGAGCTTGGGAGGGCTTCTGCCCGCGCATGAGTTGATCGAGCAGTGCCGCTGCCTCGTGACCGATTTGAACGGAATCGACATCGATGCTGCTCATCGGCGGCGTGGTCAGGTGGCAGAGAAACTCGTCATTATCGACGCCGAGCACCGCGATTTCGTCCGGCACGGCAAAACCGGCGCGCAGACACGCGTCGAGCACCTGCTGGCCGCGATCGTCATGACAGGTCATCAAGGCGCAGGGACGTGGCAGCTTTGCCAGCCAGTGCGTGAGATGCCGCAATTCGCGTTCGGCGTTCAACCGCTTCTTCGAGTGTTGATACACCTCGCAATCAAAACCGCGGGCCTGGAGTTCCGCGCGGAAACGATCTGAGCGCTCATCCTGATACACATGCTGGCCGTAGGGCGTGCCGCAGAAGGCGAAATGACGAAAGCCGCGTTCCAGGAAGTGTTCGAAGGCCAGACGGACGACCTGACGGTTGTCGATGCCGACGATGGGAAGATTCAGACCGGGCAGGGAAGCACGCAGGTCGATGACCGGCACGCCAAGGCGCATCACGGCCTCCGCGGTGGCCGTGTCGTTGATGCGGGCGATCACTCCATCGCCCTTCCACGTGTCCAGCCACGGTGGTGGCGGTTCACCCAGGCCGTGCGGCTGGAAGGTGATCGACCATGGGCCGTGCTTGCGCTGATAGCGAATGATCCCGCGCAGCAGCCCGCGTCCGTATTCACGGGAGGTCTCGACCAGCAGTGCCACGCGGGGTGTTTTCATCGGAGAAAAGGCTAACGCTCAAAAAGTGGCATTTTTTTGGATGAAGTCGGGATGAAACCCTTGTGGCCAATGAAGTATTCTAGCCTGCACGTTCTCCAGCCCTCCATCCGATGCCGGAAAGGGCGGCGCACGAAATCCTGCATCCCTCCAGCCATGACCCCCTGCCTCTTCTCCATCAGCTATGCCGGTTTCTGGGGCCAGTCCGTGCTCCAGATGGCCGATTTCATCCCGCATGCGGCCACGCTGGGCTACGAGTCGGTGATGATCGCTGGCAAACGCCCGCATCTCTCGCCACTGGACGCCGCGGAGCAGATCGAGCCGCTGAAAGCAGCGCTGTCTGCCGCGAAGATCCGCTGTGATGTGATCGGTGCTTACACCAATCTGGCGCAGCCTTCCGGGATCGGCTGCGAGGTGCCGCAGATCGAGTTCCAGATCGCCTACGTCGAGTCGCTGGCACGCATCGCCGCGCAGCTTGGCACAAAGATCATCCGCATCTTTGGCGCCTACGAGATCGACGGTCAGGACCCGCAGACGCAGTGGAACCGCTGCGTGAGCGCGATCCGTGAGATGTGCGACCGCGCGGCCGCGCATGGCGTGACGATTGCCATCCAGAATCATCACGATGTCGGTCTGCATACCGAGGCGCTGCTGGAAATGCTCGCCGACATCGACCGGCCGAACTGCAAACTCGGCTTCGACGCCTGGTCGCCGGCCTTGCGCGGCGAAAAACTCTACGAGGCGGCGAAACTGGCCGCGCCGCACACGGTCATCACGACGAACGCTGATTACATCAAGGTGCCGCGGCATCGATACCGGCCTGAACTGGTGAACTACGAGCGCCAGGAGGTCGATTGGGTGCGTGCCGTGCCGTTTGGCACCGGATTCATCGACTACGAGGCTTTCTTCAACGGGTTCAAAGATGGTGGGTTCGATGGCATCGCCACGTTTGAGATGTGCTCACCGCTGCGCGGTGGCGGTTCGATGGCAAACCTCGATGCTTGCGCCGCCACCTACCTGAACTGGATGAAAGCCCGCCATCTGATCGCCTGACCATGAGCAAACCCACCGACATCCGCATCACTGGCGTCCGCACCAGCTTTCAGCACTACCAGTATCGAACGCCGATCAAGTTTGGCGGCGTGGCCGTGGACTCCGCGGTCGTTCTCGATGTCGAATGCGATGTCGTCTCGCGCGAAGGCCGTGTGGCGCATGGTTCTGGCTCCATGCCGCTGGCAAACACCTGGTCCTTTCCCTCTCGCGAATTGTCCTTCGCGCAGACACAGGACGCGATGCACGTGCTTTCGCAGCGACTGGCAAAGGTCTGCGGCGAATTCACCGAATTCGGCCATCCCATCGAGCTGGGCATCGAATTGGAGGAGCTTTTTCTCGCAGCTGCGGCGGAGTTCAGCCGGGAGCTGCAATTGACGCAGCCGATTCCAAAACTCTGCACGCTGGTGTGCGGCAGCGCCTTCGATGCGGCTCTGCACGACGCGTTTGGAAGGCTCCTCGGCCTCAACTGCTACCACACCTACACGCGTGAGCTGATGAACTGCGATCTCGGCACATGGCTCGGTGCCGGATTCGCGGGTGAATATCCGGACGCATGGCTCCGGCGTGAACCGCAGGCACGCATGCCTCTGTATCATCTCGTCGGTGCCCTCGATCCGATCGATGATGCCGAACTGAGCCAGCCTGTCGGTGATGGACTGCCTGAAACGCTGCCGCAGTGGATTCATCACAACGGTCTCACGCATCTCAAGATCAAGCTCAATGGCGACGATCTGAGCTGGGATCTCGAGCGCATCCTCAAGGTGGATCGCGTCACCGAAGAGACGCAGCGCGAGCGTGGCGTGGCGGCCTGGCATTACTCGCTCGATTTCAATGAACGCTGCCAGAGTGTCGATTACCTCGTCGAGATGATGCGCAAGCTGCGTGAACGCACACCGCAGGGCTTTGACCGCGTGCAATACATCGAGCAGCCGACCGCCCGTGATCTGAAGGCGCATCCGGAGAACAAGATGCACGAGGCGGCGAAGTTGAAGCCTGTGGTGATCGATGAATCGCTCACGGATCTGGAGTCGCTGATGCTGGCGCGTGATCTCGGCTACACCGGAGCCGCGCTGAAGGCGTGCAAAGGCCAGTCGCAGTCGTTGCTGATGGCCGTGGCGGCGCAAAAGATGGGCCTTTTCCTCTGCGTGCAGGATTTGACCTGCCCCGGTGCCTCGTTGATCCACTCGGCCGGCTTGGCGGCTCATGTCCCCGGTGTCGCCGCGATCGAGTCGAACTCGCGTCAGTATTGCCCGGTGGCCAATGATGGCTGGCGCGATCGCTTCCCTGGCATTTTCCAGGTGCGTGACGGCTCCATGGACACACGCTGCCTGAACGGCGTGGGCTTTGGCGCGGTGAAACCTTGATACTCATTTCCCATGAAACCCATTCTCCTGCTTGCTCTGACCATACTCACCGTTTTCGCGGCCGATCCGTCGAAAAAGAACGTTTATCCGCCGCAACCATGGGCCGCGTGGGTGGAGCCGGACTTTCCGTTCTTCTCGTCCATTCTCGACGCACATCGCGAAGGCGTGGGCGAGCGCAATCTCACGCCGCGCGGCCTCATCTTGAAGCTGGAGCACGACTGTTGGGTCTGCTTCGACACGGATCTGCTGCGCGTGTCGGCGATCTGGCGTGGCAAAGGCGTGACGGACAAGGCACTCGCGCCCGGATCTTACCTCGATGCCGGACGAAAGACACCCGGCGGTCAGTTTCCGGCTCCGCAGCCAGATGGAAAGCTCTGGCTTGGCAATGGTCTCTTTCCCGGCTGGCAGAACAGCGAAAAGGTGTCGATGAAAGACCCGCGCGAACCGGCCCCGAGCGAGGAGGAAGTCGGTCGCGGCCCTGTGGCGGAGTCGATCGGGCGTTTCAATGCCGTGCGTCTGGTGAAAAACGGCGTCGTGCTCGAATACAGCGCGGCTGGAGCTGAGGTCCGCGAGTGGTGGCAGGCCAGCGAGCACGACGGCAGGCCGGTGATGGAACGTCACATCAGTGTGAGTGCGACCGCAAAACCACTGACGCTGATCATTGGAGCGAAGGTGAACGGCCCTTCACAGGAAGTTGAAGCCGGCGTGACGGTGACGGGCGGTGCGGAGTTGGTGGGGGATGACGCCGTGTGGGCCGCGCTCGTTCCGCCGCATGATCACACCCTTCAGTTCTGCGTTTCCATCTGTGATGAACACGAGGCACCCGCGATCCAGCCGCAGCAGATCGCCACAAAAGCGCCCGCCGTGCGCTGGCCGCAGGCGGCAGTATCGAAGATCAAACCTGCCGCTTCCAAAGGGCCGTATGTGCTCGATCACGTGGATCTGCCGGATGGCAACCCGTGGAAACGCGCCGTGCGCATCGGCGACATCCAGTTCCTGAAGGACGGCACCGGTGTTGGCATCACAGTGGATGGCGATGTGTGGTTGATCCGTGGACTCGATTCGATGAACGGGCCGGTCACCTGGAAACGCTTCGCCTCAGGACTCCATGAGCCCATGACCTGCGCGATTCGTGACGAGCAGATTTACGTGTTCGACCGCAACGGCATCTGGCGTTTGCGCGACACGAACAACGACGGCGAAGCCGATGTGCATGAACTGTTCAGCAACTGCTTCGCGCAGACAGCGGACATGCGCGAGTTCCCCAGCACGCTGCGTCTCGCGCCAAACGGTGAATTTGTGATCGCAAAAGGCGGCCAGGAGGCCACGACGATCGGCAAGCACAATGGCAGCGTGTTGCGCATCTCTGCCGACGGCAAAAAGGCGACCGTGCTCGGCCACGGCTTCCGCCAGCCGAATGCCGGCGTGAACATCCGCACCGGTCTGGTCACTTCGAGCGATCAGGAGGGGCAGTACATCCCGAGCACACCGTTGCACATCGTGCGCGATCATCAGTTCTACGGGTTCCTCAGCGACAAGCTGCCAAAGGAGCAGTATCCCGCACCCATCGCCGATCCGCTGACGTGGATGCCGCATGCGGTGAACTCCTCCGCGATGTCACAGGTATGGCTCTTCGATGCGAAGATGGGTCCGCTGAACGACACGATGGTGCAGATTTGCTTCAACAAGCCGGAACTGCTCAGCGTGATCATGAACGAGCGTGGCAAACGTCCGCAGGCCGCCGTGGTGAGCATCACCGACGAGTTCGACTTTCCGCCGTTGAACGGCAGCGTGAATCCAAAAGACGGCCAGCTTTACCTCGCGGGCTTCCAAGTCATCGGCTGGGGCAACACGCTCGACACGCTCGCCGGACTCTGTCGTGTGCGCTACACCGGTGCGCCAAGCCCCTTGCCATGTGAGATCGTGCCGATGGACAAAGGCGTGCTGCTTCGCTTCGATGTGGCTGTTGACTCGAAGAAGGCCGCCGATCCCGCCAGCTACTCGCTCGGCACCTGGGGCTACAAACGCGCTCACACCTACGGCAGCGCCCAATACAAGGCCGACGGCACCACCGGCATCGACTGGCTCACGCCGAGCAGCGCGTATGTCAGCAGCGATGGCAAAGCGGTCTTCATCGGTGTGCCTGGCCTGAAGCCGGTGATGCAGCTTCGCATCGGCTGGTCGATCGCCAGCAAGGACGGCATGGAGATGGCACAGAATGCCTACACCACGCCGTATGAGCTCGTCACTTTCGACGCGAAAAAGGAAGGTTTTGGCGACATCACCGTCGATCTGACGCCACGCGCCGCCGCCGCGCAGGTGACAGGACCGGTTTCGATCGAAGAAGGACTGCGTTTGTCGCAAATGCTCGGCTGCGTGGCCTGTCACAGCGTGAAGGACCAGGATCTCTTCAAGATCGGCCCGAAGTGGAACAAGCTCTTCGGCGCGAAGCGCGACTACATCGATGAGAAGAGGAAAAAGGGCCCTGTCGTCGTCGATGACGCCTACATCCGCGAATCCATCCTGCAGCCCGCTGCCAAACGTCACGCCGATTTTGCCAGGAGCGAATACGCCATGCCCAGCTACGCGGGCGTCGTCACCGAATCCCAGCTCGAATCACTCATCCTCTACATCAAATCGCTCAAGTAACGCCATGAAGCTTCTCCGCTCCCTCATTCTCATCCTCATCTGCCTGGCCCCGGCAGCGCAGGCCGCAAATCTCGTCTTCATGATCGGCGAGGACGAGTATCTCACGTGGGAAACGCTGCCTGAGTTCGCGAAGGGCGATGTCGAACCGCTCGGACACAAGGTGACCATCATCCACGCCGACGTGGCGGACAAAAGCCACTTCCCGGGCATCGTCGAGGCGCTGAAGGACGCCGATCTGCTGCTTGTCAGCGTGCGTCGCCGCACACCGCCGAAGGAGCAACTTGATGCGGTGCGTGCTTATCTCACTGCGGGCAAACCTCTCATCGGCATCCGCACGGCCAGCCACGCGTTCGCTTTGCGACCGAAGGACAAGCTCATCGACGACAAGCACGCGAACTGGCAGGAATTCGACCCCGAGGTGCTTGGCGGCAACTACAGCAACCACCATCGGGGTGAGGACAAAACGATCCTAATGCTCTCGCCCGGTGCCGAAGGCCATGCGATCCTGCAAGGCATCACGCTGAGCGAACTCATCGGCAACGGCACTCTCTACAAGAACACCCCGCTGGCGAAGACGACCACTCCCTTGCTCATCGGCACCATTCCGAACCAGCCTTCGGAGCCCGTGGCGTGGACGCATCGCTACGGTCCGAAGCAGGCGAAGGTCTTCTACACGTCATTGGGACACGCCGACGACTTCAAGGAGCCCGCCTTCCGTCGTTTCATGCTGAATGCAATCGCCTGGGCGCTCACACCGTAATCCTGTCACGTGAGATCCGTCGCCTTCATCGCCGTCGCATTGCTCCAGCCTGCGCTGGCGGCTGATGAACTGGGTTTCAACCGCGACATCCGCCCGATCTTCTCTGAAAACTGCTTCGCCTGCCACGGACCGGACGCAAAGGGGCGCAAAGCCGATCTGCGGCTCGATGTGGCTGGCGCGGACTGGCGGGAGGTCATCGCCCGCGTGACCTCATCCGATCCCGATGAGCAGATGCCGCCACCGGATTCCCACAAGAAGCCGCTTTCCGTCGCACAGGTCGGTGCCTTGAAGCAATGGGTCGCGGAAGGGGCGAAGTATCAGAAACACTGGGCCTTTGAGCCTTTGAGGCATGATGCGAAGGACAACATCGACTCTCTGGTCGGCACCAGACTGAAGGGGAAGGGGCTCGACTTCGCACCGGAAGCCGATTCACGCACGCTCATCCGTCGTGTGTCGCTCGATCTGACCGGTCTGCCGCCCACGGAGGCGATGCTGGCGAAGCCTTACGAGGCGGTGGTGGACGAACTGCTCGCGTCGAAGCATCTCGGTGAGCATCTTGCCGTCGCCTGGCTCGACGCGGCACGTTACGCGGACACAAACGGTTACTTCGGCGACAAGCCGCGCCAGATCTGGCCGTGGCGAGACTGGGTGATCGACGCGTTCAACGCAAACATGCCCTTCGACCAGTTCAGCATCGAGCAGCTCGCGGGCGATCTGCTGCCGGACGCCACCGTGAAGCAGCGCATCGCCACCGGGTTCAATCGCAACCACATGGCGAACAATGAGAGCGGCAGCATTGACGAAGAATTCCGCACCGAATACGTCGTGGACCGCGTGGATACGACGATGACGACCTGGCTGGGCCTCACAGCAGGTTGCGCGCAGTGCCACGATCACAAGTTTGACCCGATCTCGCAACGCGAGTTCTACCAGCTCTTCGCCTTCTTCAACAACGTGCCCGAGCAAGGGCTGATCCGCGCTGACAATCCACCTCCGCTCATCGAAGTGCCCACCGACGAGCAGAAGGCCACCCTAGCCAAGGCACAAGTGATGACAAAGACCGCGAAGGCGGCCTTTGCGTCGGTTCACGAGGCATTGAAACCGCCAATGATCGCGTGGGAGAAAAACGCGGCGAAAACGCTGCAGCAGCCGCCTGGCGATGCCCTGCTTCACGAGTCGTTTGACGGCCCAAACTCCATGGTTGGCAATCAATCCGGGCCGGAGGCTGGCGTGCGGGGGATGGCGGCGAAGTTTGATGCAACGCAGCATGTCGAATCGCGTGTCGAAGGCTTCAATGCCGATCAACCATGGACGACCGGCTTGTGGGTAAATGCCGATGGCTCGCTGAGCTGTCCGCTCTCGCTGATCGAGCCGGAGGGTGAACGTCGTGGTCTGGAGCTGATCTGGCAGAAGGGTCGTCTGCAGGTGAACCTGGTGCACCGCTGGGGAGCGAGCGCCATCGAGGTTTCCACGGTCGAGGCTCTGAGCGCGAAACAATGGCATCAGATCGTCGTGAGCTACGACGGATCACGGAAGGCGGCCGGTTTGCGGGTGTTCTTCGATGCGAAACCAACGACGCTGGAGGTGCGTCGTGATTCGCTCGTCGGCAGCATCGTGAACCAGGAGCCGCTGCGGATCGGTCGTCGCGATTCGGGCCTCGGTTTCTACGGTTTGATCGACGAGGTGCGTCTCGTGACCGGTGCACTCGAACTGCAGGCCGTGGACAAGTGGTTTTCGGGAGAGCGCATCCGCGGCATCGTCGAAACCACACCTGCCAAACGTCGCGCGGCGGATGCGGAGGTGCTGCTGGACTACTACATCACGCGTTTCGGCGATGTGCCGACGCAGAAGGCACGTGAGGCCGTGTTATCGGCCCAAAAGAGGGAGCAGGCGCTACGCGAGGCAATTCCAACAACGCTGGTGATGCAGGAGATGCCAGAGCCGCGCACGGCGCAAGTGCTGGATCGAGGCCAGTATGACAAACCGTTCGAGCCTGTGAAGCCCGGCGTTCCAGCGGCGATTGCTCCGTGGCGAAGCAATTTGCCTGCAAACCGCCTCGGCTTTGCCAAGTGGCTGTTTTCGCCGGAGAATGCGCTCACCTCTCGTGTGACCGCGAATCGCTTCTGGGCGCAGTGCTTTGGCGCAGGACTGGTGCGCACACCGAATGACTTCGGATCTCAAGGTGAGGTGCCGACGCATTCTGAGCTGCTCGACTGGCTCGCAGCCTCGTTTCGTGACAGTGGATGGAATGTGAAGGCGCTGCTGAAGCAGATCGTCATGTCGCGCACCTATCGTCAGGACTCACGGATCATGCGTGATGACGATCCGGAGAACCGGTTGCTTGCGCGTGGCCCCAGCGGCCGACTTTCCGCCGAAATGCTGCGCGACCAGGCGCTCGCGGTCGCCGGTCTGCTCGTGCCAAAGATCGGCGGGCCAAGCGTGAAGCCGTTCCAACCACCCGGCTTGTGGGAAGCGGTGAGCTACAATGGTGAAGAGACGTATGTGCCTGACGCGGGGGATGGTTTGTGGCGGCGCAGCCTCTACACCTATGTGAAGCGCCAGTCGCCGCATCCGATGCTGCTCACGTTTGACGGCCCCACCCGTGAAAAATGCACTGTGCGCCGCGCCAGCACGAACACGCCGCTGCAGGCGCTGCTGTTGCTCAATGACGAAACCTTCGTGAAGGCTGCGGAAGCGCTCGCGAAACGTTCGGAGGGCCGGAAGGATCGCATCGCATGGATGTTTCGCACCGCGACATGCCGTGAGCCTGAAGCGGACGAACTGAAGCTTCTGCACGGCCTGTTTGAGCGCCACAAATCGCTTCCGTTGGCCGCGCACGCGATCCTGAACCTCGACGAAGTGATCACGAAACGATGAATGAGTTGCTCCAGCGTCGTCAATTCCGCTGTGGCTCAGGTTTGAGCCTCGGCGGCATGGCGCTGGCGTCGCTGATGGGCGACGCGAAGGCGATGACGCACTTCGCGCCGAAGGCGAAGCGGGTGATTTACCTGTTCATGCACGGCGGGCCGTCGCAGCTCGATCTTTTCGATCACAAACCTGGGTTGAAGCAACTGCACGGGCAGGAGATTCCCGCATCGGTGGTGGGCGGCCAGCGACTGACGGGCATGACCGACAAGCAAAAGTCGAAGCCGGTCACGGCGTCATTGTTCAACTTTGCACAGCATGGTCAAAGCGGCGCATGGGTGAGCGAACTGCTGCCGCACACGGCGATGATCGTCGATGAGCTGTGCGTCATCCGCTCCATGCACACGGAGGCGATCAACCACGATCCGGCGGTGACCTATCTGCAAACCGGACATCAACAGCCCGGCCGGCCGAGCTTTGGCGCCTGGCTGAGCTACGGCCTCGGCTGCGAGAGCCGTGATCTGCCGGCTTTCGTCGTCATGGTGTCACGCGGCAGCGCGGCGCGTCCCGCCGATCCGCTGTATGCGCGGTTGTGGGGCCCGGGATTTCTGCCGTCGAATCATCAAGGCGTCGCGCTTCGTAGCAGCGGCGACCCGGTGTTGTATCTCTCGAACCCCTCAGGTATCGACAGCGCCACGCGTCGCGATGAGCTGGATGTGATCGCGGCTTTGAACAAGAAGCAGTTTGCGCTGCATCGCGATCCGGAGATCGCCACGCGCATCTCGCAGTATGAGATGGCCTTCCGCATGCAAAGCAGCGTGCCTGACTTGACTGACGTGGGTGACGAAAGCGCGGCCACGCTGGACGCCTACGGCCCGCAGGCGCGGCAGCCGGGCAGTTTCGCCGCGAACTGCCTGCTGGCGCGGCGCATGGCGGAGCGCGGCGTGCGTTTCATCCAGCTCTACCATCGTGGCTGGGACCAGCACTACAACCTGCCGAGCGATCTGCGTCTGCAATGCGGTGACGTGGATCAACCGGTCGCTGCCTTGATCCGCGATCTGAAACAACGCGGCCTGCTGGATGAAACGCTGGTGATCTGGGGCGGTGAATTTGGACGCACGACCTACTCGCAGGGAAAGCTGGAGCCGACGAATCATGGTCGAGACCATCATGGGCGCTGCTTCGCGATGTGGCTGGCCGGCGGAGGCATCCACCCGGGCCTGCAATTCGGCGAGACGGACGACTTTTGCTTCAACATCGCCCGCGATCCGGTGCATGTGCATGATTTGAACGCCACGCTGCTGCACCAACTCGGCCTCGATCACGAGCGGCTCACCTACCGCTTCCAAGGTCGCGACTACCGGCTGACGGATGTGCACGGAAAAGTCGTCCAAGGCCTGCTGGCTTGAGCAACGGGCGAAATAGATGGCGGTGCCCCCTTGAGCATCGCCGCAGGCTCGCCATAAAGAACGGCTCCCCAACCCACCCGCGACGATCATGCGACTTCAAAACCAGGTCATTCTCATCACCGGCAGCACCACAGGCATCGGCGAGCAGATGGCGCGTCGTTTCATCCAGGAGGGCGCAAAGGTCATTCTCCATGGCCGTGATGCCGCGCGCGGCCAGGCGCTGCTCAAGGAGCTCGGAGAGGACAAGGCTGCGTTTTGCCAGGGCAGCCTCGAAGACGCCGCGTATCCCGAAAAACTCGCTGCGGATGCCATCGCGGCATTTGGCAAATTGGATGCGCTGGTCAACAACGCCGCGCTCACCATCCGTGGCCGCATCGACACGACGGACGCGACCTTTTTTGACCGCATGATGGCCGTGAACGCCCGTGCGCCGATGCTGCTGATCCGCGCCTTGCTGCCGGAGTTGAAGAAAAATACCGGCGTCGTGCTCAACATCGGCTCCGTGCTCGCGCACTGCGGCCAGGCGAACATGCTGGCCTACTCGATGTCCAAAGGCGCTCTCATGACGATGACGCGCAATTTGGCCGATTCGCTCGGCATGGACCGCGTGCGCGTGAACCAGCTCAATGTCGGCTGGACTCTCTCCGACAACGAATATCAGGTCAAAATCGGCGACGGCCTCGGCGAAGGCTGGCCGGAGCGCCTGCCTGCCTCGGTGGTGCCGATGGGCCGCTTGTTGATGCCGGACGACATCGCGACCGCTGCCGTCTATTGGGTGAGCCGCGAAAGTTATCCCGTCACCGGCACCGTCGCGGAGCTGGAGCAGTATCCGATCATCGGCCGCTACGCGAACGCCGAAGGTGACGAGAAAAAATGACGAATGCTGAATGTCGAATGACGAATTGAAACCGAGAACCGCGAACTGAGAACCACACGACCATGAAACTGATCCGCTTTGGAAACCCTGGAGAAGAAAACCCCGGCCTGCAGCTCGAAGATGGCCGCCGCATCGACGCGAGCGCCTTTGGCAGCGACTACGATGAAAAATTCTTCGGTGGTGGTGGCTTGGAACGTCTCGCCGCCTGGGCCAAGGCCAACGCAGCTTCGGCGCCCACCGTGGATGCCAGCACGCGCCTCGGGCCGTGCATCGCACGTCCGAGCAAGATCATCTGCATCGGTTTGAACTACGTCGATCACGCCAAGGAGAGCGGCATGCCGATTCCGGCGGAGCCCATCGTGTTTTTCAAAGCAACGAGCGCCATCTGCGGCCCGAATGACAACGTTGTCATCCCGAAGAACTCGAAGAAGACCGACTGGGAGGTCGAGCTCGCCTTCGTGATCGGCAAAAAGGCCAGCTACGTCAGCGAAGAGGACGCGATGAGCCATGTGGCCGGCTACTGCGTGCACAACGACTACAGCGAACGCGAATGGCAGCTTGAGCGCGGCGGCCAGTGGGTCAAAGGCAAGAGCTGCGACACCTTCGCACCGATCGGACCGTTCCTCGCCACGAGCGATGAGATTTCCGACCCGCAGAACTTGAAGTTGTGGCTCAAGCTCAACGGCAAGACGATTCAGAACAGCAGCACCGCGCAGATGATCTTCGGTGTGAAGAAGTTGGTGAGTTACTTGAGCCAGTTCATGAGCCTGCTGCCCGGCGACATCATTACCACCGGCACCCCTCCCGGCGTCGGTCTCGGCTTCAAGCCGGATCCCATCTTCATGAAGCCCGGCGACGTCATCGAACTCGGCGTCGAAGGACTCGGCGAGCAGGGACAGACGGCGGTTGCTTGCGTGTAAGCGTCCGAACGTTCGGTTTCACCACAGAGAGGCGGAGAAGCAGAGAAGGCAGAGATTCATCTGACCAAAAACTCTGCTATCTCTGCCTCTTTGCTCCTCTGCGGTTATAACGAGCAGCTCAATGCAGGCTACTTCACCTTCATCACCCCGTTCATGACCATCCAGTGGCCGGGGAAGGTGCAGAGATATGGGTAGTCGCCTTTTTCCTTCGGCGCGGTGATGTGAATGGTGAAGCTCGACTGCGGATTCGTCATGTCGGTGTAGGCGATCACGTCGTCGCTGTCGGGCACGTAGTGCTTCGCGAGGCCCTGCGGGTCGGTAATCATGAGATTGGCGAGGTTGCCGACTTTTTGCAGCGTGCCGGGCTTGGCGAGCATCCAGTTGTGCGGGACGACGTCGGGATTCTTGAAGACGATGGTGAGTTTTTCGCCGGCTTTGGCGGTGAGCTGCTTCTGCACGTATTGCAGGCCGAGCGCGGCTTCGATCACGATTTCACGCCCGCCTTCGCCCTTGGCCCATGGATTGGGTTTCGCGGGTTTCGGGGCTTCGAGTCCGATCTGCGCGGCATGATTGGTCTTGGCGATCTTCGTGTAGCCGGGGAATTCGGTGAAGGGCTCGGCGAGCGCGTGCGCGGTGAGGAAGATGTCGTGGCCGATGCTCACGTGCAGATGAATCTGGCTGGCGGTGACGATCTGCGGGATTTCGAGGAAGAGCGTTTTGCCGCCATCGAGCTTCTGCACGCTGCGCACCTCCAGCGGATCGTGGCCGGGCGTGTCGGCATACTTCACGGAATACTCCGGCGAGCCATATTGCGGCCCGTATTTGTAGTTCCAGCACTGCGCGAAGCACGTCGCGGCCTCCGCGTCCTTCACCGCCTGGTTGAAACGGATGATGACGCCGTTGTCGCGAGCCTCAAACGCCATCGGCACCGGTTTGTCGCCACCGGTGAAGCGCACGCGCTGAAAGCCCCCGTCCTTCGGCGTGTAGCTGCCCCAGCCCTGCATGCCGTTCACATACAGATGCCCGTCCTTCGGATTGAATCGCGCACACTGCGGCCCCGAGTCGAAATTCCCGCTAATTTTGACCGCCGCCGCCTGCCAGCGACCCTTCACCTGCTGCCGCATCACCAGCCAAGCACCACCACCGCCCGAGGAGAGATGGATGAGATTGTTGTCGCCCTTCAGTGCGGCCCACTTGTCGCTCGTGATGAAGACCTGCGAGCTCGCCGAGTTGTCCTCGCCACGCGGCAGATACATCATCACCGGCTCCGGCGGCTTCCCATCCTTCGGACCACCCGCACCAAAGTGCGCGCCGAGATTCTGATCGAGCTCAATCTGGCAAATCGACGTCGCCGGCGTCCAATCGCCCTCCTGCACACTCGTCGTGACAAAGCGCCCATCCGCCGAGAGACCGAGGCCGTTTGGATTGCGGAAGCCAGTGGCGAGCACCTGAAGTGATGCGGGCACTCCTGCCCGCAATGAAGCGCTTTCGGCGGGCAAGAGTGCCCGCCCCGCTTCAATCCGACACACGCCCTGATTCCCCGACGCGAAATACCATCGCCCTTCTTTGTCCGCCTCCAAGCCCACAATGAAATCATGCCCACCAGGCGAGGTCTGCATCGCATTCGTCACGCACTCGTAGAAATCGGCTTCGTCATCGCCATTCAAATCCTGCAAACAGGTGATCTGATCGCGACCAAGCACATAAAGCTTGTCCTCGATGATCTTCATCCCCAGCGGCTGATGCAGCCCGGTCGCAAATCGCTTCCAGCGCAACTTCTCCAGCTTCTCGTCGATGCCCTTCACGAGCCACACTTCACCCGTCATCGTCGCGACTGCCGCAGTGCCATCGCTGAAAAAATCATGCGCCGCGATGAAGAACAGCGTGCCAAACGGATTCTCGAACGGAATCGTGATCCGATCCGTCGCGAAAGGCGTCTGCGTGCCGAGTTCACCCTTTGTTTCGAGCCATTGAGGCCACTGGGTAGCGGCTGGCTTCGGCAGTTCGGTTTCGCTGGTGATGATGGTGACTTCTTTGCCACGACGGAACAAGCCGCGGAAGGTGCCGGAGAGCTTCTTCTCCTCTTTGGAGATCACTTTGCCATCCATCGGCGCTCCGGCCATGAAACCGTGCCGGGCATCATTGAGCTTGATGAAGCCGCCGGACCATTCGAGACGCCAAGCCATGCGTTCGGGATCAAAAACCGCCGCTTTGTCGTCGAACCGCACACAGATGCCTTTCGGAACGGTGACACCGCCACCTCTGAAGACGCCGCAGAAAAGACTGCCCACATCACTCGCGGCCCAGCGGCCATCCTTCCACGTCACCTGATCGTTCTGATTGCCCCAGTGGCCTTGCTGGCCGCCGTCGAGGCCGGGGAAGGGCGGGATGAGCGCAGGCAGCGGCTTCTGCTTCATGAAATGCAGCGCCTGCTTGCCGTAGAAGTCGAAGACGCGCTCGCGATTCACGAACTCCTGCCAGTGGATGTTTTGCGACTTGTCGAGCGGCGGCAGGTCTGGCGTGAACTCGGCAGCCTTCGGCGCGGGCGGCGGCAGGAGCGAGTCGAGATCGTCAAAACTCCACAAGCCGAGCGTGTTGTCCATGCGCTGACGCGGCGAGGTGGTTTTGCGCGGCTTCATCACGCCTCGCGTGAGGCGCACATCATCGAGAATGCCATCGCAGCCGATGCCGCCTTCGACGAGCCGGCCGAAGGCCAGACGTAGATCGGACTTTCCAGTCCGATTCGGATTGGGAACGGACTGGAAAGTCCGTTCTACGTTGGCGACCTGCTTCCCATCCACCCACATCACCACGCCTTGCTCATCCACGCTCGCGAGCAAGTCGTGCCACTTCCCGTCGCACACATCGACCTTCGAATCGAAATCGCCGCCGCGTCCAGGCATGTAGAGCGCCAGCGTGCCGCGACCCGCGTGCGTGTAGAGTTCCCAATGCGTGGCCGACGACTTCATCTCGGACGCGACGAGGATGTTGAAGCCCTTTTTGCCATCCAGCTTCGCGCGACACTCCACCGTGAACGGCAACTTCGCATACTCCGCATCCCCATCGACCACCCAACCGCCCTTCAGTGCCTTGCCAAACTCCTCACTCAACGATGCCACGGTCTCCGCTTTCCCGACCTCTGACTTCTGACCTCTGACTTCTGACTTCTCACTCCAAGTGCGATACTTCGGCTTCACGCTCGGCTTCGCATCATCAAGCTGCGGCACGAGCCACTTCAAGCCATCGAGGTTGTCGAGCAGCCGGCCTTCGGCGTCTTCATTCGTGTGATTGAGTATGCCAATCGGGCCGTTGTAGCCGCTGGCGCGGATTTGGCGCAGCACCGTGACATCCTGCGTGCCAACGCCGAGCGGGAGGATCTTGCGGCCCTTTGTATCGCCCGCGATGTCCATGCCGTTGAGGTTCAGGCAGAGGAGGTAGGGCTTCATGGCCTCGATGGCCTGCGGCAGGCGATCGAGATGGCTGTGACCGTGATGCAGGTTGTAGATGATGCCCACGTTGTCCGTGCCGTAGTTCTTCTTCAGATACTCGCACACGGCGACCATGTTCTCCGGCTCGCCGCCCCAGCCGCCGTGATTGTAGATGCCCACCTGGCTGCCGATGGCCTTCGCCTTGGCCAAAATGGGCAGTAGACCTTCCGCAGCGGTTTTGACCTGGGCTTCTTGCGTGTCGCCAGTGCCCTTCATCATGATCCAGAGCTGCGGATGCAGTTTGTATTTCTCAAACAGTCGCAGCGCCTCGTCATGCACACCCCAGAACGCGAACATCTCGACGCCGTTCTTCTGATAGGCGAGAATCTCCCGCTCAAACTCCACCACATGCTCCGGCCGCCAGTCGTAGGCGATCTTTTTGATGCCCATCTTCGCCACCATCTCCGCGCGAGCCTCCGGCGAGCGCTTCTTCGCATCAAACGGCACGATGCACCACGCAGCGAGGTTTTGTTGGTCGAACAGCGTGTCTGCTGCGTGAGACTGGCTTACCAAACTAAAGAGAATAGCAAAAAAGAGGAGGCGGAAGGACATGACGTGAAACGGGGGTTGCTTACAACGCGGATTTGGAAGGGGATTTCATCCCATGTCAGGTCGGCTGGTTCAATGGGTGGACGGTTTCACCAACTGACCGGCTTTGACGACACCGCCTTGGATGACGGCGATCAAGTTGTCACGATTTTCCAAAATGGAGATGTCTTTGATGACGTCGCCATCGACGACGAGCACGTCGGCGAGCTTGCCTTTTTCGAGCGAGCCGATCTCGTTGGCGCGCCCAATCATTTTCGCGCCGCCGAGCGTGGCGCACTTGATCGTGTCGAGCACGCTGAAGCCGACGTAGTTCACAAAGAACGTCAGCTCCTGCGCGTAGGTGCCGTGCGGGGTCCAGCCGAAGCCGTAATCGCCGCCTAGGCCGAGTGTGCCGCCCGCTTTGAGCACCATGCGCGCGCTTTCGGCTCCGGCTTCAAGCGTCTCCTGATGACCGTCGATCACACGCTGCGACAAACCGAAGTCCTTGCCGCGATCCACGCTGAACTTCTCGAAGCCCAAGCCTGGGCACATCGGCGCGTTGCGCTTCAAAAGCAGATCAAGGCACTCGGCGTCCATGAAGGTGCCATGCTCGATGGCGTCGTAACCGGCCTTGAGCGCATTGTAGATGCCGTCGCGGGCGCGGCAGTGTCCAGTGACTTTGAGGCCGTGATTGTGCGCCGTCTGCACGACGGCGTGCATTTCGTCAAAGGTCATGCACAGCGTGTGGTGGTCGTTGATGTCCGGCGAGGCCGCATCGCCCGTGGGATAGGTTTTCACCCACTCGATGCCGTCTTTGACGAGTTTTCGCACCGCAGTGCGAGCCTGCTCCGGGCCGTTCACGATGAAAACGATGCCCTCCATGCCGATGCGGCGATAATCCGGGTTCCAGTCCATCAAACCGCCCGCGCCGCAGATTTCGCGGCCACTGGCTGACAAGCGTGGACCGGGGATCATGTCCTCCTCGATGGCTTTTTTCATCCACACGTCGATGTTGTGGAGGCAACCACCGCTGCGCGCCGAGGTGTAGCCGCATTCGAGCGCTGTCTTGGCATTCACGGCGGATTGCAGCGTGACATATTCGACCGGGAACTTGATGTCGAGGTCCTGCAGCTCGGTGACATTGAAATAGGTCAGGTGAATGTGCGCCTCGATCAGCCCCGGCATGATCGTGCCGCCCTTCGCGTCGAT
>NZ_JACSRD010000029.1 GCF_014879935.1 Prosthecobacter sp.
ACCCACACACCAAAAAAGCTGACCAACAAAGGCCTCCAACCGCCAAATGAAGCGAGAGATGGTCAGCAAAAACCACCATTTTTTCGCCCTCTCAAACCACGCTCAGAAACCACCCCCTATCCAGAGGTGCCCCGAAGTATTTGTTTTATCTACTTCGAACTCCCGACATCCGGTCCAAGCTGATTGAAGTGTCGAGTACTGCTGCGATCACGAACATCTCCCAAGACAAAATTCAAGACGTTGAAATCCCCCTGCCGCCGCTGGAAGAGCAACGGCGGATCGTGTCTGAGCTGGACGCGGAGGCGGGGCAGATGGAGGCGGTGAGGTCGTTGATCCCGCGCTTCGAGGGGAGGATCCAACACGTGCTGGACCGGGTGTGGGGGACTGCCGTAGCATGAGACGCCGCCATGAAGAACGATCCGGCCCAAACTTACATCTACCACATCACGGATGTGGCGAACCTGCCCGGCATCCTGGCGGAGGGCGGCCTGCTCTCGGATGCGCGGATGGCACAGCGCAATCCGGGCGTGGTGATCGGTTATGACCACATCAAGCTGCGGCGACTGAAGGAACTGCGAGTGGACTGCTGTGGGAACCGTTTTGTGGGTGAGTTTGTGCCGTTCTATTTCTGCCCCAGGTCGCCCATGCTCTTCGTGGTGAATCAGGGCCGCACCGGCCGCCCGGCGGGCTGCCAGGACCGGATTGTGCATTTGGTGAGCACGGTGGCGGTGGGGATGGCGAGCGGGAAGGAATGGGCGATCAGCAGCGGCAACGCCGGGGCCAACCACGCGAGCTTCCGCGCCGAACTGGAAGCGCTCGATGAGCTGGACTGGGAGTCCATCCGGGTCACTCAATGGCAGGGACGGACGCACCCGAAATCCGCCGAGTTTCTCGTGGGCGACTTTTTCCCTTGGACGGGGATCCGGGGGATCGCCTGCCTGAATTCCAAGGTTGCCAACGAGGTGACTTCCATGCTTAAACAGGCCGTGCACCAGCCCAAGGTGGCGGTCAAACGTGACTGGTACTACTAACGCATCCCCCGATGATCGAACTCCAAACAGGCAACTTGCTGACTTCTCCCGCAGAAGCGCTGGTGAACACGGTGAACACCGAAGGCGTGATGGGCAAGGGGATCGCATTGCAGTTCCGGCAGGCCTTTCCGCCGATGTACCGGGCGTATGAAGCGGCCTGCCAGCGTGGAGACGTCCAACTCGGCAAAATGGACGTGCACGACATGGGAGGACTGCTGGGAGGGCCGCGCTGGATCATCAATTTCCCCACCAAGGGGCACTGGCGTGCGAAAAGCCGTCTGGCAGATGTGGATTCGGGTCTGGCGGATCTGGTGCGTGTGGTGCGGGAACTGGGCATCCAATCCATCGCGCTGCCGCCGCTGGGCTGTGGCAATGGGGGACTGGACTGGAAGGTGGTCCGCCCACGGATCGAATCCGCTTTCGCCGCCCTGCCGGAGGTGAAAGTGCTGCTGTATGCCCCCGTCGGTGCGCCTGAGGCTGCCGCGATGCCCAACCGCACGAAGAAAACCAAGATGACTGCCGGGCAGGCGACGCTGGTGATGCTGATGGACCGTTACCTCAAAGGCATGCTGGACCCGTTTGTCAGCCTGCTGGAGGTGCACAAGCTGATGTACTTTCTCAAAGCGGCGGGCGAGCCGCTGCCGCGACTGACCTTCGAGAAGGGAACCTATGGCCCTTATTCCAAAGATTTGCGCCATGGGCTGATCCGTATGGAAGGACATCTCACGCGTGGATACGGTGCTGGCAGCGATAATCCGCAAACGCCGCTGGAGTTGCTCCCTGGAGCGGTGGACTCCGCCAAGGAATTCCTCTCTGGATCAGAGGAAACTCGCTCCCGGATGGATCGCGTCGCCGCGTTGATCGAAGGATTTGAAGATACCCACGGGATGGAACTGCTCAGTTCTGTGCA
Organism: Prosthecobacter sp.; assembly: GCF_014879935.1. GTDB lineage: Bacteria > Verrucomicrobiota > Verrucomicrobiia > Verrucomicrobiales > Verrucomicrobiaceae > Prosthecobacter. The sequence continues at coordinate 1,942 of NZ_JACSRD010000029.1, forward strand.
CTGGGTGATGGTGAATGAGCCGGGGGCTGCGGCGAACCCGCAAGCTGCCATTGCGGCGGTGCGTGGCTGGAGTGAACGGAAGAAAGAACTACTCAAAGCGGAGCCGCTTCAAAAAGCGTGGCGCCGCCTCAAAGAACAAGGCTGGGCCTAGTGGACTGTCATGCCCTCCGAAGCCCAGGCCCGCATCACGATCAACAAGCTGCTCGAAGCGGCGGGCTGGTGCTTCACCCCGGATGCGAACGGTCAGGTGAGCGTGATCTGCGAGCAGCGGGTGACCAAGAAGGTCTATTCGCCACACGAGGACCTGGGGGCGGACTTTGACAAGGTGCCGGGCGGCTTTGTGGACTACGTCCTGCTGAACACGGACGACAAGCCCGTGGCGGTGGTGGAGGCCAAGAAGGAAGGCATCGACCCGCTGACGGCGAAGGAGCAGGCCCGCAGCTATGCGGAGAGCCTCGGCGTGGCGCACATCTTCCTGAGCAACGGGCTCGTCCACTACTACTGGAACCTGCGGCAGGGGAACCCGGTGCGTGTTTCCCGTTTTCTGCCGCTGGCGGAGCTGGGCAAGGCAGCGCAGTGGAAGCCGGACGCGGCCAAACTGGCGGCTGCGGTGGTCGATGAGAACTACATCGCCGTTTCCCAAGATCCCAAGTGGCTGGGCTACTCGCCCGAGGAACGCCTGCTGGCGATGGTGAACCAGAAGATCCGCCTGCTGCGGGATTATCAGGTCGCGGCGGCCCAGGCGCTGCAACAAGCCGCCGTGAGCAAGGGATGGCGTTTCCTCTTTGAAATGGCCACCGGCACCGGCAAGACGCTGCTGAGCGCCGCGATCACCAAGCTCTTTCTCCGCACGAACAACGCGACACGCGTGCTCTTCCTCGTGGACCGGCTGGAGCTGGAGACGCAGGCCTGGAAGCACTTCAACGCCTACCTCGGCCCGGACGGCATCAAGACGGTCATTTATAAAAAGCAGCGCGACGACTGGAAGAGCGCCGATGTGGTGGTGACGACGATCCAAAGCCTCGCCACACGGAACCGATACCTGACGGACTTCGCCCCGACGGATTTCCAGCTCCTGATCAGCGATGAAGCGCACCGGACGATCAGCGGCAACCATCGCGCCATCTTCGAATACTTCGTGGGAGCCAAGCTGGGCCTCACCGCCACACCACGAGACTACCTGAAAGGCGTGAACGAGCAGGAACTGGGGCAGGAAGATCCGCGTGCGCTGGAGAAGCGCCTCCTGCTGGACACCTACCACACCTTTGGCTGCGGCGATGGCAAGCCGACATTTCGTTTCAGCCTGCTGGATGCCGTGCGGCATGCGCCACCCTATCTGGTGAACCCGGTGGCCTTGGACGCCCGCACGGAGATCACCACGGCGATGCTTTCCAAGGAAGGCTTTGCCGTGAAGCAGGCCCCGGATGAAGACGGCAACGAATCTGAACTGGTCTTCACCAAGCGGGACTATGAGAAGAAGTTTTTCTCCGACGAAACGAACCTGAGCTTCGTCCGCTGCTTTCTCGACAACGCGTGGCGTGATCCCATCACGGACGAGGTGGGCAAGACAATCCTCTTTGCCGTGAGCCGCCGACATGCAACGAAGCTGGTGAAGCTGCTCAACGAAGAAGCCACGCTCCGCTGGCCGGAGGCGTATGGCGCAGGCTCCTCCTTCGCCGTGCAGGTGACCTCGGACATCCCTGGAGCGCAGCAGATGACCATCGACTTCGCCAACAACAACCTGAACGGCAAGTCCCGGTGGAAGCGCGATGATTTCCGCGACTACAACACCAGCCGCACCCGTGTCTGCGTGACCGTCGGCATGATGACCACCGGCTACGACTGCGAGGACGTGCTGAACGTGGCGCTGGCGCGTCCGATCTTCTCGCCGACGGATTTCATCCAGATCAAAGGCCGCGGCACGCGTCTGTTCGTCTTCAAGCATGAGGACGGGGTGATCAAGATCGAGAAGCCGAAGGCCGGATTCGCCCTCTTCGACTTCTTTGCCAACTGCGAATACTTCGAGAAGGAGTTCAACTACGACAAGAAGCTGAATCTGCCCAAGACCGGCGAAGGCGAAGGAGGCGGGGGCGGTGAGAGTGGTGAAGATGACTTCACCAACACGAATCCTGACCCCATGAAGAATGTGGTGCAGTCACCGATCGGGCAGGACGGGATGCGCGTTGACCGCGAGATGTATCGCGAGCGCTTCGCGGCTCAGGCCAAGGCCGCCGCAGAAAGCCATGCGGTCCTTCGTCAGGCGCTGGAGTCGGAGGACTGGACCGGTGTGGAGGAATTCGTGAAGAAGACCCTGCTCGACAAGCCGGACGACTTCTGGAACCTCGATAAGCTCCGCGATCTATACCGCACCGACCGCGAACCCACCCTGCGTGAGATCATCCAGGTCATCTTCGGCCTCAGTCCCGGCATCGCGACCCGCGAACAACTCGCGGCGGAAGAGTTCGAGCGCTTCCTCGCCACTGAAAACGTGGACTCGACGAAAGTGCGCGAACTGCGCCAGATCTTCATGGCGTTGCTGCTCGATAATCGGGTGCGCGAGGACATTGAAGCCGGACAGTTCGGCAAAATCATGTCGGTGGACATGGGCGTTTATCAGGGGCTGAAGCAACTCGGCAGAACGGGCCTTCAGCAACTGATGGCTTATGTTGGCAAGCATGTGCGGCTGGCCGATTTCAAGAGGGCGGCGTGACTCGCACTGCGTGATGCCCGGCAATGCTGTTGCGGGTGCCTTGATCAGGAGCCGAGCAGGCGACGAGTCGCGCCACTCCAGACGGCGGACAAGGGTGCCCGCGCGCCCTCCTCACCCGCGCTCCGGCTCACCGGTCCACGAACTGGCCGATCTTTTCGTCGAGCCACTTCTTGAGCTTGTCGAGGCCTTCGCCGGTCTCGGCGGAGACGGGGTGGATCTTGATG
>NZ_JACSRD010000028.1 GCF_014879935.1 Prosthecobacter sp.
TTGTCAAAGTCCGCCGGTCCGGGCTGGCTGCCGCCGCTGGTGGGGCGGAAGCGCAGCCTGCCCAGCAGCCCGTTGGAAAAGGCGCAGCCGCTGCTGCATTCCAGCACCGTGTCCAGCACGGCGGTCAGGCCGGTCTTGATCTGATCCGCGGTGAGGCCGCCGCTTTTCGTGGCGGCGATGTTGAAAAACGTCTCGTCCGTCACGGGTTCGCCGAGCACAGGACGGGTGGTGAAGCCTCCCTTGGGATTGGGAGCGGTGTGGTATTTGAACGTGGGCATCGTGTTGGCTGGGTTGGGTGTTGCAGGTGTGTTTGCCGCCGTCTTCCGGCGGAAAGGCTTCTTCTTTTTGGCCGCAGGCTTCGGCGCGGGTGCCGGATAAGGCACAAAACCCTCGTCCCCAGGCTCCAGATAATAACTGGGGCTGCCCCATCTCAGGTTGGGATCGTCCCACGTGAAGGGCTTTCCCGTGAAGGGGTTGATCGCGTCCCAGTAAAGCGTTTTCACGGTCGGAAGCGGGTTGGCAATGGGGATTCCACCAAAGACCAGCCCAAGAGGCAATGATTTTTTGCAGCCGTCCGGCTCTGGCCCTCTGGCGAGCGCTCCTACGGCCTGTAGGCTCGTTCGCCAGAACGAGGGGGTGGGCGTGAGCGTTTGCGATCCGCCGCAGTCTGGCGACTGCGCCTACGGTCCTTCACTTCGCCAGGGTCACGTCGGGCCGGGCCTTTTTGAAGGCCGCCTCGTTGAACTTGGGGCACGTGGACACGGACAGCTCCAGTCTTTTGAGCTGCTTCAGGCCGATGAGGCCCTGCTCGGTGATCTCGCTGAGGTTTTCGAGACGCAAGGTTTGCAGCGTGCGCAGCTTGGCGAGGTGCGCGATGCCTTCGTCCGTGACTTTTGCTGCCGGGCCTGCGCCACCACCGCGGAGGGTGAGCTTCGTTAATTTGGGGAAGGTTGCCACCTCTGCCAGGGCGGCATTCTCCGTGTAGGTGCTGGCGAGAATGAATTCTTCCAAGCCGGCAAAGGCCTTTGCGGCGGACACATCCTCGACTGGAAAAGGTTCGCGGCGGGAAACGTCAAAGCTGGTGATGGAAGGGAACAGGGTGGCGATTTCGCGACACCATTCGGCAGCCTGTCCCGGCGGGCTGACGAACACGGCCTTGGTCAGCGGCAGGCCCTTGAGCTCCTTCCAGCCAGCCAGCGTGACCGGCGTGTTGGAAAACCCGATGCTGGTCAGCTTCTTGAGCTGACGGAGCGGCGGGAGGTCGGCGTCAGCAAACTTGCAGTCGTTGAACATGACCGATGTCAAATCGCTCAACTGGCTGATCTGAGCGATCCCCTCCGCTGCCAAAGCCAAACAGCCCCCCACATTGAGTCGTTCGAGTTTTTCCGCGTCTTTGAGCAAGGCAAGTTTTCGCCCGCTGAAGGCAGGGCTCCGGACGATTTGGAGTTCTTTCAGCTCCGGCAGAGTGGCCAAATAATCCGTGTCATCGTCCTGCACCGGATAGCCATTGATTTCGAGGAAGGACAACTGCCGCAGGCCGGCGAGGGCGCTGAGATTGGTGAACTCGATGACTGGCTTGGTGGGGCGATCCGCCTGAATGCTGACGTAAACGAGGTCGAAGGAGCGCTTGGGAAGGTCGGCCTTGAATTGGATGCGGCGCTTGACCTTGCCTTCCATGACGTCAATCACGCCCCCCATGTCGAGTGCCCACTCTGCCGCCTTGCGGTCGTCGCCGGGCGGGAGTTTCTTCTTGGGTAGGGCGCTTGGTCCTCCAAGCGCCGGGTCTGGCGTGGTCGCAGTCTTGGCGACGCTCGCGGCGGCTGGAGGACCAGCCGCCCTACCCAATCCCTCCCGATACTCCCGAACGACCTTGGCATGCTCGATGCGATTCGCTTGCGTGAGCGTGCTTTCGAGCTGCTTGAGACGGATGCCAAGCGGGTCGGTGAGGGCTTTGAGATTGGCGGCTTGGGTTGCTTCGAGCTTGCTGTGGGCGTCTCGGTAGATCTTGCGCAGGTCTTTGAGCGTGGCGGGTATGGTATCGTCGTCTTCAGCAGGCATCAGCTGCTTGTCGGCGATGAGTTTTTTCTCCGCTACCAGCGCCAGCACGCCGTCGAGATCGCCCTTCTGCTTCAGTTCGGTCATCTTGCGGTCCAGTCCGCCGAGGTAGCTGGTGTTCAGCGCGGCCACGTCTTTCTCGAAGGGCGCGGTCACGCGTTCGGCGGTGAGCTTCACGAACTGCTCGTGCAGCGTCTTCAGCTCCGGGATGGCGGCCATGGCATCGGCCTGCTTTGCCATCTCGGCCTTCTGCTGCTCCTGCTTCGCCGCCAGCGCACGCAGGTCGTTGCCTTTTTCATCGACGCCAAGGATATTCAACGCCTCGGCTTCACTGAGGCCGTCGAGGTTGATGACCTCGATGTCACGGATGGCGTTTGGGGCGAATAGGTGGCCTGTGATTCGTCCACTTTTCACACGCTGGTCAGTGACCACGGGGATCAATTGCTCGTCCACACGAGCGATGAGGCGATTGCCAACGAGTCCAAATTCGAGTCGCCACGGAAGGTCAAGTGGTGCCGCATAGGGGTGATTTACAAAAATCTCATCGCGAGGCCTGGTGGTAAGCTTGTCAGTGGCTAATCCGATGGCAGCGACTTGCAGGCTCGCGGCATATTGCCTCATCATATACTGGTAACGAGCTTCCATGTCGTCATAGCGGAGCGAGAGGCTGAAGAGGAATTTGGCTGAGTCGCTTTGTGATCCTTTCAGCGTCAACCGGATCGCCATGTTTGTATGCTGGCCATCGTGCAATGACGGCAAATTCACACGACGAGCTTCACGATTTGGCTTCAGGGGGACAGTCAGCCATCCATCCTCAAATCTCGCGCCGATGTCTGGCATTCGCAGATCCTCCGGCAAGTCCTCGAACTTGGTGAACAACTTCACCCACTGGCCGGGAGGGAACTTTTCGGAAGACTTGGAGATGGGGGGACTTGGAGACGAGGAGACGGGAGCCGTCGAAGCCTTGGCGGTGCCGGGCGTTGGAGTGGAGGCGACAGCGGCGGTCTTCTGCCGCAGGTCATTGCCCTTCTCATCCACGCCGAGAATCTTGAGCGCGTCGGCTTCACTGAGGCCGTCGAGGTTGATGACTTCGATGTCGCGGATGTCTTCGGCTCCGTAGATCTTGGCGTTACCACTCTTCAGGGAGTCGTCGTTCACCATGATTAGAGACGAATCTCCAACCCTCCCAATCAGGCGGCTGCCAACGGCAGCAAACTCCAACGAATAGTCATTTCCTGGGGCGGGAACTGAGACGTCCAGGTTTCCAAGATTGGTAACCTCGCCTATCCGAATCCATTTTTGTATCAACAGGTTGGTATGCGAGTTGGTGTAGATTTGGTATGCCGGCTTTCCGGTGTTTTCGCGGAGGACGATTTTAGTTTGGTCTTTGGTCGATCCGCGCCGGATACGCGCACGAACTGCAAAGTTTGCGGCGTCACTGTTGGGGATCTTCAAGGATTGTTGTTTCTCTCCAAAGCAAATCACCCCGTCTTCGACCTTCACGCCTGCTTTGCGCAGATCCTCCGGCAAGTCCTCTGCCTTGGTAAACACCTTGACCCATTTTCCCGGCGGAAACTTGTCGGAAGATGCGGGAACGGGGAGACTGGGAGACGAGGAGACGGGTGCCGGAGCGGGCCTCGGCTGCGCCTTGGCTGGCTCGGCGGGCCTGATGGTGGTCCGCTCAGTCCCCTGAGCGGGTTTGGTGGTTTGGGGAACGCTCGTTCCGCTCAGAGGACTGAGCGGCCCACTTGGCTTCGCCCCTTTCTTGCCGCCCATCATCACGAACGCGCCGATGCCGATGGCGGCTGCTGCTGCGAGGCCGATAAAGAGAGGTGCTTTGCTCTTGGCGGGCGGGAGAGGAGCGTGGGCACTCTTGCCCGCTGCATTTGGAGTCGCGGCTACGCCGCCCTTATTTGTGGTGCGGGCAGGCGTGCCCGCATCACTTCGAGGCTGCGGCGGTTTGCCAGTGGGCGTTTGTACCGCGGCTTGCATGGGTATCGCCGCGCTGCTCTGGCCGCCGCTGCGCACCAGGGGAGCGGTGAGGATGACATCAAGGTCGCGCCGCAGGTCCAGGGCGGTGGAGTAGCGCTCTTCGCGATCATACTTCATCGCCTGCATGACGACCTTGTCGAAGCGCGGGTCACAGCCGCTGAGCTTGCTGGGCAGGTCAAAGGCACCGCGCGGCACCTGGCCGGTGAGCATCTGGTAGAGCATGACCCCCACGGCGTAGAGGTCTGCGCGGCCATCGGTCTGCACTCCCATCATGAGCGCTTCGGGAGCCACATAGTCTGGAGTGCCCATGGCCAGACCGGTCTTTGTCAGGGCGTGGCCCTGGCCGCTGTCCTGCGCCTTGGCGAGGCCAAAGTCCGCCACCTTCACCTGGCCCTGCATGTTGATGAGGATGTTGCTGGGCTTGATGTCGCGATGGACCACCCCGTGGCTGTGCGCGTATTGCAGCGCGTCACAAACGTGCGCCGTGATGGCGAGCGCGTGCTCCGGGGGCAGGCGGCCCTGGCTCTGAATCATCTGATGGATGTCGGTGCCATTGATGAAGCCCATGACGAAGTAGAGCAGGCCGTCGCTGGTCTCGCCGAAGTCATAGACGGGCACGATGGCCGGATGCTCCAGCCGGGCCATGATCTTGGCCTCGTTCTTGAAGCGCTCGGTGAAGCTGGCGTCCTCGTCGTCGATCTCCGGCGGCAGGATTTTGATAGCGACGGGACGCTCCAGCGCCTTCTGCATGCCTTTGTAAACCGCGCCCATCCCGCCCCGGCCGATGAGTGCCTCGATCTGATACTGGGGTAGCATTTCC
>NZ_JACSRD010000230.1 GCF_014879935.1 Prosthecobacter sp.
GGCCATGCACCTCTTTTACCACCACAACACCGCTTTTCACCCCTCGACTTGGCCGTTCCGAACCACTAGACTCCAACTGCCCCGTTTGGGCGTCACTCCTTCGCCACCGGACGAAAACGCTCGCCCACGCGTTCCACACCACCGCGCGGTCCTTCGATCGCTTCAAAGCTCGACGTCGTCGCATTCCAGCCCGTCTTCTGCGGATAAGGCTGAAGCGGCATCTCCCACTCGGCTTTGCCATTCACGACGTGGCGGCCCGTGAGGGCTCCAGGTGCAACGCCTTGCTCACGCCATCCACGCACGACATCAAGGAGATTCGGCGCTTGATTCACGCCGGGGCCGCCGCCATGGGCCATGCCAGGGACAAGATAGAGGCGGAAGAACGAACGTGTCTTCTCCAAGTCCCCAAAGTGCTCCACCACGCGCTCGTAGTAATCGATGGTGGCCTGCGGTGGCACCACCGAGTCGGCTGCACCGGTGGTGGCAATGAGTTTTCCGCCGCGTTTCTCAAATGCGGATAGATCGGCGTTCTCCGCATTCAGATACGGCGCGAGTTCGGCGGTATAGGTGTCGAGGTCGGCGGCGAAGTTGAGGGCCTCCAGCTTCTTGTCCTTGCCGAAGACCCAGTTGAAGAGATACAAATGCCCGTGCGCTGCCGACAGCGAGGCACCGAGGGGAATGCCATTGAAGAGTCGCTCGCCTGTGACGGCATGACGCGGGCCGCCGAAGAGCTTTCTCAAAGCTGCGGCGTGTTCGTCGGTGAGCGAGGTATCTCTCTTTCGAGCCAGCGAGATCACCGCGTCGATGTCTTGCACCGTGCAGCGCGGATCGGAGACAAACTTGCCCGCCGCGAGCGGGATCTCACGCGGAGCCATGAACTCATTCGCGGCCGCGATGACATTCGCCTCCTGCTCTGGCGTGAAGGGACACTTCTTCAAGATTTGGTCGTTCCACAAAAAGTAAGCGTGCAGCGGCGCGCGACAGTGCGCGGGCACTGCGGCGGTGATGCCATCGTAGTCCTCGGGATAGCGCTGCGCTTCTTGTAGCGCCTGCTGGCCACCGGTAGAGCCGCCGCTGAAATAGGAATACTCTGGCCCTTTGCCATAATGCGCCTTCACGAGCTGCTTGCCGACCACCGTCATGAGGTGTGTGGCGCGATAGCCGAAGTCCTTCCACACCTCGCGATTGCCGATGCCCGAGTCCGCGTTCGGCGCGGTGCCCATGTCGGTCGTCGCCACGGCATAACCTGCGGCGCTGTAGCCCGCGAGAGAGCCTGAGTTGATCTTTCCGGCAGCACCTCCATTGCCAAGACCGAGAAAGCGACCGTTCCATTTCGCGGTGTCGGGCAACCATACTTCCACGTTGATGTTCGAGCTCTTGGCTGGTTGCAGCAGGAGCTTCACAACCGTGCTTCCGCCCCTCGGGGCTCGCTGAACGTCCACTTGGACCGCGTGTTCGATCCTGAGCGCACGCAGCTTGTCCAAAGGAGCCTCGGCGAACAACAACGTGTGGCCGGGGAGGGTGAGGAGGCAAAGGAAGGCAAAGGTGCGATTCATGAGTGCTTCCTTGTAACGTCTGATCGCGGGCAATCATCACAACGCACGTCGTCATGGCTTTTGTCGTCGTCCGCGAAAGGCCCAAACGATCCGCTCGTTTCGGCAAGGTATGCTCCGCTGCCTTTCTTTGCTCCTTGTCACAGTCTCGATCCTTTCTGCGCAAACCGTCAACGTGTGGCCTGAAGGCAAAATGCCGGGTTTGGGAGCCAAGGAGCCTGAAAGCGAGGTGAAGCGGCAGGATGGTTTCCAACGGATCACGAATGTCAGTAAGCCCACGCTGACCTTGTTCCAGGCGAGACGTGCCGATGGCTCCGCCACCCCGGCTATCATCGTCTGCCCCGGCGGTGGCTACAGCTACTGCGTGATGGACAAAGAAGGCTCCGAGATCGCCGCGTGGCTCAACAAGCACGGCATCAGTGCGCTCGTGCTCAAGTATCGGACGCCAAACAATCGCGACGGTGCGTTTCAGGATGTGCAGCGGGCGCTCAGCCTCACGCGGGCAAAGGCTGCCGAATGGAAGATCGATCCGAAACGGCTCGGCGTGATCGGTTTCTCCGCAGGTGGCAATCTGGCGGCGAAAGCGAGTGCGCCGGTCACGGAGCGTGCGTATGCCGCGGTGGATGAGATCGATCAGCAGAGCTGCCGGGCGGACTTCGCCATCCTCGTTTATCCAGCCTATCTCGACGACAAAGGCGGTCAGGTGGCCATTGATCTGAAAGTGAGCTCGAGCATCCCGCCGACGCTGATCATTCACAGTGAGGATGACAAGCGTCACGTCACTGGAAGCAAGGTTTACCACGAAGCTTTGAAGGCGGCGAAGATCGCCCATGAGTTCAAGCTGTACCCGACCGGCGGTCACGGCTATGGCCTGCGCTGCGAACGCGAGGCGAAGGTTTGGCCCGAGGATGCGATCAAGTGGCTTAAAACAGTCGGAGTGGAGTGAGCCAGGCTCACATTCCCTCCCACAGCTTCACGTCATCGATCTGGCAGGTGCCGAAATCGACCGCCTTGAAATCAATCTGTGCCTGGCCGGTCATGTCGATGTTCCTGCTCTCAAAGACATGCTTCACGCCATCGATCTGAAGCAGGAGCATGCCTTTCTTGAGCTCGATGATCAAATCATGCCACTGGTTGAGCGCGAAGAGCGGCTTCTCGATGTCGAACTTCTCGACGTTCTTTTTGATCGTCAGGGTCGTCGCCTTCCCGCCAAAGCTGAGCGTGTGGATGTGGTGGCCGAGGTCGAGCAGCGGGAAGCCTTTCTGATAAGCTTTCGCGTCATAACGCACGCGCATCGTGCAGACGAAGTTCTCCGGCACCTTCCTGAGCCAGATCACCGGCTTCAGGCCTGCATGGGAGGGATCGTCGCTGGCCTTCTTCTTTTCCTGAAACTCCTTCGATGACTCGCTTCCATGCAGGACGCCATCTTTGATCACCCATGTCGTGTTCTGCCGCACCTCCCAGAATTCCGTGTTGATCGTGCCGGTGTCAAAGTGGTCCTCATAGACCAGCTTGAGGCTCTTGAAGAACTGCGATTGATACGGCGCATCAGCAGCCCGGAGGGCGGAGGCGTGCAAGACGAATGCGAACCATGGGAGCAGGATGGTGGAGCGGAAGAGGGACATACGCTCTCAACGCAGGAGCGGGCGAAACTTTTCGGCCACCTTGACCCCGGCATTTCCCGGCGGAAGAGCCCGGGCTGCGGAATAAATTCGCGAACGTCCCCCGCCGCGCCGTTGTCTAGGAAGGCTCCATGACAACTCCCATGATGGTTCGGGCGCATCCGCAGAGTGGTGCGCAGGTCGCTGGCAGGCGCTGGCTGATGGCGGTGGTTCTCGGCTCGATGTTCGGTGCAGGGGGCATCATGAGAGCGCAGGTTCCCGAGACCGTCTTTTTCGATGTTCCCGACAGTCTCGTCACCCAGCCAGTTCCCGCTCCCACCGCGCAGTTGTCCGCTGTCGTCGATTACCCGGCGGATGCCGGCCGTTTGACACTCATCGCCCTCCTCTACCGTCCCGATGCACTCGTTCATGGGCCGGGGCCTTACCCCACCGTCATCGTCCTGCATGGATCAGGCGGCATGTGGTCGGGAGACACCATCGCGAACGGCGCCAAGACGGCCCTGCGCCGCTGGGGCGAGCGTCTGGCGGGCCGCGGCATTCTCTGCCTGATGCCGGACAGCTTCAATCCACGTGGCATCCCTGGCAGCTTCTCCAGCCGCCGCCCGCAACACGATCCGCTCATTGATGACGCGCTTTGCTCGCCCAACTACGAACGCCCCAAGGACGTCGTGGCAGCGCTGACCTTCCTCAATGATCTCGCCGAGGTCGATCGGGATCACATCGGCCTGCTGGGCTTCTCCCACGGCTCGCAGACCGGGCTGAATGCCATTCTCGACCCGTCAGTGGACCTCGTGAACTACACCGTGGACTATGTGAACGCGCAAAACAACACCGTGCCCCTCGCGGTGCCCTCGCCAGTGCGCATCCCGGCTTCCCTGCCGTTTCCGAAGGTGGGCATCTTCTATTACCCGGGCTGCGGACACTTCTCCTATCACGGTTCGCCCGGCAGCACCGCCGCGGGGCGCTACATGCCGGACCGCCGCATGCAGGTGATCATGCATCACGGGACGGCGGACTCGCTGCTCGGCGTGTCCGATCCCGATGCCACTCCCCTCACAGGATCACTCTACCCGCTGAAGTTCGCCCTCGCCTCCGCCGCGCAAGCTGCCGCCGAAGGCATCGACAATCCATTCGTGCGTCACCATCTCTTCGACCATGTGAATCACTCCTTTGATGAGACCACCATCGAAACCCAGGGAAACTGGAACACGCCACAGGAAAGCGTGGACGAGAAGGCCAACCGCCTCGCACGCGATGAGACGCTGAAGTGGCTGGAACTCCGCCTGCGCAAACATGAGCTCACCCCCGTGCCCGATCCGAATCTGGCGGACGCTCTGCGTGTCCGCTGGATGGGGCGCGATCAATTGCGCTACCGCCATCTCACCAGCACGAATCTCGTCCAGTGGAGCCAGAGCGGCGGAGACGTGATCGGTAAGGGCCAGGAGGTCCTCGTCCCCGTGGTGCTGCCGGTGGAAAAACGCAGCTTTCACCGCCTCGAGATCGATCCCGTGCCCGCTCCTTCGAATGAGCCGGAAAATGCAGGCTTCTTCCTGTCCTATGGCGACTTCAGCTACTGATCTGCGCTGACACTTTATCGTGGCAGGCATAGCTGCCTCTGCTCATGATGACGGTCGTGACTTTGTCTGCCGTCCATCATTCCACCGCCGCCTCACTGCCCGACCTCTCGTTGTCCGAGCTGGTGGCCTGGATGCAAAGCCATGGCTTCAATGCCGCGCATGCTCCGCGGGTCATTCGCGGGCTTTTGGCCGCCGCGGAGCTCAAAAGCCGAACGGACTTCCTGCTGCCTGAAAAGCTCGAAGAGCAGTTGAAGGCCGCGTTTGCCGCTGAATCTGGCTCGTTGGCTCAAAAGCAGGTTTCAGCAGATGGCACCACGAAACTGCTGCTGCGGCTGCGCGATGGTCGCACGGTCGAAAGTGTGCTCATGCCCGATTATCGCGAAGATCGCGCCGCAGGCTGCCTTTCGAGCCAGGTGGGCTGCGCGATGGGCTGTGACTTCTGCGCGACCACTCAAACCGGCTTCGAGCGCAACTTGAGCTCCGGCGAGATCATCGAGCAGTTTCGTCATCTTCGGCGGGAAGCCCATGCAGCAGGCCGTGTGCTGCGCACCATCGTTTTCATGGGCATGGGCGAGCCGATGCTGAACCTCAAAAACGTGCTCGCGGCCATCGAACGCATCGCCGACCCGAAACTCGGTGCCTTTGGCTGGCGGCAGATCACCGTTTCGACCGTCGGTATCGTGCCGGGCATTGAAGAGCTGCGCGAAGCCAGCCTCGGCGTGCATCTCGCCATCTCGCTGCATGCGCCCGATGATGCCACGCGGGCTGATTTGCTGCCGATGGGCCGCCGTTTCGATGTGAACGAAGTGCTGGAGGCCGCTGATCGCTATCAGGCCGCCAGCGGACGCATCACCACGATCCAGTATTGCCTGCTCGATGGCGTGAATGACTCCCTCGCGCAAGCTCGTGATCTCGCGCGACTCCTCACCGGCCGCCGCATGCATGTGAACCTGCTGCGCTACAATCCCACCGGCCTCAGCTTGAAAGGCCGCAGCTACCGGCCGAGCAGCCTGGAGCAGACCGAGGCCTTCCTCGCCGAGCTTCGCGCTCATGGGGCCATCGCTCATCTGCGCCGCGCCCGTGGCCCGGACATCGATGCGGCCTGCGGGCAGTTGAGAAGGCGTGCGGCGGCGCTGGCGTGAGATCAGGCAGTCGCGATGACCGCGCTTTGAGCCGTGGGCGGCAGCGGATGGCACTTCGCGGCGCTGAAACCGGCCTCCGAAAGCATCTTCTGATAGTCCGTGAAGGTGTAGGCATCTCCCTCTGGTGTGGTGCCGAGCATCACGAGGCTGAAGGCCGCGGCCGGCGGCGGCGTGACGCGATCTTCGTTTGGCACGAACTCCACGATCACCAACTTGCCGCCCGGACGAAGCGCGGCATGGACGCGGCGCAGGAAACGCGTGCACTCCACGATGGTGAAGTGGTGCAGGAAATTCGGCACGAGCACCGCGTCGTAGTCACTCCCGAGATCGACGGTGAAGGCATCGCCCACGATCTTGCTGAAGCGGTCGCCAAGACCCGCGGCGGCCGCGTTTTCTTGCGTGATGGCCAGCACGCCCTCCCAGTCGAGCGCCACCAGATGGGCCCGCGGGTTGTTCTTCGCAAAGGCGATGCCGTAGGCCCCATGGCTGGCGGAGATGTCGAGCACGCGTGTGTCCCGCGAGGCATCCAGCGGCACCAGCGTGGCCGCGCCTTCCGCGGCAGGTCCCATCATCGGACCCATCGCCCGGGCGAAATCGAGCCACGCCGGATGATCCGGCGCGGTCGTGCCATGCTCGGTGGTGTGCAGCCTGCCCTGCCGGATCGTTGCAGCCAGATCGTGAAAGGCCTCAGTGAGTCCCGGTGCGAGCAGGAAGTCCATCGCCGCGCCGAGGTAGGCTGGCGAATGCGTGTCGAGGAACACCGCCGTCGAGGGCGTCAGAGCATAGCGGGACTCGGTTTTGGTAAGGAAGCCGAGAATCGTTAGATTGTCGCTGAGGATGCGGATGCCGCGTTCCGGACAACCGCATCGCGCGGCGATCTCCGCAACCGTCGATGGCGTGGAGCCGATCGCAGTGAATAGACCGAGATCAATGCCCGCCTTCAGCGCGGCGGTCCTTTGAAAAGCATTGATCGTCTCGAAGAAGAGCTGCGGAGAGGGCGTGTCGGATGGGGTGGACATGACGAGAGACTCCGTGGAGGGTTTATTTGATGCCGATCACCATCGAATCAGGACCGATGAGGTGCTCGACGCGGCAGTCTTTGAAGCCGACCTGCTGCATCCAGCCGATGCAATCGGCGCCGGTGTAGTCAAAACCGCCGGGTGTCTCGATGAGCATGTTCAGGCTCATGAGCAGGCCGAAGGCGTTTTGTTTGCGCTCGTCGTCGATGATCGAGTCATAGACGATGACCGCGCCGCCTTCGGGCAGGGCTGCGTAGGCTTTGCGCAGCAGCATGAGCTTCGTTTCGAGATCCCAGTCGTGCAAAATGTGGCCAAAGAGCAGCACGTCGGCCTTTGGCAGCTCATCGGTGAAAAAGCTGCCCCCGGTGAAACTCACGCGGTCAGCGAGGCCGTTCGCGGTGATGTATTCTTCGAAGATCGGGCCGACTTCTGGCAGATCGAAGCCGATGCCGCGCAGATGTGGATGCGCGAGCGTGATCTGCGTGACGAGATCGCCCTGAGCAGTGCCGATGTCGGCACAGGACTTGTAATTCGCCCACGGGAATTGCTTCGCGATGGTCATGTTGGCGCCGCGGCTCACGCCGGACATGGCGCGGAGGAATTCGCGCAGCTTCGCGGGATCGGCGTAGAGTGCCTTGAAAGGATCGTGGCCGCCTTTGGATTCGTTTTGCGATTCGCCGGTGCGCACGGCGGTCGTCAGTTCGCCCCAAAAGCGGAAGAGACGGTGATTCGCCATTTCGAGGATGCCGCCGATGTAGGATGGCTTCGCCTTGTCGAGGAAGAGATCGGTCTCGGGCGTGTTCGCGTAGATGCCGTTCTCGCGTTTGAGGAAACCGAGCGCGACGAGCGCATCGAGAAAGTCACGCGCTCCACGCGGATGCAGCCCCATGCGTCCCTGCACGCTGGCGAGATCGCCCGGATGCTTCGCGAGATCGGTGAAGATCTCCATTTCAACGGCGGTGAGCAGTGTCTTCGAGGCCCAGAAGGCGAGCCCAGTTTGCAGGATGTGATCAGGGGTGAGGTTCATCGCCTCTCATTTACCGCTCGTGCCATCGGCCGCGAGCGGAATGAAGTCTTTCACCTCCCAAACGACCGGCTGGCCCTTTCGCTGCTTCGCGAGCCAGTTCAGGGCGGCTTGATGCACGATCTCATGCCCTCCTTCAAAAAGGGTCACACGGGTGTTGCCGCTCGTTTGGCGGAAAAGAGGCGTGTTGAGGCCGAAAGTGGCGTCTGGCGGCGAGACGGTCCAACCGGCCGGAAGCGTCTGCGAGTCATAATAGGCCTGAATCGCCTCGACGGGCAGTTTGTCGGCCGCAGCGGCCACTTGGTTGAAGGCGAGCAACGCGTGCGTGAAGGGAACGCTGCCTTTGCGGCTATCGTGAATGCCGTGTGCGATATCGAGTGGCACGCTGGCGGCGTTTTGGAGATGCGTGAGCGGCGAGCGTTGTCTGGCCTCGGCATCATCAGCGGAAGGTGCATGACCAAGCGCGGCCTCGATGTTTTGAGCGTAGCGGTCCGGCTTGCCATCCTTCGTGTGATCGCGATGCCACTGCGCGATGTCGGCGATGCCGCACCAGGCGCTTACGCCGGCCCACAGCTCGGGATGACGGCCCGCCATCTGCATCGCCATGTGGCCGCCTCCGCTCACGCCGATGAGATAGACGCGGGTGTCATCCACCTCGGCCTGCGTTTTGGCCCAGGCGACGGCTTCGACGACATCCTGCACCGCACGATCACTGCCCATCGCCGGTGGCGTCCAGTTCGGGCCGCGGAAGTCGGGATGAATGAAGATCCAGCCCTGGTCGATGCACCATTTGGCATACACGGCGTCGCCACCGGCGGAGGCAAAGTTGCTGCTCCACGTGTGCAGGCCGACGAGCAGCGGCTTTTTGCCTTTGGTGGATGGATTGAACCACATCGCGGCCTGCTTCGTGCCGTCGCTGCATGGGATTTCGACCTTGGTGACCGCCGCGGGCCAGCCTTTAATGGATTCGACTGACATGGCAGGAGTGCTGAGGGCTAGAATGAGGAGCGAACGAAGCATGCGCACTGAACGTGTGCCCGTGCCGGGCTTTTCCAAGCCACATGATGACAAACGATGGCGCTTGTCTGCCAATCGAAGGCGCGAGCACACGAGGTAGATGGTTATCGTGTCAGCATGAGACTTCGAGTTTTGATTATTGTGCTTCTTGCCGTTCCGAACGTGGGACTCGGCGGAGAGCCGCCGTATCAACCGGACCGCTTTTTTCGCACTCAAATCCTGCCCATTTTGCAACGCCGCTGTTTTGAATGCCATTCCCAGGAGCATGAGGTCGAGGGCGGTCTTGCGCTTGATTCCAAAACAGGCTGGCAGACTGGCGGCGAGGCCGGGCCAGCCATCACGCCAGGCGATTTGAAGAACAGTCCTCTGATCCAGGCCATCCGTCATCACGATGAGGACACGGCCATGCCGCCGAAGAAGAAGCTGCCGCCCATCGAGATCGCGCTGCTGGAGACCTGGGTGCTGCTCGGTGCGCCTGATCCGCGATGAGGGGTGTGGTCACTTCTTCGGCAGGTCCGGCTTCGGCCAGGGCTTGCCGCCTTGCTCGACGAAGGCCTTCTCGACTTGTGCAGGGAGAAAATTGCCGGCGTAGCGGGCGATGCGTTCGTTCTTCTTCAAGCTGGCCATGATCACCGGCACGGCGGCTTCGATGTCGGCGGGTTCCTTGCCCGCGAACTTCTTCACCTCCTCTTGAAGAGCGATGAAGTAGGCCTGCTGGTCCTCCAGCAGTTCCGGACCGCCGCGTGGGCCGTGGCCGGGGCAGACCATCTTCGGCCCGAGCTTTTTCACCGCCTCCAGTGTTTTGATCCAATCGCCAATGTTGCCATCACCGGTGTAGTTGTAAGGGCCGTTCACGCAGGCGTCGCCGCTGAAGAGAATCCTCTCCTTCGGCAGCCAGGCCCAGCCATCACCCGGCGTGTGAGCGGTGCCGAAATGCAGCAGCTCGACGCGGTGTTTGCCGTCGTCGAAGATCATCTCGCTCCTGTAGAGCAGTGTGGGCGCTTTGAGCTTGCTCTCGGCGACGTCTTTGCGGCCTCTGGCGGCCTCTTCCCAGCGGCCGGGCTTGTCGCCGAACAAACCGGTCTCGTACTTCTTCATCTGCGCCACCACGTTCTCGTGAGCGACAGGCGTCGCGCCTTTTTCCAACCACACCTGGTTCCCATACGCGTGATCGCCGTGATGATGCGTGTCGAAGGCGAAGCGCACAGGTTTGTCGGTGATGGCCTCGATCTTGGGAATGATGACGCGTGCGCCGGACGGAAAGTTCGCGTCGATGACGAGCACGTAGTCGTCGAACACGACCCAGCCGTTGTTGCAGTGGCCGGAGGGACGGATCTCCCCTTCGTGGAAATAGATGTCCTCCCCGATCTGATCGACCACGTTGACCTCCGCGTGGGCGGTGAAGGCAAAAAGGCAGGCGGAAGCCGTGAAGGCCAGGGAACGGAGCAAGGAATTCGGGATCATGCGGCGGCGAGTGTGAGTGGATGCGCCGGGAAAGGCAAGCTTCATGCGGCCTGCTCGTTCTGGGATGAATCCGGATTCCTTTCGCGGGGCAGGAATGCCCCGGTTACTCCGAGTCCCCGAGTCCCGCCGCCACACCCGCGACAGCCGCAGCGACGACTTCCGACGTGTGACCGGCCTGTTGAAGACGTTTTCGTGTTTGTTCGACCATCAATCGCCGGTCTGGCTGCTGCCGTGCGGTGACAAGGGCGCCGATCATGCGCCTGCCGATGTCGTCCAGGGCCGGACGGACGACCTGTGTGAGGTCGGAGGGCTGCGACAGCCGGGCCTTGGATCGCGACATGCGCTTCATCCACTGCTGCTGATAAATCTTTGCCGCATCGATCTGCGCTGCGAAGAACTGGCGTGTGGCTGCGGCGGGCAATCCGGCCTCAACTCCCTGCGCGGTCATCGCCCGGAGCAGGGCGGCCTCGCGTTTCGCGTCGGTGACCGGCAGATGGTGGCGTTCCTTGATGTGGGCGACCTCATTCATCCAGCCGAGCCGCTCGACAACGAGGCCTGGCAGATCCTTGGAGCCGCGTCGTTCGAGCTGGGAGCATCCTGTGAGCAATGAAAGAACCAGACACCATGCGATGGCGTGCACTGGACGCGGGAGCGGACTGATGCGCGGCATGATTCGACTGGCCTCAGGTGCCCTGCTTGATCTTCGACGGTTTTGTCGGCTTGGCGGTCTTGGACTCCGACGCCTTGATCTTGGCGAAGATCTTCTGCGCGTAGCTGCTGGTCTGCTCCGCTGTCATCTCCGGATGCTTCTCCATGCGGGAGCGGATGATGTCGCGGAGCTTGTCACGCGCGTCCGGCGAGAGGGACGAGTAGAGTCCCCGGCCATTTTCGCCGAGCAGCGATGAGGTGCGGAACTTGGTGCTGTCGCCACTCTTTTTCCCTGAACTGGCCATGCTGGCGCGGGAGCCGTTCACACCGCCGGCGGGCGAGATCTGGCGGTCCTGATAGTGCACCGCGACGGTCTCATCCCCGATCTGCAGCTCCACGTGTGTCGTGTGAAGATCACCCTCGGTGTTCGCGGCGACGAGACGCAGGCCGGAGGGGCTCGCTTCTTCGGTGACGACGAGGCGCTGCTTCGTCTGTGTGTTCAACACGGTGGCGACAGGATGACCCTCCACATACGCGACGCCGGTGAGCTGGTAGGTTTCCTCCAGGTTGACGATGCGCGTGAATGGCGAGCGGACGAGCAAGTCGTCGGCAAAGCTGAAATCCACCGGCTGTGGCAGGTCAGGATCAGCGGCAGGAACGTCGTCGGCGTGCAGGCACGACCACGACAGCAACAAAGCACTGGCTCGGGCAAGAAAACTCATTGGGGGGCCTTGTCGAACGACGACGCACTCGTTCTCTATCAGGTCTTTCCGGGCACGGGGATCAGGATTGACTCGCATGAGCGCTTCCGCCTATCCTGCATGCCCAACCGCTCTCACAGCCATGAAACGCTCGTTCTTCCTCACGTTGCTTCTGGTTTCCGCCCTGCTTCAGGCATTCAATGCCGTCCAGGCAATCGATCCGAAAGGCCAGCCGCACATGCGCAATGCCGTCGGGCATCTGGAAGCGGCAAAGACGGCGAAAGAGCCGCTCGTGAGCCTCAAAGCCGCCCGTAAAGAACTGGTGAACGCCCGGCACAACAAGAAAGGCGAGCGCATCGATGCACTGGGCTATGTGGATCAGGCGATCGCGTTCGCCACCACAGGCGACAGGAAGGCGATGCTGGAAAAGATCACCAAAGCCATCGGCAGCGTGAAGTCCGGCATCGCGCGGGCTCCTTGACGCTGGGCGGGCATCAGCGAACGGCCAGGCTGTCTGACCACTCACGGGCAAAGTCACGCTGGCAGCGATGGTTGACGGCCGCGTTGATGACCATGGCCAGCAGAGCCCCGAGGGATGCCAGCGCGATGTCTTTTTGCGCATCCCAGATGTCCCCCTGCGTGCCGACATAGGCCGCGCCGAGTTCCCCACCGAAGACCTCCGCTGCCGCCCACTCAATGAGCTCGAAGAAGGCGGAGGTGGAGGTCATCAGATCCAGCGGGAGGAAGTAAGACCAGAAGCCCTTCACCTTCGCCACGCGCAGGAAGATCTCGCGTGCCGGGTAAGCGCAAAGCAGGCCATAGAGGAAGTGCAGCAGGCGGTCGTAGTGGTTGCGCGACCAGCCAAACCAGTCATTCAGCGGCTGGCCGAAAACCGCCTGCGTCCACTCGTTGTAGGGCACCTTGGAGTAGGTGTAATGGGCGCCGACTTCGTGCAGGCAGAGAAAGACGAAGATGAGCACGTGGGAGGTGCGGGAGAACAGCCGGCGCCTCCAGCCCCAAAGCAGGAGCGCGAACACCGGGATGAGCATCACATTCTCCAGCATCCAGTCGTGACGATCCACCGGCTTGAGGCCCAGCGCGGCCCAGTAAAGCAGAAACGTGATCAACAACACGCCTGCCAGGCGCTCGTAAGTGAGTTTCATTTCGCCAAGCAAAGCAGCCGTGCCCTGGCGATGCAAGCCAGCACTGACTCACAAGTGCGCATGTCCTGGCTTTGGCGGTTCACTTGCCCGAAAGCGCGGTTGGGCTGGCCAGTCTCAGGGCGCTGATGCGATCTCCGCATCACAGCCACGGTTCCGTCTGCCAAACGCCAGCGTCAGTCCTGCTTCTTCCCGGGAGGTCCATGGCGACCTCCGCCGGGTGGGCCGCCCTGGGGCTTCGGATGCACAAAACCGGGCAACTGCGGTGGTGAAGGCGGTTTCCCAGCCCGTTCGGCGGGCGAAGGCCCGGCCTCAGGACGCTGCTGCCGGGGGTCCGGACGCCCCTGAGGCGGTTGCACAGGCTGTGGCATGGGTGCCGGGCGGACCTGGGGCGCTTCCGGCCGCGGAATGGGAGCGGTGCGCTTCTGCAATTCCTTCCGTGGATCAGGCATGGGCACCGGGGGCACTCTCGGCTGTTCCGGGGAGGTGTTCGGCGGCACCTGCTGGCCACCACGGCGGAAATCATCCCGCCCACGCCCCGGACGGACATCGATGCTGTTGCGCGGCGGGGTCATCTCCGGCGGTTTCGGCATGGGCGGGCGCTGTTCATCGGGCGGTTGCGTGCGTCCCGGCCGGTCCGGCCCCCTCTTGCGGTCATTGTCATCTGAAGGCTCCCGCACGGCGGCACGTCCTGGAGGTTCCTGCGGCCGTGCGTTGCCGGGTTTGGAGGGGTCCGCAGTTTCCGGTTTCGGGCGGTTTTCACCGGCTGCGACGCCGGGACGACGCGGATCATCCGAAGGCTGCGGCGGTGAGTCGGTCACATTGGGGGGCGAGGTGGTGGGACGCTCCGCCTTGCGCACTTCCTCCTCAACGCGGCTGGGATCGGGCTTGGGCACGATCTTGCGCTCCTCGGGCTTGAGTTCGCGGCCGATGGCGGGTGGCGGCTTGTCGCTGGTGGCCAGCACCGGCTCTTTGTCGGGCATTTTTTCATCTTTGGCCTTGGCCATCTCCTGTTTGTGCCGGTCGCGGATGCGTTCCGCGAGGTCCGAATCGCCCAGGCCACGCCAGCCGCGGTCCACATCCGGCCGGTCAAACTTCTCCTTCACCCGTGGCGGGAGGCTGGGCGCATTCTCACGGCGCACGTCAGGCGCAGCGACGATGAGTTGATCGCGCTCAATGCGCGAGAGGCTGGAAAAATCGCGCGGCCGGTCTCCACGGTGCTCCAGCCACTTGTTGCGGAATCCTTCCGTGTCATGCCGCAGCGTCAGCCGGCGGACTGGATTCCCGCTCCTGCGCTCGACCCGTGCCGGATCGGGGCCGCCGACGAAGATGTTGTTCACCACATTCTGCTGACGCGTGATGTTCGTGATGTTCACGGAATTGTCCACAAAGGTGACGTTGCGGCTGCGGTCCACGATGACGGGCTGCAGGGACGACCGCGTGGCGAAGGACCCGACGGGGACGAAGTTGTAATAGGAGGGGCCGATGTCGTAGTAGCTGTCCGTCCACGAGCGGAAGCCGATGTTGGCAGACCAACGTGCCTCCGGAGGCAGCGGCGCCCATCCGATGAAGTTGTCCGACTGCCGCCACGAAACCCAGGCAGGCGCCCATTCATAACCGGGGACCCACATCCAGCGGTCGTGCATGCGGATCCAACGGCCATAGTGATACGTGGCCCAGCCGAAATCCTCGTTCGAGATCCACGTCCAACCCGCGTCGGTGTAAGCCCAGTAACCATCCGAATACGGCGCCCAGTCACGATGTCGTCGCGCCACCGCAGGCTCCCACACATAGCCGTAGTTCGGCGTGTAGATCCAGGAACCGTAGGGATCCAGCGTGTCGAAGAAGAAGTCGATGTTCACAGCCGCCTGGGCGTGCGCAGAAGGCGCCGGAGCGGCCACGGCGAAGAGCGTGACGCAAAACAGCAGCGAAAGGTGTTTCATGGTCGTGGAAGGTTGAAGGAGCGGCTTCCATCGGCATCAAGCACGACGGGACCATCCATGGATTCGGCTGACGCCATCTCTCGCGCGCAACTTCCGCATCAGGCCGCGCCCTGATCGTGATCTCACGGCACTGGGACGCTGCTCGATTCTACTTCCCTTTGAAGTAGCCGCGCTGCTTCTCGCTGATCGGCAGGCCGAGCTTTTCCATCACCTGCAGCATGTCCTCCCACACCTGACGCTTCGCCCGGATGCCATCGCCCATCTTCTCCTCACGCAGCAGATACGACGGGTGATAAGTGACCATCGTTGGAATGCCGCTGGTGAGGTGGAAACGGCCGCGCAGACTGCCCACGCTGCCGGGAATGCCGAGCCCTTCCGCCGCTGTGGCTCCCAGGGCCACGATGACCTGGGGTTTGATCAGATCGATCTCCGTCAGCACAAAGGGAAGGCACGCATGCATCTCCTCGACGGTCGGTTTGCGGTTCCCGCTGCCCTGATTGTCCATCGCGGGCCGGAATTTGCAGATGTTGCTGATGTAAACCTGCGGCCTGTCGAGTCCCATCGCCTTGATGATCGCGGTGAGCTTCTGTCCGGCAGGTCCCACGAAAGGTTCGCGCAGTTTTTCCTCTTCCGCGCCTGGAGCCTCGCCCACAAACATGAGTTTCGCATGCGGATCGCCCACGGCGAAGACCATCGTCCGCCGCAGGCTGTTCATCGCACGCGCCGGCTCCCACGTTTCCGCCAGCGCACGTAACGCGGCCAGCTTTTCCTCAATCGTGCTGCCCGCGACCTCGATCAGCCCGGCTTTCTTCGTTTCCGGCGGCGGATTGTCGAGGATCGCCCGTGCGGCAGGTGCACTCTCCACCGCGATCGGCTTCGGTGCCTCCGGCATCTCCCGCGTCACCGGTTTGCGTCCCAGCATGCCCAGCTTGTCAAACGCCTCCGGCCGCACCGCGATGTGCGTCACGCCCTGAAACTGACGTTGCAGGAGGTGCTGCTTGAGAAGCTGTGCGGCGGTGGACATGGGAGGGAATGACGAATGCAGTAATGTCGAATGACGAATGAATGTCGAACGCGGAAATCATTCGTCATTTCAGCAAGGACCACCTCAAAACTCTGACCGGAACTTTAAACCAGCCATTCGACGTGGTGGGAGCATGGACTTGGATGACTCGAAGTTTGCCCGGATCTGCTTCGATCCAGTTTCCGTCACCCAAGTAGGCCATCGTGTGAACCCCGTCAGCGGTGACTGCAACATCTCCCGGTTGGATCTTCGCGTGGTCCAGTGTTGTCAGATCCGGGCTGTCGAACAATCGCATGGTGAGGCCGTCATGCTCATCTCCGAGGGCTTTAGCGCTGGTATCATTCCACCACAGTGAGAGACCATGACGGAGCAATCCCGGGTCCGCAGTCATCACGCCATCCTTCAAACAAGCATCGATCATTCCTCTGCGCACAAGGCCAGAGCAATCGATTCCACGACGTGACTCGCCTCCCCAATAATACAAGCAGCCCTCAAACGTCTTCAGACTGTCCACGTAGTTCTTCCTCAAGCTTGCCGATGATGTCCGGACCTTCCAGGGCACGATGAGGACGGATGCAAGGCCTCCGAACACAACAAGACCGATCACCCGGGCGGTTTTTCGAGTCCAGGAGAGCGCAAAGCACGTCGCCAGCACGCCAAGCACGAATCCAACGGTGTTGAGCCGGGACACCCGATTGGCTTCAGGCTGTGAGGCGATGACCGCCATCGCAAGCAGGGCCACAAACCAGAGAATGACGTAGAGCCATGATATCTTCGCAGGTTTGTCGGTGTTCATTAGGCCAGAATGTTGTCCACTTGCTTCAGCTTCCTTCACTGCCTCCGGCTTAGCCGCATGTCCATCCACACGGCGAGGATCAGGACGACGCCGCGGGCGATGAATTTGCGTTCGGGCGGCACGGACATGAGCGTCATGCCGTTCAGAAGGCAGGCGATGATCAAAGCGCCGAGCAGCACGCCCAACACGGTGCCGCGACCACCGCGCAGGCTGACGCCGCCGATGACGCAGGCGGCGACGGCGTCGAGTTCCATCAAGTCGCCGACCGTGGTGGTCGATGAACCGGCATAAGCGGTCTGCATGAAGCCGGTGATGGCCACGATCGCCCCCATGCCGCTGTAGGCGGCGATGACGGTGCTTTTCATCGGCACGCCGGAGACGAAGGCGGCTTCCGTGTTGCCGCCGATGGCATACAAATGACGGCCCAGACGCGTGTGCTGCGTGACGGCATACACGATCATCGTCACACCACCGAGAATGAGCGAAGGCAGCGGGATGCCGCGAAACTGGCCGGTGACGAGCACAAACAGCGCGATGGCCTGCGCGGTGATGAACAGGCGGAAGAAGGCCATTTCCTTGTCTTCCACGGCGAATCCATGCTGCAAACGACGTTTGCGGGCGCTGATCGTGGTAAACACGAGCGCGATGACGAGTCCTGAGGCGAGCATCCAGCCAAATCGCGTCGGCAGATAGTAGGTGGTGAGCAGAGAGTAGAGATTGCTCTGGCCGCCGGGTGCGACTGGCACGGTTGCGTTGTCGATCACGAGCCAGAACAGCCCTTTGAAGATCAACAGAGCCCCCAAAGTGACGATGAAGGCCGGCATCCGCTCGCAGACGATGAACGCGCCCATCGCCATCCAGATCAGCACGCCACAGAGCAGCCCGATCCCGAGCGCGGCGGGTGCTGGCAGGTGATGATGAAACACGAGCACGCTGGCAACGCCGCCGAGCAATCCCACGCCGCTGCCAGCGGACAAATCGATGTGCCCCGGCAGCAGGATGAGCAGCATACCCATCGCCAGCGTGGCGGTGATGGAGAGCTCCGTGGCGAGCATCGAGAGATTCCGCGCTCCGAGGAAGGCAGGCTCCTTGATGGCAAAGAACACGCAGATCGCTAGCAAGGCGATGGCGATGGGAAGTTCTCGGAAGCGGAAGTTCACGACGGAGAAACGTAGGCCGGATGTGTTCGGCGGGTTGTGGCTGGCAGGCACCCAGGCATGCTGCGCCGAACGATCCGGCCTGCGTGAGCCTCACGACACGCGACAGCGCCATGGCCGGATCGTTTGGCGGCACAGTCGTGGAAGCTGGCGGTGTCATTGGCGCCAAACACATCCGGCCTACATGGCAAATGCTCGTTCATCGCAGGTCAGTTCAATTCTGTGAGGCGAGGAAGATGCCGAGGATGATCAGCGCGATCACCACAGCGATGGTGATCTTCACCCAGCTCAGCGGATACTCGCCGGTGATCTTGCCCGTGGCTCCGTTCACGGCGACCTGATAAGTCTTGGTGCCATAGGTGTAGCTCAGCAGCCAGACGGGCAGCAGCACGTGCTTGAAGGTCTGGGCGCTGTAATCGGGAGCGATCCGCAGGTTCCGGTGCGTGTCTCCGGGGATCTGCGAGACGCACTGGCTCCGCAGCAGGTCATCCATGCGGCCGCGTGAGTCCTGGGCGGCGTGGATGAGATCGATCTGATACTGCTCGACGACCCAGCCGGAGAGATAACCCGGATCGTAAGGCAGCAGATCGCTCGTGGTGGGAAAGGGCTGGAGCTTTTCGAGCAGGTTCGGATGCACGCCTTTGGAGGCAGGCACGAGGACATCATCAAAGTCGGTGCTGACATGGCCTGAGGCGTATTCCCAGCGCGTGTGGCGGGTGCGGTTCCCCTTCCCGTCCGTGGTGTAGTAGTAATAACCGGCTTCCGCCTCCCAGGGGCACTCCGCATGCGCGTCGAAGGTCCAATACGGCAGATAGAGGCCGTGCAGCGTGTCAGTGAGAGCCTTCTGGCCGAGTGCATTCGGCGCCCAGAAGTGGCTGCCATACCAGCGGCGGATGTCCTCCCGCACCTGGCTTTGCGAAACCTTGAAGGGAAGCTGGCTGCCGGGCCGGATCGGCGTGCCGACATCGTCCATGGCCATGATCGCGGGTGATCCGCAGAAGTCGCAGTTCTGCGCGACGCGTTTTTCATCGAAGACCGAGATCGCATGGCAGCTCTGGCACTTCACCGTCTTGCGCACGGCGGCCCAGCCGCGTTGATCGTCCGGAATGGCCCGCAGGGCGGCGACGAGGTCGTTTTCCTCCACCAGAGTGCCGTCGGATTTGAGCTCGGCGGGTGATTCCGTGCCGCAGTAGGGGCAGACGAGCGCATGCTTGGAGGGCGTCCAGACCGCCTCGGCCCCGCAGGCCGGACAGGCGAACTTTGAAATGGCGGTGACTTCAGACATGAGCGATGTGAGAGGCGAAAACCGGGCACGATTAACCGGAGAAACCCAAAGGCTGTCCATTCCAAAAACCGGCCTGCGAGATTTTACCCTTGCCACTCGGAGGACGTTTTGAGCAGAATCCCGGGCATGAAACGCGCTATTTCTGTCCTGCTGGCACTGACCGGCCTGATCTATGGTGAAACGGTCAAAGACCGCGAAGGAGCGGTGCGAAACGAAAAAGCGGTGATGGAAAACGACGCCCGCTGGAACTGGGGCGATGTCGATGGCGGATTCCGCCTCGCCAAAACGATAGGCAAGCCGCTGCTGGTCGTGCTGCGCTGCGTCCCCTGCATGTCCTGCGCAGGAATCGATGCCAGCGTGCTGCAAGAGGCCGAACTGGTGCCGCTGCTGGACCAGTTTGTCTGCGTGCGGGTGATCAATGCCAACGCCCTGGACCTGTCACGCTTCCAGTTTGATTACGATCTGTCGTTCTCCGCGATCATGTTCAACGGCGACGGCACGATCTACGGCCGCTACGGCTCCTGGCTGCATCAGAAGGACCCGCTGAACAAGACCACGGCCAGCTTCAAAAAGGCGCTGGAGGCCGCATTGTCGATCCATCAAGGCTACCCGGCCAACAAGACCACGCTGGCCGGCAAACAGGGCGGACCCACGCCTTACCAGACACCTGTACAGTTTCCCACCCTGGCAGCCAAATATCAGAGCAAACTGGACTGGAACGGCAAGGTCGTCGCGAGCTGTGTGCACTGCCACATGGTGGGCGATGCATTCCGTGCGCACTATCGCAGCCAGAACCAGCCGGTGCCGGTGGAGTGGATCTATCCGCAGCCATCCATCGAAACCTTGGGCGTGACGCTGGCGACGGATGACATCGCCAAGGTGGAGGCGGTGACACCGGATTCGCCTGCGGCCAAAGCAGGCCTGCAGGTGGGTGATTCGATCATCGCCTTGAACCAGCAGCCGCTGGCATCCATCGCCGACGTGAGCTGGGTGCTGCATCGTGCGCCGGACGCCGGGTCGCTGACAGCCAGGCTGTACCGAGGCGGCAAGTTGCTCGAAACATCTCTCGGTCTGCCCGCCGGCTGGCGGCTGAAGTCCGACATCGGCAAACGGGTCGGCACCTGGCCGATGCGTGCGATGGCGTTCGGCGGCATGAAGATGGACGACATTCCCGATGAGGAACGCGCCACGCTCGGCCTCGCGAAGGATCAGATGGCGCTGCGGATCATGCACGTCGGCCAATACGGGCCGCATGCCGCCGCCAAGAAGGCCGGGTTCCAAAAAGATGACATCCTCGTCGAGGTCGGTGATTTGAAACAGCGCATCACTGAAAGCGCGATCATCGGCCACCTGCTGCTCCACCATCTGCCGGGCGAAAAACTGCCAGCCGTGGTGCTCCGGGCCGGAAAGAAGGTGGAACTGAAGATGCCGCAGCAGTAGCCCCAGTTCGGAACAGATATTCCTGAATGCTTTGAACCCGCCCGACGTTTGGCAGCACCACAATCCACGTTTTCCCATGCCAGCCCTCCGAAACGCGATTCTCCTGATGGTGGTCTGGCTGACCGCACTTGAAGCCTTCGGGCAGTCGGTCACCACGCAGGCCGCCACCGCCGTCACGGACATCCAGGCGACGCTGAATGCGACAGTGACTCCCGGCTCGACCACGAACTATCGCTATGTGAAGTTCGAATACTGGACTGGCACGGGGCCGATCTCCGAGATCAATGCCAATCCGTTCGATGTGATCGGCACCAACCCCGTCGCGGTGACCGCGAACCCGCCGGGACTGCTGCCGAACACGACCTATTCCTACCGCGTGGTCATGAGTCCGAGCATTCTCGGCGGTGGCGGCTGGGTGGGAGGGGAAATGACCTTCACCACTGCGGCACCCACCACACTGCCGACGTTTCAGTCCGCCTACGCGGACATCATTGGCGACACGCTGGTGAATTTCGTGATCTGGAGCACCCGCAGCGGCGGCTCACCGGCCACCACGATTTTTGAATACGGCACGACGACGAGTTACGGCTCGCAAGTAACGCTGCCGGACTCGATGACGACCAACACGCTGCGGTCGTTTGCCCAAATCAACGCCACCGGCCTGACGCCGGGCACGCTTTACCATTACCGTGTGAAGGTGACGAACGAGCAGGGCACCACGACCAGCGCGGATGCCACCTTCACCACCACGCTGCCCGCCACCGTCACCACAGGTGCCGCCAGCGACGTGACCTGCTTCAGCGCGAACGTGGCAGGCACCGCGACGCCGCTGGCGCACACGCTGGGTTTGTTCTTCCAATACGGCCCGACCACCGACTACGGCAGCACGGCCAATGGCAGCCCTTATCAAGTGAGCGGTGCCGGCACGAAGGATGTCAGCGGCAGCCTGACCGGCCTGTTGCCGGGCACGACCTATCATTACCGCCTGCGCGGTGCCGACGCCTGGAACGGCGGAGGCTACTACGACGGGGAGGACATGACCTTCACCACGCCGACGAATGTGACCACGCTCCCCGCCACGGGTGTCACGGACCTGGCGGCAACTGTCAACGGCACCGTGCTGACCAGCGGCACCGGCAACACCTTCAGCTACGTCTTTGAATACGGCCCGACTGCCAGCTACGGGCAGACGCGGTTCGCCACACTCGTCCAAAACGACACGGGGAACCCCAATTTGAAGATCGTGTCGGCATCCATGCCGCCGCTCCCGCCGGGAACACTTTATCACTATCGCCTGCGCTTTACCCAAAACGGCCACACCACCTACGGGGAGGATGTGTCCTTCACCACAGGGCCTGCGGCCACGCCGCCGGTGATCACCAGCCCCGGCCAGTCGCTCTCGCCACGCTACACCACCTCCGCCAATCTCGCCGCCGCCGTCCAGGCCGGGAGTTCGGAGACGACCGTCGTGTTCGAATACGGACCGGACACGTCTTACGGTTTCGAGGCCGCCGTGCCGGGCAGCCTGGCCATCAACAGTTCATCAGTCACGGCCGTGACGGTCAGTGGCCTGACGCCCGGCAGCACTTATCACTTTCGTGTGCGTGCCACGAACAACGAAGGAACGACCTACAGCGGCGACACCCCCTTCATCACCTTGCCTGTGCCGGATGTGATGACCAACCCCGCCACGAACGTGGGCTCGACATGGGCGACGCTGAACGGCACC
>NZ_JACSRD010000232.1 GCF_014879935.1 Prosthecobacter sp.
CGCCACGCGCCTCCAGCTAAACGAGTCTTGCCTCCGCCTCCTGCTCGGATACACTCCTTCACGTTCGCCTGCGTCACGGCCGACTCTGAATCACGAAAGCGACAGCGCCGGCACCGGCGGCATCGCTGCCGAAGAATCAGCCTCCGATGGTGGCGGCAACGCGGCTGATTCATCCTCGGGCGCGGCGGCAGGCACAATGGCTGCGGCTGCCTGGTTCATGATTTCCTGTCGTTTCGTGAGGTCCAGGTGACGTTGCTCCGATTCGACGAGCCGCTTTGAAAACTCGGCACGGAAGGCGTCGAACACCCGCTGCATCTCGCCCCGCCACGCGTTGGAGTCACGGCGGGCGGCCAGGATCTCGCTCTGCTGCGTGCAGATCTGCCGTTCCATCGTCGCCGTGCTCTCCCGCAGCCGGGTGTTGGTGCGCAGCAGGAACACGATGCGTGTCATCGACAGCAACAGCAGTCCGGCCACGACCAGGAGGATGAGCGACAGGGTGGCGGCGTCGGACGTGATCGTCTGTAAATTCATGGTGGCTGATTATGAGCAGGTCCCATTCCACAAATCAATCCTGCTTCGCCTTCTTCTTGCCGCCCTTTTTGCCTGCCTCCGCCGCCTTCCAGGCACCGACTGGCAGTACATTCGCACGTGCGGCCCAGGCGTCCCATTCCGCTGCCATCTTTTTCACGCGTTCCGGATCGTTCGCGGCCTGGTCGTGCTGCTCCGCCCGGTCCTGGTCGATGTTGTAGAGCTCCCACGGCTTGTTTTCCTTCGAGACGATCTTCCACGGGCCGAAACGATACGCACGGTTGCCTTCATGCTCCCAGAACAGGGAGCGCACACCATTGTTCCTGCCTTGGAAGGCGGGGACGAGGCTCACGCCCTCCATTTTTTGAATCGGCTGGCCGTTGAGTTCGGCAGGATACGTCGCACCTGCGACATCGACGCAAGTGGCCATCAAATCGACGAGATGACCCGTCTGATGCTCGATTTTTCCATGCTGGCTGGCGGGAATGGCAGCCGGCCAGTGCGCGATGAGCGGCGTGGAGATGCCACCTTCGTGAACGAAGTGCTTGTACTCACGGTGCGGCGTGTTCGAGACGTTCGCCCACGCCTCGCCATACGCGATGTAGTCGTTCGGGCCGCCTGGCATGATGCCCTGGCCCTGGCGCACGGCCTTGCCATCGCGAGTCTGCCGCGGAATCACATCGGTCCGGATCGCATCCTGTGCGATGACCGGAAATGTCTTGGTGTTGAATTCGGGCGTCTTTGCCTGACGTCCGACACCTTCCTGGCAGCCGCCATTGTCCTGCAAAAAGAGGATCAGCGTGTTCTCCAGCAGCTTTTGCTTCTCCAGCGTGCCCACCACACGGCCGATGCCCTGGTCCATGCGGTCGATCATCGCGGCAAACACCTCCATGCAGCGTGTTTCCCACGCCTTGTCCGCGACGGCCGTCCAGTCGCCCACCGACGAGCTCAGTTCCGCGTTTTTGCCGATCAGCCCCATCCCCTTCATGCGCAGAAACCGCGCCTGCCGCACCGACTCGTAACCCGCGTCATACTTGCCGCGATACTTCGCCACGTCCTCCTCCAGCGCATGCATCGGCCAGTGCGCCGCCGTGTAGGCCATGTAGAGGAAGAACGGCTTGTCCTTCTGGTCGCGGTTGTGTTCTTCAATGAACCGCACGGCGTGATCCGTGATCGCGTCCGTGTAATAGTATTGCGCTGGCTTGTATTCAGGATCGGCAAAGGGGGAGATCATCGCGTCATCGCGAGTCAGCGTGCCGGGGTCGTAAAAGCTGCCCGCGCCAGTGATCGTGCCGTAAAAACGGTCAAAGCCGCGATGCAGCGGCCAGTTGTGCTTCGGTCCTTCGGGACGCGCGTGTTTCGTGACATGCCATTTGCCAACGGCGTAAGTGCGATAACCCGCCGGTTTCAGCGCCTGGGCGATGGTGATGCTGCGGTTGTTCAAATCGCCCCGATAACCATCGTGGCCACGATCCTCCATCATGTGGCCGATGCCCGCCTGATGCGGATACAAACCCGTCAGCAGCGATGCACACGTGGGACAGCAGCGGCCGGTGTTGTAGAACTGGCTCAACCTCACGCCATTTTTCGCCAGTTTGTCGAGATTCGGCGTCTGGATCTCGCCACCGTAACAGCCCAGGTCGGAGAATCCCATGTCATCCGACATGATGAGGATGATGTTCGGCTGCGCGGCCTGAAGCAGCGACAAAAGTCCGAGAATGGCCGAAAAGGTAAGCGAAGACGAGAGACGGTGGAGCATGGGGAGACGCAAAACGACTGCTCCCCGCCGATCTCACACGCGAATCACGATCTTGCCAAAGTGCCGGCCGCTTTCGATGCGTTTGAAGGCCTCGGGCGCTTGTTCAAAGTTGAAGGTCGAGTCGATGACAGGGTGCAGTTTAGTGCGTTCGATCTCGGCCAGCATCGCCGCGAACATCTCGCGCGAGCCGACGTAGATGCCATCCAGCCGGATCCCTTTGCGCAGGATCTGAACGGTCTGGATTTCGGCGCTCGTGCCGGTCAGGACCCCGATCAGGGCGATGTGACCACCAAAGCGCGTCGCTTTGAGCGAACGATTGAGCGTTTCAGCACCCCCGATTTCGATCACTTTGTCCACGCCCCGCTTCCCGGTCTGCTCCAGAGCCCAATCCTCCCAGGCAGGATCGGTCTTGTAGTTGTGGACCGCGTCCGCTCCCAGTTCTAGCAGGCGCTGCGCTTTGTCATCACTGCTGGTCGTCGCCAGCACCCGTGCTCCGGCCAGTTTCGCGAACTGAAGGGCAAAGATGGAGACGCCGCCGGTCCCAAGCACCAGCACCGTTTCGCCCGCTTTCAATCCACCGCGCACATGCAGCGCGTCCCAGGCTGTCACGGCGGCACAGGGCAGGGTGGCGGCTTCTTCGAGCGAAAGGTACTCCGGCACGCGCAGCAGACTCTGCTCCGGCATCACCACAAACTCCCGCAGCATGCCGTCCACCGCTCCTCCGAGCGCCTGGGAGGCATGGGACTGGCTGAATTCGCCCTCCAGCCAGGTCGGCATGAACGGCACGACGACGCGGTCGCCAGGCTTCCAAGTCGAAACTCCTGCGCCCACGGCGGCCACCTCCCCAGCACCGTCGGAGCAGGGAATGCGTGGAATCGGCCCGGTGACGCCTTTGATGCCCATGACGTTCATGTAATCGCGATAGTTCAGGCAGGTCGCCCGGACACGGATCAAGACCTCGCCCGGACCCGGCTCCGGTTGGGGTAACGTCACGATCTGGAGGGAGCTCAATCCGTCGGTTCCGGTGATTTGGTGGGCTTTCATGGCTGGACTGGGGCAGAGGCTAGCGGGAGCGCCCCCGGCAACAAGCTGGAAGATGGGGTGGAAGTGCTTGATTAAGAGGCATTTCCGCGTTTTGGCTGCCTCCGAACAAGGGGTGTGAACAAACCGTGAATGCATGGGGTGCCTGCGTCGCACTGTGCACATCCGCAGCATCCGAATTGGCGAAACTGCATCTCAATTCTGATTGGCGGGCGATGGTGGGGAAAACGGCTCCCGGTAGGAAATTGACCGGGAGGTCCGAAAACGCCATAAATCAATATTTAGCGCTGCCGGTAGGCCTTCGATGTCCGTGAGGCCACCTCGTGATCATGCCCTCGGAGATGATATAATGCGTTGATTTACAACGATTTACGTTGGCTGTGGCCGGCATTCCCACTGCGGCCGGTTTGAGCCTTGGGTGCCCCTCAAACCGGCTTTTTGTGGCGAAAAAGTCGCAGAAGAGACTTCTGAGGCGGTGTTCCACGGCGCAAAAACAAGCGTTCCACGGTCGGCGTTTCCCGTCTAGGGACTTCGCGGAATCCACTATTTTGCGGCTCAATGGGTGCCGGAGGGTCGCGTGATTGAGAATGGCTCACAGGGATGTGAACAACCTGTCAAAAACTCTGTTCCACCCGGGTAAAAATTGCGAACAATTCAGTTTCCCCCCTGATTTCCGCATCATGGCGTGTGGAACACTTCAAAATGCACCGAAGCCCGCCTTCCTGAGCACGATTTCAGCGCTCTCCAGCCGCCAATTTTTCGATCCATTTGCCCAGATCTGGCGGGCGGAAGCTGCTCATCGCCTCCAGGATGCCGGCCGGGGTGCTTTGCACCAGAACGCAGGCGGCGTGTTCGGGTTTCAGGAAGCCATTCTGGCTCATATGGCTGATGAAATCGATCAACCCGTCGAAAAAGCCGCCCACATTGAGCAAGCCCACTGGTTTGTCATGAAACGCGAGTTGCAGCCAGGTCAGCGTCTCAAACAGCTCATCCAGCGTGCCGAAACCGCCTGGAAGAGCGATGAATCCATCGCTCAGATCCACCATCATCTGCTTCCGCTCGTGCATGCTGCCGACGACTCGCAGTTCTGTGACGCCGCCGTGGCCGAGTTCCTTGTCCATGAGCGACTTCGGGATGACGCCGATGACTTCGCCGCCTTTGGATAGCGCCCCGTCGGCCACCGCGCCCATCAGCCCCACATGCCCTCCGCCGTAAACGAGACCGTGGCCTGCTGACGCGAGGAAGGCCCCCAGTTCATACGCGGCGGCGCGATGAGCGGGGTTGTTTCCAGGATTGGAACCGCAATAGACACAGATTCGGCTCAGTCGGGGCATGAGCGCGCATGATGGATGTTTTCAGAGGCTGTGCAAAGGCTTGCGCTGTTCCTGTCGTATTCGCTAACCTCCGCCCGCATGAATCTCTCCCGCCGCTCCTTCCTCGCCTCCTCCACTGCCGCGCTGACCGGCTGTTCTCTGCTGCCGTCCTTCAAGAAAGGGGACTGGATCGACGCCCATGTCCATGTCTGGACGCCGGACGTGGAAAAATATCCCCTGGCACGCGGCTACGCCGTCAGCGACATGCGTCCGCCCAGTTTCACGCCGGAGCAGTTGTTCGCGCATTGCCGCCCGGAAGGCGTGAACCGCGTCGTCCTGATCCAGATGAGTTATTATCAGACCGACAACCGCTACATGCTCGATGTCATGCGGGCGCATCCGGGTGTCTTCAGCGGTGTGGCGATCGTGGACGAAAACGCGCCGGACGTGGCCGCGACGATGACAAAGCTCGTCGCCCAGGGCGTTCGGGGCTTCCGCATTTCCGCTGGACGGGAAAAGAACCTCTCGGCCTGGATCGGATCGCAGGGCATGGCGACGCTGTGGAAAACGGCCGCTGAATTGAAGGCCAGCGTCTGCCCGCTGATCAATCCTGACACGTTGCCTCTCATCGACAAGATGTGTGAGTGGTATCCCGACACCAGCGTGGTGATCGACCATTTCGCCCGCGTTGGCATGGCTGGCGGCATCAAGGAGGCCGAGGTGAAAAACCTGCTCCACCTCGCCCGCCACGCGAAGACGCACGTCAAAGCCTCCGCATTCTACGCGCTCGGTGCCAAGAAGCCGCCTTACCTCGATATGGGGCCGCTGATTCGTCAGGTGCGGGATGCTTTCGGGGCGCAGCGCGTGATGTGGGCCAGCGATTGCCCTTTCCAAGTCGATCCAGGCCACAACTACCACGACTCCATCGCCCTCATCCGGGACCGCCTCGATTTCCTCTCCGATCAGGACAAGGCCTGGATGCTGCGGGGCACGGCGGAAAAGGTGTTCTTCTCTTGAAGGTCTGTTTCTGGACGCGCCTGCCATCCGGCCACAAAAAAGCCCCGTCAGGAGCACTGACGGGGCTTGTCTTGGAAGTGTGGCTGGAAGGAGAGAACCCGATCAGGCGGCGGCTTCGGCACCTTTGTGGCCGAGCTGCTTCACGGCGAGATTGAGCTGATCGTATTCGATCGGCTTCTTGATCACCGTGACAGGGCCATGGCCGAGGATGCGGCTGAGGATCTCGCTGTCCGGGTAGCCGGTGATGACCACGATGGGGAGATCCGGGTAGAGGGCCTTGAGCTGGGAATAAACCTCATCGCCAGGAACGTCCGGGAGCTTCAAATCGAGGAAGACGAAGTCGAACTTCTGCTTCTTCGCCATCGCGATGGCTTCCGCTCCAGTGCCGACCACCAGACGGCCAAAACCTGCCTTCTTGAGGAACTGCTTGAAGAGAGCCTGCAGCGCGGGGTCGTCATCCACGACCATCACCGTCGGCTGGCCAGCCTCGTCTTCCTTGCGCAGGACGTCGCGGTCGAGCAGGCTGCGCTTGATGCGCCAGCGGCCGCCGATCTGCACCGCAGGCAATTGCCCGCGCTGGACGAGGTAATAGACAGTCGGAAGGGGGATGCGGAGGTATTCCGCCGTTTCCTTCACTGTCATGAGTTCGGGCGCGTTGAGGTCAGCCATGGTGTGCGGGGAGAAAGTTTGTCGGGAGGAAGGGTTGGATTAGAAAAGCTCAGTTGATAATTTCCATCGTTATAAAGGATTTATCAGTCTGTGGGAGAGAGCGCCTGTGGAGATAATTGGTAGATTTGCGATTCTTTGTCACAATTGCAAACCGAAAATGATCACTGGTTGAAAAACTTCGGAAATCCTGAAGAATTTCATACAAACGGGCTGATCTCACAGCTTTGGAGAATAAAACGAGCCTGATAGAGCCAGTGGACGCCTTTCTAGAGCATCGGGGCGGCCCACTATAATGAGTGCACACGCGGCTCAGATTTGCCCTCGGCTCTGGATTTGCCAAAAACCGCCATCCGGCCTAGATGCTCCGCCCCATGTCTGACTCCATCCCCAACGTCCTCGCCGAACGCTACGCCACCGCCCCCATGCGCGCCCTCTGGTCGCCGGAGGGCAAAGTGAGGCTGGAGCGCGATTACTGGATCGCCGTGCTCAAAGGCCAGCGCGACCTCGGCATTCCCGTGCCGGACGGCGTGATCGAGGCCTACGAAAAGGTGAAGGACCAGATCAACGTGGCCTCCATCATGGAGCGCGAGCGCGTGACGCGGCACGATGTGAAAGCACGCATCGAGGAATTTTGCGATCTCGCCGGGCACGAGCACATCCACAAGGGCATGACCAGTCGCGACCTCACGGAGAATGTCGAGCAGCTCCAGGTCTTCCGCGCCTTGCTCGAAATCCGCCGCAAGACGGTGGCCGTCCTCGCTGGCATCGCCCGCCGTGCGGCGCAGACGCGTGACATCCCCCTCACCGCCCGCACGCACAACGTCGCCGCGCAGGCCACCACGCTCGGCAAACGCCTTGCCATGTTCGGCGAGGAGACGCTGCTGGCCTTTGGCGACCTGCAAAACGTGATCGCCACCTATCCCGCTCGCGGCTTGAAAGGCGCTGTCGGCACTCGTTTGGATCAAATCACGCTCTTCAACGGCGACGCGAAGAAGGCCTCCGAGCTCGAAAACCGCATCCTGCACCATCTCGGCATGCCAGCGGCCTTTGGAGCCGTGGGCCAGGTTTATCCGCGCAGCCTCGACATGCAGGTCATCGGCTCGCTTTGCCAAGTCGCGAGTGGTCCGGGCAGTTTCGTCCGCACGCTGCGCCTCATGGCCGGGCATGAACTGGCCTCCGAAGGCTTCGCCAAAGGCCAGGTGGGCTCTTCCGCGATGCCTCACAAGATGAACAGCCGCTCCTGCGAACGCGTGAACGGCCTGCATGTCATTTTGAAGGGCTATCTCGCCATGGCTGCCGGTCTCGCTGGTGATCAATGGAACGAGGGCGATGTGTCCTGCTCCGTCGTGCGCCGCGTGATGCTTCCTGATGCCTTCCTCGCCCTCGACGGCTTGTTGGAGACCTTCTTGACCATCCTGAACCAGATGGAGGTCTTCGAGTCCGTCATCGAGCAGGAGCTCATGCGCTACCTGCCGTTCCTTCTGACCACCACGGTCATGATGGAGGCCGTCAAAGCCGGTGCAGGCCGCGAAACAGCCCACGAAGTCATCAAGGAGCACGCCGTGCAGGTGGCCAAAGACATGCGCACCGGCAAAGTGCGCGAGAATGATCTTCTCGGCCGTCTGGTGGCCGATGAGCGTCTCACGCTCACCGATGCCGACATGCAGCGCCTCGTCGCCGCCGGCAAAAACAACACCGGTGATGCGCCTGAGCAGGTGGATGCCTTCTGCGCCCGCGTGGAGGCCATCGCGAAGGAATACCCGGAAGGTGCTGCATATGAGCCGGGCGTGATTTTGTGAAGCCCCGGTGACGAGTCAGCGCGGCAGCGTCCTGGAGTGCGCCAGTCCTCTAGGTTCGTGGCAGGGCTTACGCACCAAAACCGTGGAAAATGGGAAGAGTGACTTCGGCCCTGAAGGCGGGATCGTGAGCGCAGCGCTTGCGTTTGCTGCGCAGGGAGCCTTTCACCGGGCTGTTCTGGAGCACTTTGGCAGAGCGTTCGCGCAGGAGCATCAGGTTGTGCGCGGCGGTTTTGTCGCGCACTTGGCAGTGGTCCTCTCTGAAGGTGACATCCAGCAGGTGGTGGCACTTGTTCTCAACCGACCAGTGATTGCGGATGAGGCGGCCCAGCTCGGCGGCGCTCGCCTTCCGGCTGCTGAGTAGTAGTGCATTTCCACCGCAGGTGTCTCCGCGCTGTGACGCTGCCGCATGCTCTCTCGCCGCACGCAGATGATGCTTTGCAAGCCTGCCCACTTCCACGAGCGAGGCCACCAGTCCATCTCACGCACGACCACCACTTCGCGCTGCTCGTAGCGCCTGCGGTTTTGCTCGCGCGTGGTGCTCACCTCACATACCTCTGCCCAGCCGCCTCTGGTGCGGTTTCATCGACGGGCTGGCGCAGGCTTTCAAAACGGGCGATGACGGCCTGGTGCGGTTCCTCCTCGTTGGCTTTGAGCGCGAGGATGTGGTCGGCTCCTTGGCTCTGGATGAGTTTGGCGATGTCGGGATGGCCGCCCATGGCGTCGATGCTCACGGTGGCTCCGTGGAGCTGGAGTTTGCCCAAGAGCCCCGGCAGGGCTTCGAGTTCGTTGCTCTTTTCGGCGCAGACTTCGTGACCGACGCTCAGGCCTGCTTCGCTGACCCACGCGCGCAGGATGTGCAGGGTGCTGCGCCCGGTGGTGCTGTCTTTGGTTCCCCGGCTGACTTTGCCGTCGATGGCGACCTGTCTGCCATCCAGCGCACCGACCCACAGCTCCATGATTTCGAGCAGCAACTCGGGTTGGAGTGCGTGGAAGACGTTGCGGAAGACATCGTGGGAGGGCGGGCCGTTGCGCAGCGGGGTGAACTGGCGCAACCAGTCGAGCTGGGAGCGGGCGAAGTGCTCCATGTCGGTGAAGTCTTCGCAGTCGCTGAGCATGGCGCAAGAGGGCGGTGAGCAGCACTTCGGGCAGCAGATGCAGGACACGTCCCAGAACACGAGCATCGGGCAGGATGGATTGCAGCTCTGTGTCTTGCATGATGGATGGCGATGGGACGATGGGTGAAGGTTTCATCCATACCCTCATCAGTGGCTATGGAAATATGCACAGCGGTCACGGAACCGAAAAGGCAGGGCACGTGAAGGTCGTCGAATCATCGTCGGACGCAATGATGGCTCTGTGCGGGTGGACAAGCTTGGAGAGAATGGCAACTTGGAGCTCTGGAACCGGGAATTCACTCCTGGGCAAGTCACGCAGCTCTCGTATTGGGACATCGAGGAGAAGTAGGACCGGATTGCACCGGCATTGCGCATCCTTGGGCATGAATTGCTTTGGTCTAGGAGATCATCCGGCACCTGCGTTCATGGGGCAACGCGCACGGAACTCCAACCTGACTCCATCTCATGAAAGCACTGCTCGCTCCTCTTCTTCTCTGTCTGGCCACCGCCACGGTCTTCGCCGCATGGCCGATCAATGACGTCTGCCCGGTGGACGGCAAGGCCGCCCGTCCCATCTACCGCGTCAAGAACGCCGAGGGTGCCTTCATTGCCTTCTGCTGCGTCAGTTGCCAGCAGACCTTCGAGAAAGCGCCCGGCAAGTATCCGGTGAAGAAAAAGGACACACCGAAGTGATTCGGCTTCACGCTCGAAAACGCCGCCTCGGCTCCAACGTCCCCGTTCGCATGGGACGGGCGACGTTTGGCCTCGTTTTCTGTCATCGAGCAAACCTCTCTGTTGCGCTTGTTTGCTGCCTGCTGGTGGTCTGAAGGGCATGCCAGCGGGGGTGCGTTGACGCATACCGCCCTGCGGTTGTAGTCGGCGGCCATGGAAACTTCTCCTTTTCACCTCCCGCAACGTGACATCTGGGTGTTTGGCGGGGCGGGTTATCTCGGCCAGTCGGTCGTTTCGCTCCTCGTGAACCTCGGGGCGCGTGTGCTATGCGTGGACCTGGGAGATCGCGCGGCCACGGCGGTCGCAGCGGCTCGATTGGAGGCGCAGGTGACTCCCGCCACCCTGGATGCAAGTGACACGAAGGCGCTGGATGCCTTTGTGAGCGACCAGATCGCCTCGCGCGGTGTGCCGCATGGCTTGGTCGTGATGACCTATGCATCAACGGCGAAGCGCTTTGACGATCTGAGTGTGGAGGATTTCGATAACGCGAACCACGGGAACCTCACGGCCACCTTTGCTCTCTCCCGGGTGGTCGGACAACGCATGGCCGAACAGGGCAGGGGGAGCATGGTTCTCTTCTCCAGCATGTATGGAACCGTCTCCCCCGATCCGCGCATCTACGAAACGCCCATGACGCCGAACCCCATCGAATACGGCGTCGGCAAAGCCGGGATTCAGCAGATGGCCCGCTATCTCGCGGTCCACTTTGGTCCGCAAAACGTGCGCGTGAACTCGATCTCTCCCGGACCTTTCCCCAATCCAGCCATCCAGCGTGAGAAGCCGGAATTTGTCCAGCGCCTCGCCCAAAAAGTGCCCCTCGCCCGTGTCGGCCAGGCTGAAGAGATCGCCGGTTCTGTGGCCTTCCTGCTCAGTGAGGCGTCATCCTTCATCACCGGCCAGAATCTCGCCGTCGATGGCGGCTGGACCTCCTGGTGATTGGGAATGACGAATCGGGCGCGGAACGCTCCATCCACTCCTCATTCTTCAAACCGTCTCCCCACGCACCAGTTGTGGCATCAGGCGGATCGCCTTCGGTGGCAAAACGCCCGTTTCGGCCAGTTGGCGTGCCGCTTTGGACACGCTGCGGGCAAACTGGGTGGGGTCGGATGCATAACGTGTCACCGCAGGCACGGTGTGCTGGAGGAACGTCTCGTCGTCGCGGGAAACCACGGCCATGTCCTGCGGGATGCGTCTTCCCTGGCGCAGCAGGAACATCATCACGGTGAGCACATGCATGCCGCGGGCGATCACGCATGCCGTGGGCGGGGCGGGCATGCGCAGCGCTTTTTCAAGGAGGGTGCAGAGGTGCTCGGGGGTGCCGTTGTGTCGCAGCACCTGCAATTTCGCCGATCCGCCTCCCTGAAGGGCTTCGAGCAGGCCGCTTTCACTGTCGAGGTCGCCGCCGAAGTCACCTTCCGGCCGGATCAGGGCGATGTGCTTGTGCCCTTTGCGTTGAAGCATCGCCCCGGCATGCCGACACAGCGCACGATAGTCCGTGTCGATCGAAGGCAGCGTGATTCCTTGCGGGCTCGATCCCACCACCAAACATGGCAACTGCCGCCGGATGAACCAGCTCTGCATCGGCTCCAGCGAGCTGAACAGAATCCACGCGGCCGCAGGCGACCGCTCGGTCAGGGCCTCCAGCGCCCGGGCTGGTTTGGCCGTGAAGCACGCGGGTGCCACGTGCATTTCCAGCGTGAATCCGGCTCGGGAGAGCTGATCGCGCAATTCGTCCACCATGACCACGGCCGATGGCGACATGGCCGTCAGCGGACGCGACGACAGGATCGCGATGATGCGGGAATCGGCCGTCTTTGGCGTGGCCTTCTTCAATTGAATGCGCCTGCGCTGTCGCTCGCTCACCTGTAGGAGCCCATCGCGCTGCAGTTCGGCCAGCGCGGCACGCAAGGTGTGGCGGCTGACCTGGAGTCGTGCGCACAGTTCGCGTTCGCCGGGCAGATGTCCCTGCCAGTGGCCGGATTCCATGGCTTCGAGCAGGCTTTGCGCCGTCAGGCTCACCAGCGAGATGCGCTGCGGCGGTTTCGGGGCGGAAGGAGGTGTGTGTGCCATCTGGTTCGCGGAACGTGCCAGCAGCATAGCGTTGGTGCGGCTCGTTTGAAAAGCCACTTTCGCGAGTCATGCCAGATTCTCATCGTCCTCTGACGCACGCCGACCTCCTGCAGCTCAAACGCTGGAACACACCCACGATCTACAACGGCTGGGAGCAGATCACGAAACTCAATGCCGGCGCGGATGCCTTCAACATCGAGGAAACGCGTGATTTCATGCCGCAGATGGGCCCGATGGTCGGCTACGCGGTCACGCTCGTCATCGAACCGTCCAACGCTTCGCATCGCCAGACCAATCCGAAGGCCGGAGAGGAACTGCGTCGCTACATCGCCAGCATTCCCGGTCCGAAGATCGTCGTGGTGCAGGACCTCGACAAACCCCGCGTGCTCGGCTCCGCTTGGGGTGAGGTCAGCGCGAACATGTTTCGTGCTCTCGGCTGCGTCGGGACCATCACGGATGGCGCGATCCGCGATCTCGATGAAATGGCCAACGCCGGTTTCAAGGCGCTCGCCCGCCGCCTCTGCGTCGGCCACGCGCATGTCCACCCGGTGCGCTGGAACTGCGAAGTCGAGGTGTTCGGCCGCAAGGTGTCGCCCGGTGACCTCATTCACGCTGACAATCACGGTTTCCTCGTCATTCCGCCCGAAGATCAGTCGAAACTCCTCGACGCCGCTCGCTTCATGGATAGCAACGAATGCCAGACCGTCATCCCCGCCGCCCGTGACAGTGCCGGACGCAGCACGAACGAGCTGCTGGCCAGTCTGGAAGCCTCCATCGTCCAGTTCAGTGCCAATGTGAAAGCCAAGTTCAGCCGCGCGGGTGAGTGGTGATCGACAAGTTTATGCGTCACCTCTCTCCACTTCTCCTCGTCGCCTTCGCCTCGGCCGCTCTGGCGGTTGAAAGCGTCATCACTCTCAACGTCGAGCCGTCCAAGGAGCATCCGCGCAACTCCGAGGGCTCCTTCGCCACGTTGAAATCAGGCCGCATCATCTTCATCTACTCGCAGTTCTATGGCGGCGCGGCGGACGAAAGCCCGGCACGCCTTGTTCGGATCCATTCCGATGACCAAGGCCGCACCTGGAGTGATCCTGTCACCGTGGTGGAGAACACCGGTGGCAACAACGTCATGAGCGTCTCGCTGCTGCGTCTCGCCAGTGGCAAACTGGCCATGTTTTA
The DNA here is from genome assembly GCF_014879935.1 of Prosthecobacter sp. GTDB lineage: Bacteria > Verrucomicrobiota > Verrucomicrobiia > Verrucomicrobiales > Verrucomicrobiaceae > Prosthecobacter. Next base: position 13,220 of record NZ_JACSRD010000232.1, read on the forward strand.
CTGCCTGAAGAACAGCTGGCTCGATTGCCGGCCCCACATGCGCGTTTCCACCGATGAGGGCGAGACATGGAGTGATGCCAAGCTGATCCAGCAAGCCCCCGGCTACTTCGTGTTGAACAACGATCGCGTCATCCAGACCAGCAAAGGCCGCCTCATCGTCCCGCTCGCCTTTCACCGCTCACGTGGCAGCGACCCGCACTCCAGCAAGTCCTTCGACGCCCGTGCCATCGCCATGTGGCTCTATTCGGATGACGAAGGAGCCACCTGGACCGAATCATCGTCGTGGTGGGCCATGCCCGTGCCCAGTGGCAGCGGTTTGCAGGAACCTGGTGTGGTCGAGTGTGCCGATGGCTCGATCTTCTCCTGGTGCCGAACGAGCAACGGGGGGCAGTATGGCTTTCGATCCGCTGATGCCGCGAAAACATTCTCTGCGCCCGAGCCCACGGAACTGAAATCACCCAATGGCCCCGCCAGCATCAAGCGCCTGCCTGGCAGCAGCGATCTCCTCGCCATCTACAACGATCACTCGGGCATGTTTCCGTTCCCGCCCAAGAAGCGCAATCCCTTCGTCGCCGCCCTTTCCAGCGATGGCGGGAAAACCTGGCCGCAGCGCAAGCTGATCGAAAGCGATCCCGACGGCCTTTATCATTACACCGCGATCCATTTCGTCGGCGACGCCCTGCTCATCGGCTACTGCGCTGGCGACAGCAAAGTCGGTGCTCTCAACCGCCTGCGCATCCGCCGCATCACGCTCGACTGGCTGAAACAGCCCTGAGTGCCTCAGTTCCCACCGTATTCCACATTTCCCACCTTCATGCGTCGTTCCAAAGTCCTTGCCAAAATCCGCGCCGGCAAAGTGGCCCGCATCTGCTGCACCGGCTCGCCCATCGCCTTCTTTCCAGCCCTTGCGGCTCACTTCCACTACGACGGCATCTGGCTGGATGCCGAGCACCGCGTGTGGGATCCGCGGGAGGCCGAAACGATGCTCGGGCGCCACCATGCCGCCGACATCGACTGCATCTGGCGTGCAGTGACCAAGGAGAAGAACAGCCTTTATCGCCTGCTCGAAGATGGGGCTGCAGGTCTGATGATCCCACACGTCGCAACGGCTGATGAAGCTCGTGCGCTGGTCAACGCGATGAAATTCCCGCCGCTCGGCGACCGCGGCTTTTGCGGCGGTGGACGCGATGCCGACTACTGGATCGGCAAGCCCGCCGATTACACGGACGCCGCGAACCGTGAAACCTGCCTCGTTGTTCAAATCGAAACGCCGCAGGCGCTCGAAAGTGCCGAGTCCATTGCCGCAGTGCCCGGCGTGGATGTGTTGTTCCTCGGCCCGGGCGACATGTCCCTGCGCCTGGGTTGCACGCCGGGAGTCAATGATCCGGTCATGCTCGACGTGCAGAAGAAGATCGCCGCCGCCTGCCGCAAACATGGCAAAACCTGGGGACGTCCTGTCGGCAGCGCTGCCGATGCCAAGACCATCATTGACCTCGGCGCTCAATTTGTTGTCCACGGCAGCGAGTTTGGTGCCCTGCATGCCCACCTCAGTGCCTGTGCGGCAGATTTTGACCAGATCGTCGGGGTCACCGGAACTCCGAAGAAAGCGCTCGATGGCAAAAGCTACTGAGGGTTTCACCATCACCCCAAACATCATGAAGACACTGCTCACAGCCCTCCTCCTCGTCAGCAGTGCAACTGCCGCGGACAACCCCACGCTTCATCCGAAGGCCTCCGCGCTCCCGCACACGCATCAAGGCCCCTTCGTAACCACCGCAGACGGCGGCGTGCTGTGCATCGACAACAAAAACGCCCTTCGCAGCACCGATGAAGGCCGCACGTGGGCCACGTCGCCGCTCTTCGCAGATCCACAGAAGTTCAATGTGAGCAACGAGCGGGCTCTTTTGCGCACTCGCGAGGGTGTCATCATCTCCGCATGGATGAACGGCGCGGAGCGCAAAACACCGCCCGGCTGGCACTGGGGCGAGTCGAGAGCGAAGTGGACCGACTTCATCTTGCCCACCTACACCTGCCGCAGCACCGATGATGGCAAAACGTGGGAAGCACCTGTGAAGCTCAGCGATCCATGGTGCGGCTGCATTCACTCGCTCATCCAGATGAAAAGCGGCCGCCTCGTGCTCGTCGGTCAGGAAATCATCCCGCAGTGGCGTCACGCCACCGTTATGTGGGCCTCCGATGATCTCGGCAAATCATGGCAACGCGGCGATGTGCTCGACTACGGCATCGGCGAGCACGATCACGCCGGCAGCATCGAAGGCAGCGTCATCGAGCGTACGGATGGCTCGCTGTATCTTCTGCTCCGCACCGAGTCCGGTTTCCTTTGGGAAGCGACCTCCAAAGACGGCCTCAAGTGGTCCGGCCTCAAGCAAACCGCGATCAAATCCGTCACCTGCTGCCCGCAAATGGCCCGCCTCGCCGATGGTCGCATCGCGTTGCTCTGGAATGCCCCGCCGCGCCACAGTCCAAGCAACGGCAGCAGTCGCGCCGAGCTCTCGCTCGCCTTTTCCAGCGATGAAACGGCCTCATGGAGCAAACCCGTCATCGTCGCCGCGAACTACGCACCTGGAGGCCGCGTCTCATATCCTTATTTATACGAGCGCCAACCCGGCGAGCTCTGGATCACCACCATGCAGGGCGGCCTGCGCATGAAAGTGAGCACCGCCGACCTCGCCACCGGCGAAATTCCCGTCTTCGTGCCACCGCCGAAGTCCGTGCCGAAGCCCGGCGGCATCTTCATGTTTGGCGACAGCACCACCGCGCCTCGCGGCAGCGTCAAAGTGTATGCCGACCGTGTGAACACGATGCTCCAGAGCATCGGCTCCAGCCTCAGCGTTTACAACGCCGGCGTCCCCAGCAACACCACCACGCAGGCCGTCAAACGCCTGCAAACCGACGTGCTCGCCTACAAGCCGCGCATCGTCGTCATGCAATTCGGCCTCAACGATTGCGCCATCGACGTCTGGAAGAAACCGCCTGCCACCGAACCTCGCGTGAGCAAGGAGGCCTTCATCGCCAACTACCGCCGTATGATCGCCGCCACCCAAAAAGCCGGCGCCAAAGTCATCCTCATGACCACCAACCCGCTCCGCTGGCACTCGAAGACCCGCGAACTCTACGGCAAGCCTCCCTACAAGCCCGATGCCGAGGACGGCTTCGAATCCGCCACGTTGCTCGCCTACAACGACGCTCTTCGTGACCTCGCCAAAGAGCTGAACGTGCCCCTCATCGATGTCCACGCCGCCTATCCCACCTTCGCCGCGAAAAAGAAGACCTTCATCACCGATATGCTCACCGACGGCATGCACCCCGGCGACCTCGGCCACGAACTCGTCGCGGAGCTCCTTCTTCCCGTGATTCGAAGCCAGTTGCGCTGATGCGGATGGGCGCTTCTGAGTACGTTGTTCACGCTTTAGCGTGCGAGGGCGATCAACACGCTAAAGCGTGAACAACGTACGGAGCGCTTCGCGTATTCGACATCATGAAAGCGCTGCTGCTTGTCCTCCTCACCTCCGTCTCCGCCCTCGCAGTCCAAATCGCGCCGTTTCGTGCCGATGTCACGCCGCCCGTCGGTGCACCGCTATGCGGCGGACTCGTCAAACCGGCCGTCGGCGTCAGCGAGCCGCTGCTGGCGCTCGGCGTGGTGCTCTTGAGCGACGAAAAGCCCGTCGTGCTCTGCGCCATCGACTTCTGCGAGATCCGCGGTGCCGATCACATCCACTGGCGCGAGGTTTTGGCCCAAGCCGCCGCCACCACGCCCGAACGCGTTGCCTTGCACTCGCTGCATCAACACAACGCGCCGCTCGTGGACAACGCGGTGCAGAAGCTCCTGCCCGAAATCGGCATCCTCGATGCCGCCGCGACCGAAAAAGCGCTCCAAGTCGTCGCCGAGGCCATCAAAGCCGCTTTGAAGACTCCGCAGCCCGTCACGCACATTTCGACCGGTGAGGCCAAAGTGCTCGAAGTGGCCGGAAATCGTCGCGTGCAGGTCATCGACGGCAAAGTCGGCAAAATGCGCGGCAGCGGCAGCAAAGACCCGGAGCTGCGGGCACTGCCCGAAGGCCTCATCGACCCGTTTTTGAAGACCGTGAGCTTTTGGAACGGCGACAAGAAACTCGCCGCGCTGCACTACTACGCCACACACCCGATGAGCTACTACGGCGACGGCATTGTGAGCCACGACTTCGCCGGTATCGCTCGTGAAAAGCGCATGCAGGAGGATGGCGTGCCGCACATCTACTTCACTGGCTGCGGCGGAAATATCGGCGCCGGCAAATACAATGACGGCACACCGCCGATGCGCCCCCTGCTCGCAGGTCGCATTCACGCCGCCATGGTCGAATCGGAGCAAAACGCCAAGCGCATCCCACTCACCAAACTCGCTTGGAAGCATGCGCCGGTCGTTTTGCCGCCCGATCCCGAGTTCCCCGAGGAGCGCATGCTCAAAGTGCTCCAAAACACCGAAACGCGGCCCACCACGCGCATCACCGCCGCCTTGCGACTCGGCTTCATCCGCCATCGCGAGCCCATTCCCTTCACCAGCCTCCATCTCGGCGATGACGTCTGCCTCGTTCATTTGCCCGGCGAAAGCTTCGTCGAGTATCAACTCTTCGCGCAGCAGCAGCGCCCTGGCGGTTTCGTCTGCACCGCCAGCTATGGCGATGGTGTCACGGGCTACATTCCACTCGAGCATTCCTTCATCGAAGGCGGCTACGAGCCTTCGCAGGCCTACGCGGCTCCGGATTCGGAAAGGATGATGAAGGACACGATCGCGAAGCTGCTCAAGTGATCCGCGCATGCAGCTTCTCGCGCATCTCATTCAATCCGGTCTCGCCGCCGCCGATGCCCGCCTCACGCCCTTGCCCGGTGGCGTGTCGAGCGACATCTCCCTCGTTGAGTCCTCATCCGGCACGCTCGTCGTCAAAGCCGCGCTCGAGAAGCTTCGCGTCAAAGACGATTGGTTCGCCGATGTCTCACGCAACCGCGTGGAGCAGGACTTCTTTGACTACGCCGCGCCCATCATCCCAGCGCATGTGCCGGGCATCCTCGGTCGCGGCGATGGCTGGTTCGCCATGGAATACCTCGGAGAGCTGCCGAACTGGAAAACCAAGCTCATCACTGGTGAGGCCGATGAAAACACTGCGAAGCTCGCTGGCGATGTTTTGGGCCGCCTGCATGCCGCCTCATGGCTTGATAATGCCGCACGCGCACGATTCAACACGCTGCCGAACTTCCACGCGCTGCGTATCGAGCCCTACCTGCTCAAAACAGCCGAACGTGTCCCTGAAGTCGCGCCCATCCTCCGCGCTGAAGCCGCACGACTCGCCGAAACACAGCTCGCCCTCGTTCATGGCGACTACAGTCCGAAAAACCTCCTCGTCGGCCCGCAGCGCCTCATCGTGCTCGATGCTGAATGCGCTTGGTTTGGCGATCCCGTCTTCGACACGGCTTTCATGCTCACCCATTTGCACTTGAAGGCCCTGCTGCATCCGCATGCCATCTCGCTCGTGCCAGCATTTTGGTCCGCGTATCTGAATGCCTTCGAAACGTCGCGTGAGCGTCCTGGAGTGTGCCGGTCCTCCGGCGCTTTCGAGCGCCCATTGGACTGCGAAAAGCTCCAGAGGGCTGGAGCACTCCAAGACGCTGTCGCGCTCGAAGAACGTACCGTGAAGCTCCTCCTCTGCCTCTTGCTCGCCCGCGTGCATGGCAAATCGCCCGTCGAATACCTCAGCGAGCCGCAGAAAGCCCGCGTCACGCGCTTCGTTCTCACGCATCTACCCCATCCGCCGTCGCTTGCCGCGCTTACCGCCTCCTGGATATGAAAATCACCTCCCTCGACGTCCTTCAAATCTTCGACAGCCGTGGCAATCCCACCGTCGAGGTCATCGCGACGCTGGAGGATGGCACCACAGGCCACGGTCTCGTGCCTTCCGGAGCTTCCACCGGTCATCACGAGGCTTTGGAGCTTCGCGATGGCGATGAAAGCCGCTTTCGTGGCAAATCGGTCTTCAAAGCCCTCTCGCATGTGAAAGGCGAAATCGCCCGCGAGGTCATCGGCCGCGATGTGTTCGATCAAACCGGCCTCGATGAGGCTCTGATCGCTCTAGACGGCACGCCGGGCAAATCACGACTCGGCGCGAATGCCATCCTCGGCACCTCGATGGCCGTCGCGCAGGCTGCGGCGAATGCGAAACGCGTGCCGCTCTTCGCCTCGCTGGGCGAGGGCACGCTGCTGCCGCTGCCGGAGATCCAGATCTTCGGCGGAGGCAAGCACGCGCAGGGTCGCATCGACATTCAGGACTTCATGATCATGGCGCTCACGGCCCAAACCTATGACGAGACCCTCGAAGTCACCGCGAACGTCTTCCACGCCGCCGCCGACATCATGAAACGGCGCGGCACACTCGCCGGGGTTGCCGATGAAGGCGGCTACTGGCCCGTGTTTGATCGCAACGAGGACGTCTTCGACGCTTTGATCGCCGCCATCGAGCTCGCGGGCTACACACCGGGGCGGGAGGTCGGCATCTCGCTCGACATTGCGGCCACCGATTTGTATCGCGACGGCTTCTACACACTCGGTTTGGAGCAGCGCCGCTTCTCCACGGACGAGTTTGCGCAGCTCATGATCGACTGGATCGAACGCTATCCCATCGTCTCCATCGAGGACCCGATGGCGGAGGACGATTGGGAGGGCTGGAAACTCGTGCGACAGGCCATCGGCCACCGCTGCCAGCTCATCGGCGACGATCATTTCACCACGAATCTCACCCGCATCGAGCGCGGCATCGCCGCGAACACCGCCAACTCCGTGCTCATCAAGCTCAACCAGATCGGCACCGTCACCGAAACCCTCGCCGCCATCCGCCGCACGCAGGCCGCCGGCTGGTTGCCCGTCGTCTCCGCCCGCTCGGGCGAGACGGAGGATGCCTTCATCGCCCACCTCGCCGTCGCCACGAATGCCGGACAGCTCAAAGTCGGCTCCTTCAGCCGCAGCGAGCGCATGGCCAAATGGAACGAAGTCCTCCGCATCCAGCGCCACCTCGGCGATCGCGCCCGCTTCATCGGCGCGGGCATTTTTTCCAGCGCAGGCATCCAGCTCCCATGAAGACGCTTCTTTTCCTCCTCGTCGCTGCTCACACCAGTGCTGCGGAGCTTCCACCGCTGCCCGCTGGAGCCTTCACTGTCGTCGTCATCCCCGATTCACAGGGCTATCTCGGCCTCGGCACCAAAATCGAGCCGAAGAGCACGAATCCGGTCACGAACCCGTGGCTCGAAAACCATGTGAAATTCATCCGCGAGCATCGCGACGACCAAAACATCGTTTTCGTCACCCACGTCGGCGACATCGTCGAAAAAGACCGCGAGGCCGAGTGGGTCATCGCGAAGCAGCATCTCGATCAATTGCGCGGTGTCGTGCCTTTCAGCCTCACCGTCGGCAATCACGACATGTCCAGCAAAGGAGACGCGCATTTGTTTCAGCAAACCTTCCCCGCCGCGAGCTTCAAAGCCTATCCCTGGTATCTCGGCAGCTACAAGCACGACCGCGCCGACCAAAACGTCTCTGCAAACAACGTGAACAGCGCCCAGCTCTTCAGCGCTGGCGGTCTCGACTTCATCCACCTCAGTCTGGAGTGCAACGCACCCGACGACGTGCTCGCGTGGGCCTCTCAAATGCTCACCCAGCACGCCAAACGCCGCGCCATCGTCACCACGCACATGGACCTTGGTGTCATCGACAAGCCGAAGGCCACCGAAGGCTACCACGCCGATCCGCAAGGCCGCATGCGCTGGATCAAAATCCACGGCGCACGCGGCAACAGCGGCGAGCAGCTTTGGAACAAGCTCTTCCGCAAGCACGCCAACCTCGCCTTCATCCTCAGCGGCGACCAAAGCCGCGTCACCACCCTCCGCCGCACCGACACCGGAGACCACGGCAACACCGTCCACGCCCTCCTCTCCGACTACATGTCCAAAGGCGGCCTCCGCCTCATGCGCTTCCTCCCCGCCGAAAACCGCGTCGATGTCCTCACCTGGGACACCACCAACCACGAACTCATCGAAACCATGCCCCACAAAAAGGAACGCGAGCATCATCAGTTCTCGTTGCCGTATGAGATGAGACCCGCTGCCAAATAGCCGCACACTCCGCCATCCCCCTCCTTCCGTCTGTTCCGTGTCTTCCGTAGGCCAACCTTCATCTCTTCCCCGCATCGGCCTCGGCTGCGTGACCTTTGGTCGTGAGATTGACGAAGCCGCTTCCTTTGCGTTGCTCGATCACGCCTTCGCACGCGGCGTCACGCATTTCGACACCGCCTCGGCCTATGGCGGTGGAGCCTCCGAAAAGATCCTCGGGAAGTGGCTGGCTTCGCGAAAGCCGGAAGGCATCACCATCGCCACGAAGATCCTGCCGCCGTATGACCGAATTGACATCACGGACAGTTTGCGACGCCTCGGTGTCGAGCAAATCGACCTGCTTTACCTGCATCAGTGGCACGACACCGCGCTGCAAGCTGCCGCCGCGCTCGAAAAGCTGCCCGTGAAGCGATTCGGAGCCAGCAATGTCACGCTCGATCAACTCCGCGCCCTCGGCCCGCGCTTCCGCGTCATTCAAAACAACCACAACCTCGCTGTCCGCGATATCACCGAGGCTTTGCGCGACTACTGCGCCGCGAACGACATCGCCATCGTGACCTACAGCCCGCTCGGAGCCGGTTTTTTGACAGGGAAGCATCAAAACGGCGTTCAGGCCGGTTCACGCTTCGAAATCATCCCCGGCCATCAGCAGGTCTATTTTCATGACATGGCCTATCAGCGCCTCGCACGGCTCGAGGCCATCGCGAAGCGCGCCGGGCACTCGCAGGCGCATCTCGCGCTGGCGTGGGCTTTGCATCAGCCGGGCATCGACACGGTGCTTGTCGGCGGTCGCACGCCTGCGCATCTCGATCAGGCCTTCGCCGCTCTAGGCAGTGTTTTAAAACCTCAAAAGGCGAGAGAAAGAAGTTGTACTCACGGGTTGGATAACGGAT
>NZ_JACSRD010000234.1 GCF_014879935.1 Prosthecobacter sp.
TTGTTCGAGGTGCCGTTGGCGTTGGTGGTGTTGCCGTTGGCGTTGTTCGAGGTGCCGTTGGCGTTGGTGGTGTTGCCGTTGGCGTTGTTCGAGGTGCCGTTCGCGTTGGTGCTGTTGCCGTTGGCGTTGTTCGAGGTGCCGTTCGCGTTGGTATTGTTCGTGGTCCCATTCGCATTGGTTGCCGTGCCATTGGCGTTGGTGTTGCTCATCCGGCCATTCACCGCCGCGCCAGTTCTCGCGTTGGCGTTGGTGTTGTTGACGCTGGCGTTCCCCGTCGTGCCGACACCGGTGTTTGCATTGGTTCCATTGCTGTTTGTGCCGGCCTGCGCCTGATTCTGCAAATTAGCGTGAGCGTCCGTGCCCGGAAGTGCGATCGCCGTACTGGCCACCGTGCCGTTTGGATTCAAAACCTGCGTTGTGATCGCTCCATTGGCTCCCATGGCCTGTCGGGTGACCGTGCCGTCCGCGTTGGTGGTGGTGACGGGATTCACGCCAAGGCCCGCGCTCACGGTCCCACCATTGGTCACGTTCGCGCTGCCTCCATCACGGATGTTATTCGACACGGTTCCGTCCGCCGTGCTGCCACCCTGGCTCATGCGGCCGGAGGTGCCGGCACCGGCTTGAGAAGATGCCGCAGGCTGCACAGGTGTGGGTGTGCGCTTCAGACCCGCCTGGCCGGGAAGCGATTGTGGCCCCGCCAATGCTGGCGGCGTCGGCAACACGGAGCCATCAGGCGCACGATCGAGCACGAAGCCGCTGAAATCCGATGGCAGCGGCAGGAGTCGGTTGTCGTCCGTCAGCACGCGGCCTTCGGGGACCAGCCTGGCGTCCACACGGTTCACGCTGCCATCGCGCAGCAGATACGTGTCTCCATTCACCATGAAGACACCGTCTTCGACCGTCGGCTTCGGATTGATGCCAAGGTCCCGCGGCATCGGCACGCGGCGGCCTTGAGGAGTGAGAATCTCGCCTTCAGAAAGCAGCGTCGAATCGACCGCTGCCGCCCGGCCGTTGCGGATGAGAAAGGTCTGTCCGCGATAAAAGACGAGGCCATCCGCCACCCCATTGATCGGTCGCACGGTGGGCCGCACCTGGGTCGCGGGCGGGCTTGCGTTCTGCGCCACGGCAAGCACCGAACCCAGACTGGTGGCAAGGATTGTGAGAAGAGAGAAAGTTTTCATATGTCAGGGATTCGTGTCTCACCTGCGAAGTGATCCTCGGGAAGGCGGTGGTTTCCGCCATCGGACACGATGGCTCCGCCGCCTGCCACATTCGGCACGGGAGCCCGTTCAGACGCCTCTTCCACACCCGATCCCCCGGTCGGGGAAAGTCTCATTCCAGACGGGTGGTGCAACTCGCGGTCGCGTCGGGGCGAAAACCGGTTGGTGCTGCAGTGAATCGGGGAATGCGGACTCAGCACCAGACACTTCAACCCCCGCCCATCATGGACCATCCATCTGTCAGCCCGGAGATGCAGGAATGCATCCAGCGCTGTCTCGACTGCCATCGAATTTGTCTTGAGACAGTGATGAACGAACGCCTGCCGAATGGCGACAACGAATTCGGCCAGGAACACCTGCGCCTCATGATGACCTGCGCCGAGATCTGCCAGACCTGCGCCAACTTCATGATCAGCGGCTCGGAGCAGCACGCCCTCATCTGCGGCGTCTGCGCCGAAATCTGCCGCCGTTGCGCCTCCAACTGCCAGAAAGTCGGCGGTCTGGAGGACTGTGTGCAGGCCTGCGAAGTCTGTGCCTTCCACTGCGAACGCCTCGCGGCGAAGTGACGACTCCATCGGTGCAAAAGCCGGCCTGGCGCAGACACGCCCCACGTCGGCTCGGAAATGACCACGAAGCGCGTCACGATTCAGAGACCTGTGCAATACACGGGCACCTGCGCCGGCAGAAGAACTGCGTCCCGGAGGCAAAAGGGGGCGTCTGCCGTCGTATGCTCACGCATGCGCGTGCTCAACCCCTGTCCTGGCCTTTGTCTCCTCGCTGTCGTCTCGTTTGCCGCTGAACCGGCCCCCGTCACGCAGTGGTCGTTTGATGGAGACAAGCCGGAGATCGGCAAAGCGGAGGAAGGGGTCGAATTCGGGCAGGAAGGCCCCTCGCCAAAGCAGTTCAAGCATCTCCCCGCCTCGAATCGGGCCGCGAAATTCGAGGGTGCGAAGGGCGGGTTCATTCGTGTGACTGATCCGGGCGAAAAGAGCCTCTTCGATTTCGACAACGGCGACGCGATCACCATCGAGGCCTGGGTCAATCCGGCCTCCGCACCGAAGGGGGGCAACGTTTACATCCTCGGCAAAGGACGCACCTCGAATCCCGGCCAGGACGCGAACAATCAGAACTGGGGCCTGCGGCTGTGGGATGCCGGCGGTTTTCTGCGGCCGAGTTTTCTCTTTCGCAGCCGGAAGGATGGCGATCATGCGGCTGACTGGCATCGCTGGACGACCACGGGGGGCATCGCGGCTGGCAGCGGCTGGCATCACGTGGCCGTGACGTATGAGTTTGGCAAACCGGAGTCGATCCGCGGCTACATCGATGGTGAACTCGCACCCGGTGCCTGGGACATGGGCGGCGCGACGAAACAGGCGCCCGTGGTGGACAATGACGAGGTCTGGCTGGGCACCGCGATGGGTCGGAAGGAAAGCGTGAGCTTCGACGGACTGATGGACGAGGTGCGGCTGTATCGCGGCATTTTGCCGGAGAAGACCCTCGCCGCACGCTATCCCGTGCTGCCTTACACGCCGGTGCTGCCGGAGAGCGGCCTGCCAAAGGGCCAGGTGCGCGTGGAGATCGTCGAAAACATCGGCAAGGCTGCGAAATGGCCGCGTCAGTATCCGCAGCCGGTCGATGTCTATGAGGAGGACGTGTTCGGCTTCTTCCAGATCGCGCAGAAGTACACGGACACCGGCGTTCGTGCTGCACGCAGCAATCCGTACCTGCTGCGTGCCATGGCGGAGGTGACGCTGCCTGCGGGCAGGCAGGAACTGCTCATGCGCGTGCGCGGCCAGGGCCGCCTGTGGATGGATGGCAAAGTCATCAGCGAGATCCTCTTTGGCAACACCGGCGGCGGCGCCCACAATGAGGTGGAGCACGCGGAGGCCGAGCGCACTGGCCCCGCGCTGCGATTGCTCGGCCCTGGAGATCGCGAGGCACGCATCACCCTCCAGAGCGATGGCAAACCGCACGTCTATGTCTTCGAAATGATCGCTGGAAACGGTCGCGTGCGCACCACGCTCGGCGAGACCAGCCTCAGCCTGCGCACCGCCGACGGCCAGCAGGTGCTTTTTGGCCCAGCGAAACGCGTTGTGCCGCTCACGGAGGGAGGCTGGGACGCCTATCGCAAGGAACGGCTCGCCTATTACACGCGGCTCGACCAGCAGCGCCGTCTCGCCCTGCGTGCGAAGGAGGACGGCTTCTGGGCTAAGCGTCACAATGAGGCAAAAAACGTCATCGCGGCCCAATCTACGCTGAAGAACGCCGATAGTATCGATGCACTGCTCGCCTCTTCCTGGGAGAAGGCCAACGCGGCCAATGCGAAGGCTGCCGGAGGCATTGATTTCGAGAAGCAGATCAAACCCGTCCTCGCGGAGAACTGCTATCGCTGCCACGAGGAGAAGGCCAAGGGCGGCCTGCGCCTGAACACGCTCGAAGCCGCGCAAAAGGGCGGCGATTCCGGCGAGCCGGCCATCGTGCCCGGCAAACCTGCCGCAAGCCGCCTCATCAGCGCCATTCATCCCGACGCAGGCGAGGACATCATGCCGCCAAAGGGCGATCCGCTTTCCGAGACACAGCGCAAGATGCTCGCCGACTGGATCGCCCAGGGTGCCTCGTATGCCAGCGCAGGAAAGAAGATCGAGCCCGCACCGCTCACGGACGACTTGGAGTTCCTGCGCCGGGTCACGCTCGACACCGTCGGCGTGGTGCCCAGCGCGGAAGAAGTGACCGCCTTTCTCGCCGAAGAATCGCCGCAGCGTCGTGCGCGTGCGATTGAGCGTCTGCTGAATGATCCGCGGCATGCGGATCACTGGACTGCCTACTGGCAGGACGTGCTGGCGGAGAACCCGAACATCCTCAAACCCAGCCTCAACAACTCCGGTCCCTTCCGCTACTGGATTCACGAGGCGCTCAGCGACAACCTGCCGATGGATCGCTTTGTCACCGAGCTCATCATGATGGAAGGCGGCGTGCTCGCGGGCGGTCCGGCGGGCTTCTCTCTCGCCGCGCAGAACGATGTGCCCATGGCCGCGAAGGCGCACATCCTCAGCACCGCTTTCCTCGGCCAGGAGATGACCTGCGCGCGCTGCCACGACTCGCCGTATCACGAATCCAAGCAGCGTGACCTCTTTGAAATGGCCGCGATGCTGAACCGCAAGGAGATCACGCTGCCAGCGACTTCCTCCGTGCCGATGAGCACCTTTGCGGGACGCAAGCCGCTCATCGAGATCACGCTCAAGCCCGGTGAAAAAGTCTCGCCCGGCTGGCCCGCGCTGTTTGAAAAGACGCTGATGGCCGATGAAAAAGCCGCCGCTGCTCACAAGAGCAACGACAGCCGTGCGCAGCTCGCCGCGCTCATCACCTCGCCGCACAACGAGCGCTTCGCGCAGGTCATCGTGAACCGCGTGTGGAAGCAGTTTCTCGGCCGCGGCTTCGTCGAACCCGTGGACGACTGGGAGGCCGCGAAACCCACGCATCCGGAGGTGCTGCAGTGGCTGGCGCGCGACTTCGTGGCGCACGGTTATGACATGAAGCACCTGGAGCGTCGCATTCTGACCTCCGAGGCTTATCAGCGTCGTCCGCGACTGCTGGAAAAGGGTGCCACGCCCGACTTCGCCGCTCCGCTGCCGCGCCGCATGACCGCCGAGCAAATTGTGGACTCACTCTTTGCCGTCGTGGGCAAGGATCTCGACTCCGAGGAGCTGACAATGGACAACGACGGCACTCAATCTGAGAGCGCCATGATCAGCCTCGGCCATCCGCGCCGCGCGTGGGAGTTCACCTCGCTCTCGAACGAGCGTGACCGCCCCAGCCTCGCCATTCCGAAGGCGCAGATCATCGTGGACGTGCTGGAAAACTTCGGCTGGCGTCCCTCACGACAGGAACCGAAGAGCGTGCGTGAAACCGCCGCCAACGTGCGCCAGCCCGCCATCCTGGCGAATGGCGCCCTCGGCCGCTGGGTCACCACCTTGAACGAAAAAGGTGCCATCACCGCTCTCGCGCTCGACGCCAGGCTCAGCGAGTCGCAGTTGATCGATCAAATCTTCCTCCGCCTGCTCACCCGCCATCCCACCGAGGCCGAGCGCCGCAGTTTTTCCGAGCTGCTCAGCCCCGGATTCAATGAGCGCATCATCCCTGAAGGCAAACGTCCGCCGCCCGTGAAGCTGCCGCCGCTGAAGTATGTCGCCTGGTCGAATCACCTCTCTCCTGGAGCCAACAGCATCAAGATCGAGCTCGAAAAACGCGCCCGTGAAGGCGATCCGCCCACCACCGCCCTGCGTCCGGAATGGCGCGAGCGGTTGGAGGACGTCCTCTGGGCCGTGCTGAACTCGCCTGAGTTCGTTCACCTGCCGTGATCACACCAGAATGTCCTTCACCACCTTCGTCGGCTCCACGCCGGTGAGTTTGAAGTCGAGGCCTTGGGCACGGAAAGTGAAGCGCTCGTGATCGATGCCGAGCTGATGCATCACCGTGGCGTGCAGATCGCGGACGTGGACGGGATTCTCGGCCACGTTGTAGCTGAAGTCGTCCGTCGCGCCGTAGGTGAGGCCCGGTTTGATGCCGCCGCCGGCCGTCCACATCGTGAAGCAGCGCGGATGATGATCGCGACCGGCCTCGGGGCTGTCCCATTTGCCTTGTCCGGCGACGCCGCGACCGAATTCACCGCCCCAGAGCACGAGCGTCTCGTCGAGCAGGCCGCGTTGTTTCAAATCTTTGATCAGTGCCGCACTCGGCTGGTCGGTGTCGCGACAACGCGCGGTGCACCAGCTCGGCAAGCGGCTGTGATGATCCCAATCGGGATGGAAGAGCTGGATGAAACGCACGCCACGCTCCGCGAGCCGACGTGCGAGGATGCAATTCGCCGCGTAACTGCCCGCGCGACGCGAATCCGGCCCGTACATCTCGAAAACATGATCCGGCTCGTCGCTGAGGTCGGTCAGCTCCGGCACGCTGGCCTGCATGCGGTAGGCCATTTCATACTGGCGGATGCGCGTGGTGATCTCCGGATCGTGCGTCTGCTCAAAACGCATCTGATTGAGCTCCGCGAGCCCGTCGAGCATGCCACGGCGCAAATGACGCGGCAGCCCCTCGGGATCGCTCAGATACAAAACGGGGTCCTTCGAGTTGCGCAGCTTCACGCCTTGATAGCGGCTCGGCAGAAAGCCGCTGCCCCAGTAGTGATCGTAGAGCGGTTGATCGCTCGGGCGCTGCATCTTCGAGATGAGCACAAGGTAGTCCGGCAGGTTGCGATTCACGCTGCCAAGCCCGTAACTGATCCACGCGCCCATGCTCGGACGGCCCGGAAGCTGGTGGCCAGTCAAAAACTGCGTCATCGCCGGCGCGTGGTTGATTTGATCCGTCGTCATCGACTTGATGAAGCACAAGTCATCCGCCACGCCCTGAAGGTGCGGCAGCCATTCGCTGATCGTCGCGCCACTCTGGCCGCACTTCGCGAATTTCGTGATGCCTGGCAGGATGAGCTGCTTTTGGTTCGCCGTCATCGTCGTGAGCCGCTGCCCCTGACGCACGCTTTCCGGCAGCTCCTTGCCCGCCCACGACATCAAACCCGGCTTGTGATCAAAAAGCTCAATTTGTGAAGGCCCGCCCGATTGCGTGAGGAAGATGACCCGCTTCGCCTTCGGCGCAAAATGCGGCAGCGATGGCAATCCAGGCACTTCCTGCTGCCCGAGCGCATGCAGCGCCATCGCGCCAACGGAAACGCCGGTGCATTGGCCGAGAAAGTAGCGGCGCGTGGTGTGGAGAGCGGGTTCGTTCATGGTGGAGTTCAATAAGTCGCGTCAGCGTCGTGGAGTGCGGTGGCAGAGATGCCGGAGCCATCCGGCATCGACGACACCGCTGTCGGAAGCAGCAAAAACGATCCTCGGCCAAACGACGCCGTCCGGCATGCGACAGCGGCGTCGCGCCGAGGCTTGCCGCCGCACTCCACGACGCTGTCGCGATATTCGAAGGTCCAATATGGGCTCATGATTCGCGATGCAGTTTGTAAGGATACACATTTCCGCTGTTCCACTGGCACACATACAGGTCGCCTTGCGTGTCCACGCAGACGTCGTGGCAGTTGTTGAAGACGGGCTGGTCTTGCAGCAGCACCTTGAGGCTGCCGTTTTCATACTCGGGGGCGTGACCGCCGGGATTCGAGATCACTTTGCCGTCCGCATCGAGGATCGTGACGAAGCCGCGGCTCTGCCACATGCGGTAGTCGTTCGGCTTCGCGCCAAAGCAGACGCCGGAATACAAGTTCGTGCCGTGGATCACCGGACGGCTCACGTAGGCACCGGGCAGATACACGCCGCGCACGTGCGTGCCATCGAGCTTGAACCAGTTGAACTCATTGCGGATGCGCTCGGTGACGACGAGCAGCGGCTCTACGCCGCGCGTGTCAATGGCGACACCATGCGCCTGCATGAACTTGCCCGGATTCACCGGCTGCGTGCTCTTCCCGCCGAACTTCGAGATGAATTTGCCGTCCTTGTCGTAGCGCAGCACATACTGCGAGCCGTAACCATCCGCGACGTAGATGTCACCATTCGGCGCGACGGCGCTTTCGGTGGGCGCATAGGCTTCATTCGGCTTGTAGATGCCTTCTTTCGTCGGATTCGGCAGTTCGAGCACGATCTGGCCGTCGAGCGTGGCCTTTACCACACGACCTGTGGTTTCGCAGATGTAGAGATGACCATCGTGAAAGGTCAAACCATGTGCGCCGCTCATGCCGAGCGTCCACTGGCCGAGCAACGCGCCCTTCACGTCGTAGATGAGCACGTTGTTCTGTTTGTGATTCGTGAGCAAAAACAGGCGACCATCCGGCACCTGCACCATCTCATGACAATCCTTCACTGGCGTCTTCGCCGCGTCCGCCTGGCTCCACAGCTTATCGACGCGATAACGATGCGTGCCATGGCCGATGATTGCACCGTGAAATTCCGGCGCGGTCTTCGCGAGCGTTTGGATAAACGGAGCCGCCAGCACGGCGGTAGTGAGAAATTGGCGGCGAGTGGGGTTATTCATGCGTGATGGCTTCGTCGAGATTGAGCACCAACGTGGCCACGAGAGCATGCGCGGCCAGTTCAGGCGTTGTTTTGAGTTTGCGGGCATCTTCGGGATGCTCGCGGTAATGTTTCAAAGCGCGGTCGAGTTCGCGTTGGAGCACCGAAAGCTCCTTCGCGGTCGGTTCGCGGCTCAAAACGGCCTGATAGAGCATGATGAGCGGTTCTTCGGTTTTTGCGGCCAGCATTCGCTTCGCGAGCGCTTGCGAGGCTTCCATGATGGTCTGGTCATTGAGCAAGGTCAGCGCTTGCAGCGGTGTGTTGGTGCGCGTCATTGCCACCTCGCACACGCGACGCTGGGCGCTATCAAAGAGGAAGGTCGGCGCGATGCTGCGACGCCAGAAGGCATACAAGGTGCGTCGATACTGCGCCGCGCCCTGGCTGGGTTCATAAGTGAAGCGGCCCATGAAAATCTCCTCCCACACGCCTTCCGGCTGATGCGGCCGCACCGGCGGGCCGCCGAGCGCGGGATTGAGCAAACCGGAGGAAGCAAGCGCTGCATCACGAATCATCCACGCGGGGAGACGGAAGCGTGGACCGCGTGAGAGCAGAAGATTGGACGGATCAGTCTGATCGGACCGATCTGAGCTCTGCTGATAGGTCTCACTCGTCACGATGGTCTTGATGAGGCGCTTCACATCCCAGCCGCTCTCCATGAAATCCACCGCGAGCCAATCAAGCAGCTCGGGATGCGTCGGGCGCTGGCCTTGGAGGCCGAAATCATCCGGCGTGCGCACCAAACCGGCACCGAAGAGCATCTGCCACACTTGATTCACGAACACGCGGGCCGTGAGCGGGTTGTCCTTCGACGTGATCCACTTCGCGAGGCCGATGCGATCCTTCGCGAGACCTTCCGGCCATGGCGCGATGGCCGCAGGCACACCGCGCTGCACCACATCGCCCTTTTTGTCCCAAACACCGCGCAGCAGCACATGCGTGTCACGCGGCTCCTTGCGTTCGGCGAGCACCATGACGTGCAATTTGCCCGCGGCGGCCTGCACCTCCTTGAACTGGGCATTGGCGCGATCCAGCGAGGCCTTTGCGAGCTGATATGGCTCATAATCCTCCAAAAACTGCGCCAGGAGCTTCTCGCGGTCGATTTGGCCTTTGGCGAGCTTTTCGAGCGGCGTGGGTCCAATCTCGCGCACGGCA
Organism: Prosthecobacter sp.; assembly: GCF_014879935.1. Classification (GTDB taxonomy): domain Bacteria; phylum Verrucomicrobiota; class Verrucomicrobiia; order Verrucomicrobiales; family Verrucomicrobiaceae; genus Prosthecobacter. The sequence goes on from NZ_JACSRD010000234.1 coordinate 9,440, forward strand.
GGTCCGGGCTGATCGGTCGCGGAAAGGCGGAATTTCGCGATGTTCGCGTCACCATTCGTCGAACGATGCCGCAGCTCGAAGATGAGCTCTTCATCGCTCTCGAGCACCAGCGGCTCGGCGAGGCCGTAAAGAGCGGTGTGAGGCTGATCTCTGGGGAAACCCTTCGTGGTCCAGCCATTGCGCGGATCGTCATCGAGCGTGCCTTTCACATCGCCATACTCGCGGGCCTTGCCTTCGACCTTCGTGTCGGCCACGGCGTTTTTGACGAGGATGTCGCGGATCTGCGAGCTGCCTTTGCGTCGCACCTGCACCTTGATGTCGGTCAGGATGAACTCGCCCGTTTTGCCGCGAGAGAGTGCGCCGTTTTGCGGCAGCACTTCGAGCTTCAATCCGGTGAGGCGCGGCAGTTTGATCGTGGAAATGAGTCGGTAGTCATCCTGCTTCGGATTCGGGCCGCTCGCGGTGACGATGCCGTCCTTCGTTTGCGCGAGCTTCGAGCCCTCTTGTGACTCCACCGCACCGAGAACGACCTGCCACGCGTTGTGATCCGGCTTGATGCGCTTCTTCTGCTCCTCCAACCAAGTCGCGAAAGGCTTCTCCGCGTCCGCTTTGGCCTTCGCTTCGACGGGTTTGCGTGCCTCGACAAGCTTCTGCGATTCCTCGACGGCCCGCTTCGCGTTTGGCGATTGATAGGGCATGTAGGGCTTCGCATTCGTGCCTGCCGCGCCGTCTTCGTCGATGCTGTTGAAGAAGGCGTTCAGCGCGTAGTAATCGTGCTGCGAGATGGGATCAAACTTGTGCGAATGGCACTGCGTGCATCCCAGCGTGAGCCCGAGCCACACCGTGCCCATCGTGTTCACGCGGTCGATGACGTAGTCGATGCGGCTTTCTTCTTTGTCGCGACCGCCTTCGCCGTTCGCCATGTGATTGCGATGAAAGCACGTCGCCAGTTTTTGCTCCGGCGTGGCATTCGGCAGCAGATCCCCCGCGAACTGCTCCAGCGTGAACTGATCGAAAGGCTTGTTCGCATTGAACGATTCCACCACATAGTCCCGCCAAGGCCAGTTCGTGCGCGTGGCATCGGACTGAAAGCCGTCTGTGTCCGAGTAGCGGGCGGCATCGAGCCAGAACATGGCCATGCGTTCGCCGTAGTGAGGGGACTTCAAAAGCGAGTCGATGTAGTCAGACAGGTCCGACTTGTCCGACGCGTCGGACGGCGGCAGCCCGGTGAGGTCAAACGCCAGTCTCCGCCTCAACGTGTGCTCCGGAGCCTTCGGAGACATCTTCAGGCCTTCTTTTGCGAGACGTGCCTTCACGAAGAAATCCACGGGATGCCCCTCGGTCTTCGCTTTGACCGGCTTTTCGAGTGACCAGTGCTTTCCCCAGGCGGAACCTTCACTGATCCAGCGCTTCAAAAGAGCCACCTGCTCGGCTTTGAGCTTCGGTTTGTGAGACTTCGGCGGTGGCATGACCTCATCGGGATCGTCGGAGATGATGCGTTCGATGAAATCGCCGGACTTCAGCACCTCGCGAGCGCCTTCCGGAGTATCGAGCCGCAGATCGGCCTTGCGATGGCTTTCGTCTTGTCCGTGGCAAGCGAAGCAATTGTCCGAAAGCAGCGGCAGCACCTCGCGACTGAAACTCACCGGCTCCGCAAGCGCGGAAGTCGTCAGAGGGAGCAGCAAAAGCAGGGTTTTCGTCATGCGGGGCAACATGAACAAACCAACGCGGCTGAACATGCATGGTGCGTGCATTGGCTTTGGACAATCCTGAGATTTTGCGTCGTCGCGGAAGCCACCCCAGCCGTAAACCACGTCCATGCCGCGTGTTTCCCGTCTCATTCTTGTCCTTGGTGATCAGCTTGATCTGAAGTCGGCAGTTTTTGACGGCTTCGACCCAAAATCGGACGCGGTGTGGATGGCGGAGGTGGCGGGTGAGTCCACGAAGGTGTGGAGCACGAAGGCGCGCATCGCGATGTTCATCACAGCGATGCGGCATTTTCGCGAGACGCTGCGCGGACGCGGCTGGCGGGTGGTTTATCATGAGATGGAAGCGCATGCGGATTTCGCGAGCGCGTTGCGGGCCAGTGTGGATGAGCTGAAGCCGAAGCAGCTCGTGATGGTTCACGCGGGCGAGTGGGCGGTGCAGCGGGATCTGGAGAAGATCGCGACGGAGCTGAAGGTGCCGCTCGAGGTGCGTGAGGACCGGCACTTTCTCTGCACCACCGCCGAGTTCGCGAAGCACGCGGAGGGACGCAAGCAACTGCGCATGGAATTCTTCTATCGCGAGATGCGGCAGAAGACCGGTTTCCTCATGGAGAAGGGCAAGCCGGCGGGCGGGCAGTGGAACTTCGATCACGACAATCGCGAGTCGTTTGGCAAGGACGGTCCCGGTTTGCGCGTGCCGCCGCGTCGGTTCAAGCCGGATGCGATCACGCAGCAGGTGATCGCGATGGTGAACGAACGTTTCGCGAAGCATCCGGGCACGTTGGATGATTTTGACTGGCCGGTGACGGCCGAGGAGGCACGACTGGCGCTCCAGGACTTCATCGAGCACCGGCTGGCGGAGTTTGGACAGTATCAGGATGCGATGTGGACGAACGAGCCGTGGCTGTATCACTCGCGACTGAGCGCGGCGATGAATTTGAAGCTGCTCGATCCGCGTGAGGTGATCGCCGCAGCGGAAAAGGCGTGGCGTGATGGCAAAGCGCCGCTGGCGGCGGTGGAGGGCTTCATCCGGCAGATCCTCGGCTGGCGTGAGTATGTGCGCGGCATCTACTGGCGGTTCATGCCGGATTACCTGGAACGGAATGCGATGCAGGCACATGAGCCGCTGCCGGATTTTTACTGGACGGGCGAGACGGACATGCGCTGCCTGCGAGATGCGATCACGCAGACGCTGCGTTACGGCTACGCGCATCACATTCAGCGGCTGATGGTCACGGGCTTGTTCGCGCTGCTCTTCGGAGTCGATCCGAGGCGCGTGCATGAATGGTACCTCGCCGTCTATGTGGATGCCATCGAGTGGGTGGAGCTGCCGAACACGCTGGGCATGTCGCAATACGGCGACGGCGGCGTGATGGCGAGCAAGCCATATGTGGCGAGCGGCAAATACATCCAGCGCATGAGCAACTACTGCGCCGGCTGCCGCTTTGACCCGGCGCAGAGCACCGGGCCGAAGGCCTGCCCGTTCACCACGCTCTACTGGGACTACCTGCTGCAGCATGAGCCGGTGCTGCGGCAGAACCAGCGCATGAGCATGCAGGTGAGAAACCTCGGGCGGATGGATGAAAAGCAGCGCACGGCGATCCAAATGCAGGCGAAGGAGCTGCGCGCCACGTATTCGAAGGCATCATGAGTGCTCCTTCACCTTCATCCCGCGCCGGCCTGGCCCTTGTGGGCTTCTTTCTCATCACTTTCAGTGCTCCGGCGCTGAGCGCGTTCATCGGCATGCCGGGTCCGTGGTATGCGGCGCTGCAAAAACCATCCTGGACGCCGCCTTCGTGGCTGTTTGGCCCGGCGTGGACGCTGCTCTACACGCTGATGGCCATCGCAGCGTGGTTGGTGTGGAAGCGTGTTGGCTTTGGCCGGCCGCTGAAGCTCTACTTTGTGCAAGTGGCGCTGAACGCCGCGTGGACGCCGATCTTCTTCGGCGCGCACCAGCTTGGCTGGGGGCTGTTCGAGATCGTGGCGCTGTGGATCGCGATTTTGATGACGCTGCTGACCTTTCGTCGAGTGAACCCCACGGCCGGATGGTTGTTCATGCCGTATCTGGCCTGGGTCACATTCGCGACGAGTCTGAACTTCGCCATCTGGAGACTGAACCCTGCATGAATCAAAGAAACTGGCTGATCACTGGATGCTCAAGCGGCTTTGGCCGCGCCATCGCGGAGGCGGCGCTGGCTGAAGGGCAGCACGTCATCGCCACCGCGCGTGATGTGCGCAGCCTTGCCGACCTGGAACGCGCTGGAAGCTGCGAGGTGATGGCCCTGGACGTCACGGATGGCGATCAAGTGCGTGCAGTCATCAGCGCGGCGGGTGAGCTCGATGTGATCGTGAACAACGCGGGCTACGGTTTGATCGGCGCTGTGGAGGAATGCAGCGATGAACAGATCCGCCGCAATGTGTAGACGAACTTCTTCGGGCCGCTGAATGTGATCCGCGCGGCCTTGCCGATGCTGCGGACACGGCGGAGCGGCCACATCGTGAACATCAGCGCCGCGGCGGCGATCTCGAACTACGCGGGGTTTGGCATTTACGGCGGTGCCAAGGCAGCGCTGGAGCTGATGAGCGAGAGTTTGCGGCTGGAACTGGCACCGCTGGGCATTCAGGTGACGCTGGTGCAGCCGGGACCGTTCCGCACCGAGTTCATCGCACGAGGTTTGGAGAAGGCGGCGACTCAGATCGCCGATTATCAGGCGAGTTCGGGCAAGTTCGGCCGGTTTCTTGAGTCAATGAATGGCAGGCAGCCTGGCGACCCGGCGAAGGCAGCGGCGGCGATTGTGAAGATGGTGCTGGATGGCGAAGTGCCGCTGCATCTGCCGCTCGGGAAGTATGTGGTGAAGAAATGCCGCGACAAAGCCGCCGCATTGACGCGTGAGGCCGAAAAGTGGGAGGCGGTGGCCTCCAGCACGGATTTCAGCGCGTGACAGCATGCATGGCGTGAAGAAACAGCACCTGCCGCAGAAGGTTTGCGTCGCCTGTGGCCGGCCGTTCACGTGGCGGAAGAAGTGGGAGCGTGACTGGGAGCAGGTGCGCTTTTGCAGTGGCGCCTGTCGGAGAAAAAAGGCCTCATGAATGACGACAAACGAGTGCGGGAGGTGCTGATGGCGCTGGCCGGAGAACGGCAGGAGGGCTGCACGTTTTGCCCGTCAGAGGCCGCAAGACGACTCGGCGACGACTGGCGGCCGCTGATGCCGCGTGTGCGCGAAGTGGCGGCGGAACTGATGGCCGAGGGCAGGCTGGTCTGCACGCAACGCGGCGTGCCAGCGCATCCGTTGACGACGAAAGGCGCCATCCGGCTGGCTGAAGCACGCTCAAGCATGAACAACGTGCACCGTGGCCTGACGTGAGACGTAAAAGGGAAGTCATGGCGGTCCATACCTTGAGCTGCAAACAGATCATCCGTGCCACTCCTGAGCAGGCGTGGGCTTTCTTCTCCAATCCACGCAATCTGGCGAAGATCACGCCGCCGACGCTGGGATTCGAGGTGCTGACACCAGATTTTCCGCCACGCATTCGTGAGGGGCTGATGATCTCGTATCGCGTGCGGCCTCTGTTTGGCCTTGCGATGAACTGGCTGACAGAAATCACCCACGTGGAGGAAGGACTGCGTTTCATCGACGAGCAACGGGTCGGCCCGTATGCGGTGTGGCATCACGAGCATGAATTCCACGATCTGGGAGACGGCCGCGTCGAAATGGCGGACAAAGTGACCTATGTGCTGCCTTTCGGCCCGCTGGGCGATCTCGTTCATCCGCTGCTGGTGAAGCCGCAGCTCGATACGATCTTTGCGTTTCGCGAAAAAGCGGTGGGTGAGTTGTTTCCAGGCTGAAAACGGCCTCAGCCTGAATCAGCGCATCACCGTGCAGTTCGGCAGTGCCTTTTGCAGACGGGCCACTGCCGCATCGCTCACTTTCACGCCGCGAATGACGAGCGTGGTCAGACTGGTGAGCGCCTCGAGCTTTTCGAGCCCCTTGTTGCTGATCCGGGTGAATGACACATCGAGATACTGCAGGACGCCTGTAGCGGCGATGGCCGCAGCGGCCTTGTCGCCAAACCCCGTGTTGTCCACCCGCAGGTCGGTGAGCTTTGGCAGCTTTCCGAGAGTGGCATAGGCCTCGTCCGAGGCGCTGCCGGTTGTTGCGCGCAGGCTCTGGAGCTGCGTGCAGGCGGCGAGGGCTTCGATGCCCTTGTCATTGAGCCCTGATCCCAGAAAGTCCACATGCAGGAGTGTGGAAAGGAAGGGCATCGCGGGCAGTCCTTCGCCGGTGAAACCGGGTGCATACTGCACGGCCAGCGTGGTCAGCTTCTTCGAATCGGCCAGGTGCTTCAACACGGCATCGGTCACGGATGGGACGCCTTCGAGGTTGATGAAATCGAGCTCCTCGTTGCCTGCGAGAAAGGCATAAGCATCATCCTTCAGGAGTTTGCACTCCGGGGCCCGGACGAGGACGCGACGCAGGGTGCGCAGGCCGTTCAGGGCTTGGAAATCTCCGCTGTTGGCGTCCTTCCTGGCCCCCAGGTAAGTGTCGTAACTCAACTCCACCACCTCAAAGGGAGCGGCGGGAATGTCAGCGGGGACTTTCACCTCACTTCGGACGCCATCCTTCACGACGGCACACGTGCCGCCGTTGTTCGCCAGGAATGTGGCGGCGGTGAAAGGAGCGTCTGTGCTGATGGGCGCGGGTTTGGCTGGCGCGGCTGCCTGCACAGGCACAGGGGCCGTTTTGAGAGCCGCCTTTTCATCCCGCAACTGCTGCACCTTCCTGGCTTCTTCGAGTTTTCCCGCCTTGGTGAGTGCCACCACATGGGTATCCAGCGCCTTCACATAAATGTCCAGCAGGGGCGCGGCCTTGGCATCACGTTCAGCGAAGAGCTTCGCATAAGCCGCACGATAGGTGCCGCGCAGGGATTTGAGTGACGCGGGTGTGTCCGCAGCGTCGTCCGCAGGCACCCGGGCTTCTTTTCCGACGAAGGCCTTTTCCGCATCGAGCGCAGTGATCTCAGCCAGGCTGCCTTTGGCCTGGGCGGCGGCACGCGCCTTGCCGAGACCATTCGTCAGGTAGCTCTGATTGAGTGTGGCGACGGCAGCGAGGAAGGGTTTTTGGGCATCGCTTTCGAACCGTGCTCGAAAGCCGGCCTCCAATTGCGCGATGCGTGGATCCTGAAGCAGAGATGGTTCCCAAAGCAACCGCACACCGCCCTCCAGGGCTCGCACGGTCCATTCGGCAATCTCATGATCGCCACGGGCGCAATAGACGACGGGCAGCAGGTCGGATTTGAAAATGGCATGCGTGCCGAGATCCGCCGCAGCGAGCCGCGCCAGTCCGGTGATGGTTCCGACGTCGTTGCCATCGATTTTGACGCTGAGCTTGTCGTCCTGGCGATGGACGACGACGCGCATGCCCGCCTGGCTCTGCATCCTGGCGCCGGTGAAGCCGATGCGCGTGCCGCCCACGTTCACTTTGTCTCCGGCGTGGGCCACCTCCACGCGCACCCAGCGGTCCGCGTCCACGGGCACATCGAGAGCGATGTAGCCGGAGTCCAAAGATGTGGCTCCTGGGATGTTGATGAGCCGCTTCTTCCACAGCAGTTCGATCTCATAGTCGCGCGTGTGTCGCAGTGAGACCGGCGCGACGATGCGGCCGGCTTTTTCCGTGTCGGTGAAGGTCAACGCGGCATTTTTGAGCTGCCAGACGTTCGCGCCGGTGGTGGGGTCGCTCACGCCATCGCGCTTCACGTTCAAGAGCGGGATGAGATTGACGCTTTTGCGCAGGGTCTCGTCCGCCACCGTAGGGCTTGGTTCCGGGGTGGCAGGAATCTTTGCCGGGCGCACATCCGCCGGACGATAAGCGGCTGAATGGATGGTGATGAGGCCGCCGCAGACTCCGACGCCGACGATGGGGCCGTTGTGTGTCGCCGACTTGAAGAAGGGTTGCCTGTCTTGTCCCTTTGGCAGCGCCCCGTCGCGTTCCAGCACCGTCTTCCCGTCGAAGCTCACGCTGAGGCGGTTCTCACGCACTTCCATGAGCACATCGTGCGTGGTGTCGTTATGCGGGAACCATGTGCGGCCAGGGTTGCCAGATCGGAAGGAATCGGATTCAAGCACTTGCAAGTCGTAGCCTCCATCGACATACAGGGCGGGTGCCTCTTTGCCACGCTGGAAAGGCAAAACGATGGCTGCGCCGGGCTTGTTCCTGCTGATGCGGTAATGCAGGTCGTAATTGAGAGGCAGGTCGGCGATTGGGAACGCAAAGGTGTTGTGTCCGTCGGGTGTCGTGGCCGACTTGGGCTCCGCGGGGCTGCTCAGGACGCCATTGGCGAGCGTCCACAGCACCTGCAGCGAATCACGCCGCACGTCCGCTTTGGCGAGGAGGTCGATCCAGCCTTCCGCAGCCGTTGGCAGAGGCAGTGCGGGGGATGGCGGCACAGTCGCCACAGGTTTGGTGGTGGCGGGCAGGCTGGCTGGCGAGGCACTTCCGGGTCGGGCAGGGGTGTCCGCAGGACGCAGGCGGATGGCATGCAGCTTGAAGGGCGGGCCGCCCTTGGTCTCCGCGCCGATGTTCACGTGCCCCGGCTTCAAGCCGGGCCATATGGGCACCTCGGGGCTGCCTTCGTCACGTGTGTCGAAGTACTGAGTGCCATCCACATGGATGACGAGCCTGGCCTTCGAGTCGTAGCTCAGCGTGAGCAGATGCTTTTCGTTGTCATTCAACGGAACCGGGCGCTGCTGCCTGCCGTTGACGAAGGTGACGACGTTGTCAGGGAAGACCTGCATCGAACTCCAGCCTTTCGGGGTGGGAAACATCACTTTCAGGTAGGCATACTGGACCATCGTGGGAGGCATCGAAAACTCCACCTCGCACTCAAAACCGTTCTTCACCTCCTGCGGGACGACGAAGGCGGGATATTCGCCGCCTTTGGTGTTGGCGCAGACGATGTCGCCGCCTTCGTAACGCCAGGCGGTGCTGCCGGGCTGGCAGAGATCGCGGGGGAATTCCACGCCTGCGAAGCGCGACGAGTTTCCCGATCCCTGCGTCACGGCGGGTGACGGCGATGCTGCGGAAGCCGCTGTTTGGGGCTGAGGCCCCGGCGTTTTCGGCGTCAGCAGCCAATAGCCACCCCCACCCAGCCCAATCGCGGCGGCCAGACCCCAAACGAGGCCGAGGCTCGATTTCGGCCTCGGCTGAGGAGTGGGAACCGGTCTGGGAGATGGGGATCGTGGCGCCGGTCCGGGTGCGGCGGCGGCAGCTTCCGCCTGCTTCTGCGCCTGGGTCGCCCGTGCGGCCGCCTCCGCAGCGGCTTGCTGTTGGGCGATGAGCACCGAACGCGGCAGCGTGAGGATGGTGTCCAGATCGCGGCGGACATCGATGGCGCTTTGATAGCGTGCTTCGCGGTCCGTCTGCATCGCCTTGGCGATGATCGCGTCGAATCGCGGGTCCGTGCCCACCTTCAGCGCCGGCATCGTCCACATGCCGCGTGGAATCTCACCGGTGAGCATCTGATACAACATCACGCCGATGGCGTAGAGGTCCGCGCGGCCATCCAACGGCACGCCGGGGATGAAAGCCTCCGGGGCGACGAAATCGGGCGTGCCCATCGCCATGTTCGTCTTGGTCAGGCCGCTTTGACTGGGATCATTCGCCTTGGCGAGGCCGAAGTCGGCCACCTTCACCGCACCCTCCATATTGATGAGGATGTTCGCGGGCTTGATGTCGCGATGGACGATGCCGTTCTTGTGCGCGTAGGCCAGCGCGTCGCAGACGTGCGCGGTGATGGAGAGAGCGTAGTCCTCCGGCAGTTTGCCCTGTGCGGCGATCATCTGCGCCACGTCGGTGCCGTTGATGAACTCCATCACGATGTAGAGCAGTCCTGTCTGCGTCTCGCCGAAATCGTACACGTTGACGATGCTCGGATGGTTCATCTTCGCCATCGTGCGGGCCTCGTTTTTGAAGCGTTCGGCGAATTGAGCGTCCGTGTCGTCGATGAGATCGCCTGGCAGCACCTTGATGGCCACTGGACGGTCCAGGGAAGCCTGCACGGCCTTGTAAACCGCGCCCATGCCGCCACGGCCGAGCAGTTTTTCAAAGCGATACTGTGGCAGCATGGCCTGCATCTCATCCAGAGAGGGCGGCTGCCAGGCAGTGGTGGGTTTGGAGCCTTGGGAGGAGGTGCTCATGAGGATGGAAACGATCAGTGGGAGGTGCGGCTCGTCATTTTCGATTCGATTCGAGCATCTTCAGCAGCGCCTGCTTGCCTGCGTCGGTCATCTTCGTGCCGCCAACGGGCACGTTGTTGAGCGTGGGGCAGGTCTTGAGGATGGGGATGACGGCGTCGGTGACGGGCGTGCCATCAAGGCGCAGGTAGCCAAGCGGCAGCTTCATGAGCGGCGCGAGGGCCTGGTCGGTGATCTGCGCGCTGGTGAGCATGAGGTAATCCACCGCCTTGAGCTGGGCGATGTGCGGCAGCCAGTCGTCCGTGATCTTCTCACCATTGAACTGGACAGACGCCAGCATCCCCTGCCGCCTGAATGCCTTCGAAAAGCCCTCCGGTGTGATGGTGGCCTTGCTGCGCTTCTCCATGTTCATGCGGAAAAGGAACAGTTCCGGCATGGCGTTCGAGATCGCCTCCAGGCCGGCATCGGTGAGCGGGCAGACATTCACGTCCAAGTCCCTGAGGCTGCGGAAGCCTTTCACCTTTTGCAGGGACTCACCGGTGAAGACGGTGTTGGAATTCAGCGTGAGCACCCGCAGATTGCCAAGTCCTGCGAGCACGCCCGCAACTTCAGCGGAAATGTCCACAGGCGGCAGGCTGAGTTCCTCCAGGTTCTTCAATCGGGCGAGGTGCTTCAGATTCCCCGGCTTGAATGAACTCGTCTCTTGAAGATAGAGCCGCTTCAGCTTCGAGTTCGCAGGCAGGTGGGCGAGGAAGGAGCCGTCGAGTCCGGCACGCCCATTCACGTCGAGTTCCTCCAGGTCGATCAGTGCAGCCAGGACCCCAAAATCAGCATCGGTGAGCGTGGAGGTTCTCCCGCCGAGGCTGTCTCCGGAGATGATGAGCTTCTTGAGCTTTTTGAAGCGCGGAAGCTGGGCCAGGCCTTGTGCGGTAAGCGTGGGGCTGCTGGTGCTGAAAGACAGCAGGTTGGGGTTGATGTAGCCCAGGCCGGTGCCGGTGAACTGCTTCACCATGTAGGTGATTTCGAAAGATTCGAGGTTCTTCAGGCCCGCGAGGTGGGCAAACGCGGCATCATCCACGCTGGTGGGCGTGAGCCGCAGGGACTTCAGCTTGGTGGCTCCACGGAGCAGTTCCACGGGCATCGTGCCGGAGTTTTTGTTGAAACCGATGCTCTCCAGGTCCGGCAGGCGGCCCATCAGCGCGAACCACTTCTGCTCATCGTCCTTGGGGTCGAAGCTGAGATCGTAAACGCCGACATGCACCACGAGGAGCCGGCCCTTGGGCAGGGTCTCGCCCTTGGCGAACTCCACGTCACTGCCGCTGATCCGCAACCTCACTTTCCCGTCCTTTTGCAAGGCCCACTCGCACAGGGAGCGGATCTCCTCCTGCGTCGCTGGTGGGAGCGGTGGGAGCACCTTGTCCGCAGGCAAAGGCGGCATGACTGGCGCGATGGGCACAGCCATCTTGCCGGTGCTGTCTGGAGCAGCGGTGGCGACGACATTGCCCGCCACGGGAGCGACCTGCGGAGCACCGGACTCCCGCTGTGCCACGATGTGATCGCGCACGGCCTTCACCCGGGTGGCGGCGTCGAGCTGCTGGGCCTTCGTGAGTTCGTCCTGGTAGGCGGCGAGAAGGCGGTCGTAGCCGGCATGCACGGGCGCGGCCGCCTGTTCGCGTTTGGCGATCAAAACGGCCATCTGCTCCCGCCACGTCTTGCGCAGGGCTTTGAGGGAACCGGGTGTGCCATCGTCATCACTGTCCGGCACTGCCGCGGAGGTTTGGACAAGCGTTTTCTCATTCCGCAGGATCACGGCTTCATCAAGCTTGCCTGCCTGGGAAGCAGTCGCCAGGGCTCGGTCGAGCGCGGCGGAGTATTTGGCGTTCAGGTCGGCCACGGCGGCCTTGTGCGCGGCACCGGCGGCTTTTTCATAAGCATCGAAAAACTGGCGTTCCAGCCCGGCGAGTCGTTCGGAGACCGGATCAGGAGCTGGGGCGGGCACTGGTGAGACTGCGGGTGCTGTCGTCGCCGCCGTCGCTGGCTTCGTGGGAGCAGCGGTCGCTGCGACAACCGGAGTCCGAAGCCATGCGATCTCTCCGTCCACCACCTCCAGGCGCATACGGTGGAAAACGGTGTCCTCCCATGTGGTGCCGAAGGCAAAGTATCCTGGATTGGCCGGACGCCAGACGCGCGAGCCGCCGCTGGTCTCACTGCGCGGCCCTTCCCAGGCCACGAGCGGCCGTCCGTTCACCCATGCTTTCAGCGCCAGGCGGTCAGGGGCCGGTTGCAGGACCTGGACAGTGATGCGGCTTTTGGCCCCCAAAGGCTTTTCGAGATTCACCCAGCCTGGCGTGTTGCGTGACCATGCTGGCTGGTTGTTGAAATGGACGAATCCAGCCTTGTGAGCGCCCTTGTTGTCGTGATGGACGATGAACGCGGTGTTCTGGAACTCGTCACCGCCTCCTTTCGCAAAGGGCAGGAACAGCACCACATCTCCCGGAGTCGGGTTGGCGGAAAGCTCCACATCCAGCGTGTATCCCCCGGTGGTGCTCACGGGAATCTGAAGGCGGGCGTTCAGGTCGCCGCTGCGACTGTCGTATGCGATGCCTCCGCCTTTCCGGCTCCATTGGCCAGCCAGCTTGTCCAAATCGAGGTTGATGCCAGGCAAGAGATCCACCGCCTTCGTTCCCAGCCTTGGAACCGACTCATTGAAAACCGGTGGGGCAGGCGTGGCAGTCAGGGGCGGTTTCGGGGTCGCCGGTTTCGTGGCCGGCTTGGCTGGCGGAGGCGTCGAGGGTTTCGGAAGAGGCGAAGACTTCTTTTGGGTTGCCATGACCTTGTCTGCGGGCGGTTTGTTCCCGCCGCTGAGGAACAGGAAGGCCAGTCCGCCGCCCAGAATGATCGTGGCGGCGATGCCGATGACCGGC
>NZ_JACSRD010000027.1 GCF_014879935.1 Prosthecobacter sp.
CAGGCCGGAGCCGAGCGTCAGGATCTCCGGGCAGTGGTCGGCCGTCCCATGGGCTTTCATCCCCATTCGTTCCAGACCATGCGCAAACAGCGCGGAAAAGCCCTCCAGGGTCTCACAGCGCTCCACCTCGAAGTCCAGCACCCGCCCATAGGCGCGGAAAAATTCCCTCTGCCGCCGCCGCTCCATCACTTCCCCCAGTTGCTTGCGGAAGTTCACCCAGCTCTTCACGTAACCCAGATAACGGGCTGTCCACATGGCCAGGAGGAACATCAATGCGCCCGCAGTCGGCAGCGCATACCCCTTGGTCACCAGAATGCTCAGGCCGACCAGGCTCAGCGCCAGGCACACGGCATACATCGCCGCCAGCGCACGCCCTTTGCTGTATCCCAGCAGGATGAGCCGGTGGTGGATGTGCTCCGCATCCGCATTGAAGATCGACACGCCGCGCATCGTGCGCCGGATGATGGCGAACAAGGTGTCCAGGATCGGCACCCCGAGCGCGATGATGATCACCAGCAGCGCACCGATCACCGTGCCTTTGTTGGAGGTAAATAAAGACACGGACGCGATGAAAAAGCCGATCAGGTACGCCCCGCCGTCTCCCAGGAAGATCTTGGCCGGTGGCAGATTGAAGATCAGGAAGCCCGCCAGCGCCCCGGCCATCGCAAGCGACACGACCACCACATCCGGCTGCGAACCGTAGTGGCCGATGGCAGCCAGCGTCAGGCACAGAAACAACCCAAATCCTCCCGCCAGCCCGTCCATGCCATCGATCAAATTGAGAATGTTCGGGATGCTCACCAGCCACACGAGCGTGATCGGCAGGCTCCACCAGCCGAGAGTAATGCCCCCTTCGCCAAAAGGATTGCTCAGCACGTCGATGGAGACGCCAAGCGAATACAGGATCAGCGACGTCCCGATCTGTCCCACCAGCTTTACCCTGGCTCCCAGCGGCTTCAGGTCATCGACAAAACCCACGCTGAACATCAGTGCATTGCACACGGCCACCGGCAGCCAGCGGCTCCAGCCCAGGCCGCCGATGTAGCCTGCCACCACGCAGGCCAGTCCCGTCGCCAGGAAGATCGGGGCGCCACCGAGCCGGGGGATCGCCTTTTCATGCAGTTTTCGGCGCGTATCGGGTTCATCCAGGCCAATCCGCCCGCTGTGCCGCAGAATAAACCACGTGCCCAGGGCTGCGACGATCAAGGACCCGACAAAGTAGAGGGTGGTCTCACCCCATTCGAGCGGACGCGGCGTCCATCCGGTGGTGGCTGGCTCTGGGGGGATGGATTCTGGCATGCAAGAGGTTGGTCAGGCGGGAGACGAATTATCGTTTGAGGATAGACGGTTCAAATCCAGCGATCAAGACATCAGCGCCAAAGAACTCGTGGCTTGCATCCGCGGCACATCGCTTCTTGCACTTTTCTTCGGCCGCTTTCACCATCGCCGATGCTTTCAGACACCATCGCCGCCATTTCCACCGCCTTGGGCGAGGCTGCGATCAGTGTCGTGCGCATGTCGGGGCCGCAGGCGCTGCAGGTGGCTGAAAAAGCCTTCAAACTGCCGCCCAAGCTCACCCCCCGCCTCGCCCATCTCGTTCACGCCGTCGATGCCGGTGGAACGGCCTTCGATCACGGCCTGCTGCTGCACTTCAAAGGCCCCGCCAGCTACACCGGCGAGGACGTCATCGAGTTTCACGGCCACGGCGGCGTTCTGGTCACCCAGCGCGTGCTGGAGCGCCTGCTCGCCTGCGGCGCTCGTGCTGCTGAACCGGGCGAATTCACCCAGCGTGCCTTCCTCAATGGCAAAATGGACCTCACGCAGGCCGAGGCGGTGATGGATCTCATCCACGCGCAGAGCACCCTCGCCCTGCGTGCCGCGAATGAGCAGCTCGGCGGAGCCATCGGCCGCGAGGCGCAGGCCATGCAGCAGGAGATCATCCCCGTGCTCGCCCACATCGAGGCCTACATCGATTTCCCCGAGGAGGATATTTCGCCCGAAACCGGGGCCGATTTGCTGAAGCGCATCGACGCCGTGCTCCTGCGCGCGGAAAAACTCATCGCCACCTCCGAGCAGGGCCGCATCCTGCGCCACGGTGCCCGCACCGTCATCTCCGGCGCACCGAACGTCGGGAAAAGCAGCCTGCTCAACCTCCTCCTCGGTTTCGAGCGGGCCATCGTCAGCCCCACGGCCGGCACCACCCGCGATACTATCGAGGAGATCATCCAGGTCCACGGCATCCCGCTGCGTCTCGTCGATACCGCCGGTCTGCGCGACTCCACCGACGACATCGAGCGCGTCGGCATCCAGCGCACCGAACGCGAACTCGACCGCGCCGACCTCGTCATCGAAGTCGTCGATGGAAGTGATGCGGGCACTTCCATTCTCCGTAGCACTGCGAAGGATGAACCTGCCCGCAACCCGCGCTTCTCACTGCCCCCCGAACTCGCCCGCCGCCGCCTCCTCGTCCTCAACAAAGCCGACCTCGGCCTCCATGCGGATTGGAAGAGCGACCCCCACGCCATCCCGCTCTCCTGCGTCACCGGCGAAGGCATCGAAGCCCTGCGCGATGCCATCCGCGCCATCATCGCCAATGCCGGACCGCTCGCTGCCGACCATCCCGTCGCCATCAACGCCCGCCACAAAGCCGCCTTCGAGCGCAGCGCCGACCGCCTCCGTGCCGCCCGTTCCGCTCTCGAAGCCAACGAAGCCCCCGAATTCATCGCCCTCGAAATCCGCGAAGCCCTCCACGCCCTCGGCGACGTCATCGGCCAGGTCGATGTCGAACGCATCCTCGACGTCATCTTCTCCACCTTCTGCATCGGCAAGTAATCCAGGAACGCCCGGCCACAGACAACCTGACCCGCATCGGCAACTCCAGCAGCTCTCGGTCATTGGCAAACATGCCCATCGCTTTCATCTGCTTCTGAAGAGCGACGATCTCAGCCGCCAAAGGTCGTATGGCGGCGACGAGGTCGTCGATGTTGGGTTCGTCAGGCATGGCGTAAGCGGGATGAAAGCTGGATCGGTAGTAGTGGCAAGTGTGGGTGTTTGCCTGTGCCACGGCGTGAGCCTCGGTTTCGGAGCATCATGAAAACCGCCGTTCAGGTGAATCCGCTGACATGGTGTAAGCTCATTCAGTCTTTGTTTGCCACCAGGCCCTAAAACTCTTTTTTGTGAGCTTGAGGACGCCCGCTTCGCCATGCTCGAACGCCTTTTTAACCGCCATGTCTCGGTGCCATTCGATGACGAATCCGCTGCCATCGCTGGTCACTTGCGCCAGAAGCTGGAGAGCCAGGGGAGAGTGATCGGTCCGCATGACCTGACAATCGCCGCCATCGCGCTCCAGCACGAATGGACGTTGGTGACGAGCAACACGGACGAGTTCAGTCGCGTCGAAGGCTTGAAGATCGAGGACTGGACGGTTTGAGAACGTGGCTCAGAGGTGTGTGAGTTGACCGATCCCGGCCGAAGGCTGTCAATTTGTTGCACCCTGACGTCATTTTCCTGGCCTTGCACCGCTATTCATCATGAGAATCAGTGTCATCATCAGATAATTCGTTGTGAATTTGCCGGAGGCTTTGATCAACGCCTCTTAGCTGAGTAGACAGCAACAGAGTGGCGGCCATATGAAGCTGATTTCTTGAATCGGAAACGGGCGACTTGGATAGCTCACTATTACGACACGCTGAAAGAAGGTTCAGATAACGCTCACGCCCTGGAAACTGAACATACCTTTTATAAATCGCACGATACAGATCGTCCCAATCATCAAGATTGGTTGATACGATGCTCGCGAAAATGTGTTCCAAAAACTTTCGCTCTGTTGGCTGGATATCCACCCAATCGGAATCCTTAGCTAAGTGATGGTCGAGTATAGAGATGGCTTTTGAGAGTGTTTTTACAAGTTCTTGATGCTCCAAAGCAGCTGCATTTGCGCATTGATTGATGAACCTAGTGCGAGCAAGTCGAAGTCTCTCCAGCAAATCTGGATCAGAGGAAATGGCTTTGAATGACTTTGAAAGGCCTGCGCCAATGTAATGAGCAACATCAGAATTCTCATCAATCTCGCCGCGAGAATACTTGTCACAAAGTTCTTCCGTGGTGAACGGCCCCTCAGTCCCATTCCCTGACGTGCGAACAAGATATTTCATATCAGCGAGGGATTCGGTTCATCCGCAGATGTCTCCTCAACATACCTCCAAAAGATGCAAAAACGAAACTCGTTTTGTGTTTGGTCATGGTTTATCAGAGGGCGTTCTCTGAATTCTCCGCTTCTCTCTCCAATCTGCATTCTGGCCTCGATTCGTTGCCTTATGCTCGCAACAGTGATTTCACCGGTTCCTCTAAAGCCAGCTTCTCTTATGGGTCGAACTAAAGAATCCAAATTCATCCAACCGGTTTCATCCTTAATCCATTCATCAGACTCGTTAATCTGACTATTGTCGATTTTGATTTGAATCATATAAAATTCTACAGACGCAATTTTTCGACGGTAAGTTCGATTCGTGGCTGATTGGGTTCGATCGATCTGGTATATGGAATCCACAAAACTCGTGTGACTGTGTATTGCACACAACCTGCGTCTTGAATGACATCACCAATCCGGGGTATGGCAGGAAGTTGAATCACAACGGGACCAATGTTGGTCTTCGAGTCCTTAAATTCCGTGCGGATGTCTATCATGGTATTTGGATGTTGGATTTGAACTGTCCCAAGCTGCAAAAAACGAGGTCTCATCAATAATACTGAGTCTTCGCTGTCCTGAGTGGGTATCGAAGGTAGCAGCGGCGAAAGCGGAGTGGTAGGAAGAGGGAT
>NZ_JACSRD010000026.1 GCF_014879935.1 Prosthecobacter sp.
CGTTCGGAGCCGTGTTTCATGATCAGATACAGGGTTGGTGGTGTTGAGGTTGGGCTACAATTGTAGCTCCGGGTAAAAATACTCCCCGTTTCGCCGCCGAAAAGGAAGCCTTTTTCACCGAAATTTCCAAAAATCCCGGCCCCATTTTCACCAAACGTGATGCTTCTCCGCATCATCGGAGGGCTCCCTCGATCGACCCGGTCAAAACAGATCATCCACCGTTTTGGCCGCCATGATCTTGGCGTGGGTGGTATAGCGCACCTTTTTGAAGGCGCGGCGTCTGGCACCTTTGGCACGGTTCAGGGGAAGATGAAGCTTCCTCGGTTCATCTAGAAGGAGCTTCCAGCCCTTGGTGCATCGCTGCAAACTGCTGATCTTTGCAATCTGAGTGATGGCGTTGACAGGCTTGGCCTCAAACAAGGCGATCCACCGGTCCTGGGTTCCGAACGCAAATGCGAGAGTTCCGTGAATGGGAAATTCTCTTTGCAGTATGACTTCACGGAGTCTCGCCGACGACACGGGCATGATGACGGTGTCGGACATGCTTGCGGCCTTCGCGTTCTTGGTCTTCTGAATCTTGCCGAGCAGCCACGCCATCAGCCCGCCGATCAACGCGACGAGAGCCACCATGATGACATGCTCATAGAGCCAGTCCCAGGCATCTCCCAGCCGCTTCATGAAGGGGTAGGTGACTTTGATGGCCAGCTTTTCCCGCCTGATCTCCAAGGGCAGCAGGGGGCCGCTCGTGTCTTCAAGCAGCAGAGTGGCCAGGAGAACGGCCGAACCTTCGCCCGCTTTCTTGCCGCTCAATTTCCAGTTCCAGGCCGTCTCGCCCGTTGACTTGACTCCTTTGGCTTCGTCTCCTTCGAGCGTCGCCTCCAGTTCATCGGATGGAATCAAGCGCAAGGCCATTCGTTGAGTTACCGGCACCAGCTCCTTGCCTTGGTTGTTTCCCGCACGTGCCGCTTCGCCGGGCATTTGCTCAATGACGGCCGTCACATTCACATGGCTTCGGATTTCAATCTCCTCGGGAAACCTGTATTTCAGGCTGCCACGTCGGAGTTGTTCGAGAACTTCGTCCACACGTTCGGGGCTGTTTTGCTGCACCCTTTGCCTGATCTCGCGCGCATGTTTTTGATCGCGGGTGAGCTCCAGGGTTTGCCAGCCGCCGGTTGGGTCCGTGGCCGGGGTGAAAATCCACATCACCACGTAGTAGAGAAAGACAAAAGGGGCCAGGAGCAACCCAACACACCCCGAGAGCATCTTTTGGGGTGGTGACTCACTGCGGTCACTGGGCGGATGTTGTCCTGATGGGTGATGGGGATACATGCTTCAGGTGGAATCAGTGACGCTCAGAGCGGCGTTGAATGATACGGGGAAGGCTCAGACGATAGGCGCTGTGATGCAGTCCGCCGTGATGAAGGCAGCGTGCTCCTCCGGAGGAAGCGGGAGGCCGGGTGGGGTGATCTTCTGGCCTGCTTTCTCTTTCTCTGCGCAGGCGTGGTTGAGGGCGAGGAGGTGGGTGAGGATGTCGTCGTTCTTGCCCATGCCGTAGGCAGCACGCACGGCGGCGTCGAGAGCGGCGTGCGCATCGCGCAGGGGATTGGCACCGGGCTGCTCCAGGCTGCGGTAGAGGTCGCGCAGGGACCAGCCGAGCTTGTCCATCGTGTCGCGCCGAAGCTGCCGCAGGGCCACCGCCGCGTCCGCCACGGCCCGCATCTGCTTCGGCGTCGGCTCCTGCGGCCACGGGAAGGTGTCGAAGACGGTGTCGCTGGTGTAGCGGAAGTCGCCTTTGAGCGAAGAGCAGCGTGCCTTGAACCATGCAAAGTGAATGCCGCACTGAAGAATCCCAAACGAGTAATCATCAGCCATCGGGAAGACGACAAGCGCGGTGTCCGCATGAATGGCAGAGCTCACAAACTCGAAGATAGGCCTCTTCGTGACGCGCGAGACGGCAACGTATCTCGGAACACTGTTGATGGCGGCAATGGTACCGGGCCGGTAGTCATAGAACTGCCACCACCGTTCTGCGATTCGCGTGTAGCGCGTCACTTCTTTTCCAGTGGCTTTTTGTTCTTCAACCGCTCGTGCCAAGACTGAATCCTTCACATGGGCTTCCAAGCGTTTCCAAGGAAGGTCATAGCTGCGCGCCTCAAACTGATCACGCTTCGCAAAGTCGATGATCGAACGTGTCGGACCGCCCGCTTCGAGCATGTCGCGACCGATCATGTAGGGGAATATTACTTCCTTATTCCTTGGATCGGCATGAATCATGGAACTCGCCTCACCATGAGTGATGAAGAAGCCAGCGTTCACTGGATTCTGTCCGGTAAAGCAAGCCTTGGCATTCTCATTGGCAGACAGAACGATGGCGCTGCCCATATCAGGGCCAATGGAAAGAGAAGGTCCAATCGAAGGGATTTCAAATGTCTCCCATGGGCTGTCCACAGAGTCCCCAAGTTGGAAGATCAGTGTTGCAGGCTCAGCTCCTTTGTCGGCCCCACCATCGGCAGGATTCTTTGTCCAGTTCACGATGGAGACATGGACGGCGGCCTCACCACTCCAGACTTGAGTTGAAACCGCTTCGGTGATGGTGCCACCATTCTCGACGATGTAGTCCAGACTGGCTTCGCGCGTCTCATTCTGACGGATACTGTTGGTGCCGACGAGTCCGGCTCGTCCACCTTCCGGCAGCGTATCATGCGCGAGGCGGAACCAATGCGAGCAGAAGTCGGCCATCTTCGGCACGTCTGAGAAGCGGCCATAGAGTTTGTTGGCATAGTCGTAGCCAAGGTCGAGAGGGATGCGACGTGAGCCAAGATACGGCGGATTGCCGATGATGGCGTCCGCCTTGGGCCACTCCGTGAACAGCGCGTCGGCGCACTGGATTTGTTTGTCGAGGTTGTCGAGCGGCAGCGGGCTTTCGGGCAGGTAGAGGCCGTCGGCGTCGCTGAGTTTCTCCGCCTCCAGCACCTCGAGTTCTTTGGCGAGGGTGAGGGTGACGCGGGCGATCTCAACGGCAGTGGGCAGCACGTCCATGCCGAAGAGCTGCAAGGGCGTGACGGCGGAGACGAGGTTGTCATGCGGCTCCCCGGCCTCCCGCAGGCGCAGGAGGATGTCGCGCTCCAATCTCTTCAACACGCGGTAGGCGAGGTAGAGGAAGTTGCCGGAGCCGCAGGCGGGATCGAGCACGCGGTAGAGGCGGAGCTGCTTGAGGCATTCCCGCAGCTTGTTGCGATGTTTGCCGCAGGCGTCGATGCGCTCGCGCCACGGGCGGGCGATGGTGGGCTCGATGACCTTGTTGATGTCCACCTCGGAGGTGAAGTGCGCGCCGTAGGCATGGCGCTCTCCGGCATCCATGCTGTGCTGGAACAGGGTGCCGAAGATTTCCGGGCGGACTTGGGACCAGTCCTGATCGGCGGCGCGGCGGAGGCGCTCCAGCTCGCCCTGCTTCAGTTCGATGGGGTCCACTTTGCTGAAGAGGCCGCCATTGAAGTAAGGAACGCCTTTGAACCGGCCGCCGTCGGCCTTGACGGTGTTGTTCATCTGCTGGAACAGGCCGCCGAAGACATCGTAGCTGTTGGCCTCCTTGCGCAGGCATTCGTCGAGAAGCTGGGTGACGATCTGGTTCGGCAGGAGGTTCAAATCCTCCGAGACGTAGCTGACGAGCATCTGCAGGATGAAGCGCTGCGCGCGGGCACGCTCGATGCGCTCGTTCACGGGCCGGTCGGCGATGAGGGAGCGGAAGACGTGGGCGAGATGATCCGCCGCATTGCGCGTGACGGTGACGCGGTTGTTCTCGAACAGGGGCTCAACCTGATGGCGGAAGAGGAAGCCGAGGGAGAGGTAGCGCTTTGGCAGCTCGCTGATGCGGATGCGATCGACGGGATCAAAGAGCTGCTCGTTGAAGTCGTAGATCCAAAGCTCGTCGAAATTGCACAGGATGGCGAAGGGCGGACGCTTCGGGACGATGTGGCTCCAATAATAGAAGAGCTGGTCGTAGTGCTTCTCCAGCTTCTCACCACGGGACTTCATCTCGATGAGCACGCGGCCGGGCCAGAGGAGGTCGGCGAACTTCACGCCGCCCTTGAGCTTTGGCGCGGAGGCGAGGTCATCCCCGGAGAAGAGGGAGAGCTGGGAGGAACCGGGCTTCTTGGCCACGCGATACTCGAAGGTGGCCCCGGCTTCCTTGGCCCCATCATGCCCGAGGGCACGGAACAGGCGGTCGAGGAAAATCTGCGCTTCGCTTTTTTCATCACCCTGCAACGTCTTCACGAAGTCGAGGAAGGGCGGAAGGAGCGTCTTGGCTTCGGCGGAGGTCATGCGGGAGCCCTTTTTACGAGAGGAGCAAGAGCAGGGTCAAGCAGGGATGCGGAATGGTGGTGGGCTGATTGATTCACCGCGGCAGGCTGCCTTCGGCTGAGGTGCTTTCCGCCGCAGGCCGTCACGCTGGTGCGGGGCCTCCAACCTCTCTCACCGCCGCCAGAGGATGGAAGGCTGGATCTGGCCCCGCGTGCCCCTGCCGAAGACCGCCAAAGTCCTCCAGGCCGGAGCCGCCCTCGGCCGCCAGATCGCCGCCCTGCTCGATCCCGAAATGCCCGTCGAAGGCGTCACCACCCTGAAAGTCCACCCCACCTCAAAGGCCTCGGCGAGCTGGCCGTAAGTAATGGGGCCATTCCTGGCCCCTCTCAGCCACGGGGCAAGAATGCCCCGATTACAGCCCCCGACCTCGCCATCGCCGCCCGCTGGGGTTACGCGGGCCAAGGCGGCGTCACCATGCCCGGCCCCG
>NZ_JACSRD010000235.1 GCF_014879935.1 Prosthecobacter sp.
TAGCCCCCCAGCGTACTCCCCATCCAAACTCCCCTCACGCACCCTCCGCGCAGCGGCTCAGTTCAACACGTCTCTAACCATCAACTTTCCTTGGATTGAACCACTAGTTGGTGGCTTCTGTGCAAGTTCAGTGACCACAAACCTTACACATGAACAACGGACCGGAATGTCCTCAAAAACGAAGCGACATTTCAGAAATCGCGTCACAAAGCCATGACGAACTGGTTTCGTGGCGTTGCTTGTGGCGAAGACTTGGATCAAAAATCAGGGTGCCGTTGTGGCTCTTGTTAGTGTTCAGCATACTTTTTTATGTAGCAATCAAATACAGAGCGGAATCGAATCTTCTTACCGTTTTTCTGTCCTACCTTCCAGCATGGACTCTGGCATCTCTGCCGGTTTTCTGCCTTCTTACGTCAGTAATATTCGCAAATTGGCGCCTCTCATTTGCCTCGGCGGTTGTCGCCGTTACAGGTACTCTTTGGCTGGGGGGCTTTCATCTACGGGTGCCTTGGCGGGAGAGACAGAGTGTGAAAGAACTTCAAACTCTGAAGGTGATGACTTACAATCGTGGTCAGGGTGCCTCGCGGGTGCTGGGTGATTTTCAGAGACAGATCGACGCAGATATCGCTGTGTTTCAGGACGCAGGGCGCCGCCTTAGCCAGATCTCAGAAATGCCCGAGTTTTCTGGGTTCCGACACGGCCAACAGGTTGGCGAGTTTGTGCTGATCAGTCGCTGGCCAATCGTTGAAAGTGCGGCTTTAGATTTGGACTGGACGGAGACCCCCGGTCGTCGCTATCGTGCGGGATGTCGAACAATAGTCGATTGGGATGGCACTCTGGTCGCAGTGTATAATCTACATCTTCCGACGCCACGAGATTTGCTGTATTGGTATGCTTCTCGCGGGACTTTTCTGTATGGTTTGCTTGGTTTGGTGCCTGGAACTCCTCTGGCTGAACGGCATCTTCTTTATCTCAGGCCGTGGCGTGCACGTGTCGAAATGATCTCCAGAATTTCCGCGCTGGTACGTGATGAAGTGGTTCCTGTGGTGCTGATGGGCGACTTGAATATGCCCCCCGCTGGAGAGTCATATCAGATTTTATGCGATTTAATGCAAGATGCACATATGGCTGCAGGGAGTGGGTTTGGTAGCACTTTTCCGGCTAATCTTCGTTCTATTGCGCGTGTTGGCTCGCCCTGGCTTAGGATAGATCACATCTTCCTTTCAGGTCACTGGAAAGTAATACTTTGTGAAAGTGGTTTAAACTACAGTTCACAACATCTACCTGTGGGAGCAATTTTGCGCCTGAGATAATCATCTAGGGCAAGTTTTTTGTCGACAACCAAAGCTTATGGTGGCACAGAAACTGCTGTGGGCCAAAAGACGATCAACTGTTCGTTCGCAATTTGGTAGTCGCAACAAATCTGGAACAAAAAAAATCATTGCCAATTTTTACCGTCCCATCTAGGATGACACCCTGGTTTCAAGGTAGTGGCAGAGGGTTAAATCGATTTCACAAGAAGCACTAAAATGAACATTATTAAGCTGAAAAAGAAAACAGTTCTTTCGGTTCTGGCGATCGTCGGAGCCATCAATGTATATGCCTTTGGCGGATTCGGTGGTTTCGGCTTTGGTGTGGGTTACTTTCCCGAGCAGGACAGATCTCTTGGGAGAGTGAGTATTACAGCAGATACCAATTATGACGGTTACCTGAATTCGACCGACGTGGACGTTAGTCCGAATATCAAGAGAAATCCCCCGGGCCTCATCGTTGGAACTCGCGAACTGGCCCGTGTTGATCTTTCCGTCATTCATAACACGGCTCGGCAGTCGCCGACTGGGTCCCCTGAGCTCAAGTTTCTCTACTACAAGACCAGTGCTATACTTGACCTGCGTCCTGTGAACCTAGGGAGCCGCCGCGGGCGTTTCAAAAGCTTTGAAGATGAGCAATCCCGGAGTGGTCGGATGTTGGTTTGGCTTGAACCCACAAGAAAAACTTTGCTCCTGGATTCGGCAGATCCAGCTAGACGTCGAGTTCAATGGCCTGCCGCTACTTCGTTGCCTCCCAAACACGTTTACGTGGAGGGTGTCGCTTGTGGTGACTCAGGGACCGTTATGATGCTGACTTTGTTGTTGGATAACAACAATCTCACGCCGACAGTGGACAAGCTGTTTGGTGAGAAAGCATCATGGGATGCCATGATGTTGACAGTGTATCCATCGGCGCGGGCTAAGCCTTTCTTTGATAACCCGATTGTTTGGAAGAGTTTGTAGTTTGGATAGTGGCACTGGCACCTGGATCATTAGCATATGAACCTGTTTCAAAATGCCCTTCTGTTCGAGCCCCAAAATATTTCGATGTTGGTTTTGCTAATGTCTTCAGGGGCTTGGCTAGTTTTGGCACTAACATTGCTTATTGATCTTGTAGGAGATTCTGGTTTAGCGAAAGTTTGGAAGTTCGTTTGGCTTCCCGTTATTTGCCTGCCTCTTATAGGGGGGCTTGCCTACGGTGCATTTTGCTTCCTGAGAGCAGTTGTAAGGTCACAACGACAATAAGATATCAGCGGCTATTCACCCTTTGATAACCTGCGTTGCATCAATGCAAAACTTTTTCACTAACATTCTGAACGCAGTTTTTCCAGCCCATTGGAGATTTGTGTGTATTTTGTTCATGGGACTTGCGCCAGTTGGGCTTTCTGCGCAGCACCCAAGAGGTCAAGCATTTGAATCTTCGGGGAATGAAGATGGTGGGCTTGCCGCTGACGTGGCTCGCCCTTATGGGCAATACCAATATATGCCGCAGAAAGGCTTGTACAGGGATGTCACTTTTGGTGATGTGGCCGAGGATTTCCGTCAACTGGTCGGAGGGGTTTATGGTTCAATCGACAACCTGAACAGATATACGTCATGGTCAATGTTCAGCACGTTGGGGGACTTTACTTATCTTACGAAAGCAGGTGTTGGTGGTTTTGCACTTCCGGGCATCGGCGTTTCCTGGGGGAGTCCTTACGATCATGGCTCGGGCGATTTCCGCATGTATGCGGGGCCACTTTTGCTAGATAACTTCTATGCCGGCTTTGGTGCCATATACAGTGACATCAATGGATCCTTTCCAGGAATTCAGAATCTTCCACCAGATGATCGCTGGGCCTACATTGTCTGGCTATCGTTCAGAGCTACTTTGATATTGGGGGACTCTTTGGCGCTGAGTCTTCAGCCCTACATTTATTGGCTGCCAAACGAGGGGCGTGTGGGCTGGGCGCTTCCGGGGCCTATGGGAGGAATGATGCTTCCAAATTTCGCCACGTCTGCTCTTTTGCAGGTGGCATGGACGAAGGACATTGGAAACTGGAAGTTTGTCGTGTATGATCAATTCACCCCATTTATTTATCCCTACAACATCTGGGATGTATTTGTAAATGCTACCGTATCTTGGGGGGATTTGTCCCCTATAGATCGTGTTGGGCGCTATGGTGTTGGATATGGATCCGGAAATGTTTCGAGCTACGATCCGACTGCACGTTTTCGGACTCGTAACGATGGCTGGGATGGCCTGGCGGGATATTACAATATCGCTGGTGCACGTGCGTCAGCGCAACTTGGTTTGTCTACCCAGAGCTTACTATATTTCGATCGAGTGGATGTATGGGATCGAGACTTCAAAAGTATCTATGCTGGAATAACTGGTGGTGCTTACATTAGATCAGGTGCTCCTACGTTCCTGGCGTATGCTGGCTATAACTTTGCAAGTGCGGAGCCGTACGACAGCTTTTTGCATTGGTCAGTGGCGGGTGTTCGTAAGCAGTTGACCTCATACTTGGCGGGTTATGTGGAGGCAGGCTACTATTGGACGACTGGAAACAATGCGGGCTACGAAGGTTGGACTGCACTTATTGGAATTCAGCAGCGACTTGGTTATCGCACCTACCAAATGGCTGAAATTGGACGCCGTGTCTACAAACCGATAGCGGCGATACCTGGCTTGGAAGACTACGCGGAATACAGAGTGACGCATCAATTAGGAGCACGCACAAATTTGCTTGGTTTTGCTGGAGTTTCGGAGCGCCACTCGGATGCACTTGTTGAAGGTGATCAAGTTATCAAGTATGCTGGATTGATGACGACGACCAAAATTACGAGCCGAATCAACAATTTTGCCTCCGCTGGGTGGGAAAGAATTGAAATCGAGAGCAACTCGTTAATCATGGACCGGTGGACATACCGCCTCGGCTTAATGTACGCCGTTACTCAGACAGTGCAATCGCAGTGTTTCTACCAGTATGAGGATGTCCACACCAACCTGACCACAAACTACAGTGAACATTACTTGTATCTCGGCATCTCTAAACGCTTCTAGCCAGCGTCAGTATCATTTTCTGGTCCATTGTTTCCTAGCAGTTTTGGGTGTCGTTTCATGCACCACCCATGATGAACATGGGGTCCCTGCGCCATTACCAAACTCAGCCGTCCGGTCGCCGGGAGGTGGTGGTTATCGTATCCAAATTGGTGACTTGGTGGATGTCTTCGTGCTGGAGGATAGCTCGTTTAATGGCACTTTCGCAATTCGGCCCAGCGGTGACATCATTATGCCCAAGGTTGGTCGAGTTGGTGTCCAGGGGTTAAGTCTCTCTGAAGCAGAAGTGCGGATCAAGAATTCCCTACAGGCCAACCAATTACGTCAGGCCACTGTCATAGTGGATCCAGGTACCCGGGCGGAGACTGCCGCTGGCGGCTTGACTTTGCGACTCAGTGGTGAGATTGTACAAACTGGCCGCGTGACGGTGCGACCTCTTGGAGATGCTCCGGTGTCGGCCTATCAAGCCATCATCGACTCTGGCGGTTTCAAACCGTTCGCCAACAAGCGAAAGTCCTATATTCTCCGTAATAGCGGAGGGGGGGTGCTTCGCATCAACGTGAATTTCGAAGCAATAGAAATGGGGAGGGCCGAGGATCCTCCCATGCTGGAGGGCGACTGCATTGTGGTGCCAAAGAAAGTTTTCGGTCTCTAATTCTATCCAGTCCCAAGGATATCCAACATGGCTTCGCTGAACTTCAAGAAATTTATCACGTTTCAGGACGTCCTTCAGTTCCTTTCGAGGTACGTAAAATATTGGCGTCTGGGTGTCTTTAGCGGGCTGCTGGGATGTGTTCTTGCCTTGGCGTATTTTGTGTATGGCAAGCCTTCTTACTACTCCAAGAGTTCTGTGGAGTGGAGTTATGTCGATTTGCCCATCAAATCTGAGATTTCAGATGTTCGTGGCAACACTCGCTGGGACAGTATCCATGCGCAGCTCTTCATGGGACTGCAGTCGAGGTGGCTGGCAGAACGTACAGCCATCCGCCTCGGATTGGTTAAGAACCTCAGCGAACTCGGCACCATCTGGACGCGCTACATCTCCAAACTGAAGATTACCAGCAGTGTGGCTTCGCAATTGGAGATTGAGGTGTGGGTATACGAGCCGCGGTTGGCCAGGCTTTGGCCAGAGGCGATGCTGCTGGAGTACCATGACTACCTTACAGAGTCCCGAATTAAGCACCGTGACGTATTGATCCAGGGGTTTACCAAGGAAATGGACCGCATTCGGGAGAATCTCAAGGCCGAGACGGAGCGAGATAGGCGGTTTGAATCTGAGAATCAGATTCTCGAAAATTATGTGGCCAACAACAAGCTGGAGCAACTGCCGACGCAGATGCTGACTTACAGGTCGCAGCTGGATGCGATGGAGGAAATGGAAAAGTTCATCGAAGCTACCGCTCCTACCAGTGCTGAGAAGCTGGCACTGCTACAGAAATATCGTGCTGCACCACTGCCTGTAGGCACTATTGTGCGGCGTGGGGAACAGCCGGATCCCTTCATGATGAAGAGCACCTCTGCCAATGTCGTCACTGGTGTCACTGGTGAAGTGAAAGATCCTGTTGATGTGAATCAGGGAGGTCCTGCGCCTGCCAGGCCTGTTGCCAGCACCACGATTGTGATGCCCGAGATATCGAAGGGATCAGAGGTCTGGGAGGGCATTAATGCAAGCCTGCTTGAAGCACAACGTGAATTTCAACGTCTGTCCTCCTCACTGCTGCCAGGACATGAGAAAATGCGCGAGCTTAAGAAGGAGATTGATGCCCTCACTTTTGCCTTGGACGTGGAGTGGAAGAAGGAACTTGAAGCCTTCCGGCTGGAGCGACTGCACCTCAATGAGAAACTAAAAGAGCTTCAGGAGATGCTGCCTGAATACCGCAAGCTGATCGCTGGCTATGATGACTACCGCCGTGATTTCAGGCTGCAATCGGGTGGTCGCTTGGCCTGGGAACAAGCCTACATGGTTATGAAGTCCCGCCTGACCGCGATGGAGTACACGGGGCCGGAAGTGCAGGTGGACTTCCAGTTCAAAGGCTTCACCGAAGTTCGCGACGATATTCCTGTCTCTCCGAACAAGCAGAAGTTGCTCACTTATGCGCTGGCTCTTTCATTTGGCCTTGGTCTTGGGGCTCCGGTGCTCACAGAACGATTTCGTTTCACTTCCTCTTTTGTGGGAGAGGCGGAGAAATACTGCCAATATCCTGCCTGTGGCATCGTCCCGTTGATGGAGGACAAGGACCGTCCATTAGTGAGGCAGCTCGCAAACGGGGACAAGTCGGATGACGACTCTCACACCGCCACCCACGCCGACGAGTCCTTCCGCATCATCCGCAGCTCGCTGCCCTTCTACGCGCCAGCGGACAACAAGAAGCAGGTGATCATGGTTACCAGCGCCCGCCCTAGCGATGGAAAAAGCACTGTGGCCGCACACTTGGCAAAGTCCTTTGCTGAAGCTGGGGAAAAAGTGCTGTTGGTGGATGCCGATCTTCGTCGCGGCACGTTGCACAGGATTTTCAATCTCAGCCGTCAGCACGTCGGTTTGATGGAAGTGCTTGGGGATGGTGTGATATGGGAGGATGCGGTGCAGCCGTCTGGGCTGGAGAATCTCCAGTTCTTGTCCTGCGGCAGGGACGCTCGCAACAGCCATGACCTGCTGGGGCGGCGTCATCTAAAGGATCTCATCGACATCCTGAGACCGCAGTTTGACCGCGTGATTGTGGACACCCCTCCTTTGCTTGGCATTGCGGACTCGCTTCTCATCAGCAAGGTTGTAGACGGGCTGATCTTTGTCATCCGCGCGGACCAGACCACCCAGCGGGATGTCGTCACTGCCTCGGAAATTTTGCACCAATCCAGGGTCCAAGTGTACGGCTTCGTGCTAAACTGCGTGAACCTGCAACGCATCGAAAATTACTATTACTACGGCCGCTACTATTCCCGATACTACGAGCCCACATATTACAAAACGGCCAAAGGTGGCGAAGATAACTGAAGCTAGGCTTGGTTGAATGTTGGCCGTTTAATTTTTCATGGGAATCAGCGTCCTACACGTTCTTCATGCTTACCGACCTGGTGGCATGGAGAACATGATTGCCCAGGTGGCGATGCGGCTTCCCGTGCCAGAGTTCAACGTGGCGATCTGTGCGCTGACTGAAGCGGATGAGTTCAAGGACCGGCTGCCGCCAGGCACGCCGGTGTTGGAGATGAGGAAAAAGCACGGGTTGGACATCGGCTGTGTGCTGCGTCTGCGTCAAGTAATCAAGAATCTACAGCCGGATGTTGTGCATTCACACAATTGGAACGCGTTGATCTACTCCATTTTAGCCATAGGAGGCGGTCGTACCGGTCTGCTTCACGGGGAACACGCCCTGTTGTATGCATGGGAGCGCTCTCCTTGGCGCCTGCGTTTGCGTCGCGCTCTTTACACGCGCTGTGATGTGGTTCACACAGTGTCCCAGGGACAGGCGGATGAGATGACCGCCTTTGGCATTTGTGGCGGGGTGGAGTTGCGCGTTATTCGTAATGGGGTGGACACACGGAAGTTTTGCCCTGGAGACAAAACACAGTCCCGCGCCGTCCTTGGCATTCCGGCGGTCGGGCCTTGCATCGGCATGGTGGCGCGCTGCGTCCCGGAAAAGCGGCATGAACTGCTGATTGAGGCTTTTAAGGAGGTGGCAGCCGCCTTTCCTGGCGCGACCTTGGTCCTCGCTGGAGCGGGGGGCATGTGCGAACCCGCCGTGAGCGCCATGATTGCGACGCATCCCTTTGCTCGCCGCATCATATGGTTGGGACACCGCAACGATATGCCCGCTGTTTACAATGCTCTTGATCTGATGGTGCTGACTTCCACATCTGAAGGCATGTCCAATGTGTCCCTTGAAGCAATGAGTTGTGGGGTGCCCGTTTTGATGAACCATGCTTGTGGTTCAGAGGAACTGATCCTTGAAGGCGTGAATGGCCGCGCTGCCCCCATGAGGAATGTGCATGAGGTGGCTGCTGCCATAACCACTCTGCTGGCGTCGCCAGAGGAGATGCAACGCATGGGCAGAGAGGCGCGCGCCATGGTGGAACTCGGGCATCCTCTGGAGAAAACCGCCGCCGACTATGCCTCGGTTTACCGGCAGCTCGCGCTCCGAGCCAGGGCCTAAATACCAAATGGAAATCATCGAGTGGACTTCACCTGCGCCTGCCTCCTGATCTTCTTGTGGATCGTCCGTCCTCAGGACATTTTCTCCATCATCAGCGGGGTGAGCCTTGTGAAGTATCTGATGTATGCGGGCATCGTATTCACCATCCGTCGGCCGGCAGGCTTGAACGCCTCAAAGGTTTTCGCCACGCCGATTGACTGGATGGTCACGGCGTATTGTGCCTGGGCCATTTATGCCACGAGTGACCATACAGGCGCGTTCAAGGAAGTGTTCACATATTTCAGCTTCCATGTAGTCACGGCGCTGGCAATCACCAGTTGGGAAAAGATGGAGAAATACATCAACATCTGGCTTGGCTGCATTGGCGTGCTCGCCGTGCTGGCTGTGTCCCAGCATTGGGGCTTTGAGCTGGTGAAGGGCTCCGCAGAGCTCACGGCCGCATTCCATGACCGGCTGACACTCAACACCTGGATTTTTCGCAACCCTAACGCTTTGGGTCACGGTGTGCTGGCTTTGATACCAGTGGGCATCGCTTGGTATGTCATGGCTGGCGGGAAGAGCAAGGTGCTGGGCATCGCAATGATTGTGTTGGCGGTGCATTGTGTGCTACTCACCGAGTCCAAGGGGGCCTTCCTTGCCGGAGCGGGCGGTCTCACGTTGCTATTTCTGTTCAAGCGACCCGTATGGTTTCAAATCGTGATGCTAGTTTTTGTGTATGGCGTTGGTTTGGCTGCCTTGAAGTCCCTCCCGCGTATGAACACCCTGTCCAAAGACGATGAAGGCATCCAGGGACGTATGATTGTTTGGCAGCAGGCGAAGGCCGCCATGGAAAACACGGGCACAGGGGAGGGACTCAAGACCTTCCAGGGTTACGTTTCCATTCGTGTGGCCAAGCTGCATCGTACTATCCACATTCCCATAGCCACTCATGGATCCTATGTCAGGCATGGGGCCGACCTGGGTTATGTCGGCGTCATGCTATATGTCGGCATCTTCTACGCCGGGACGCGCCTTCTGCTACAGGCGAAGACGGTGCCCGGCAGCGAGGCGCAGCGGGCACAGCGTGCCATCTATGCCCTGCTGGTCACCACCGCCATCTCTTCTTGGGTGGTGGACCGCGCCTACCACATGGACTATTTCCTGCTGAGCGGCTTGTTGTCGGCCTTTCATCGACGTTTCAAACCGCCTGAAAAAATTGAAGGTGAAGCGGAGCAGATGGAGGAAATCAAATCCGTGTCCCTGGCGGGGATTTCCACAGCAGCCCTCACGCTGCCGGTCAATGATGCAGGTCCTGAAAGTGTTGCTTTCAGCCTGGTACAAGCCCCTCCTAGCCCGGCCGAGATCATTGCCACCCCAGAAACACCGGCTCCAACCCGAGTTTCGGCACGGATGTCGGCGGACGCTCTTGCAGCTTCAGGTGCTGCTCCTGCTGCGGCACCCGCAGGAACCGTGGTGATTGCGGATGCCGAGGAACTGGATGAGTCCGCAGAACCTGAGCCTGACGAGTATGGAGCCATCATGCTAAAATGGGACCGCCTGACGTGGGTTGACCTCGTTGTGATGTACCTGCTGATGGAAGTGGTCCTCTACTACTGGGACCTCTTCTCCACCGACTTCATCGTGTTCTGATGCCGTGACGTGACAATGCGTATTCTGTGGATCAAAACCAGCCCGCTGCACCCACTCACCCGTGGCGGCGACCTGCGCACCTTTCATGTGCTGCGGCATTTGCATCACCAGCGTGAGGTGACCTTCGTGGGCATGACTGCAGACGCGGGACAGATCGAGGGCACGAGACAGGCGCATGCATACTCCACGCATGCCTTTTGGGCGCATGAGCCCAAGGTCTCCCTGCATCTGCAGCGGTGGAAATTTCTAGCCAGGGCGCTAGCCAATGTGGCATCCGACCTGCCGTATGCGGTGGAGCGCTTCAGGTCAGCCAAATTGTCCCAGCTCATCGTCTCCAGGTTCAGGGAACAGCAGTTTGACGTAGTGGTTTCCGACTTTCTCTTTCCCGCCGCCAGCCTGCCATGGCATATGAAGGAAATGAGCCAGTGCCCCTGGGTGCTGTTTCAGCACAATGTGGAGGCCATGATCTGGAAGCGGCGGGCCGAGGGCAAGACCGGCCTCAAGGCTTGGTACTGGAACGCCCAGCGCGACCGCATGCAGCGCTTCGAGGAGAAGGCCAGTCGCCGCTTTGACGGGGTGTTGGCCGTATCCGAGGAGGACGCACGCATCTTCCGGGAGGAGATGAAGCTGACCAATGTGCTCGGCGTGGTGCCGACAGGGGTTGATCTGGACTACTTCCAGGCTGTGCCTAAGTCAGCGCCGACAGTGCCTACCGTGGTGTTCATGGGGTCCATGGACTGGTATGCGAATGTCGATGGCGTGCAGTGGTTTGCCGAGACTGTGTGGCCGCTGGTGCAAAAGGAGGTGCCAAACGCGAAGTTTGTCGTCGTGGGCCGCAAGCCGCCGGCGGATATCCAGGCACTGGCCACGGGCGGCAGGAACATCGAGGTCACCGGAACGGTGCCGGACGTGCGGCCTTTCCTGCGCGCCGCGGATGTGGTGGTGGTGCCACTGCGCGTCGGCGGTGGCACGCGATTGAAAATTTACGAGGCCATGGCCGCCGAGGTCCCCGTGGTGTCCACCCGCATCGGCGCGGAAGGGCTGGACGTGGCAGACGGGCGGCATCTGCTCCTGGCAAACTCGGCTGAGGACACCGCTGCCTCCGTGGTGCGCGTGCTGCGCTCTCCCGCGCTGGGTGCTGAGCTGGCGCGCCATGCGCTGGAGGAGGTGGCGCGCCACTGCTCCTGGGCGGCTGCGGCACAGATCTTTGAAAATGCCTGTGCGGGATTGACCAAACAGGCCGGAGGTGGACAGGCATGATCCACCTGGTCTGGCTGCTTCTCGTTCTGTGTGTGGGTGCTGTGCTGCACACCTACCTATTTTATCCGCTGTGGTGGCGCTTCATCGGCCAGCGGCGGCCCCTGCTGCCGGTGTCGGAGGCACCCGCCGCGTGGCCCTTCATCTCCGTCATCGTCGCTGGCTACAACGAGGCTGCATGCATTGGCCACCGGGTGGAGAACCTGCTGCAGTGTGACTACCCGGCGGACCAGATCGAAATCCTCATCGCGTCCGACGGTTCCGACGACGGCACGGACCGCCTGGCTGCGGAAGCCGCCAAAGGCGATCCGCGTGTGCGCGTGCTGCCGTTCGCGCAGCGGCGTGGCAAGGTGAACGTGCTCAATGAGGTGTGCGGACAGGCCAAGGGGGAGATCCTGGTGCTGAGCGATGCGAATGTGGCCTTCGCCCCGGAGACGCTGAAGCGTCTCGTCACGCGCTTCGAGGATCCACGCGTGGCCTGCGTATGTGGAAAGCTATGCTTTCGCACGCGTTCGGGGGAGGCGCACACGCAGTCCGAGAACATCTACTGGAAGCTCGAAACCTGGCTCAAGCAGCACGAGGGCGGCCGGGGTGTGCTGCTCGGTGCCAATGGCGCGAACTTTGCCCTGCGACGGGATTTGTGGAAGGGGTGCCCGCCGGAGATCGTGGTGGAGGATTTATACATCCCACTACATCTGCTCATGGATGGCTGGCGTGTGATGTTTGAGCCAACGGCCCTGGCCTATGAGGATTTGCCGCCCGCGCTGGCGGATGAGTTTGGACGCAGGGTGCGCATCGGAGCAGGGGACTTTCAAATTCTGGCGCGCTGCCTGAGTCTGCTGCATCCGTCGAACGGTCTCGCGGCTTGGGTATTTTTCTCGCACAAGGTATTGAGGTGGAGTACGCCATTCTTTTTGGTTGGTGGGATTTTGGCAGTGCTACTGCTTGTCGTTTTGAGAGCTCCAGGTGCTTCAGGCCTCGCTTTGGTGGCGGTTTGCGCAATCGCGTGGACGGCGCTAGGCTTCACCTCGATCCGGTTGCCTGGCGTTCTGGGTAAGGCAGCTTCGGCAAGCGCTTATTTTGCGGCCATGAATGCAGCACTGTTTCTTGGATTCTTTCGGTGGCTGCGCGGGAGCCAGTCAACCACGTGGAACCGCACACGACGAAGTTAAGATGATGGTGGAATCGATCACACAAGCTTTATGATGAAAGCAATGGACCGCTGGCTGCTGCCTTGGGTGAAAGATACCCTGTTCCGACGCAGGGGGCGAATAACCGATCTAATGTTGGCTGTGTGTGATCATTTCGAGCCCTTTCACAACACGGACAAAAGCGGTGCGTTAAGACGCATGGCACGGTGGCACGAGTGTCTTCCGTTGGTGACACAAGGCAGTTGCGATGCCGATGGGAAACGCGCCAAGCACACGTTCTTTTATCCTGTTGAACAATATGACCATGAGGTTGTTGACTCGTTGGCGGATCTATGCAGGAGAACCGGCAATGAGGTGGAGGTGCATCTGCACCACCATCGAGACACCCCTGATGGTCTTGTTGACAAGCTGATAAAAGGCGTGAGCGACCTGAGATCTCATGGATTGCTCGGTGGAGCTTTGGAGCAGCCAGCCTTTGGCTTCATTCACGGCAATTGGGCATTGGATGACTCTGACCCTGAAGGCAGTGGGTGTGGTGTTCGAGATGAACTGCGATTATTGAAGAACGTGGGCTGCTATGCGGATCTCACCATGCCGTCCGCGCCTCATCGGACCCAGGCTCCGGTGGTCAATCAGCTATACTACGCGCGCTCAACGCCTTTGGGAT
The DNA here is from genome assembly GCF_014879935.1 of Prosthecobacter sp. Classification (GTDB taxonomy): domain Bacteria; phylum Verrucomicrobiota; class Verrucomicrobiia; order Verrucomicrobiales; family Verrucomicrobiaceae; genus Prosthecobacter. The sequence continues at coordinate 13,206 of NZ_JACSRD010000235.1, forward strand.
GTTCTCACCATCGTGGGCATCCGGTGAGGGCCGGTTCTCTGGGAACCGCAGAATTGCGTCACTCCTCAGATCATTTACTGCTGGTTCAGGGGCCGCTTTGTCTCGACTTCACCAGAAGAAAGCTCGGAATCCTTCCTCGGATCGAGAACTCAGACTTGGGACCGCAAAATCCGCCGACTGTTCGGCGCATGGGGCTGTGGATGAAGTGTGGGATATCCGTGCAGGGTGCAGAGAACTGGTGTTTTGTGAAGCTCCACACGCACGGTGCTCATGAGGCGGGGCATCCTTCGAATATTGGGCCGGCGAGATTGAAGTTTCACTCTGAGATGGAGCAGATGGTCCGCTCTGCGGGTATCAGACTCCACTATGTGAGTTCTCGGGAACTGGTGAACATCATTCATGCGGCGGAAGATGGCAAATCCGGTGATGCCGGTGCCTGGCGTGACTACATCTACTCGCCGCCTCCGTTACTTGGCTAAGGCTTTGTCACTCCTCGAAGGATCATCTTGCCACATGAATGCAGTGCCAATCCAGAGTGCTAGATCATGGGGGATTGTGTTCTCAGCAAACGTAAAATGAGGCTGCTTTTCATTTCCAATCTCTTTCCTGATCAGCGCGAGCCGTGGAGAGGTCTCGACAATGTTACCCTGCTTCATGCATTGAAGAAGGAACAGCCTGATTTGGAGACACGCGTCCTGGCTTTTAGACCATCGTTGACTTTGGGGGCGAGGCAGATCGGTCTCCAGCCTAGGACGGAAGATGTTGTTCTCAATCCTTCCTACCACTCCGCCGTTTACGTGCCGAAATTCGGAGGCTGCAATCACCGGTTTTTTGAGTGGTCTCTCACACGTGCGCTTCGGCATCTGGAGGGATTTCGTCCGGATGTCATTCTAGCTCCATGGCTGTTCCCGGACTCTTGCGCCGTTGCTGCCTGTTTTGCAGGAGTGCCTTTGGTGTCAGTGGCTCAAGGGTCCGATGTACACCAATATCTAACGATGCCAATGCGTCGCCATGCAATTCTTCGCATGTGCAAAAGGGCTCGAGCGGTCGTCACCCGTAGTCGGGATCTTGAAAATCGTCTGGCGGCTGCTGGGGCAGACGCGACACGTCTGCACACGGTGTACAATGGGGTGCATATGGATGTGTTTCGCCCTTCATCCCGGCCGGAGGCGCGTCGGCTTCTTGGCATACCGGACGAAGAGAGGTTGTTGTTGTTCGTCGGTAACTTTCTCCCCGTGAAAGGCATTGAACTGCTGATCGATGCCATGGCAATCGTTGCCAGCCAGCACCAAAACATCTCACTTGCGTTGGTTGGCAGCGGACCGTTGGAGCAGAGCCTTCGCAACCAGGCGGAAGCACTCGGTCTGTCAAACCGTCTCAGGTTTGCAGGCCGACAGCCTCCTGTGGAGGTTGCGCAGTGGATGCAGGCGGCAGATGTTGTATGTCTAAGCAGTCACAATGAAGGTGTTCCCAACGTGGTGCTGGAAGCCGTCTCGACAGGCCGCCCTCTGGTCAGTACTGACGTCGGAGGGATTGCCGAAATCGTAGAGCCCGCGATGACACGCCGATTTCTCGTTTCTGGCCGGAATCCAAATGCATACGCCAACGCTTTGAATGAAGCTCTCGTGGCTCCTCCTGATGAGCTGGTTTTACATCAAAAGGCCACTCAGTATTCGTGGCCAAATTGTGCTCGAAACTACCTCGATCTGATGACTTCAGCCTGAGGCAACTGAGAATTGCTCGTCCCTATAGCCTTGGGTAGTCACGCCGGTTGAGAGAGAAGAGGCTCGATTTGTAGCTTGCTGGCGCTTTCTTTGACGGCCTGCTGGTCAGGCTCGATCATATGTGCAGTATAACGTCCTTTGGCCACATTCTTGAGACCTCCACCTAATACCACTCGTATCGTGTCGAGGAGAATGAGACAGTCGAACACCACGCCAGCGTGTTTCAAATAGTAGAGGTCGTACTCGAGCTTGCACTTCGCGTCGTTGGTCGAAGATCCATACGGATAGCACACTTGCGCCCAGCCGGTCAGCCCTGGTTGCACCATGTGTCGTTCCTGGTAATAAGGAACTGCCCTTGATAGACTGGCAACAAACTCCGGGCGTTCTGGACGCGGGCCGACAAACGACATTTCCCCTCGCAGGACGTTCCACAGCTGGGGGATCTCGTCGATGCGGTATTTACGCAGAAATGCCCCACCTGGAAAAACACGGGGATCTTTGGAGACGGATGACCATACTGGCCCAGCCTTCTCCGCATCGGTGCGCATGCTCCTGAGCTTGTAGATCTGGAAGCGGCGCCCAAAACGTCCGACCCGCTCTTGTTTAAACAGAACCGGACCTTCCGGGGAGAAAATACGCACGATCGCCACTCCTACGATCAAGAACGGAGCAAGAACGACGAGAAGCAGCAGTGACGTGACGATGTCGAAAAGCCGCTTTAGTTTGCTGAAGTAAAGGTTGCGCGCCGAAAGTTCGGAAGTGAGCAACCAGTTCATGCTCACAAGATGCAGCGGAACGTAGTGAAGATGCTTTTCACATTCGGAGATCAGGCTGTTGCAGTGAAAGCCTAGATAACGCAGCATCCGGAATTCCTGCCGTGCCTTTTCATTGTTGAGCAGGCCGTCAAGAAACACAATGCGGTCAAGTTTATGCTGACGGATGAGCTTGCGGGTCGAGGGAAGCCTGCCTAGGAAGTCATGGTGGGTGGGACCATCCTTTGTGATTCCGATTCGTCCCACCAATTGAATGCCCGGTGGGCACAACTCCCGGATTCTGAGGTATTCCTGGATGTCTTCGTCGCTTTCCGCGACGAATGCCACCCGTGCTGGTGCCAGCCGGTGCTTATGGTAAATGATCCAGTGATTGATGATCAGCAACGGAAGTGCGAAAAGACAACCCAAGGCCATGAAACCGCGTCCTATGCGCGAATCAAAACTCAAATAGCCGGTCAGCGTGATGCACACGAGAGCGATTGCGAAGGCAAACAACAGCAGGATCAGATGCAGACGGAATGAGGAACGGCGGTGGGATTCGATGGAGTAAAGCCCCATGATGTAATTGCCTGCCACCAGGGCAGTCGCGCCCGCGACGATTGCCGGAACATAATCATCAATTCTCCACAAGACTGAAAAGCGTGCGTAGTTGGCCAACAGGTATGCACCCACAAACAAGACCACGTCCCGGAGAGCCCGATAGCTTGCTTTGAACCAGTGTGTGTTGGCGAAACTGTGCATGAGTAACGTTTCAGGAGGGAACTTGCGTGGCCGGGGAGGCGGTAGGACGCAACTCGCGATCAATGAACTTTTGTTGGGTTGGTCGCAAGTAAATAGTTAGAAGGATTCCTCAGGAGGTGGGGGTCCTCCTGAGGCTTCAAATGTTGCTGTATAGGAAATTGTGCGGATCACTTCCGGGCTTTTTTGAGGATGTGTAAACCGAGCAGGCCTGCTGAGAACGTCAAAGAAACGGCCAGAATATGGGATCCGAAAAGCAGATTCCGGGCCAGATTCAGATTGCTGAAGCCCGCGAGTGACCACTGAATTGCGATATAGGCAACGAGTGCGATACAGGTCGCAAGCGTTGTGACCAAGGTGAAGAACAAAACCCCTTCATCAAGGTGGATAAGTTTTTCCGTGAGGGGCAAGGGCTTGTCTCCTCCTTGGATGTAAAGCATGCAGGCGAAGAGATAAAGCTGCGCCCCCAGGATGGCAGCGAGCAGCAGGAGCAGCTGGCTATGCATGTCGAACACATGGAACACACCTGCCACTCTGACCGGGCCAGTGATGAACGCCATGATTTGGAGCACCGTAGCCAGCAGCAGCGTGAGGAGGCCTGTTAGTTCAAACAGCTTGGGCTTTTCTGAAAAGATGAACAGCAAGTGCCGCATGCCATCACGCCAGGTGCGGAGATGCGCGATGCGGCCTTCGGGGCCTTTACGCAGGCCTGATTGAATCTCAAAGGTGGTGGCTCCGGCTTTGAGAGCCTTGATGAGCAGCTCGGATGCGAACTCCATGCCATTTGAGCGGATCTGCCACGAGGTGTACGCGGTTTTCCGAATGCAACGGAAGCCGGAATTGCAGTCTGTCAGGTGTCCGTGAAACAACCGGTTGATCAGCCAGGTGAGCACGGGAGTGCCAAGCCAGCGATGGAGGAATGGCATGGCTCCGGGCTCAATCCTGCCCGTGATGCGGGAGGCGATGGCCATGTCGGCCTCTGTGTCCAACGCACGCTGGTAGAGCCGTGCGGCGTCTGAATAGACGTAGGTGTTGTCACAGTCGGCAAACATCGCGTATTCGCCCAACGCTGCCTCGATTCCACCCCGCAGGGCGGCGCCGTAGCCGCGTTCGGCCACTGGCACGACACGGCATCCCAAACTGGCAGCGATCTCGCGGGAGCGGTCTGTGCTGCCGTTGTCAGCGACGACAACTTCATACGAAACACCGCTTTGATCCAAGCTTTGTTTGACTTGGGTGACGCAGGTTTCAATCGTTTCCTCCTCATTGAGGCAGGGAAAGACAAAGCTTAGTCGAGGGGTGGTTTCGTTAGATGTGCTGAGCATCGCTTGTCGTCGGATAACGTGTTTCAACGTGGAAATCAAATCATGGATCTTTCAGTGCCCGGTTTCGTGGTGGTAACCCAAGCACTGGATTTGAGGTGATCACCAGCACAGCCCGTCGTATCGACAAGGCAGAGCCTGGAGGGCTGCCCAGCCGTTCACATCAATGACAATCTGTTCAGGGCGGACACAGTCTTGGAGGGTGGCTGCTGGTACACATTTCTGTGAAATGACGAGCACGTCGCTGCTTTCGATGACCTCGCTTGCGTCCTGTTTGAGAAGTTGCGCCAGGTGAGGCATGCGGGCCTGGATTTGCTGCTCGTTGGAGCCGATAAGGCGCGAAAGGTTGATGTGTGGATCGTAAATGCTCACGGCGTGGCCCCGGCCGATCAAGGTTTCCGCCGCAGCCACGAGCGGACTGCCGCGCAGGTCGTCGGTGTCGGCTTTGAAGGCCAGGCCAATAAAGCCGATGCGTCGTTTTCCGCTCTTTTCGATCAACTGCACAAACTGCTGCTGGTGGGCGTCGTTCGTCGCTTGCGTGTTGTCGAGCAGGGGCAGATTGATGCCTTGCTGCCTGGCAAATGAACGCAGGGCGGAGACATCTTTTGGAAGACATGAGCCGCCAAATGGCGCGCCAGGGCGCATGTAGTAGCGGGAGATGTTCAGACGCGTGTCCTGGCAGACCACGTCCATGACCCTCAAGGCATCTTCGTCGAGATGTTTGGACAGCCTGCCAATCTCATTCGCAAATCCCACCTTCAAGGCGTGGAAGTAGTTGCAGGCATACTTGATCATTTCAGCGCCTTCCCAACGCAGAATGGAAGGTGTGCCACCAAAGAGTGACAGGATCTCGGGGCAGGCGGGGGCATTGCCGTCGTCCGTGCCGACCACTGCGAGCGAAGGCTCGCGAAAGTCGGCCACAGCCGTTCCTTCCCGCAGGAATTCGGGGCAGTAATAGACCTGGAGCTGTCCGCTTTCAAGGAGGTCGGCGAACTGATCATTGACCATCCTCCGGGTGCTGCCGGGGAGCATCGTGCTACGGAACACGACGACATGTTTTTTGGCCTGCTGACGTAGCGCCGCCGCGATCTGCTGGGTGACATGGGTGACGTAACCGAGATCCAGGCTTCCAGAGGGCAATGAGGGGGTGCCCACGCAGATGATGCTGATGGACGATGCAGCCACCGCCTCCGCAGCGGCGGTCGTGGCACGCAGACGGCCGTCTTTGCACGCTGTTTGCAGCATGTCGTCGAGTTCCGGCTCCACGATGGGCGATCTGCCTTCATTGAAGGCGCGTACTTTGGGCTCATGGACGTCCACCCCGATGATTTGATGCCCGATTTGGGAAAGGCAGCCAGAGGTGACGGCGCCGACATAGCCAAGTCCGAATACTGAGATGGTCACGAGAAGATGAGTGCTATAAGTGCTGACAGCCTTGCACGATCCGATCCAGCGGCACAAGAAAAAGTCTCTATTTCTTCGAATCAGCGACCAGGCGGATGTCGTTCAGAGTCAAACTGGCGGCGGATTTGCCCGCACTGACGAACAAGACGATCTGCTTCACAGGTGGAAGCGGAGACTTCTTCGGCCATGGCACGTGGAGACGATTGCGGCCTGGCTGGAAGGTGGTCCGCAGATGAATCCGGCCCTGCTGGGAAGGCTCCAGGTCCAAACGGATTCCGAGTTCGAGAGGCGGACCGTCATTCACCGTCCCTGTGAGCGCGAGTGCTTCCCACTCACTCCAATCCTGTTTTGTGACTTCAAGACGGACGCTCGATCCACGGCCTAGCATGAAGCCTTCGGGAGTTTCCTTGGCGAGACGCGAAACCTGCCACAGAATCGTGTCCGGCTGATCTGTGGCGGCGAACAAGACGGGGAACTGTCCTGCTGCGGTCATTTTTGCCGCAATCACCCTGCCGGCGAGCATTCCAGGCGGTGCGATGGCCAGGATCAATGCGAGGGCTCTCAGAAAGATGAGCCTCGCCTGCCATGCGATGGCACCTGAGATGCCGATCAATCCCCAGATGAAATCTTCCATGCTGGAGGAGCGCCCGAACGCAGGTTGGATGATTTCAACCAAGGCTGCCACAATGGCCGCCACGAGAAAGGTCTTCCACTGGCGCCCACGATGGAGAAGCATGGCGGCGACGGCGAATAACGGCGTGTGAAGGCGATTGAGCAACTCGCCCCGCCATCCCACGGACCAATCGTGTGGCAGCGGAAAGAACATCGCACCGGCCAGCAATAGGATGAAGGCGACGAGGCACAGGGAGCGGAAGGACATCAGCAGGTGGAAGGAGAGGCGGCGAATCAAGGCGGACAAAAGGCGTCTGTCGCCACGATTTTTGCGCTTGGAGCTGATCGATTCGTTTCTGCTCGTCACGTTGATTCTGGTGACGAAGGGGAAGGGGCGATGCGCCGACGCTTCACTCCTTTTTGCGGCTGAACCATGACTTCATCTTGCCCAGCAGCCCTTTTTTGGCCGGTTCCACAGGCTCAGGCGGTGGGAGCAGGTCGTTGGGCCTGTCTTCGCGGGCAGGAATGGCGCGCGGGACGATCGTTTCAGGCATGCCGCCAAAAGTGGCGATCTCGTCGAAGTTGGGGCTGTAGTCGCCCATTTTCGCCTGCTCGAGCATGTGGGAGGTCGTGTCCGGAAGAATTCGCGGCTGGACGAAGATCATCATCTCACGCCGTTCCTTGGTGTTGTTGGTGCTTCCGAACAAATGCTTGATGACCGGGATGCGGATGAGGAAAGGCAGGCCGCCATTGTTCTTGGTATCGCGTTCGGTGATAAGGCCCCCAAGCATGGCGGTGGCACGATCCGGGACGATGAGGCTGTTCTGCATGCCTTGCTCGGAGATGTTGGGCACGCGATTGCCGCTGATGGTGGTGAAGCCGGAAATGTCGTTGTTCTGCTGGCGGAATTCGAGCATCACCTCGCTGTCGTTGTAGATGTGCGGGACGATGTCCAGCTGCAGCCGCACCGGGATGTATTGCGTGGTGGAGGTGAAGCCGAGACCACCGCCTGCAACGGCCCCGTTGGTGTAGGTCTGCCCGGCAATGGCGATCTGTTGGCCGATGTAAATGCTGGCCGGCTGGTGGTTGAGCGTGGTCACCGTGGGCTTTTGCAGGACGTGGAAGCGACGGGTGCTCTCCAGAGTCTGCAGGAAGAGGCTGAGGTTCTTGTTGATCTGGCCGTAGGCGGTGAGCCCGCTGAGCGTTGCGGGGCCGTTGGCGGCGAGGAATCCGGCGATGTCCTTCAGATTCGACGGATCGGCAAAGGCGGTGCCTTGAGTGTTGAGGACTCCGCCGACGAGGCCGTCTTCCCCCACTTTTTTTAGCGACTGGATCCAGTCGAGGCCGAAATTGAAGTCATCCCCCAGGGTGAATTCGCCGATGATGGCGGAGAGGAGGATCTGCCGCGGGCGCACATCGAGTTCCTCGGCCAGATCCTGCAGGGCTTTGATCTGTTCCGGCGGGCCGCTGGCAAAAAACTTCGAACTCGCCGGGTCTGCGATCACCAGCGTGTTCGCGATGAGGATGCTGATCGGCTTTTTGGTGACTTCCAAGGAGGCACCGGCGCTCAGAGCCTGGCCGCCGATTCCGCCACTGCCGCCGATACCCCCCATGCCAGAGCCATAACTGTTGCCGCTGCTGTTGAAGGCTGAGTTTGTGCCGCTGCCGAGGTTGTTCGAGAAGCCGGTCGAGGTGGTCTGCCGGTTGGTGTCCTGGGTGGGGATGCTGCTGGTCGTCTGCTTGGAATCATTCCGCAGCAGGGCCTTTTCCGCGATGGTGAGGAAGACGGTGAGATCGAGGTAGTTCAGCTTGCGTGAAAAGAAGCGGCCGGAGGAGGATTCGGCGTCCAGTTCCTTCACGAGTGACTCGATTTTCTGCATGTCCAGCGGCCGGGCCACGACCACGATGCTGTTGGTTCGTGCCACGGCCAGAATCACCGGCTTGGCTCCGCCGGAGGTCCGGCCACCGCCCATTGAGGTGCTCACCGGCGCTGTGGCCGCAGGAGCACCTCCGACAGGTGCGGGGCTCCCCGGAGCGGCGGCTCTTCCCACCGATCCGACCGAGCCGCGATTTTCGTCGCCAAAGAGCACGCCGAGCTGCTCCACGATGTCTTCGGCCTCGGCGCGTTCGATGCGGATGGTCCTCTGTACGGTTTCCATCGGCGGCTGGTCCACCTGCTTCGCCAGCTCGAACAGGTCT
>NZ_JACSRD010000238.1 GCF_014879935.1 Prosthecobacter sp.
GGCAACATCGCTCGGCTACAACCAGCCGGGCGTCGTCGAGATTGAGTTTGAACGAACGCTGAGAATCCCCGACGACGGCAAGACCTATCGCCTGCCACCTTCACTCGGGCGGTTCCCGCTTCGGCACGTTGAGGATTATGCAGGACGTGTGCCCCAGGAATGGAAGCAACGTGGTGGCGTGTTGATGCCAATGTATCAGGCGGAAGCCTTGTGGCTCTACTTCCGGGGCAGCTATCCTTTTGCCATCAAGATTGGAGCTGGAAAAATCAACGCCGTCAGTGGTGAAACATGGAAGCCTGGGCTGAACCGTGATCCGCAGGACTATGTGGTGACGCCCGATCAGCCCTGGCTGGATGGATTCGCCGTTGAGAAGGGTGTCATCCGCCAGTTCGTCGCGATGCCCCTCGGCGCTGGATACTCGATTGAAGAGCAGCTTTCCGGCAAGGCAGAGTTCGGTGGCATCCAGTTGCAGGCCATCCCCATGAAGGCACAAAGCTTCTTTGAGAAAGAACTGCTGCCCGAGCTGCCGACACGTCTGGCCGATATTCTTGACGAGCTTTTGCCTCCTTGGAGGAGCGACTCGCAGATTGACTGCTGCATGTGCTGCGAAAGCCCTGGCATGGGCCTGGGTGCCGGAGGTCGGATGAAACAGGAAATCTATGCCGACCAACACGAGCCGCAGGACTGGGATATGGAGCAAACAAACTGCTGCTTCGTCCATCTTTGCGATGCCCTGCTCTGGCGCGAGATCACAGGCGAAAATCCACCCCAGACACCCGTGACAGCCAGAGAATATGACAGAGCAGGCCTGCCGTGGTTTGATTACTACCGGGATGATCTGGCTGTCCTTGAGGGATCAAAGACCCTCGCGGGCGCAAAGAGTGTTCAGATCATCTCCCAGCATAAAGGGGACCAGGCGGTGAAGGGCAATCAATCAGTGGAGGAAGGACTGGTCATTAACCTCAGTCCCAAGGAGACGCTCGTGAAGGAGTGGGCGGGCGAATGAGTAACCACACTTCCCCGTCATAAACTCTGTGCGGAGGTATCGTCTCTAGCACTCGAAGTCAGCCGCCGAGCCCTTTGCGATCTTCAGGTCGTCGCGGCTGATCGTCATGGGGACGGAAGGCAGGTGGTAGATACGGTCCACTCCACGCGAGGCGAAGATCGCCCATGCCGCATCCTCCTTCTCGCGCAGGTTGGGGCGAAGGCAGACAATGTTATGGCCCACTACCATAAAATACATGCCGAGGGACTGTAGATGCAGCCGGGAGCGCACATCCAATCCGAAGTAGCTTGGCGGCTGTATGGAGGACTCCTTGAACGCGGCCATGAAGTCCTGGGCGAAATGTCTGAACATGGTTGTGGCACCATGCCCGAACTGGTTGTCGAAGGCGTGCTCGAAAGGGAACTCCTGGGATTCCATGCCGGTGGGCGAAGGGAAAACGAAGTGCGCCACTCCAGGTTCCCACAGCCCGTTGTCGCGCTGACGCAAATACGCCGAGGCAAGGTAGGCCCCGGAGAAACCGTGCTTGATGTAGCGGCAGTAGGCTTCGGCAATCATCCAGTGCTGGATCTGCATCCATTGTTCAGCTCCCTGCCGGTCCAGTTCCACGGGCTGTTGTTTGATGCAGAAGACCTCCTGCTGGTCGCACTGCATGACGAGGCCGTATTTCGCGTCGTTCTGAGTCTCGGTGAACTGGAGGGCACCGAATGGCATCAGGTCGCGTATGCTTCGAAGAATTCCCAGGCCGGGTTCAAGGATCTGCACGGTTCCTTTGGGGGTCTCAATGTTCATGGCGCATATTACAATACTGGGTGGGACAAATGCAGTCCCACCTGCGGACTTTCCGAGCAGGATGTCGTCACCTGCGAATTCGCTCCCGTGAAGGATTACGCACGTTCACTGGCCCTGCACTGGAACAACCGCCAGATGCGGTGGCGTGGCATTGAGGAAGATGTCATCAAGCAGATCGCAAAAGCGTTGCAGAGCTGATCACAGCGAAGTGTGGTCGGACTGTATTGTGGGGCGGCCCAGCGCTCAGCATCCCGCCGCAAACATGATCATCATCCATCTGCCAGAACGGAACTCAAAAATAGCCGTGTAGCTGTCCATGTTGAAGACATAACTGCTGGAGACATACCCCTTCCGGCCATCCATCGTCGTCACCTCTTTCCATTCCTCGGTTTTACCATCCTCGTCCGACTGAAGTGGCATCTTCACGATGTCCCAGGAAAGGGTGGCAACGACTTCCGCATCGTTTCTCGGCTCTTTCCTCAAGCGAACTTTCTCTCCTAAAATCGCTGAGTGTTCAAAGAGATCCAAAGCCTCGGGAAAGCAGGCGCTGACATAGGGAGCCTGAAAGTTCTTTCCTCCATCTTTGAACTTGCCCCCCATGGACAACACTTTGCCCAACTCACCCCAGATCTTGCTGTCCTTGGCCTCTGGCTTCCACTCCTCTCGAAACCCTGCGATTCCCTTTATCAGTGCGTCTTCCCCAGTCTCATTGATGATGCCGGGATCGACGATGCTCAGAAGGTGTTTCGCATCTCGGTTGGCGATAGCCTCAATCAGCCGGGCGCGGAAGACGAAAAACGAAGGGTTCTGCGTGGCCTCATCGACTGGTTTCAGTAGGCTCTTGTCCTCGGCTTGGACGACTGTCCCAGTAAAGACGATGAGGAGCAATGCAAAGACGATTATGAGCGGGCGGGTGGAATTCATAATTTCGGCGGCATAAAGAATGGATGGCACGGCTAAGATAGTCTGGCGCATCTGTCGGCCATTGTCGAATTCGGAGGCGGCTGCGGTTAGGAGTTTAGATGTGAAGCCTTCATCAACTCTTCCCGCACCCGCTTCACCAACTCCGGTGGCCCCAGCACCTTGGCCTTGCTGCCCCAGCTCAGCACCCAACGGGTGATTTCCTCCAGCCCGGCGAGGTCTGCTTGAAACTCGATGATGCTCCCATCTGGTTTGATCTTCCGTATGGCCTGGGTTGGGTGCCATTGGCGTTCGGCCACAATTCTTGCCGCATAACCCTCCAGCCGGATATGGACCTCGTGTTTGCTCCTCTGCTCCCCGGCGTAGCTCCAGACACCAAAGCCTCCCCCCAGATGATCGCGAGCATTGAACCCAGCTTGACGCGTGAATTTGGCCTTATGGATTTCGAGGTTGGAGATGCGTTGCAGGGCAAAAGTGCGCATCGCTTCACGGGCAGGGTCAAAGGCGATCAAATACCAGCCATGCTCGATCTGACCGATATGATGCGGACGAACTGAACGACGCTCCGGCTTGGTGGACGTGAGCTTGTGATAGTCAAAGCACACCTCCCGCGTCCCTCGAATGGCGTCCAGCAAGTCACCGAACAAGGTCACGTCCGCAGGCAGCACTCCAGAAGCCTTAACTGAAAAGGCATCGTCCAGCTCGTGCCATTCAATGGACACCTCGCCAGGGCATGCCTCGGTGATCTTGCTGAAACTGTCCGCCAGCATCCTTTCCAACCGCGTTCCACGCAGGGGCTCCAAGGCATGACGTGCCAGGAATAGGGCCACCAAGTCAGAGCGCGACAAGTGCAGCATGGGGAACTCGTTGACCTCCTGGGTGTAGTAGTAGCCGTTTTTGATCGAATGGTATTCCACGGGCAGCCCGAGCTGGTCACGCATGAAACTGATGTCCCGCTGAATGGTCTTCGGCGTCACTTCGATCTCTTTTGCGAGTGTCGAGCAATTTGGATGACGACCTGCCCGGATGATCTTGTGGATCTCCAGCACCCGCCACATAGCCGGGCGGCTGACACCTGACCGAAGAGGGGATGCAGGGGCACGGACCTCTTTGGCCCCAGATCGTCGAGAGGAGGATGGCTTGGGCATGCCCAGTAGATTTAATCCATAAAGTTTGCCTGTCACCCTGCGAATGTCCGACCCCCTGTGGAAAACTTCCAGCTGTCATGAATCCACTCCTCACCGAAATCGCCTACATCCTCGACCGCTCCGGCTCCATGCAACCCATGCAGGAGCTATGAACCACCGTCTCTCAGCAACCCATCGCATTCCCAGCGTCATTTCCCGCCTCCCATGAATCAACGTCGTCCTTGGCTCCAGCGCATCCTTCGCCGCTTGCCCAATCTCATGCCCACTCTGCTCCTGACGCTCCTTTACCTGGCCGGAGCCGTACTTCTCGCCCACCAGCACTGCCGCCTCACCAGCCTGCTGTGTCTCCTCGCCGCAGCAGCCACCGTCGCCGTGAGCCGACGCCACACGGGTATCCCTGCCAGTTCCCGCTCACCCTTCACGTCCTCACTTCGCTAAACTCCCCATGTGGCTCTGCTCCCAGCTCGGATTCTTCTCCATCGTCCGCAAAGATGCGGACACCTTCCACATCCGTGCCCGCTGCCGGGAGGATCTGGAGCAGCTCGCCAAGGCGGCAGGCACAGGCAATCCCGTCGCCTCATTTACGGGTTCGGATTATCCGTGGCGTATCATTTGCCATGCGAACGAGCTGCCCGCCTTCATGCAGGCGCTCACGACCAGTATTGACTACGGCAATTTCAAAAGCGCCATCGGTTCCAGTCTTTACCAACGCTCCAAACTGGCAGCCTACCACGACATCCACCACCGGATGGTCGAGTGGCAAGCGGATCACCATTCTGGTGAAACGTTCAGGCGATGACCAGCAGTCCACCATCCTGATGCGACGAACGTCGCAGCAAACACACCTCAAACTTCCTGAACTCCATGATCTTTATCAGCCACGCCACCCCAGAGGACAATGAGTTTGCACGATGGCTCGCCTTGAGACTGGCGAAGGAGGGTTACCCTGTCTGGTGCGACCTCACGAAGCTGCTCGGAGGCGAGGATTTCTGGAAGGACATCGAGTTCGCAATACGCAAAGGGAGCACCAAGTTCGTTTATGTCCTCTCCCGTCATTCCAACGAGAAGGAGGGCACGTTACAGGAGTTGTCGGTCGCAAAGCAGGTGGCTAAAACGAAGCAGGACTTCATCATTCCGGTTAAAGTGGATGATCTGCCCTACTCGGACACAAACATCCAATTGCAGCGCCTGAACTGCGTGGACTTCACCTCCAATTGGATGACAGGGCTGGGAAAACTTCTGGAGAAGCTGCAAACCGATGCCGTCCCCAAAGACGAGCGATTCAATCCAAGCTCGGTTGCTGACTGGTGGCGTGATCAAATGGCGCAACAGGCAGGTGTGCGTAGTGCCAAGGAGTCGTATGCGTCCAACTGGTTCAAGATCGGCGACCTCCCGGACGAGATCTATCTTCACTCGTTGGAAAACGAGCCTGAATGCGCGGACAAAGAGCTTCCCTTGGGTATTCCAAATTACAGATACAAAGGGGGCGTGTTTTGCTTCGAGCATCAAAAGCATTTTGCCAAACGAGCCGATGAGCAGGGCTTGAGCGTCACCGCCAGCCAGAGCATCAGCCTCAACGATTTCAGGTTTTCGGGATATGCCAGACTGAAAATTCAGAAACCAGAGGCACGGAACATCCTCACCTACCTCCTTCGGCGGGCTTTTGAGGCGCATTGCCTCAGTCGCGGCCTCGTTGAATACACACTCTCGGGCGAAAGCCGCTGCTTCTGGTATGCAGACAGTTTTGCCGAAGGGAACAAGATCAACTTCACGCACTTGGACAGAAGGAAGACCTATCGACGGATGGTCGGATACAAGACGCTTCAGCCGCGTGATGGAGTTCCAAGGCAGCGAGCCTGGCACTTCGCGATCCAACCCAAGGTTATCCGCTACCCGGAACTCAGCTTCGCCATCAAGTCCCACGTCGTCTTTTCAGAGGATGGCAAACTTTATGAGAGCAAGGCCCGGCAGCATTCAGCAAGGCGTGGGCAGTGCAAATTGTGGCACAATGACACCTGGCTGGACCGAATGCTGGCGGCGATGAGCTTTCTGTCAGACCCTTCTTCCGCACTCTTCATCACCATTCCATGTGGCGTTGAAGCGGAGTTCAGCGTCCAGACCACACCGCTGCTATTCGAGAGCCCGGTGAGCTATGAGCCTGCGGACCCAGGTGACTTGACCGACCAACCGGATGAGCCAGCGAATGAGACAGGTGATGACGACGAGGAAGAAGCCGAACTCGATGAGGAGGTTGCACAATGAAGCCCACCAAAGATTTGATTTATTTATCCGAGCCCACTCTGTTGTTTAGACATGGGCAAGCCATGGAAGATCCTCGGGACGGGCTGAGTTTTCTTGGCCCCTACGATGACGCGCAGAACTATGGCGTGAAATATGGAGTCATCGGCACTGCGGATGGCATCCGGAGATTCAAATCATGGGTATCGAAAATCCAGGGGCCGGTGAGCGAGGAGGGCATGGGGAGAAAGCGGCCTCCCTTCCCAGGATTCCAGGCAGCCTTTGGCATTCCTTGGAGTCCTCAGCCCCTTGTTGAACTCGTTTATAAAATCGAAGATCTGGAAAAGTGCGTGCTGCTCAATGATCCCCACAAGCGGAACTTTGAGACGGTTGGATTCATCAGGGACAGAATCCTCAAGGCCATCCGAGACGACGAAGCAAAGCCCGAAGTTTGGATCGTCGTGCTGCCGGAGATCGTTTATCAAAACTGTCGTCCCAACTCGATTGTGCAGAAAGCCATCAGAGTCCAGGCCACCGGGACCATGCGTGCATCGGAAGCCCAGCGTTCACTCAATGAGCCTTTCTTGTTGGCTCAAATGAATGCGGATGCGGAGGCATACCTCTATGAGCCAGACTTTCACAATCAGCTCAAAGGCAGGCTTCTTGAGAAGGGCGTGCTGACGCAGGTGGTAAGAGAAAGCACCGTGGCACATCACGATTTCCTGAAAAAGAACGGCAAGCCCACGCATCAATTGGACAACCTCCAAAGTCAGATCGCCTGGAACCTTGGCTCCGCCATTTATTACAAGATCGGTGGCCGTCCATGGAAGCTAAACGGTGTGCGCGAGGGTGTCTGTTACGTTGGGCTGGTCTTCAAGCAGGACAACAAGCACCCGGCCTCCGAGACGGCGTGTTGCGCCGCCCAGATGTTCCTGGACTCGGGTGACGGAGTCGTTTTCAAAGGCAATGTGGGTCCATGGTATGCGCCGAAAACAGGGGAGTATCATTTGAGCACCCACGCTGCAAACCAGCTTCTCAGCCAGGCCCTGGACTCCTACCGGGACAGGCATGATGGAAAGTCGCCAAAGGAGGTGTTCATTCATGGCAGAACCATGTTCTCCGAGGCCGAATGGCACGGGTTCAAGGAAGCCGCCGGTTCGGCTTCAAACCTTGTCGGAGTGAGGATTTACGAAGCGGAGAATTTTCGGCTCTACCGCCAATCCAGCAGCATGCCAGTTCTCAGAGGGCTTGCTTGGCAGCTTTCCGAACGGTCTGCCATGCTCATGACTCGTGGTTATGTCCCGCGTCTGGGGACCTATCCAGGAATGGAGGTTCCGAAGCCGCTGGAGATCGAAATCTGTCAGGGAGAGGCAGACATCACCCAGGTTCTTCGGGACATCCTTGGCCTGACCAAGCTCAACTACAACTCATGCCGCTTCGCAGACGGTCTGCCCGTCACCCTCAAATTTGCGGATGCAGTCGGCGAAGTGCTCATCAGCGGCCCCGGAGCTGTCAACGCCCCCCTGCCGTTCAAGCACTACATCTAAATCCACGAACTGTCTGCCCGCCTTACGATCCACAACTGGAGAGCAAAATGTCATATTTCGGATGACTACAATGAAACACACACCCTCCGTTCAAGACCTCCTTTTCGATGTCGATCAGGTTCCCATCGAAGCCGTCATTGGCTCGAACGGCAGCACCCGCCGCATCAGCATCCCCGGCAAGAAAGCTCTGGTGAATCAACTCACTGGCCTCGTGCTCGGTGTCGTCAGTCGTGATTACCGCGTCGTCACCAATAAGGAAGCGGTGAAGCTGGCTCAAGAGGTCTGCGAAAAAGCCTTTCCTGGACTCTCATCGGTCGAATGGGAAGCCAAACGCGCCGCAGCACCACGCACCCTCAGCTACGCCTTCATTGACCTCATGCACCGGACCCATGTGCTGAACTATATGGGCACCGAGATCGGCAAGGACGATCCCTTCACACCCTTCCTCCGCGTGACCAACAGCTTCAACGGTGCCCGCGCCCTCCGGTTCGACATCGGCTTCATGCGCAAGCATTGTTCCAACGGAGTCATCTTCGAGGAAGAAGTCGCCACCATCAAAGCCTCCCACAGCAAAGAAGCTCTGGCGCAGTTGAAGATCGAGATCACCTCCCGCAGCCTTCCCCAGATGTGGGATGAGTTTTCCAAGTTTCTCACCAGCGTCCGCAGTATCACCATGGACACCGCCCAGTCCACCCAGGCCTTGAACACCGTTCTTCGCCTCCCTGAGGCCAAACCCGAGGACAAGAAAGCACGAGCTGAGGGCTTGCAGGCTCTGTCACTGGATTTCTCCACACGCCTCACCGGCTACCAAAAAGAACTCGGCCCCAACGCGTATGCCGTTTTCAACACCCTCACCGACATCGCCGCCCGCCCACCTGATAACGCCTATTTCCAAAAGGACCGCGACACCATCGAGAAGCGTTCCGGCCGCTGGCTCAAGGAGTTAGCTCACCAGAGCCAGACCACCGGATTCAATCTGAATGCGTGGCTTCCGGCATGGGAGGAAGGGAGCAGTGGTCGTCAGATTCCGGGAAGGAATTGAGCGGCATTCCTTGCCATCGGATATATCCCCGCCTTTGATGCCTTTTCAGCCGAAATTTCATGCGCCTCGAAGACCTAAAACCCAACACCACCGTGCGCGGCATCCTGCCGGACTGCCTCGTCACGGTCGTTCAAGTCACATGGTTTGGTTCCGAGGCGTTGGAACTGACCTACAAAGACCCAGTTGGAAAGGTGGCAAACGAGCTGCTTTACCGTCATGATGAACCACGGCTTGAAGTGGTGCAGGCTGGACGCCCTTGGAGTTTCGATGGCGATGGTGCGATGTTCCGGCTCGTGTCCGAAGCGCACCGTATTCGGCTGGCCCATCTGTTTGATCCAGTGTTGGCGGTTCATTCTTCCATCGTGGAGCCTTTGCCGCACCAGATCACGGCGGTTTATGAGGCCATGCTGCCGCGTCAGCCGTTGCGCTTCCTGCTGGCTGATGATCCAGGGGCGGGCAAGACGATCATGGCGGGGCTGCTGATCAAGGAACTGGTCGCTCGTGGCGATCTTCAGCGTTGTCTCATCGTGTGCCCTGGCAGCTTGGCTGAGCAGTGGCAGGATGAGCTCTATCGGCGATTCCATCTACCGTTCGACATTCTGACCAATGACAAACTGGAGGCGGCACGCACAGGCAACTGGTTCATGGAAAACAACCTCGTCATTGCGCGTCTCGACAAGCTGAGCCGCAATGAGGATGTGCAGGCCAAGCTCTCCGCGCCTGACTGCCGCTGGGACCTGATCGTTTGTGATGAGGCGCACAAGATGTCCGCCACGCATTTCGGCGGGGAGATCAAATACACCAAGCGCCACAAACTCGGACAACTGCTCTCGACGCTCACCCGACATTTCCTGCTGATGACGGCCACGCCTCACAATGGCAAGGAGGAGGATTTCCAGCTATTCATGTCGCTGCTGGATGGTGATCGCTTTGAGGGACGTTTCCGCGATGGTGTTCACGCGCAGGATGTCTCCGACCTCATGCGCCGCATGGTGAAGGAGCAGCTTCTCAAGTTTGACGCCACGCCCCTCTTCCCTGAGCGCCGGGCTTACACAGTGCCTTACAAACTCTCCGAGGCAGAGGCCACCCTCTACAAAGAAGTCACCAACTATGTGCGGCAGGAGTTCAACCGCGCGGAAGCTCTTCAAAACAATAAGCGCTCTGGCACGGTGGGCTTCGCTCTGACCATCCTTCAACGTCGGCTCGCTTCTTCGCCAGAGGCCATTTACCAGTCTCTCCGCCGCCGTCGTGAGCGCTTGGAGTCTCGTCTTCGGGAGTTGGAGCTGCTTCAACGTGGTGCTGCGCTCTCTGCTCGCGATCTTGAGTCAGGTCCGACGCTGGATGATGACGATCTGGATGATCTCGATGATGCGCCAGACTCCGAGGTCGAGGCCACGGAAGAGCAGGTTCTGGATCAGGCGACTGCCGCTGGCACGATCCTGGAGTTCAAGGCGGAGATCGAAATCCTGAAGCATCTGGAGGCCCTCGCTTTGCAGGTCCGCCGCAGCGGTGAAGACCGCAAGTGGAGCGAGCTATCCCACCTGCTCGGGGAAATTTTCACGCCAGCCGCTTTCGCCAATCGCCTTTGCGAAGACACGCCTGCCTATGGTGCAAAGCCGAGCGACAAATCACCGAAGCAAAAGCTCGTCATCTTTTCCGAGCATCGGGACACGTTAAACTACCTTCAGGACCGCATCAGCACCTTGCTAGGCGATAAAAATGCCGTCGTTGCCATTCACGGCGGTGTCGGGCGCGAGGAGCGCCTCAAGGTTCAGGAAGCCTTCCGCCATGATCCCGAGGTCAAAGTTCTGATCGCCACCGATGCAGCGGGTGAAGGCATCAATCTGCAACGTGCTCACCTCATGGTGAACTACGACTTGCCGTGGAATCCGAACAGGCTCGAACAGCGCTTTGGTCGTATCCACCGAATCGGTCAGACAGAGGTCTGCCACCTTTGGAATCTCATCGCCGATGAAACCCGCGAGGGGGAAGTCTATCGCACCTTGCTCGACAAGCTCGATGAGGCTCGCAAATCCCTCGGTGGTCAGGTCTTCGATGTGTTGGGGAAAGTTCAGTTTGAGGGCCGCCCGCTGCGTGAACTCCTCATCGAGGCCATCCGCTACGGCGAGATGCCCGATGTTCGCGCCCGTCTCACCAATGTCGTCGCGAATGCCTTCGATCAGTCCCGCATTCAAGACATGCTGGAAGAGCGAGCCCTCGCTCATGATGCCATGGATGCCAGCCGGGTGTATCGCATCCGCGAGGACATGGAGCGTGCCGATGCCCGTCGGCTTCAGCCGCACTACATCGAGTCCTTCTTCCTCGAAGCCTTCCGTTTGCTCGGCGGCACGGCACGGCTGCGCGAGGCTCGCCGTTACGAGGTCTCGCATGTTCCCGCGCCTATTCGGAATCGGGATCGTCTCATCGGTCTTGGTGAGCCGGTGCTCACGCGGTATGAGCGCATTGTCTTTGAGAAAAGTCTCATCCAGCCGCAGGGACAGCCGCTCGCCGCTTTCGTGTGTCCTGGGCATCCATTGCTGGATTCAGCGCTCGATCTTGTTCTGGAGCGTCACCGTGATCTGCTGCGCCGTGGGGCCATCCTTGTGGATGAAAATGACTCCAGCGACCAGCCTCGTGTGCTCTTCTACTTGGAGCATACCATTCAGGATGCAGGCATCACCCGCGCTGGCGAGCGCCGTGTGGTTTCCCGCCAGATGCTTTACGTGGAGATCGACTCCGCAGGCAATGCCCGCCATCTGCACTACGCCCCCTATCTCGACTACCGTCCGTTGAAGGAAGACGAGCCCTCCGCTGAAGTCCTGCTGTCCCGCCCAGAATGCAGTTGGATTTCCACCGGCCTGGAGGACAAGGCCCGCACTCATGCGATTGGCACCGTGGTTCCCGAGCATCTCGATGAGGTCAAAAAGCGCCGTCTGGAACTCATCGCCAAGACCAAGGCTGCCGTGAAGGACCGCCTCACCAAGGAAATCAACTACTGGGACCACCGCGCCGAGGAACTCAAACTCCAGGAGCAGGCAGGCAAAGCAAATGCACGCCTGAACTCCAACGAAGCCCGCAAGCGTGCCGACATCCTTCAGGGCCGACTGGAGAAGCGCATGGAGGAACTCGCCCTTGAAGCCCAACTCTCACCACTTCCACCCGTCGTGCTTGGTGGCCTGCTGGTCATTCCCCAGGGACTTCTGGACAAGGTAGCGGGTCGCTCGCCTGCGCCGACCTTCTCCCAATCACCTGATACCCAGGCCGCTGCTGCTCATGCACGAAGGGTCATCATGGACATCGAGCGCTCGCTCGGCTTCGAGCCTGTGGATCGCGAGTTGGAAAAACTCGGCTACGACATCGAGTCCCGCGTCCCCGGCACCGGTCGCTTGCGCTTCCTTGAGGTCAAAGGCCGCATCACAGGTGCTGCCACCATCACGGTCACGCGGAATGAAATCCTCTACTCCCTGAACAAGCCCAACGACTTCATCCTCGCCATCGTCGAGTTCCTGCCCGAAGACCAGCACCGCGTTCACTACGTCAGAAAGCCCTTCCAGCGGGAGCCGGATTTCGGCGTGACGAGTGTGAACTATGACTTTAGTGAACTGCTTGCCAAAGGAGGCTCCCCATCATGAGATTTGATCCAGAAAAGAGAAAGGCTGCGAGGCGTGAGCCAGGCAGCCTTTCTGCGATGATTTCTACTCGTCTGAAGACGGGGATGGTTACATGGGCTGCTAAACTGGCACCCCATTCGTGAAATTCAACCACTTCCTTTTCCGATGAACCACTTCCCACCCGATCCTGCCATTCTCATGAATGAGAGTGATGTTGAGCAGAAGTTCGTGTGGCCATTATTGACTGCCCCGCTGCCAAATGGCCTGGGACTCCCTGCGTCGCTCATCCGGACTAAGCCAAACCTGCGTGATTTTGAGATCGAAAAGAGGCAGAATAAAAAGCGCTATTTTCCAGACCATGTCGTGATCATTCGTGGGCTGCCGGTCGCTGTTTGGGAAGCAAAACCGCCGAGTGATGATCTTGCGGATGCCGTTTTGGAGTGTCGCCTCTACGCCACCGAGTTGAACGCCCTTTACCCTCCTGGCATCAATCCCTGCCGCTTTTGCGTAGTGACCAATGGTCTTCAAACCGAACTGCGGACCTCCGACTCCGACACTGTGCTCGCCAGTTTCTGCTTGGCCGACGCCAATCCGGCAAGCCCTGAATTTGCTGCGTTTCTCACCAAAGTGAGCTACGAAAGCTTGACCCAAAGCGTGGCAGAGCAGTTGCGAAAGGCGTCCGCAAGGAAGTATCACCGTCCCGTCCGAATGGTGGGAGGCACTTCACTTCAAGATGAACAGGTGCCCTACAACGAGTTTGGCAAACTGCTCTCCTCCGAGTTTCAGCATTTGTTCAACCCATCATCCTATGAGGATCGGTTCAAGATCGTCGAGAATGCCTATGTCAAAACACAGCGCCGGGAGCGCTATGTGGATGAGATTGACCGAATCATCAGACTTGCCTCCCCACCCAAGGTGCAGGAGGCCCAGTGGATTGAGGACACCGGAAACCCTGTCCCCATCGTCGCGAAGCTCGGCGATCTGGAGTCCCTGAGAAACAAAATCCTCTTGCTGGTGGGGGCTGTCGGCAGCGGTAAATCCACGTTTGTGGATTACCTTCAGCGAATCGCTCTACCTGAAGAAGTGCGGGAACGAATTGCTTGGGCACGCATCGACCTGAATGATGCCCCTGTTAGCAAGGATGAGATTTATGCCTGGTGCCGTCGGCATCTGGCGCAGGGTATCCGGGATAGCTCCCCCGATCAAGATACGGAGTCCCTGGTCGGCTTGAGAAAACTTTACCGGAAGGAAATCGAGACATTCGACAAATGGACGCTGGAGCTGTTCTCCAAAGACTCTGACGAATACAAGAAACGGCTGGCGGACGAAATCACCAAACTGAAGCAGGACCAGGACGGCACGCTCCAAGCTCTGGAGCGCCACCTCTGCACAGGCCGAGGGCGCTTGCTCATCGTCGTTCTCGACAACTGCGACAAGAGGGATCGTGACGAGCAGTTGCTCATGTTTGAAGTGGCACGATGGCTTCAGCAGCAAGTGCGTTGTTTGGTCATGTTGCCCTTGCGCCACATCACCTTTGAGAACCATCGCAACGAACCTCCCCTCGACACCGCACTCAAGGATCTCATCTACCGTATCGAGCCGCCTCCTTTCCAGAAAGTGCTTCAGAATCGGCTCAGCCTTGTCCTTCGGGAGGCAAAAGCATCCTCCAAGGCTCTCAACTATGTGATGGCGGGCAAACTGGTGCAGTTCCAGGCCGATCAATTGGACAAGTTTCTTGGGATCATGATGGGGTCGCTGTTCGACCACCGACGGCATGGCAAGAACATCATCGTTGGCCTCGCTGGCTGGAACATCCGTCGTGCCTTCGAGATGTTCCTTGAGTTCTGCCGGAGCGGTTACATCTCCGAGCAGGACATCTTCGCCAGTCAGGCGACCGGACAGCAAATGCATCTGCCTCAGGGTGTCGTGACCCGGATGCTTCTGCGCGGTCACCATCGTTACTACGACGGCAATCGTTCCTGGGTGAAAAACGTGTTCCAATGTGAACCCGAAGATCCCAATCCCGACCATCTTGTCCGTTACCGTATTCTCCGTTGGCTCCAGGAAGGAGCACGCAGCGCAGGCCCCTCTGGCTACCGTGGTTACCATCGTGTTAACGATCTCATTGAAGCCCTGTCGGCCCTCGGCACAGACGAAGCCGCCGTTCGGCGTGAATGCTCCTATCTCTTGCATCACGGATGCATTTTGGCAGAGCATCTAAAACGCGAGCTTCTGTCTGATGACGACCTAGTCACTCTCACTCCTGCGGGACATGTTCATCTCGAGCTAACGGAAGATTTTCATTATCTGGCTGCCAGCGCCGAGGATACTTGGATTGCCGACGAGCCGACCGCCAAGAAAATCCATCAACGTATCGTTGAGCAGCCACGCTGGAAATCACAACGCTGGCCAGTGATTCTCCAATCAGCCGCTGATTTTGCGAAATACCTCGATTCTTGGAGCCAATCCTCGCCATCAGTCACCGCGCATTATCTACCTGCGCCTCCTGAAGAATTGCTTACCCCAGCACTTTCACAAATTGAGCAACAGAGTCAGAAGGCACTCCAGGACTATCGAGCTTCACGTCAAAGTTAAAAACCATTCATGACCCCCACCTACCCCAAGAAGCTCATCGAAGTCGCGTTGCCGTTGCCGGAGATCAATGACGCGTCGTCGTATGACAAGATGCCGGGCATCGGGCCGCATCCGAAGGGCATCCACCACTGGTGGGCGCGGCTGCCGCTGCCTTGTGCGCGGGCGGTGTTGTTTGCGTCTGTTGTCACTGATCCCTCGGATGATCCAGCTTGGAAGGACAAGAGCGAGGCGGAGCAGGATGGAGAGCGAGAGCGGCTTTTTGGCATCCTGCGTCGGCTCATGGGGAAGAAGCTGCATGAGCACCCGGAGGTGTATGAAGAGGCGCATCGGGAAATGCTGCGCCATTGCGATGGCAAGCTCCCGCCTGTGCTCGATCCCTTTTCCGGCGGTGGCTCCATCCCGTTGGAGGCTGCGCGGCTGGGCTTCGAGGCCCACGCGGCGGACCTCAATCCCGTGGCCGTCCTGCTTAACAAGTGCAATCTCGAACTCGCTCCCCGCTGGGCCGGTCATGCCCCCGTGAACCCGGACGACCGCGAAAGCGATGTCGGCACCCAGGTCTGGACCGGCACCAAAGGACTGGCCGCCGATGTGCGCTACTATGGCCGCCTCATTCGGGAAAGGGCACTGGAGAAAATCGGCCATCTTTACCCGAAGGTGAAGCTGCCGGATGAGCTTGGTGGCGGCGAGGCCAATGTCATTGCTTGGCTTTGGGCACGAACGGTTGCCAGTCAAGACCCGGCAGCACGGGGCGCACATGTGCCTCTGATCACAAGTTATTGGCTCGCCAACAATGCCGGCAAATCGTCGTGGCTTGAGCCAATCGTTGACCGCGCAGCAGGCACCTACCGCTTTACGGTGAAAACCGGCTCGCCCACAGACAAAGCGGCTGTTCGTGCTGGAACAAAGATGGGGCGACGGACGTTTCGCTGCATCCTTTCTGGCGAACCGCTGGAATATAATTACACCCGCACACAAGCCAAAGAGCAAAAGCTCGGATGTGTGATGACAGCCATTGTCGCAGAGACCAAGCGCGGCCGTGTCTATCTTCCGGCAGATGCCGAGCACGAGCGCCTTGGACGGATTAACCTGGCAACTTGGAAGCCAGATGAGGATGTTACCACGCCATGTCATGACGTTGACCGCTTACCAATGTATGGCATGCCGACATGGGGAGATGCGTTTACTCCGCGCCAGCTTACCGCGCTGACATCGCTTACCGAACTCGTTAAAGCAGTCCGAGCAGACATCAAAGCCGACGCTCAAATAGCAGGTCTAAATGACGAAGATGCAGAGGCTTATGCGCGAACGGTTTCAACTTTTCTGGGTCTCGCCGTAGATCGAACGGCTGATTTTAATAGCGCGGTCAATCGCTGGAACTCTGGGAACCAGAAGATCATGAACATATTCGCTCGCCAAGCCATCCCGATGAATTGGGATTTTGGCGAAGCAAATACACTTGGCGATTCAGTGGGCGCGTGGAGCACCTGCTTCGAATATGTAGCCGCTTGTGTCGCGGTCCTGACGACGGGCCAGACACATCTTGGTGAAGCCTCACAAGTCGATGCTGCAAATGGCGCAACTGGTGTGGACTCGCTGATGGTCAGCACTGACCCGCCGTATTACGACAACATCGGGTATGCTGCGCTCAGCGACTTCTTTTACGTCTGGCTGCGACGCTCCGTTGGCGATTTATACCCTGATTTGTTCAGCACGATTCTAGTGCCGAAAGCGCGTG
The DNA here is from genome assembly GCF_014879935.1 of Prosthecobacter sp. Lineage (GTDB taxonomy): Bacteria > Verrucomicrobiota > Verrucomicrobiia > Verrucomicrobiales > Verrucomicrobiaceae > Prosthecobacter. The sequence continues at coordinate 16,633 of NZ_JACSRD010000238.1, forward strand.
AACTCACCGCATCACCTGAGCGTTTCGATGGCGATAAGCTCAAGGCAAAGGACCATTTCGAATCAGGCTTTCGCCAGACGTTCACAAGGCTGCGTGAACGCCTCGACCCGCGTGTCCCGCTGACCGTTTACTATGCATTCAAACAGAATGATGACGATGACAGCGGTGAGGATGATGGCGAAAACGAAGGAGTGGACCTCACTACCGGCTGGGAGACGCTGCTTGAGGCTTTGATTTCAAGCGGGTTCACGATCACTGCGACTTGGCCAGTGCGTGCATCACAGGCTTGGCGATTGGTTTCCATGGGGACCAGTTCGCTGGCGTCCTATATCGTTCTGGCCTGTCGTCAGCGTCCAACAAATGCGCCACGTGTCGGGAGAAATGCTTTTGTGGCTGAACTGAAGCGGGAACTACCACCCTCTCTGCGGCACCTTCAACAAGGCAACGTTGCACCTGTGGACTTTGCGCAGGCCGCCATTGGCCCTGGCATGGCCGTATTTTCCCGTTATTCAGCCGTGCTCGAAAGCAGCGGTAAGTCCATGAGTGTGCGCACGGTTCTTGGAATCATCAATGGCATGAAGGACGAGTTGCTTGGTGAGTCCGTTGAGGAACTGGACAAAGACACCCGCTGGGCGGTGCAATGGTTTGGTGAGGATGGCTTCCAATGGGGAGACTCCGGCAAGGCGAACTTGCTTGCAAACGCACAGGCAACGGCGCTCAACGGCTTGGTGGCTGATGGCATTCTCGAAGTCAAAGGCAGCAACGTGCGACTGATCGCCCCCGAATCGCTGCAAGCCGATTGGGACCCGGAGACGGACAAACGGCTCACCGTCTGGGAGATGACACATCATCTGCTGCGGGTCTATTATCACGAGCGCAAGGGCGATGCCGCCACGGCGGCGCTGCTGCGCAAGCTCGGCACTAAGGCCGATGTGGCGCGTGATCTGGCCTATAAGCTCTTCACCGTCTGCGAGAACCGCAAATGGAGCCGCGAGGCTCAAGCCTACAATGCCCTCGTCATGGGCTGGCCTGAACTGGTGCGTCTGGCCCGCGAAGTCCTCATCGAAACCACGCCGTCCGTGCCTACGACGGGTGAGCTGTTCTAACCTTTTCCCCTCCCCTTACTCATGGCACTCACCAATCACGAACGCGTCGGCAAAGCACTCGAACTCTTGCGGGATGGTCTGCGCCCCTTTGTGGAGCGTGAGCTGAAAACCTGCTGGGGTGAGAAGTGGCCGCAGGAAGTGAAGAGCGTGCTGAGCGATACCCGGCTGGCTGGATTGGCCTCTGAACCCACCTCGGATGCCGCTGGCCTGTTGGTGATCATGGACCGGGTGTGGAAGGATGTCTTCGCCATGACGCTAGGCAAGGCGGAGCGCAGCATGATCAATGAGCTGCTCTCCGTGCGCAATGAGTGGGCGCATCAGAAACCGTTCAATGGTGACAACACCTATCGGGCGCTCGACACGATGGCCCGTGTGCTGGCCTCCATCAGTGCGCCGCAGGCGGATGAGGTGGAGCGGGCCAAAATGGAACTGCTGCGCGTGAGGTTTGACGAACAGGCCCGGCAGGAACGCCGTCGCAGTTCCAGCATCGGCCTGGAAACTCCGGTGGCGGGGGCTTTGAAGCCCTGGCGTGAGGTGGTGAATCCGCACAAGGATGTGGCGAGCGGTAAGTATCAGCAGGCGGAGTTTGCCGCTGACCTCTGGCAGGTTCACATCGGCGAAGGCTCGGACGAATACCGGAACCCAGCGGAGTTCTTCCGCCGCACCTTCCTGACGGAGAGTTTGAAGGGCTTGCTCGTCGGTGCTCTGCAACGGCTCTGCGGCACGGGCGGTGATCCGGTGGTGCAGCTCCAGACGAACTTCGGCGGTGGCAAGACACACTCGATGCTGGCGCTGTATCATCTCTTCTCCGGCACCCCGCTGAGCGAGTTGCTGGATGTGGAGACACTGGCGGTCGAAGCCGAAGTGAAAGCCGTGCCCAAGGTGAAACGGGTGGTGCTGGTGGGAAACAAGATTTCCCCCGGCAATCCCTCGGTGAAGAAGGACGGCACCGTAGTGCGCACGCTGTGGGGTGAACTAGCCTGGCAGCTCGGTGGCAAGAAAGCCTATGCCCGCATCGCTGCGGATGATGAGAAAGCCACGAGCCCCGGCGATGTGCTGCGGGAACTCTTTAACGAATATGGTCCCTGCCTGATCCTGGTGGATGAGTGGGTGGCCTATGCTCGCCAGCTTCACCATGAAACAAAGGATCTGCCCGGCGGTGACTTTGAGACGCACTTCTCCTTTGCCCAAGCCCTGACGGAGTCCGCCAAGCTAGCCAAGCAATGCCTGCTGGTGGTGAGCCTTCCCGCCTCCGACACAACCGGATCACCGCACACCCAAAGTGATGACCTCGAAGTGGGTGGCGAACGTGGACGCGCCGCACTGGACCGCCTGCGCAATGCGATTGGCCGCGTGGAAGCCTCCTGGCGTCCAGCGAGTGTGGATGAGGGCTTTGAGATCGTCCGCAGGCGTCTGTTTGAGCCGCTGGTGACGAACGAGCAGTTTGTGGGGCGTGACACGGTGGCGCAGGCCTTCTTTAATACCTATCGCACGCAGAAGGCGGAGTTCCCATCCGAATGCTCCAGCGGTGACTACGAGAAGCGCATGAAAGCCGCTTATCCGATCCACCCGGAGCTTTTTAATCGCCTGTATTCCGACTGGTCCACGCTGGTGAAGTTCCAACGCACCCGTGGTGTCCTGCGCCTGATGGCGGCAGTAATTCACAGCCTGTGGGAGAAAGGTGATCGCAGCCCAATGATCCTGCCCTGCCATGTGCCGATTGATGATCCCCGTGTGCAGTTTGAGCTGACCCGCTACCTTTCCGACAACTGGGTGCCGGTCATCGAGAAAGACGTGGATGGTCCAAACTCCCTGCCACTGCGCATGGATGGTGAAGTGCCAAATCTGGGTAAATTCTCCGCGCATCGTCGTGTGGCCCGCACCATTTACATGGGATCGGCCCCGACAGCCAAAGCCGCTCACGTCGGCTTGGAAGACCAAGCAGTGAAGCTCGGCTGCGTGATGCCCGGTGAAGCCTGCTCGACTTTCGGCGATGCCCTGCGTCGTCTCACCGGAGCAGCCACCTATCTGTATCACGACAGCAGCCGCTACTGGTATTCCACCCAGCCAACAGTGACCAAGCTGGCCGAAGATCGCGCCGAACAACTCAAGGCCGATCCCGAGGCTGTGATCAAGGAACTGGATCGCCGTATCAAGCAAGACCTGACGAGGAAAGGTGACTTCGGAGGCACTCACGCCTTTCCAAAGTCCGGCAGTGATGTGCTGGATGAACCGCAGGCACGACTGGTTGTGCTAGGACTAGAGTCCCCCTACTCCAAGGATGGCGAGAGCCCCGCACTGAACGCTGCCAAGCTTATCATGGAGACGAAAGGCAGCTCCCCTCGCCTTTACCGTAATGCCATCGTCTTTCTGGCAGTGGACAAGACCAAGCTTCAAGACCTGGATGAAGCCGTTCGCCGCTTCTTGGCATGGGAATCCATCGTCGATGACACGACAAGCCTTGATCTCTCGCCCCACCAAGCCAAGCAGGCCGTGAGCCAGAAGCAGGCAGCCAGCACGGTGGTGGATTCCCGAATCCCAGAAGCCTATCAGTGGCTTCTGGTGCCCACTCAAGCCACCCCACAAAGCCCGATGGACTGGACCTCGTTCCGTCTCACCGGACACGAAGCCCTGGCCCTGCGTGCAAGCAAGAAGCTGCGCAATGACGAGATGCTGATCACCGGACTCGCAGGCACTCGCCTCCGCCTGGAACTCGACAACGTGCCGCTCTGGCGAGGGAATCACGTCACCATCAAGCAACTGATCGAGGACTTTGGTCGCTACACCTATCTGCCAAGGCTTCGTGATTCACGAGTGCTAATCGACGCTGTAGGAGAAGGACTTCGCCTGATCTTGTGGCCTGAAGAGAGCTTCGCCTACGCTGACAGCTTCGATGAAGCCAAGGGTCGATACCTCGGCCTGCGCAGCGGTCAAAACATCGCAGTGTCCGAGGACAGCCTCTTTGGTTTGCTCGTCAAGCCCGAGGCTGCCCTCAAGCAAATGGAAGCCGACAAGCCTGTCTCCATTGCCCCCGCGAGCGGTGACAGCACGACTGCTGGTAATACGTCCTCCAGCACGCCAACTACGCCAACGGCCACTCCCGAACCCAACAAGCCTACCGAGGCAGCAAAGCCGAAGCGCTTCCACGGCACGGTCACCCTTGATCCCCAGCGTGTCGGTCGTGACGCGGGCAAGATCGCCGAAGAAGTCATCGCCCACATCGCCAGCCTCATCGGAGCCGATGTGACTGTGCGTCTAGACATCGAAGCCATCGTCCCAACTGGTGTGCCCGATAACGTGGTGCGCACTGTTACAGAAAACGCCCGCACCTTGAAGTTCACGAGTCAGGGGTTTGAGGTGGAGTGAGGTCATGCACACCTTCGCCGATCTCGCCAAAGCCCTGAACCGGTCCACGGTTTATGTCTCCGGCCTGCAATCGCGCTTTGAGTTACCCACTTTCGACGGTGCGGGCTACTCGGAGGCCTATCTGGCCTTTCTCCAGACGGTGGTGCATCTGCGCACGCTCGCCATCACAGAGGAGACGCTGCGGGATCTCTGGCACATCGAGAAGAAGCTCTTGGTGCTGCTCCATGCCGACTCCACCGGATCACCCACATGGTTCCTCGATTCCTGCGGTGCCACCACCAGTCCGAAGCGGCGGCTCCTGCTGACCAACTATGAACTGGGGGCCGATGTTGAGGCTAAAGGCGTGCAGTTGGGACTAAACTTCACCGACACCGCCCCGGAACTCTTTGCCGGACAGGAAATGGGCGAAGACGCCCTGCGAGTTCTTAATGAATACCGAAAGCTCCACGCCCGCATCAGCGCCGAAGTGAAGGCTGAGGTGCCGCATGTGCGTGCCGCTGTCGCATGGTCGAAGCGAGTTTGAGTTGAGGACAAACCGAAGCAATTACATCTTCGATCATGTCCGACCTCATCCTCTATCAGTTCAGCCGGGGTCGTGTGGAAGCCGGGGATTCCAAAGATTTCCTGTCCCGGTTTGGCAAGTTTCGTGTTCCCGTGGGCAAGCAGCTCCAGGGCATGATGAATAGTCTGGCCCTCATGATCGAAGGCTATGATGACGATCCAAGGGAGATTTATGCCATCCCGAAGGTGAGGACGTTTTACCAGCAGCTTTGGCAGCGATGGCCCTACTGGCTATATTTCTGCAATCTGGACACCGAGAACCTCATGATGATGGTGATGTGCTGTCTCGACTCACTGGATGCGCTCAAG